>NZ_JARVSR010000012.1:0-601074 GCF_030209075.1 Pseudomonas sp. lyk4-R2A-10 | reverse complement strand
TGATGACGGCGCCGTTGCTCAAGGTCACGGTCACCGGAGTGCCGGCGGCGTTGGTGAGGGTAGCTGTGTAGACGATCGAACCGCCTTCAGCGACAGTGCCGGTCGCGCTCAGGGTCAGATTGGTGGTGTCGGCAACGTCTGTAACCGTGGTCGATACCGGAGTCTTGTCGGCCACCAGGTTTTCGTAGTTACCACCCGAAACGCCCGTGATCGAGTTGGTCAGCGGTGCATGGCCGGTCAGCACATCGTTCGGTGCGGTAGTGGTGATGGTACCGGTGGTCTTGCCGACTTCAATGGTGATGGTCTGGCCGTTGGCCAAAGTGACAGTCACCGGCGAGCCGGTCACTGGCGCGCCCACCGTCGCGGTGTAGGTGACGGTGCCGCCTTCAGCCACCGATGTATCGGCACTCAGCTTCACGGTCGAGGTGTCGATGGTATCGGTCACTTCCGTGACGGCAGGAACGGTGCTCGGAACCAGATTCTCGAAGTTGCCGCCGGACGCATCCTTGATGGTCACTTCGACTTTGCCGGCGTCCTTGTAGACGTCGTCGGCTGGCGCCGGAACCGTCACGGTGCCGGTAGTTTTGCCAGCTTCGATGGTGATGACGGAGCCGTTGCTCAACGTCACGGTCACTGGTGTGCCCGCAGGATTGGTCAAGGTCGCGGTGTAAACAATCGAACCACCCTCGGCGACGGTGCCAGTGGCGCTCAGCGTCAGGTTGGTGATGTCGGCAACGTCGGTAACCGTGGTCGAAACCGGAGTTTTGTCGGCCACGAGGTTTTCGTAATTACCGCCGGAAACGCCGGTGATCGAGTTGGTCAGCGGTGCGTTGCCAGCCAATGCGTCATTCGGCGCGGTGGTGGTCACGGTGCCGGTGGTCTTGCCGACTTCGATGGTGATGGTCTGACCGTTGGCCAAAGTGACAGTCACCGGCGAACCGGTGACTGGTGCGCCAACCGTAGCGGTATAGGTAACGGTGCCGCCTTCTGCAACCGAAGAATCAGCCGTCAGTTTGACCGTCGACGTGTCGATGGTGTCAGTCACTTCGGTGACAGCGGGAACAGTGCTTGGCACCAGGTTCTCGAAGTTGCCGCCAGTGGCGTCCTTGATGGTGACTTCGATTTTGCCGGCGTCTTTGTAGACGTCATCGGCTGGCGCCGGAACGGTCACGGTGCCGGTAGTTTTACCCGCCTCGATGGTGATGACGGAGCCGTTGCTCAACGTCACGGTCACCGGGGTGCCGGCAGGATTGGTCAGGGTTGCGGTGTAAACGATCGAACCGCCCTCGGCCACGGAACCGGTCGCGCTCAGCGACAGGTTGGTGGTGTCGATGGAGTCGGTGACGGTGGTGGTCGCTGGCGTCGTGTTCGGCACCAGATTCTCGAAATTGCCGCCGGTGGCACCGGTAATCGTGGTGCTGACAGTGCCGCCGTTGTTGTAGACGTCATTCGGTGCGGTCGGCACGTTGACGCTGCCGGTGGTCTGGCCAGCGCCGATGGTAATCGTCGAGCCGTTCGACAGGGTGACGGTCACCGGGGTCTGCGCCGGGTTGGTCAGGGTCGCGGTGTAGGTGATCTGGCCACCTTCGACCACGGTGCCGGTGGCAGTCAGGGTCAGGCCGGTGGTGTCGATCGAGTCGGTGATGGTGGTCACCGCCGGTGTCGGGTTCGGCACCAGGTTTTCGAAGTTGCCGCCGGTGGCTCCGGTGATGGTGGTGGTGACAGTGCTGCCGTTGTTATAGACGTCATTCGGCGCGGTCGGCACGTTGACGGTGCCGGTGGTCTGGCCGGCGCCGATGGTGATGGTCGAGCCATTGGACAGGGTAACGGTCACCGGCGTCTGCGCCGGGTTGGTCAGCGTGGCGGTGTAGGTGATCTGGCCACCTTCGGTCACGCTTGGGCCGGCCGTCAGGGTGACGGTGGTGGTGTCGATGGTGTCGGTGACCTGAGTCGTGGCCGGGGTGGTCGGCGGGGTCACGGTGATGCCGCTGCCGCCGGTGGTGCCGGTGACGGTCACGTCGATCTGGGTCGGGTCGTTATAAACAGTGTCGTTCGGTGCCAGGGGCACGTTGGCGGTGCCAGTGGTGGAACCGGCCGGAATCACGATCACCGCGCCGTTGGACAGGGTGATGGTCAGGTCGGTCAGCGGCGCCTGGGTCAGGGTCGCGGTGTACACCAGCACACCGCCGGCTTCGGTGATGCTCGGCGTGGCGCTGAGGCTCAGGGTCGATTCGCGCAGGGCGTTGGCGGTGGTGTCGGTGTTCTGCCCGCCGGTGATGTTTTGCGCGGCCTGGCCTGCAGCGTTGATGCCCGCAGTCGGGAAACCGATGGTTGGGTCGACGCGGCCGGCGGTCGCATCGAGCATCACGAAGCTGTGGCCGCCACCAGCGGCACCGCCAGTCCCAGCGGCGCTCGGGCCGGCTGCGGTGGATTCAAGGGCGGTAGTCGGGTCGACACCGGCGGCGATGGCTTGTTGCAGCTCTTCCACCGACGGCGCGGCTTGCGCGGTGGCTTCGGCCAGGTCAGTGCTGGAATCCGGAGTGTCGGCGCTCCACTGAGTGTCGCGGCCCAGATCGATCGTGCGGCCATCGGCCAGTTCGAGGGACACGGCGCCGGAAACGCCGGTGTCGACCTGATCGCCGGCAAACAGCCGGTCGCCTTCAACGAGTACGCGACGGACGCCCTCTGGGGACACCACGAAAACCTGACCGACAATGCTTTTGACGATGGCAACAACACTGCTCATTGAAGACTCTCCGGGTGTCACGTTCAGTTGACTTCCATAGACCTGATGGCGATCTGCGCCGATTCAGTCTGGACGTACTTTAAAAAAAGGTGAAACAAAGTTGACGCTGGCATTCGTCAATATTTTGGCTAGATTCTTTCGCTATTAACTTTATGCCAAACTATTGACCTTCTGGGTGCCATCCTAAACAATCGCCCCAGTAATGTCACATTGATATTTATGCGGCGACCTGCCCTTCAGCGTGTGATCCAGTTCCGGTTTTAAACTTTCCGACATACGGTCATTCCGGTTGCCATCTTCCGACGCAGCTCACCAATTTGCTGTGATTCAAGACAAGAAGTTCTGGGAAATCTTTACCATGCGTTCGCACCTGTTCAAGGCTCTACCCTTCGCTCTCGCCGCGTCTTTCGTCCAAGCACAATCCTTACCAGAAGCCATGCAGCAGGCGCTGGATGTCCATCCGGAAATCCAGGCAGGGGTCAACAGCCGACTGGCCGCGGATTATCAATTAAAGGCTGCAAAAGGTGGATACCTGCCCAAGGTCGATCTGCTGGGCGGTTATGGCCGTGAAGGCACCGACAGCGTCACCACCCGTGCCAATGGTGGCGGCAATCACTGGGAAACCCTGAACCGCAGTGAGTCAAGTTTACGTCTGTCGCAAATGGTTTTTGACGGTTTTGCGACGTCCAGCGAAGTGGGGCGTCAACAAGCCACCGTCAACTCCCGCGCGTATTCCCTGCTCGGCACTTCCGAACGCACCGCGCTGACCGTGGCCCAGGTTTACCTGGATGTACTGACCCGTCGCGAGTTCGTGCGTCTGGCCGAAGAAAACCTCAAGAGCCATCAGCGCATCTACGACCAGATCCAGTTGCGCACCCAGCGCGGCGTCGGCAGCGGTGCCGACCTTGACCAGGCCGAAGCGCGGATGGCCCAGGCCCGCAACAACCTGATCACCGAGCAGACCAACCTCGCCGACTCGGAAACCAACTTCCTCAGTGCCGTCGGCCAGATGCCCGATCAACTGGAGCGTCCGGCGCCGTTCATGGCGATGATGCCGGCCAACCTGAATGAAGCGCGCCAGCAAATGCTGGAAAACAGCCCGATCCTGCGCTCGGCCGAGTCCGATATCGCCGCGGCCGAGAAGCAGTACGAGACCGCCAAGTCGACCTTCTACCCGCGCTTCGACGCCGAGCTGGGCCGCACTGCCGACAACGACCTCGATGGCCAGAACGGTCACAACAACGAATGGCAGGCCATGCTGCGCATGCGCTTCAACCTGTATTCGGGCGGCAGCAACAAGGCGGACCTGGAGTCCAAGTCCTACCTGTCGAACCAGGCGCTGGACATCCGCAACAACGCCTTGCGCCAATTGAATGAAGAACTGGGCCTGGCCTGGAACGCCCTGAACAACGCCAACGCCCAAGTGCCGATCGCTCAGCAGTACGTTGATCACAGCACCTCGGTGCGCACCGCTTACCAGCGTCAGTTCAGCCTCGGTGAACGCACCCTGCTGGATTTGCTCGACAGCGAAAACGAGTTGTTCACCGCTTCGCGCCGTCTGGCCGAGATCAAAAACATTCAGTTATTTACTCAGTATCGAATCAAGGCGACCATGGGCGAGTTACTCAAGAGCCAGGGAGTGGTCGCACCCTTGGCATCCGTTGTGCAGAACGACGTGAAGCCCAAGGTCCAGCTGCCTGGGATGAATTGAGTTGTCCCTTTTCAACTGCTAAAGAGTGTCGAGCGTGGAATCAGAAGTCAGTCGAGTTCATCTCAGTCATGATCCACGCGCGTTGCACGACGATCCGTTACTGGATGGTCTGCTCGCTCTCTGCATGCTGCATCAGAAACCCGCCAGCGCGGCCATGCTGACCACCGGCCTGCCGCTGCCAAAACAACGCCTGAGTGTCGAGCTGCTGCCCCGTGCAGCGGCGCGCGCCGGGCTGCAAGGGCGAGTCCTGCAACGCAAGCTTGAAGAAATTCCGGCGATTGCCATGCCGGCGCTGTTGCTGCTCAAGGATGGCCGCAGTGCCGTCCTGCTCGGCTGGCAGGGTGAGAACGAAGCGCGGGTGCTGCTCAGCGAAAGCGACGGCGGCGAGTCTCTGGTCAGCCGCGAACTGCTGGCCGACGACTACACCGGCAAAGTGTTCTTCGCCCAGCCCCAGCACAAATTCGACGTCAACCACGGCACGCTGATCCCGCGTGCACGCTCGTGGTTTCGCGACACCCTCAAGCGTTCGCGCTGGCTGTACGCCGACGCCATCGCTGCCAGTTTCCTGATCAACATCATCGCCATGGCCGCGCCGCTGTTCGTGATGAACGTCTACGACCGCGTGGTGCCGAACCAGGCCGAAGCGACCCTGTGGGTGCTCGCACTGGGCATCACCGGCGCCTACCTGTTCGACCTGATCCTCAAGAGCCTGCGCAGCCTGTGCCTGGATCTGGCCGGCAAGAAAACCGACCTGATCATCTCCGCCACGCTGTTCGAACGCATCGTCGGCATGGCCATGAAATACCGCCCGGCGCGGGTCGGCAGCTTTGCCCAGAACATCCACGAGTTCCAGAGTCTGCGCGACTTCCTCGCGTCGCTGACCCTGACCAGCCTGATCGACCTGCCGTTCACCCTCCTGATCTTCATTGTCATCGCGATACTCGGCGGGCATCTGGTGTGGATTCCGGTGCTGGCCTTCCCGATTGCGCTGTTGATCGGCTACGCGTTGCAGAAGCCGCTGGTGGCAACCATGGAACGCACCATGGCCCTCGGCGCCGAGCGTCAGTCGAGCCTGATCGAAACCCTCGCCGGCCTCGACGCGGTGAAGGTCAACAACGCCGAAAGCGAACGCCAGTACCAGTGGGAGCAAACCATCGGCACCCTCAGCCGTCTTGAGCTGCGGGTGAAAATGCTCTCCGGTCTGGCGATGAACATCACCCTGCTGATCCAGCAACTGGCCGGCGTGATCATGATCGTCTTCGGCGTGTACCAGATCATCGCCGGCAACCTGAGCATGGGCGGCCTGATCGCCTGCTACATGCTCAGTGGCCGCGCCCTCAGCCCGCTGGCGTCGCTGTCCGGTCTGCTGACCCGCTACCAGCAGGCGCGGGTGACCATGACCTCGGTCGACCAGATGATGGAGTTGCCGCAAGAGCGCAATTTCGAAGAGCGCCCGCTGAGCCGCAAGGTGCTGCAAGGCGCGATCGAATGCCGCCAGCTCAGCTTCACCTACCCGGAGCAACAGAATCCGGCGCTGAAGAACATCAACCTGGTGATCCGTCCCGGCGAGAAGATCGGCATCATCGGCCGCAGCGGCTCGGGCAAAAGTTCGCTGGCGAAATTGCTGGTCGGCCTCTATCAGCCGGACGACGGTGCGTTGCTGGTGGACGGCGTCGACATCCGCCAGATCGACGTCAGCGAGTTGCGCTACAACATCGGCTACGTGCCGCAGGACATCCAGCTGCTGGCCGGCACCTTGCGCGACAACTTGATTTCCGGCGCCCGTTACGTCGAAGACGAACTTGTCTTGCAGGCCGCTGAACTGGCCGGCGTCCACGAATTCGCCCGACTGCACCCGCAGGGTTATGAACTGCAAGTCGGCGAGCGTGGACAGAACCTGTCCGGCGGTCAGCGCCAGAACGTTGCCCTGGCTCGGGCGCTGTTGCTCAATCCGCCGATCCTGTTGCTCGACGAACCGACCAGCGCCATGGACAACACCGGCGAAGAACGCCTCAAGCAACGCCTCGCGGCGGTGGTGGAAAACAAGACCGTGGTGCTGGTGACGCACCGGGCATCGCTGCTGTCGCTGGTCGACCGCCTGCTGGTGGTCGACCGTGGACAGATCCTCGCCGACGGCCCGAAAGCGGCCGTCATGGAAGCGTTGAAGAAGGGGCAGATCAGTGTTGCTTAAGTCGGGTTTCAAGGATTCGATCCGCCGCTACTTCAAAGGCTCGGCATCGCTGCAGGGCCAGCCGCTGCCGGAGGTCAACAAGGCCTTGATCGAGGACGCGCCACGCGTGGTGCGCCTGACGATCTGGGCGATCATCGGCTTCTTCGTGTTCCTGATGCTGTGGGCCAACTTCGCCGTCATCGACGAAGTGACCAAGGGCGACGGCAAGGCGATTCCTTCGTCGAAGATCCAGAAAATCCAGAACCTCGAGGGCGGTATCGTCTCCGAACTGTTCGTCAAGGAAGGCCAGATCGTCGAGGCCGGCGCGCCGCTGGTTCGCCTGGACGACACGCGTTTTGCGTCCAATGTCGGCGAGACCGAAGCGGATCGCCTGTCGATGCTGCTGCGGGTCGAGCGCCTGAGCGCCGAGGTCGATGACCGCCCGCTGAATTTCCCCGAGGACGTGCTCAAAGCCGTGCCGGGTCAGGCCAAGAGCGAAGAGTCGTTGTACATCAGCCGTCGCCAGCAACTGCACGATGAAGTTGGGGGGTTGCAGGAACAGTTGATCCAGCGTCAGCAAGAGCTGCGCGAATTCACCTCGAAACAGGCGCAGTACCGCCAGCAACTCGGCCTGCAACGCCAGGAAATCAACATGTCCGAGCCGTTGGTGGCCCAGGGCGCGGTGTCGCCGGTGGAAGTGCTGCGACTCAAGCGTGCGGAAGTGGAAACCCGTGGTCAGCTCGACGCCACCACTTTGGCGATCCCGCGCGCCGAATCGGCGATCAAGGAAGTGCAGCGCAAGATCGACGAGACCCGCGGCAAATTCCGCAGCGAAGCCCTGACTCAGCTCAACGAGGCGCGCACCGACCTGAACAAGGCCCAGGCCACCGGCAAGGCGCTGGAAGACCGGGTCAGTCGGACGCTCGTTACTTCGCCGGTGCGGGGCATCGTCAACAAGATGCTGGTCAACACCATCGGCGGCGTGATCCAGCCGGGCAGCGACCTGTTGGAAATCGTGCCGCTGGACGACACCCTGCTGGTCGAAGCGAAGATTCGCCCGCAGGACATCGCGTTCCTGCATCCTGGCCAGGAAGCCACGGTGAAATTCACCGCGTATGACTACACCATCTACGGCGGTCTCAAAGCCAAGCTGGAACAGATCGGCGCCGACACCATCACCGACGAAGACAAGAAAACCACCTACTACGTCATCAAGCTGCGCACCGAGCGCAGCCATCTCGGCACCGACGAGAAGCCGTTGCTGATCATCCCGGGGATGGTGGCGTCGGTGGACATCATCACCGGCAAGAAGACCGTGTTGAGCTATCTGCTCAAGCCAATCATCCGGGCGCGCGCCGAGGCGTTGCACGAACGGTAAATCTTCACGGACGCCTTCGAGGGACTCGCGGAGGCGTTCGTCGCACCAACACATTCCGTCCAGAAGTGACACAAATGGTCACTCACCATCCAGTCCATTCCTAAACAATCGCCATATCGTTATTCGTTAACAGTATTTAAATTCCGCTTCTTATAGCTATAAAGTCAGCCTCCTGCGTACCTGCCGACCAATCGGCGCGCCGCACGACACGAACCAACACGCAATCCAGCGTGAGTTTCTGATCGACGCGCGCGCCCTTGAGCGTGCCGTGCGTGGGAGATTGATTGATGTCCGCAGCTACTGCTACCCCAAGCGCCGCGACTGCCGCGCCGCAAACCTTCGAGATCCGCCCGTTCAGCGGTGCCGTCGGCGCCGAAATCATTGGCCTCGACCTGACCCGTCCGGTCAACGATGAAGACTTCGCCAGCATCCACCGCGCGCACCTCGATCACCATGTTGTGGTGTTCCGCGACCAGCGCATCACCCCGCAACAGCAGATCGATTTCAGCCGCCGTTTCGGCGTGTTGCAGATCCACGTGCTCAAGCAGTTCCTGCTGGCCAATCACCCGGAAATCCTCATTGTTTCCAACATCGTCGAAAACGGCCAGAACATCGGCCTCGGCGATGCCGGCAAATTCTGGCACTCGGACCTTTCCTATAAAGAGCTGCCGAGCCTCGGCTCGATGCTGCACGCCCAGGAGCTGCCGCCCGAAGGCGGCGACACCCTGTTCGCCGACATGCACAAAGCCTGGGACAGCCTGCCCGACGCGCTGCGCAAAGCGGTCGAAGGCCGCTCGGCTGCGCATTCCTACACCGCGCGCTACAGCGAAACCAAATTCGAAGGCAACTGGCGCCCGACCCTGACCCCGGAGCAATTGGCTCAGGTTGCCGAGGTCGTGCACCCGGTGGTCCGCACCCATCCGGAAAACGGCCGCAAGGCCTTGTTCGTCAGCGAAGGCTTCACCACCCGCATCGTCGGCCTGCCGGAAGACGAGAGCAAACAACTGCTCGACGAGCTCTACGCCCACAGCGTGCTGCCGCAGAACATCTATCGCCATCAATGGCAGCCACACGACCTGGTGTTCTGGGACAACCGCTCGCTGATCCACCTTGCCGCCGGTTGCCCCGCGCACCTGCGCCGCAAGCTGTATCGCACCACTATCCAGGGCGACGCGCCTTTCTGATTTGCCGGAGATCCGATCATGTCCAAACGTCTTCCATTCGCACCGCTGGCGGCGGCCATCGGCCTCGGTTTCAGCCTGATCGCCGGCAGCCTGGTGGCGCCGACCGTGGCCCACGCCGAAGGTGAAATCCGCATCGCCGAACAGTTCGGCATTGTCTATTTATTGCTCAACGTGGTGCGCGATCAGGGACTGATCGAGAAGTACGGCAAGCAGGAAGGCCTCGACATCAAGGTCGACTGGACCCAGCTGTCCGGCGGCGCGGCGGTCAACGATGCGCTGCTCTCCGGCTCCATTGACATTGCCGGCGCTGGCGTCGGGCCGTTGCTGACCATCTGGGATCGCACCCACGGCAAGCAGAACGTCAAAGCCGTGGCCTCGCTGGGCAACTTCCCGTACTACCTGGTCAGCAACAATCCCAAGGTCAAAACCATCGCCGACTTCACCGAGAAGGACCGCATCGCGGTGCCGGCGGTGGGCGTTTCCGTGCAGTCGCGCTTCCTGCAATACGCGGCCGCCAAGCAGTGGGGCGACAAGGAATTCAATCGCCTCGACAAGTACACCATCGCTGTCCCGCACCCGGACGCCACTGCGGCGCTGATCGCCGGCGGCACCGAGCTGACCGGGCATTTCTCCAACCCGCCGTTCCAGGATCAGGCGCTGGAAAATCCGAACGTCCACGTGGTGCTCAATTCCTATGACGTGCTCGGGCCGAACTCGCCGACGGTGTTGTTCGCCACCGAGAAATTCCGCAACGAGAACCCGAAAACCTACAAGGCGTTCGTCGAAGCGCTGACCGAAGCGGCGCAATTTGCGCAGAACGATAAAGGCGCGGCGGCGGACACTTACATCCGCGTGACCAAGGCCAAGATCGACCGCGCTGCGTTGCTGAAAATCATCGACAACCCGCAATTCGAATTCAGTGTCACGCCGAAAAACACCTACCCGCTCGCCGAATTCCTCTACCGCGTCGGCGCGATCAAGAACAAACCCGAATCGTGGAAGGACTACTTCTTCCAGGACGCCAAACCGTTGCAGGGGAGCTGATCGACATGAACGCCCCTTTGCAAGGCCACGCGGCCAGCAACCCTATCGCCACCGCACAAGCGCTGCTGGCGGTCGACCAGGTCAGCCTCGAATACCGCACGCCGCAGCGCGTCGTGCGCGCCACCCACCAGGTCAGTTTCGAAGTCGATCAACAGGATCGTTTCGTGCTGCTCGGCCCGTCCGGTTGCGGTAAATCCACGTTGCTCAAAGCCGTCGCCGGGTTCATTACGCCGTGCGAGGGCGAGATCCGTCTGCAGGGCCAGCGCGTCGACGCGCCGGGGCCGGACCGGATCGTGGTGTTTCAGGAGTTCGATCAACTGCCACCGTGGAAAACCGTCAAACAGAACGTGATGTTTCCGCTGCTGGCTTCGCGCACGCTGAAGAAAAAGGAAGCCGAAGAGCGCGCGCTGCATTATCTGGAAAAAGTCGGTCTGGCGGCGTTCGCCGATGCCTATCCGCACACCCTGTCCGGCGGCATGAAAGCGCGGGTGGCGATTGCCCGGGCGCTGGCGATGCAGCCGAAAATCCTGCTGATGGACGAGCCGTTCGCCGCGCTGGATGCCCTGACCCGGCGCAAGATGCAGGAGGAATTGCTGCTGCTCTGGGAGGAGGTGCGTTTCACTTTGTTGTTCGTCACCCACTCGATTGAAGAAGCGCTGGTGGTCGGCAATCGGATCCTGCTGTTGTCCCCGCATCCGGGCCGCGTGAGGGCGGAAGTGCACAGTCATCAATACGATTTGCACAGCCTCGGCGGTGTGGCGTTTCAGGAATCGGCGCGGCGCATTCACCGATTGCTGTTCGATGAAGGGCAGTCGCCGGAAACCGAGCGCGAACTGGATTTCACTGATATCCGCATCGCTTATTGAGCCGCCTGGAGGATTGCCCGATGAGCCATTCATCATCCGTACGTCAAGAATTCGAAAACGATCTGCAACCGCTGACCAGCGTCCCGGTGGAGCGCGAGTTGCCGCTGGGCCAGCGTCTGTGGCAACAGGGCTGGCTGCGCAAAAGCGTGATCCTGATTTTGCTCGCCGTGCTCTGGGAGGTTGTGGCCGGGGTGCAGAACAACGACCTGCTGCTGCCGAGCTTCTTGCAGACCAGTCACGCGCTGTATGACGGCCTGCTCAGCGGTGAATTGTTGGGCAAGGTGTGGATCTCGCTGGTGGTGCTGATCAAGGGTTACCTGATCGGCATCGTCCTCGCCTTCGCCCTGACCACGCTGGCGGTTTCGACCCAGGTCGGTCGGGACTTGCTCAGCACCCTGACCTCAATGTTCAACCCGCTGCCGGCGATTGCCCTGTTGCCGCTGGCGTTGCTGTGGTTCGGGCTGGGTCAGAACAGCCTGATATTCGTGCTGGTGCATTCGGTGTTGTGGGCGCTGGCGCTGAACACTTACGCCGGGTTTCTCGGCGTTTCGGAAACCCTGCGCATGGCCGGGCGCAACTACGGCTTGAAGGGCATGCGCTTCGTGTTGTTCATCCTGATTCCGGCGGCACTGCCGTCGATCCTCGCCGGGCTGAAAATCGGCTGGGCTTTCGCCTGGCGCACCTTGATCGCCGCCGAACTGGTGTTCGGTGCCACCAGCGGAAAGGGTGGCCTGGGCTGGTACATCTTCCAGAATCGCAATGAGTTGTACACCGACAAGGTGTTTGCCGGTCTGGCGGTGGTGATCCTCATCGGCTTGCTGGTGGAAAACCTGGTGTTCGACACGCTGGAGCGGGTGACGGTGAAACGCTGGGGGATGCAGCGCTGATTTTCTGATCTGCTAGCATTGCGTGCGAATCAATCCTGATCGGTCACGAGTGCTCAGCATGCAACTCCCGGACATGAACCTGTTGGTCGCCCTCGACGCCTTGCTTGACGAGGGCAGCGTGGTCGGCGCCGCGCGGCGGATGAACCTCAGCCCGGCGGCCATGAGCCGCACGCTGACGCGGATCCGCGAAGCCATTGGCGATCCGATTCTGGTGCGTGCCGGTCGCGGTCTGGTGCCGACACCCAAGGCAATGGAGCTGCGCGAGCAGGTGCGGGATGTGGTCGAGCAGGCGGCGCTGCTGTTTCGCTCGGCCGATGCGGTGGAACTGGGCACGTTGCGCCGGCGCTTCAGCATTCGCGCCAACGATTTTTTCGTTGGCGTGTACGGCGGCAAGCTGTTCGACACCCTCGATCAACTGGCGCCGCACTGTGAGTTGCGTTTCGTTCCCGAGGGGGATGGCGACGATGAAGCGCTGCGCGAAGGGCGCATCGACCTGAGTGTCAGCAATACGCGCCCGGTGACGCCGGAAGTCAAAGTGCAGAACCTGTTTTCCACCCACTTCGTCGGTCTGGTGCGCGAGGATCATCCGCTGCTGGACGGCGAGATCACGGCCGAACGCTATGCCGGGTTTTCCCACATCAGCATGTCCCGCCGGGGCATCGCCCGTGGCCCCATCGACACTGCTTTGAATGCCCTGGGGTTGGAGCGGCGGGTGGCAGTGATTGCGCCGAGTTTCCACGCGGCGATGTTCGCCCTGCCGGACTCCGACCTGATCCTGCCAGTGCCCAAGGAAGCGCTGCTCAGCGTGCGGCGGCTGGGCTTGAAGCTGCGCTCGTTCGACCTGCCGATCCCGCTGCCGACGCTGATGCTGACCCAGGCCTGGCACCCGCGTTTTGACAAGGACCCGGCCCACCGCTGGCTGCGGGAAACCCTCAAGACCTGCTGCGACGAAACCTGGCTGGCGGCACAGCCCTGACAATTGCGTCCGGTGCACTTATAAACTGCCAAGAAGTCAATTTTCGTCAGCACTAAGCCCTACTACCATGCTCCGGTATTTTTCCCTCCGGAGTTTGCCTGCATGACATCCCTGACGGTCACGGCGCCGATTGCCGCTGCCGCTCCGATGGCCGCCGCGCCACCGGTGTTCGGGGCGCGGATCATCATCGGTCTGGTCGGCGTGCTGCTGGCGGTGCTGGTGTCGGGTCTCAACGAGATGGTGACCAAGGTCGCCCTGGCCGACATTCGCGGCGCCCTGAGCATCGGTTACGACGAAGGCACCTGGCTGGTCGCCAGCTACACCGCGACCTCGGTGGCGGCCATGGCATTCGCGCCGTGGTGCTCGGTGACCTTTTCCCTGCGTCGCTTCACCCTGTGCGCCATCGGCGTGTTTACCCTGCTCGGGGTGCTCTGCCCGTTCGCCCCGAACTACGAAAGCCTGCTGCTGATGCGCATCCTGCAAGGCCTGGCTGGCGGTGCGTTGCCGCCGATGCTGATGACCGTTGCGCTGCGATTCCTGCCGGCCAACATCAAGCTTTACGGCCTCGCCGGTTACGCCCTGACCGCGACTTTCGGTCCCGGTCTCGGCACGCCGCTGGCCGGGTTGTGGACCGAATACGTCGGCTGGCAGTGGACGTTCTGGCAAATCATCGTGCCGTGCCTGATTGCCATGGCGATGGTTGCCTGGGGCATTCCACAGGATCCGCTGCGTCTGGAACGCCTCAATTCGTTCAACTGGAAAGGCCTGCTGCTGGGCTTTCCGGCGATCTGCATGCTGGTGATCGGCCTGTTGCAGGGCAATCGCCTGGACTGGTTCGAGTCGAACCTGATCTGCGCTTTGCTCGGCGCCGGTTCGCTGTTGCTGGTGGCGTTTCTGATCAATGAATGGTCGCAGCCGATTCCGTTTTTCAAGTTGCAGATGCTCGGCATCCGCAACCTGTCGTTCGCGCTGATGACGCTGGCCGGGGTGCTGGTTGTGCTGCTGGCGGTGGTGCTGATTCCAT
Organism: Pseudomonas sp. lyk4-R2A-10; assembly: GCF_030209075.1. Lineage (NCBI taxonomy): Bacteria > Pseudomonadati > Pseudomonadota > Gammaproteobacteria > Pseudomonadales > Pseudomonadaceae > Pseudomonas > Pseudomonas sp. lyk4-R2A-10. Next base: position 587,088 of record NZ_JARVSR010000012.1, on the reverse strand, counting down.
CGAGTTACCTGGCTCAGGTTCAGGGTTACCGGCCGGTACAGACTGCGCCGATCATGTTGATCGCGGCATTGCCGCAGTTGATCGCGCTGCCGCTGGTGGCGGCGTTGTGCAACCTGCGCTGGGTCGATTGTCGCTGGGTGCTCGGCATCGGCTTGGGCATGTTGACGCTCTCGTGTCTGGGCGGATCGCAGCTGACCTCGGAATGGATTCGCGACGATTTCTATGTCCTGCAATGGCTGCAGATTTTCGGCCAGCCGATGGCGGTGCTGCCGTTGCTGATGCTGTCGACCGGCAGCATCCAGCCACAGGACGGGCCTTTCGCCTCGGCGTGGTTCAACACCGTAAAAGGTCTGGCGGCGGTGGTCGCCACCGGCGTGATCGAGGCGCTGACCACTTCGCGCCTGCATTTTCACTCGACGATGCTGGTCGATCGCCTCGGCAACTCGCCGCTGGCCGCCAGCAACGACCCCGGCCTCGCCCATCGCCTGCACGAACAGGCGGTGGTGCTGACTTCTTCGGATCTTTATCTGTGCATGGCCGGCGTCGCGGTGGCGCTGATCCTGCTGATTCTCTGGCTGCCGACGCGGATCTATCCGCCTCGCGCGCCAACCTGACTGGAACAGAAGGTTTTTTATGACGACTCAAGCAAAGCAAAAACTCGCGGTGGCTGTGGCCGCTGCGCTGGCGGTCGGTGTGCTGGTGTATCTGGCGATGCCCGGCCTGTTCGGCAAGCGCACTCAGCAGAACACCAACGACGCGTTCGTCTCCGCCGATTTCACCCTGGTGGTGCCGCGTGTGGCGGGGTTCATCAAAGAGGTGCTGGTGGAAGACAACCAGCAGGTCAAGGCCGGGCAGTTGCTGGCGCTGATCGATGACCGCGACTTGCGCGCCGCTGCCGAAGCCGCCGATGCGCAAACCCTGGTCGCCCGCGCGCAGTTGCAGAACGCCAAGGCCACCCTTGAGCGCCAGTCCTCGGTGATCGCTCAGGCGCAGGCGTCGGTGGTGTCGGCCAAGGCTGAAATGGCTTTCGCCCAGCAGGAATTGAACCGCTATAGCCACTTGGCTGGCGTCGGTGCAGGCACCGTGCAGAACGCGCAACAGGCGCGCACCCGGATCGATCAGGCCTCTGCGCGGCTGGACACGGCCACCGCGAAACTGGCAGCGGAACGCAAGCAGGTGGAAATCCTCACGGCGCAGCGCGATGCCGCCGAAGGCAGTTTGAAACACGCGCAGGCCGCGCTGGAAATCGCCAGTTTCGAGCTGTCCTACACGCGCATCACCGCGCCCCAGGACGGCATGATCGGCGAGCGTGCCGTACGGGTCGGCGCCTACGTGACACCGGGTAGCAAGCTGCTGGCGGTGGTGCCGTTGAAGCAGGCCTATGTGGTCGCCAACTTCCAGGAAACCCAGCTCACCGACGTGCAGCCGGGGCAGGACGTTGTGGTGCGGGTCGACAGCCTCGGCGGCGAAGCCCTCACCGGCCGCGTCGAGAGCATTGCCCCAGCGACCGGCGTGACCTTCGCGGCGGTCAAACCGGACAACGCCACCGGCAACTTCACCAAGGTTGTGCAGCGAATTCCGGTGAAGGTTCTGCTGGATCCGGGTCAGCCGCTGGCCGAACGCTTGCGGGTCGGGATGTCGGTGGAGGCGAGCATTGATACCAAAAGCTCAGCGACGTCGGTGCGTGAGGTGACGCAGCGATGAAGCGCTTTCAGTCCCTGACAGTGGTCCTGAGTCTGTCGGCATTGGCGGCCTGCACCGTCGGCCCGGACTTCCAGAAACCCCAAGCCACGCAGATTGCCGAGTGGGCAAAGCCCTCAAAAACCGCCGTCAGCCAGGCCGTCAGCGAACCCTTGAACGAGCGCTGGTGGGAAGTCTTTCACGACGCGCAACTCTCGGCCCTGACCCAGCGCGCCTCGCGCAGCAACCTTGACCTGCAACTGGCCAGCAGCCGCCTGCAACAAAGCCGCGCCGCCCGTCAGGTGATCACCGCCGACCGTTATCCTACGACCGCCGCCACCGGCAGCTATGCCCGCAAACGCAACAGCGGCGAAGGCCTGAACGACCCGTCCGGGCACAATGGCGATTCGGCCTTCAACCTGTGGGATGCCGGTTTCTCGGCCTCCTGGGAGCTGGATTTCTGGGGCCGCGTGCGCCGGGAGACCGAAGCCGCCGATGCCAACCTCGAAGTCGCGGAAAACGACCGTCGCGGCGTGCTGTTGGCGGTACTCGCGGACACCGCGCAGAACTACATCCAGCTGCGCGGCGTACAGAACACCCGCGCGGTCACCGAGCAGAACCTCGATGTGGCGCGACACAGCCTGAAGCTTTCACAACTGCGCCTCAACGACGGCGTGGCCACCGATCTCGACGTCGCCGAAGCGGCCGCGCAAGTGGCGGCCATCGAATCGCGGCTGCCGGCACTGGAGCAGCGTCAGGCGCAACTGATCAATGCCATCAGCCTGTTGATGGGCGAACCGCCGCAGGCCCTGACCAAAGAGTTATCCACAGATGCGCCAGTGCCACAGTCGCCGCTGACAGTCGCCATCGGCCTGCCGTCGCAACTGGCTGAACGCCGCCCGGACATCCGCCAGGCCGAAGCCCGGTTGCATGCCGCCACCGCCAACATCGGCGTGGCCAAGGGCGATTTCTATCCGCGCATCACTCTGTCCGGCAATCTCGGCTCGCAAGCCATGCAGCTCAGTGATTTCGGTTCCTGGGGCTCACGCGCCTTCGGCATCGGCCCGCAATTCAGCCTGCCGCTGTTCGACGGCGGCCGCTTGCGCGGCGTGCTGCAACTGCGCGAAGCCCAACAGCAGGAAGCGGCGATCGGTTATCAACAGACCGTCCTGCGCGCCTGGCACGAAATCGACGACCAGTTGACCGCCTACAACGCCAGCCAGCGCCGCCGCGACAGCCTCGCCGAAGCCGTGCGCCAGAACCAGATCGCCCTGCGTACCGCGCAACAGCAATACGTCGAAGGCGTGGTCGACTTCGTCAACGTCCTCACCGTGCAAGGCGCACTGCTCGCCACCCAGGAACAATGGGTGGAAAGCTCCACCGGCGTTTCACTGGCGATGATCGGGCTGTACCGGGCGTTGGGCGGGGGATGGGAGTCGGTGTATCCGGTGGGGGAGATGGCGCAGCGTTAATTCTCCCACCCGAATGATGGCCTTTCGCTTGACGCTAATCGCCGCTGTCGTAGACTCCGAGCATCCGTCAGGGAGTAACGGTTATGCGGCGTTTTCGTGGTTGGGTTGTCGGATTGACCTTTGTAACGTGTGCAGTTCAGGCTCAAACGCCCGCGCCAGACGATCCGCTGCTGGATAACGGCGGGGCGGCGAATGCGTCGGCCAGCAGTGAAGCGCGCGGGGTGTTGCGGGCGCGGGATCAGGCGACGCTGGCCAGCGAGTTGTCCGGGCGAATCGTCGAGTTGCCGTTCAGCGAGGGCGAGTCGTTCAAGAAGGGCGATACCCTGGCGCGGTTCGACTGTTCGGCCTATCAGGCCCAGTTGAATGCCGCGCAGGCCGCCAGCCGTGGCGCCGGTGAAGAGCTGGCGCACAACCGGCAATTGGCGGCGCTCAATTCCGTCGGGCGTTTCGAAGTGGCCCGGGCCGAGGCCAAGGTCAGCGAAACCCAGGCGCAATCTCAGGTTTATCAAGTCCAGGTCAAACGTTGCAGCGTGGTCGCGCCGTTCGATGGGCAAGTGGTGGAACGCAAGGTGCAGCGTTATGAAAGCGTGCCGGCCGGTGCGCCGCTGCTCGATGTGGTCGACAACCGCACCCTGGAAATCCATCTGTTGGTGCCGTCGCGCTGGATGGCCAGGCTCAAGCCCGGTCAGTCGTTCAGCTTCGTGCCCGATGAAACCGGTCAGCCGATCGACGCCACGGTCAAGCGCCTCGGTGCGCGGATCGATGAAGGCAGCCAGACGCTGTTGTTGGTAGCAACACTCCCCGAAGCCAAAGGCTTGCTCGCCGGCATGAGCGGCACCGCGCATTTTCCGGAGCTTAAGTGAACGCCCCGGTGAGCGGCGCCGCCGAGCAGGTGTTCGCGCGGTTTCTCGATCTCGAACGGCAGACCCGCGCCGCTCATGATATTTCGCAACTGGCCTACAGCCTGGTCAATGACGGTCAGTCGCTGTTCGGTTTTCGCCATGCGGCGCTGTTGATCGCCGGCAAGGTGCAGGCGGTGACCGGGGTCAGCGCAGTGGAGCCGAATGCGCCGTTCGTGGCATTCGTCGAGCAGGCCGTGGCGCAGTTGTTCAAGCAGGATGTGCTGAAACAGGCGCGGGTGATCACGCCGGAAATGGTCGGTGAATCGATTCAGGCCGACTGGCGCAGTCTGTCGGCCATGCAAGTGTTCTGGCTGCCGTTGATCGACCGTCAGGATCAGGTGTTCGGCGGTTTGTGGCTGGCCCGTGATCTGCCGTGGAACCCTTCCGAACAAGTGCTGCTGTCGCAGCTGGGCGACACCTACAGCCATGCCTGGCTGGCGTTGCAACCACGCAAGCCGTGGCGCTTGCGCTGGACCCGCAAACGTCAGGTGGCGCTGGTCGCCGTGTTGTTGCTCGGGCTGTTGATCCCGGTGCGCCAGTCGGTGCTGGCGCCCGCCGAAGTGGTGCCTCAGGGCGGGCGGGTTGTCGCCGCACCGCTGGACGGGGTGATCGCCGAGTTTCTGGTCAAACCCAACCAGAGTGTGAAAACCGGCGACCTGTTGCTGCGTTTTGAAAGCACGACGCTGAAGGCTCAGGCCGATGTCGCCGAGCGTGCACTCGGAGTTGCCGAAGCGGAACTCAAAGCCAATTCCCAGCGCTCGTTCGTTGATGCCGAATCCAGCTCCCGGGTCGATCTGCTGGCCGCCCGCGCCGAACAGAAACGCGCCGAACGCGACTACGCTCGCGAACTGCTCAACCGCAGCGAAGTACGCGCTGAGCGCGACGGCATTGCGGTGTTCGCCGATGCCGAGCGCTGGACCGGCAAACCAGTGCAGACCGGCGAACGGCTGATGGAAATCGCCGACCCGAGCCAGGCCGAACTGCGCATCGAACTAGCCGTGGGCGACGCGATCTCGCTGGAGCCGGGCGCCGAAGTCGCGCTGTTTCTCGACAGCGACCCGTTGCAACGCCACCTCGCCACCCTCGAGCGTTCCGCTTACGAGGCACAGCCCACCGCCGGCGGCCAGTTGGCCTATCGGCTGGACGCCAATTTCGCCGACGCCCCGCCGCGTATCGGCCTGCGCGGCACCGCAAAAATTTTCGGCGAGCGTGCGCCGCTGGCACTGTACCTGCTGCGGCGTCCGCTCGCCGGACTGCGCCAGAGCGTAGGTCTGTAAATGACCCTGCCGAACCTGCGTGCCGACCTGCAATTGTCGCCCGCGGCGCCGGCATTGGACGGTTCGCCGCGCTGGACCCTGGCCGACCCGGTGCGCGGGCGCTACTTCAAGCTTGGCGCGGCGGCGATGCGCCTGTTGCGTCACTGGTCGCTGGGCGATCCCGAACAAGTGCTGCGCGCTGCCAATCGTGAACCGGGTTTGCCGCTGGACGGCGTCGAGCTGGAGCAACTGCTGACGTTCCTGCGCGGGCATGACCTGATCAGCGCCCTCGACGATCAGCAACGCGCCAGTTACTCACTCAAGGCCCTCGCGCAACGCCAGAGCCTGTGGACAATCCTGCTGCATCAATACCTGTTTTTCCGCATTCCGCTGTGGCGGCCGGATGCCTTTCTCAATCGGGCGTGGCCGTGGCTGGAGCGCTTTGGGCCAAGGGTTTTGCGCTACGGTCTGCCGGCGACCCTGGCGCTCGGGGTGTTTCTGGTGTCGCGGGACTGGCAGCGGTTTGTCGGCACCTTTCCGCATCTGTTCAGCCTCGGTGGCGCGATCGCGTTCGGCATCTCGCTGTTTTTTGCCAAGCTCTGTCACGAATTCGGTCATGCATTCATGGCCAAGCGCGCCGGGTGTCGGGTGCAAAGCATGGGCGTGGCGTTCATGGTCTTGCTGCCGATGTTCTACACCGATGTCAGCGATGCCTGGCGGGTCAATGATCGACGCGCGCGACTGCTGATCGGTGCCGGCGGGGTGCTGGCGGAGTTGCTGTTGGCGAGCATCGCGCTGCTGGTCTGGTCGTTCCTGCCGGACGGGCCCGGTCGCACGGCGGCGTTCATGCTCGCCAGCGCGACCTGGATCACCACGCTGGTGGTCAATCTCAACCCGTTCATGCGATTTGATGGCTACTTTCTGCTCAGCGATTTGTGGGAGGTCGACAACCTTCAGGGCCGCGCCTTTGCCTTTTGCCGCTGGCGCCTGCGTGAGTTCTTGTTCGGCTATGGCGCGCCGGCGCCGGAGCCTTGGTCGCCGACGATGCAGCGGCGTTTGCTGATCTGGGGGTATGGCTCGTGGTTATGGCGTGCGGCGTTGTTTTTCGGGATCGCGCTGGCGGTCTATCACCTGTTCTTCAAGGTGTTGGGGATCTTCCTGATGCTGGTCGAGCTGGTGTGGTTCATCTTCCTGCCAATCATGAGTGAGTGGCGCCAGTGGTGGAGCCGCCGCGAACAGGCTCACGGCCCTCGCGTGGTGCTCAGCAGCCTGGCGGTACTCGGCCTGTTGCTGGTGCTGATCGTGCCGTGGCGCAGCTCGGTCGAATTGCCGACGATGCTCGAGGGCGGTCGCGCCAGTGCCTTGCACGCGCCGACGGCGGCGCGGGTCAAAGCCGTGAGGGTGGCGGATGGTCAGACCGTGGCTCAGGGCGACGTGCTGATCGAATTGGAATCGCCGGACCTCGATTCGCGGCAGGCCATCGTCCGCCGGGAAATCCGCATTCAGCAATTGCTGATGCGCCGTCAGGCCGGCCGCAGTGAAACCGCTGCCGACGCCGGCATCGTCGAGCAGCGTCTCGCCGAAGCGGTGGCGGAATATCGCGGCCTGACCGCCCAACGCGAACGTCTGCTGTTACGCGCGCCCCACGCCGGCACCGTGCGTGATCTGCTGCCGAACCTGACGCCGGGCCGCTGGCTGTCGAGCAAGGATGCGCTGGCGCGGGTGGTCGAAGACGGCACGCGACTGCGCGGTTATCTGGCCGAGGCCGAACTGTGGCGAGTCAAGCCCGGCGCCACCGGGCGGTTTATCGCCGACGACCCGATGCATGCCGCCATCGCGGTGCAACTCAATGAAATCGACACCAACGGTGTGGCCTATGTCGATCAGGAAGCGCTGACTTCCGATCACCACGGGCCGATTGCCGTGCGCCGCGATCAACAGCATCGAGCGGAACCGGTGCAGGCGCAATATGGCGTGCGTTTGACTACGCTGGATCAGGCAGCGACCCCGGTGCAACCGCTGCGCGGCGTGGTGGTGTTGCAGGGCAGTGGCGAGTCGGTGCTCGGCGTGGCCTGGCGCCGGATGGCGGCGCTGGGGGTCAGGGAAAGCGGTTTCTAGGGAGCGTGAAGATGACGGAAAACCTGGCGGCGGACGGATTGGTGGTGCGGCCTTCGCGGGCGTCGGACGGGCCGTTTCTGCAAAGCTTGTATCAATCGGCGCGCCCGGATCTGCAATGGATCGACGGCGAGCAGGAACAGGTGCAGCAAATCGTTGCCCAGCAGTTTCAGGTGCAGGAGCAGGGCATGGGGGAAAACCATCCGAATGCCATGCACTACATCGTGGAAAAACTCGGCACGGCCATCGGTGCACTCAGTACCGATTTCGGCGCCAATGAAATTCGCGTGTTGTACCTCGCCTTCATTCCCCAGGCCCGAGGCAAGGGCTACGGGCGAACCGTGCTGCAAGGTGTGCAAAAAGCCGCGCAGCAAGTGCGCTGCCCGGTGGCGACGGTGGTCTGGGCCAATAACCCCCATGCGCGCCAGCACTACCTGGCGCTGGGTTTTGCGGTGGAGGAGCGCAACCCGGCGGCGGAGCGGCTGGTGTGGTATCCACAGGCTTGAGTCAGATGATCGAGTCAATGTCGAAAGTGTGGGGCGCGCCGATTCTGTGACCGTAGAGCGTTACCAGCAGCGGGTCATCCTCAGCGGCTTCCGGTGCCATGGCCAGTTGTTCCGTTGCGAGGTTTTCCGGATGCAGCCGCCAGCGCGGCAGGCTTTCGGCCAGACGTTCCGGTTGTTCTGCCAGCGATCCATAAACATCCGTGGTCGTCAGGCGCCGGTGCCGCAGACTGGCCAGCCGTTCGCGGGTCGTGCGGATGTTCTCGATTTCATGATTGAGCGCTTCGACGATGTTTTTCCGGCTGCGCACATAGCTGTCCGGCCGTCCCGGCAAATTGCTGCGCTGGCGGCGCAACTGATCGGTGATGCGCTGCAGCGCTGTCTCAACCAGCGCGAATTCTCGCTCGGTAACCAGCGTGCGGTTTGACTCCTGTGCCTCCTGCCAACGCCGCAACACCGCCCAGCACGCCGGGATGTAAGCCCCGGTCATCGAATGGTGCCCGGCGTCGAAGATCTGCTTGAGCAACGTCGGCCGATCCGGCAGGCCGTGCCGCTGCCGGATCGCCACGTCACAGGCTGCGTGCTGGGTGATGGTGTCGCAGCCCGGCTCCCAGAGGATTGACGACACCTGCTGGCGGCCGAACTCCACCGGCATGGCGTGTCGCAAACGGCCGTGGTGGTCGTAGGCTTCCCCGATCCAGTTGGTGATGCCCGCGACGAACACCGACAGACCGAGCGGGACATTCACGAAGGTCAGCGCTGCCCCGGTGCCGTAGATATCGGCCTTGGTGTTCATCCAGCTGCCGGGCACGCTGGGCACCGGGTCGTTGTGGTTGACCATGCGGTGATGCACGAGATCGGCTGCGCCCTTGACGAAATCCGCGTCGCCGGCGCGGGGGGCGCCGTAGGTGTAGAGCTGGATTTTGTAGCCCTCTGGCCTACGGCGGAGCATTTCGGCCAGCAGCAGCGTGATTGCGCCACCGAGGCTGTGGCCGCAGATCAGGAGTGTTTGGCCGGTGTAGAACTTTTCCAGGTATTTGACGGCGAAGTCATAGGTTTTTTTCGCGGCTTCGTAAAAGCCTCGGTGTACTTGGCCGGCGCCTTCCTCAAATGGAACTTGAAGGGCATCGGCATCGCGCAAACCGTCGGCGACGATCTCGGCGGTGCCGCGAACGGCGATCAGGATCAGTTCGTCGTTGTGGGTGATGAAGGCTTGGGTGTCTGTACTGTCTTTACTACCGATGTCGTCGAGGAAGTGAACGCTGGCCGGGTGCTCAGGATCACGTTCTGGCGTATGTCTGTTGACTGCATAGAGGCTCGGGTCAAACGGGATGATTTCCAACCTTGCGGAATACGGAACATCTTCGTAGAGCGGGTAATAGGCTTTGGTCTGGGCGCTGTCGACTTTCCACAGTTCTTCCCCTTTGGGCAGTGCATCGCCGAACCAGTTGCCGACGCTGGGTTGCAGCGGGAACTTAACGGATCTGGATTCGACGGAAGGGACTTTGGGTTTCTGGCCGAAAGGGCAGTAACTCAGGGTTGCCATCAATGCGAGCTGGTACAGGTTGAGTGCACAGAATGCCGGAGCTGTGGATAACATCGGACACAACGCACGTAACGGTCGCACTTCCAGAATGGTGTGACGTTGCGGCATCAGGGCGACCCCAAGTTTGCCGTGTTCGCGCATGATGGCTGCGCACCCGGAATCGAGGGGGTAATCGCGATAAACCTCCGGTGGAAGGTGGGAGGCATGTCTGACCAGGTGACGGACTTCGACTTGAAAGTAATCCCCACCGTCTGCGATTTCGGGGCGTTCCCGCGTACGAGTGGCATTAGGGTCCAGGTAATGGGTTGCTTCGGCGCGAACCTGAAGCTCGGTGATTTTCAGAGGGTAATGTGGTCTGCCTTGCAAATATGAGTAGAGCTTTTCCTTGCCTTCGTATGCTTGATCAAACAGCAGCGTTACTGGTCCCGCAAAGTGATTATTCACTTTGCCCTTGCCCGCTTCGTCCAAGCGGCCTGTGTACTTATGGCCTTCCGAGTCGGTAACGATGTAAGCCAACCCGGCATAGGGTTCACCCGAACAGAACTCGTCGATGAGTTGGAAACTTGTCCATCTTCCACCTGCAGGACATGTCAGCATGCGACTGCCCAACGGAGATTGCAGATCCTTTTCAAATGACGTCATGGCGAAATCTCCTTATTCCGTGCAACCTGGATAAATGGTGCAGACTTGGCCATCCGGCATGGTGAAAGTGCTGAAGTCGGTGTAGTTGCCGTAACAAAAGCCATACTGATCCTCAAAGTTGTCACCCATGCACCGTTTCCAGCCATTTCGAATTTTTACCCAGGTATCCCTGATGGCCGGTTGCTCCTCCGCTGCCAATTTGATCTTCATCTTTATGGTTTTACCCGGTAGTTGGTCGAGCCCATAAGCAGAATAAGTCTTTCCTTTCCCACGCTCTCCTTGGGCATCAGATGTCTTGCAATCAAGGATCTTGACGATGCGGCGTTGTGCGCCAGCTGTCCGGAACCACCATTCACATTGACCGTAAAAAGTACTTTCACCTGCCTCATTGAAAGTGCCTTTGTACTGCTCCTCTATATCGTTCCCTAAAAAGACCATGCCTTCGTCACCCCCAAAATCTCCCCGTGCTTTGTAGTAACTCGCGTTGATCTCCAGCGCGATCCTGCTGATTACCAACGGACACCCCTTAACAATCTTGCGAATCGTGATCTCGGCATCAGGCTTGTAGTCCGTGCGCCACTTGCTGTTGAACACCGGCGCAAGGTTGTCGCGTTTGTGGAGGGTGCAGGACTGACCTTTCTCGGGTACGTAATGAACCGCTGCGACGTAGGCAAACCCCGGTGGTAGATCGGCTGTTAATTTGAAGGTGTTGGGCGGTTCGGTCTTACAGCTTGCGATCAAGACAAGGCAGCAGCCCAAAGTTGCACCACGCTGCGTGAGTCTGGTTTTCAGGGCAGTCTGCGCTGGTGAATGCAGATCCTTTTCCAATGACTTCATGGCGAAATCTCCTTATTCCGTGCAACCCGGATAAATGGTGCAGACTTGGCCATCCGGCATGGTGAAAGTGCTGAAGTCGGTGTAGTTGCCGTAACAGAAGGCGTATTGATCCTCAAAGTTGTCGCCCATGCAGCGTTTCCAGCCGTTAGTGACCTTGACCCAGGTGTCCTTGATGGCCGGTCGCTCGTCCGCTGCCAAGGTGATCTTCATCCTCACCGTTTTGCCCGGCAGTTGATCAGGGTTAAAAGCCCCGAAGGTCTTCCCGTAGGCACGTGCTCCTTGGGCATCGACCGTTCTGCAATCCAGGATTTTTCTTAGAATTCGCGGTTTGCCCGAGGTGCGAAACCACCACTCGCACTGACCGTGGAAGGTGCTTTCACCGGCCTCGTTGAATACGCCTTTGAACTGCTCCTCCAGATCATCGCGGATGAAAACCATGGCTTCGTCACCACTGAAGTCGCCCCGTGTTTTGCCATAGCTCGAGTTGATCTCCAGCTCGATTCGCCTCACGACCAACGGACACCCCTTAACAATCTTGCGAATCGTGATCTCGGCATCCGGCTTGTAGTCCGTCCGCCACTTGCTGTTGAACACCGGGGCAAGGTTGTCGCGTCTGTCGAGGGTGCAGGTCTGACCTTTCTCGGGTACGTAATAAACCGCTGCGACGTAGGCAAACCCCGGTGGTAGATCGGCTGTGAATTTGAAGGTGTTGGGCGGTTTGCCCTGGCAGCCCCCCAGTGCCGCGAAGGCGCTGATCAGGACGATGCTCTTGAGCTGAATCTTCATGAAGGTATCTCCCCGCTCCAGCTCGTCGAAAGCGGGTAAACCCGATCAAAGTGTTCATCCGGCGTTTCGTCCGGTCGGGGTTGCCAGTGAGGCACGAGGGTCGGGGTGTGCAGGCTCTGGATCAGCAGAAATTCCAGCCGCTCCGGCGCCAGCCAGCCCCAGGCCTGGGCCTGAGCCAGTCGCTCACGTAGCCAGATGTGCGGATCCTGCGTGCACGCCAATCCGGCGTAGGCCTGCACATGCTCGGCCAGCAGAAAGCGGTGGGCGTTGGCCAGCCGGATTTCCATGGCTTGCTCGTCGGGCATCGGCAGGTGCAGCCAGGGCGGCGAGTCCGGCAGCGGGTAAGTGCCGGGCGCAGGGTTGTCAGTGCTCTGCCAGTGCGAACCCTGCCAGTAACACACACTGATCGCCGGCCCGAGATACGCCGGTAGCGCCTCGGGCGGCAGATGCTCCAGTGCTCGGGCCAGTACCCGGTTGTCGTGAAAGCGGTACAGCGCCTGATGCGGACGGGTGCCGACGAGCAGCCGCTCCTGCCAGTGCCTGACCCATGCGTTCAGTTCGCCCTGGCACAGGCTGGCGAGCCAGCCCCAATGGCTGTCGGGCCTGTCGAGCAGGGCGTCGAGGCGACGGTCGTCGGGCTGGTCGAAGGTGAACAGGAACGGGCCGGTGTCCGCCAGTTCGGCGACCACGGTTTCACCGTAGACGCTGGCGTACTGCTCGTAACGGCTGCTCTTCAGCCAGCGCTGGCGCATGTCGCGTTCGTTCTGCGAGTCGAGCACCAGGCACAGGAGACGATCGGCATGGTGCTGTTCAAACAGCCAGCGTTGTACAACCGAGTCGGTCATGCAGCGGCCTCCGCAATGGCGCACTCGCCCGCGCGGCAGGCTTCGCAGATCGGGCAGAAATCCGCGCCCAGGCTTTTGCTCGCGGCCATCAATGCCTGTTGTGAGGGCGCCACCAGTGGCGGCAAGGGCGCGGGCGCCGACAAGTCTTCAATGCCTTCGGGCTGCAACAATCGGGCGCGCAGGAACGGTATGGGCACGCCGCCGATCAGCAGGTCGCTGCTCCCGAAAAGACCGCCGTGATCGAGCACGAAATGCTCGCCACCGACTTTCAGGCTGATGCTCTTTCCAGCCTCCAGCACCAAATGATCCCCGGCACTGAAACAGAGCTGCCGCCCGACTTCCATCGTCAGTGATTGCCCGATCCGGGTGTGACTGCTGTCGCTGACGTGCAGATGATCGCTGGCCTTGAGATGGGTCTTGCGATGACCGGTGAGGGTGCGGTGTTCTTCTGCGTGCAGCACGCTGACGCTGTTGCCACGGATGCTTTCCCGACGTTCGTTGCCGACCTCCAGGTGACTGTCGTGCTCGATCTTCTGCTGCAGATCACGCTGGGCGCGCAGATAGATCAGCTCCTGACCGGCGCGGTCTTCGATCATCAGCTCATTGAAGCCATTGCTGTCGGGCGTGCTGCGGGACCGGAACACGCTGCGGGTCTTGTGCGCCGGCAATTCATAGGGCAGCGGGTTGGCGCTGTTGGCCAGGCAACCGCTGATCACTGGATGGTCGGGATCACCATTGAGAAACGTCACCAGCACCTCCATGCCCACGCGCGGAATGATCACGCTGCCATGGGCGTTGCCGGCCCAGTTCGTGGTGGTCCGCAACCAGCAACTGCTCTTGTCGTTGTGCCGGCCTTCGCGGTCCCAGAAAAACTGCACCTTGACCCGGCCATACGCGTCGCAATGGATATCTTCGCCTTCCGGGCCGGTAACCACGGCAGTCTGAGTACAGCCGATGGAAGGTTTGTCGTAGCGCAATGACGGGCGATAGATCGCATCCCATGGCGTGACTTCGAAATGGTTCCGATAGCCCTGGACGAAGTCGCTTTGATCCTTCACGGCGATGTCGCTACCGCTTTCTTCAAGTACTTGAGGCTGCTTGCCTTCATGACGGATTCCGGTCAGCAGCCAGAGGTCATTTAACGCGGGGTCGGGGTGTTCTGACAGCGACAGAAAATGCCCCGACACCAGCGCTGGTTCGTCGCTGTCGCCTTCGCCCGTGAGCTCATCGCTGCGATGGCGTTCCAGAGCCCGCCGGGTCAGCAGTTTGCCGTGCTCACGGTTGAGGACCCGGTCCGGATACAGGTAGTCCTCCAGATCAGGCTGGCGGGGTTCGTTCGGTATTCGCGCCTCGGACTCCAGCACGAGGTGCGCCTTTTTGAAATCGTAGGCGCGCCGACGGGTGCGATTGGTGCGGGTATTTCGCCCACACTCGAAACGGTGAATCACCGGCCTGTCGGCCACCATCGCGTTGCGCTTTTTGAATGGTGTCGGCCGGGCCAGTCTGGGAAATACGGTCTGATCATCGCCAAATACCAGCAGGTGCCTGTCGAGGCTGTGGCGAAAGTGATAGTGCAGGCCGTCTTCCTGGCACAGGCGCTGGATGAAATGCAGATCGGACTCGTTGTATTGAACGCAATATTCGCGATCCGGCAGGGCCTGGCCGATCTGAAACAGATAGCCATCTGCGTGGATGCCATGTTCCTGAAGAATTTGCCCGATGATTTGCGCAATGCTCAGGTTCTGAAAAATCCGCTGATTGAAACGATGGCCCAGGTTCGCCAGGCATGGCGCGAGGGTCAGGTGGTATTGGGTCAACCGGTGCCCGATATCGCCCCGGCCAATGTGCTGGATCTGTCCATGGACGCCATGCCCGTTGTCATCGAAGGCCAGAAAGGCCTGCCGGTGCATGAGGTCGGGAAGATCGATGTCCGGTCTCGAGCTGACCAGTTTGACGTTGAAGCAATATGGCTGGCTGATGGATTCGGTGCCGGTGAAGGACAGCACCTGCAGATCGTGATCGAGGTCGTCGGTATTGAGGCGCAAACGAGCATTGGCATTGAACATCCGTTGTTCCTTGTCCTGTGACAGATTCGGAACAACGCTAACAAGATGGCCAGCGAATTTATGTCGGACGTTTCCCAAGAAAATGGGTTTAAAAACACAGCCTACAAGGACTGCGGCCTAATCCTACTGACATGTCCTACGTGGTTTTACACTTTGTCGAATCAGTTGAAGGAAATGCAGAAATAACCCAACTGCGGATCCCGTCCCAGCGCCGGCACCCGCGACACGAAGATGTCCTCTACCCGACCGAGTTCCGGCAGGTCCAGCGCGCACAAACCGTCGACAAACTCGGTCGGTACCAGGCTGTTGAATTCCAGGCAGAAGGGCATGCGTTCGCTGTAGCGGGTTTTCGCCGCGGGAACCTCATCAAGGTATTCGATCCGAATCGGCAAGGCCGTGCCATCGGGCAGGTAAAGCGTGCGTTGCTGTCCCAGCAACGGCTGGACATGTTGGATCTGCACCGCTTGCAGCATGGTTTGACTCCAGTGAAAAAAGAACGGCCGGGGGCCATCAAGCCCCCGGCGTTTACTCAGTTGCGCGACGGGAACAGACCGTTCAGGGCAATGCTGAAGTTAAGGACCAGGGCCGGGTTCAGGATCGGCAGTGGCTGGCTGCCGCCGGTGGAGGAAATGTCCCCGGTGACGGTGGTGGTCACACCCTTGAGCGGTACCGGTGTGGCACCTTGGGCGTCGGAATAGATATTCGCCGAACCAGGGCCGCCGCCGGACGCGCCGATGTACGAATTGGTGGCGGTGGGCACAGTCGCCGGATTGCTGGCGGGTACTGCCAGCGAAAGGGCCGTGTTGGCCGTCAGGCCGGTCATGGCGTGGGTGTGATTGGGCATGTTGGCGATGGTGGCGGTGACGTTTTCGGTGCCGTACACCTGACCGATGACGCGCGGTGTCAGGCCCAGTCCGGTGCCTTGTGCGACAGGCACGCGACCTTGCAGGTTGGGCAGTTGAAAGTTGGTCGTGCCATTGCCGCCGTAGTAAGTGCCCAGCAAGGCGAACAGCGCCTGGTATTGCGAGATGCCCAGGATTTGCCCGTTGCACAAGGCCCAGCCACTCGGGGCGAAGTTGAAGGCAAACGGTTGAATCGTACCCATAAAGACTTCCATGGTTCCTCATCCTTCTGTTGTGTGGTCGGCGCGCCGCGCGGTCGCCCTTGTTGTCGGGCCGGTCGAAACGTTGTGCTGACTCCTTCCTTTTGCGCGGGCAGGTCACGCCACGCCGTAGCGTAGACCCGGATCGACGGACTTGCCGGACGTCGTCACGGCCGCGCATCGACTTCGGCGCTGGCCTACAGTGTTCGCAGTCAATGACGCAAATCGAGTTCGCAAAAAACGCTGAGGGGAGGTTGATGGAGGTCCTTCGCGAGACGCCGCTGGGGGATACCCAGGACCCGTTCGCTGCACCGAATGCCGGTGTCCGGCGCCTGTTGCGCTGGGCGCGCGAGCACTGGTTGATACCGATCCTGCTGCTGGCCACGGCGGTGCGCTTTTATGATCTGACCGCTGCCGCGATCTGGGGCGATGAAGGTTCGAGCCTGCTGCTGGCGCGCTATTCGCCGGGCGTGATCTGGACGCATGCCGCGTTCGATGTGCATCCGCCGCTGTACTTCATGTTGCTGCACGGCTGGATCGGGTTGTTCGGCGACGGCCTCTTGGCCATTCGCAGTTTCAGTGCGCTGGCCGGCATCGCCACGGTCGGACTCGGCGTGAGCCTGGTCGACCGGCTGGCCACTCGCCGCGCGGCGATCATCGCCGGGGTGTTGCTGGCGCTGTTGCCGACGGCGGTACGCTACAGCCAGGAAGTGCGCATGTACGCGTTGCTTGGCTTGCTCCTGATCGGTGCGACGCTGGTGCTGGTCAAGTGGATCCGGCGCCCGCAGCGTCACCGCTATCTGCTGATCTACGCGCTGCTGATGACGGCGGCGTTGTACACCCACTACTTCGCCGTGCTGGCGGCGCTGAGCCATTGGCTGTATCTGGGGCTGATCCGCCTGTTGCCGGGTTATCGCCTGAAGCATCTCCAGCGCAAGGACTGGTGGCTGGCCAATCTCGCCATCGTCGTGCTCTACCTGCCGTGGCTACCGAACCTGATCGACCTGCTGCAACACATGGACGCGCTCAAGGCCGGCGGCGATGTAGGCTGGGAAGATCCGGTGACCCTGTCTTCGCTGCCGTCGATGATCTGGCTCTGGTTGATTCAGGACGAGGGCGAACATCTCCCGTTGCTGCTGTTCGGCGGTGTGCCCCTGGCTTTGCTGGTGCTGGCGGGGGTCGCCGTTGCCCGTGATCGCAGCGTGAACCATGGCAGCGTGCTGCTGGCGGTCTACACCGGCATGCCGTTGTTGCTGGTGTTCGCCGTGTCTTTCATTACGCCGGTGTTCATCGAGCGTTACCTGACTGCCTACGCGCTGGGGCTGCCGATGCTGGCGGCGCTGGGCATCGACCGGCTCTGCAGCAGCGTGCGCGTGCTGGCGATGGCGGTGCTGCTGTCGCTGGTCGGGGTCGAGATGATCGGGGTGAACAACAACGCCACGGTCGACCGCAACGACCAGTTCAACGTCATGGTCGATTACGTCAACCGCCACTTCGCCAGCGGCGACCGCATCGTCACCAGCGACATGCTCTGGTACCTCAGTTACGTCTATTACAACCGCACTGAGGCTCAAGTCCGGCTGTTTACGCCGCCCACTGCCGAGGGACGCTCGACTCGCCCGAACCATTACGGTTTCGGCACGCTGGTGTCCGATGAGGTTTACCTTGATCGGTTGGGCGACCTGCCGAAGGACAGTGCCCGGGTCTGGTTGATCGGCGATCAGGACGTGGATGTACCCGATCCATTCCTGCCCTTGCCAGCGGCCTGGCACTTGCGGGATCAGGTGCAGGCGGGTGGTGCGAAAGCGCGACTTTTTTCGTTGCAGACGCCCAATGGAGCGGGAGAAAACTGACTTAAACGCTTCACCATTTTATTCGCGATAAATACGAAGTTTTTAAGTCCGTTTTGCTCTTTTCTGATATCAAAACACTACTAGTCGAATGGGTATTGTTGGATTACGCTCATCAGACAAAAGGACTTACAAATACGGTGAAGGGATTGCAGCAGTTCCACTTTATCTCCGGCTTGCCGCGCTCAGGTTCTACCCTCCTTTCTGCAATCCTCCTGCAGAACCCGCGTTTTCATGCCGGCATGACCAGTCCGGTCGGCGCGCTGTTCTCCGGTGTCCTTGAACAATGCAGTGCCGGCAGCGAATTCGGCGCGGTGATCGATACCGACATGCGCCGCCGCCTGTTGCGCGGCCTGTTCGATTCCTACTACGCCGACAAGGCCGACAAACCGGTGGTGTTCGACACCAACCGCCAGTGGTCTGCGCGACTGCCGGCCATCAACGATTTGTTCCCACAAGCCAAGGTCATCGCCTGTGTGCGCAACGTCGCCTGGGTGATGGACAGCCTCGAGCGGCTGTACCGCGCCAATCCTTTTGAAAACACCAAGCTGTTCGGCGATGCGGTCGAGCGCAACACCGTCTACAGCCGCTGCGAAACCCTGGCCCAGCGCAATCGCCTGGTGGGTTTTGCCTGGGCGGCGCTCAAGGAAGCCTATTACGGCGAGCACGCCGATTCGCTGTTGATCGTCGATTATGACCTGCTGACCCAGGCTCCGGAGCGGGTGCTGCGGCTGGTCTACGACTTCATCGGCGAACCCTGGTTCGAGCACGATTTCGAGCACCTGGCCTATGACGCGCCGGAGTTCGACCAGGCCTTGGGCGTGGCCGGCCTGCACAAGGTCAAACCCAAGGTCGCCCTGCAGTCGCGGCGCACGATCCTGCCGCCGGACCTGTTCAAGCAATACGCCGATCTGTCCTTCTGGCTCGATGGCTCAGCCAGCGCTGCCAATGTCATTCGTATGAAGTCCGACGCCGCGATCAGCTGATCGCGGCGTTTTTCATTGATGCGTCAACAACTGTGTTCGAGTCCGGGTGAGCAACATGTGGTGGAGCAAGCAGAAGTCGCGGGTTACCGAAGGCCAACGGACGCTGGCGGCGCCCATGATCATGTCGCTCGAACCGCGCATGCTGTTCGACGGCGCCGTCGCGGCCACCGTCGCCGACACCGCCGCCCAGGCTGACAGCCATGCCACCGCCGATGCCGCGAAAGCACCGGCCGCCGACCACCCGAGCGCCAGCAAGGACACCCATGGCCAGGCCGACGCCACGCCCGCTGCCAGCCCGGTCGCGGTGCCGGGGCAGAGCGTGGTGTTCGTCGATTCCCGGGTCAAGGATACCGACAGCCTGCTCAAGGGCGTGGCCCCCGGCACCCAAGTGGTCAAGCTCGATGCGGGCAAGGACGGTTTGCAGCAGATCGCCGATTACCTCGATCAGCATCAGGGCGTGAGCTCGGTGCAGATCATCGCCCACGGAAACGCCGGTGACCTGTGGCTGGGCAACAGTTATCTGTCGGCCGACAACGTCGCCCAGCGCAGCGCGATCCTGGCGGAAATCGGCAAGGACATGAACGTCGGCGGCGACATCCTGATCTACGGCTGCTACACCGCCGAAGGCGATCGTGGCCTGAGCTTCGTCGACTCGCTGGCGCAATTGACCGGCCGCGATGTGGCCGCTTCGAACAATCGCACCGGGGTGGGCGGCGACTGGGATCTGGAGATCGCCACCGGCAACATCGAAAGCGCCAACGTGCTGTCGACCCAGGCGATGAGCGAATACCAGTGGGGCCTGGCCACCTGGACCGCCACCAACAATGCCAACACCGGGGTCGGCTCGCTGCGCGCAGCGCTGGCGTCTGCGCAGAACGGCGACATCGTGACCTTCAGCTCCGGGATGACGGTGCAGCTCACCTCGGAATTGCTGATCAACAAGAACGTCACCGTCGATGGTGACCTGAACAACGACGGGGTTGCCGACGTCACGCTCGATGGCCAATACCGGACCCGAGTGGTGGAAATAACCTCCGGCAGCACGGTGACCCTAGATGGTCTGGTCATTACCCGTGGCCTGGTTTCGGGCAACGGCGGTAATGGCGGCTACGGCGCAACCGGCGCCATGGGCGGCGGGATCTTCAACGCCGGCATCCTGACCCTGAACAACGTCTCGGTCACCGGCAACGCGGCGGCCGGTGGCGGCGGTGGCGGTGGTGTCACCGGTGCGTTCTACGGCGGTGCCGGTGGTGGTGGCGGTGGTCTTGGCGGTCAGGGCGGTGGTCATGGCGGTACGGCCGGGCCGGGCACCGGTACGCTGGGCGGCCAGGCCGGCAGCGCTGGTGTCGGCGGCTACGGCGGTGGCTACGACGCGACGCACATGGGCGGGCGCGGCGGCTCGACCACTGGCGGCGCGGGCGGTGTGGGCGTGTCCTATTACAGCAACGGCGGCAATGGCGGCACGGCCAGCAACGGTACGATTTCCATCGGTGGCGGCGGTGGCGGCGCCGGTTGGGACAAGGTCGGCGGCGCCGGCGGCAATGCCGCCGGTGGCATTTACAACGCTTCCACCGGCACGCTGAAAATCGTCGGCACCTCGGTCATCAGCAACAACATCGGCGCGGGTGGCGGTGGCGGTGGTGGCAGTGGCCAGGGTAGCAATAACCTGAACGGCGGCGACGGCGGACGAGGTGTCGGCGCGATCTGGAACCAGGGCGGCACGGTACTGATCACCGCCGCCAACTTCAGCGCCATCAGCGGCAACGCGGCCGGCAGCGGCTCCGGTGGTGCAGAACTGGGTGGCGGCGTGACGGGCTCTGTACCGCTGGCCTTCGCGGCGATCTATAACAACGGCGGCACGCTCAACACCGCTTACGTAGAGCCGCCGACCGCGACCATCGTGATGGCCGACACGGCCCTGAAAATCGGCGAAACCTCGCTGGTGACCATTACCTTCAGCCGAGCGGTCACCGGCTTCACCAACGCCGACCTGACGATTGCCAACGGCACGCTGACAGCGGTCAGCAGCAGCGATGGCGGCCTGACCTGGACGGCGACCTTCACGCCGACCAACAACATCACCGACAGCACCAACCTGATCACCCTCGACAACACCGGGGTGACCGCGATCAACGACGGCGTGGCGGGTGTCGGTACGACCAACTCCGTCAACTACGCCATCGACACCGCGCGGCCGACCGTGACCATCGTGATGTCCGATACGGCGTTGAAGATCGGCGATACGTCGCTGGTGACTTTCACCTTCAGTGAAGCGGTGACCGGTTTCACCAACGCCGATCTGTCTATCGCCAACGGCACGTTGAGCGCAGTGAGCAGCAGCGACGGCGGCATCACCTGGACCGGAACGTTCACCCCGACCGCCAGCATCAGCGATACCACCAACCTGATTACCCTGGACAACACCGGTATCGCCGACCTTGCCGGTAACGCCGGCACCGGCACCACCGATTCGGTCAATTATGCGATCGATACCGTGCGGCCGACGGCAACCATTGTGGTGTCCGACACCAATCTGGCGGCCGGTGAAACCTCGCTGGTGACCATCACTTTCAGCGAAGCCGTCAGCGGTTTCACCACCGCCGACCTGACCGTGGCCAACGGCACCCTGAGCGGCCTGAGCAGCAGCGACGGCGGCATCACCTGGACCGTCACGCTCACGCCGACCAGCAACATTACCGACACCACCAACCTGATCACCCTGGACAACACCGGGGTCGTCGATCTGGCCGGCAACGCCGGCAGCGGCACCACCAATTCCAACAATTACGCGATTGACACCGCGCGTCCGACCGCGACCATCGTGGTGGCTGACAATAGCCTGCGGATCGGCGAAACCTCGCTGGTGACCATCACCTTCAGTGAGGCGATCACCGGGCTCACCAACGCCGACCTGACCATCGCCAACGGCACCTTGACGGCGGTCAGCAGCAGTGACGGCGGCATTACCTGGACGGCGACCTTCACGCCGACCGCCAGCATCACCGACGCGACCAACCTGATCACGCTGAACAATACCGGCATTGCAGACCTGAACGGCAACGCCGGCAGCGGCACCACCGACTCCAACAACTACGCCATCGATACCGTGCGCCCGACCGCGACCATCGTGGTGGCCGACAACAACCTGCGGATCGGTGAAACCTCGCTGGTGACCATCACCTTCAGCGAAGCGGTCAGCGGTTTCACCAACGCCGACCTGACGGTCGCCAATGGCACGTTGAGCGCGCTCAGCAGCAGCGATGGCGGCATCACCTGGACCGCGACGTTCACCCCGAGCGCCAGCGTCACCGACACCACCAACCTGATCACGCTGGACAATACCGGCATCGCCGACCTGGCGGGCAACGCTGGCAGTGGCACCACCGATTCCAACAACTACGCCATCGACACCCAGCGTCCGACCGCCACCATCGTGGTCGCCGACAGCAACCTCAGCGCCGGTGAAACCTCACTGGTGACCATCACCTTCAGCGAAGCGGTGACCGGCTTTACCAACGCCGACCTGACGGTTGCCAACGGTACGCTGACCGCCGTTAACAGCAGCGACGGCGGCATCACCTGGACGGCCACCTTCACGCCGAACGTGGGTGTCAACGATGCGACCAACCTGATCACGCTGGCCAATACCGGCATCGCCGACCTTTCGGGCAACACCGGCAGCGGCACGACCAACTCCAACAACTACAGCATCGACACCGTGCTGCCGACCGCGACCATCGTCATTGCCGACAACGCGCTGAAAATCGGCGAGACCTCGCTGGTGACGATTACCTTCAGCGAGGCGGTGACCGGTTTCACCAACGCCGACCTGACGATTGCCAACGGCACGCTCAGCGCGGTGAGCAGCAGCGACGGCGGCATCACCTGGACGGCGACTTTCACACCGACCACCAGCATCACCGACGCCACCAACCTGATCACGCTGGACAACTCCGGCGTGCAGAACCTTTCAGGTAATGCCGGCAGCGGCACCACTGACTCCAACAATTACGCGATTGATACGGTCCGTCCGACTGCCACCATCGTGGTCGCCGACACGGCCCTTGGTATCGGTCAAACCACGCTGGTGACCATCACCTTCAGCGAGGCAGTGAGCGGATTCACCAACGCCGACCTGACCATCGCCAACGGCGCGTTGAGCGCGGTGAGCAGCAGCGATGGCGGCATCACCTGGACCGCGACGTTCACGCCGAGCGCCAGCATCGCCGACACCACCAACCTGATTACCCTGGACAATACCGGCATCGCCGACCTGGCGGGCAACGCCGGCAGCGGTACCACCGATTCGAACAATTACGCGATCGATACGGTACGGCCGACCGCGACCATCGTGGTCGCCGACAGCAACCTCAGCGCCGGTGAAACCTCACTGGTGACCATCACCTTCAGTGAAGCGGTGACCGGCTTTACCAACGCCGACTTGACGATTGCCAACGGCACATTGAGCGCAGTGAGCAGCAGCGACGGCGGCATTACCTGGACGGCGACCTTCACGCCGACCGTGGGCATCCATGACGCCACCAATCTGATCACCCTGGCCAACACCGGCATCGCCGACCTGGCGGGCAACGCCGGCAGCGGCACGACCAACTCCAACAACTACAGCATCGACACTGTGCTGCCGACCGCGACCATCATCGTCGCCGACCCCAGTCTGAAGATCGGTGAAACCTCGCTGGTGACGATTACCTTCAGTGAAGCGGTGACCGGTTTCACCAACGCCGACCTGACGATTGCCAACGGCACGCTCAGTGCGGTGAGCAGCAGCGACGGCGGTGTCACCTGGACGGCGACCTTCACGCCGACCACCAGCATCGCCGACGCGACAAACCTGATCACGCTGGACAACACTGGCGTGCAGAACCTGTCGGGCAATGCCGGCAGCGGCACCACCGATTCGAACAATTACTCGATCGATACCGTGCGTCCGACCGCCACCATTGTGGTCGCCGACACCGCCCTGGGCGTCGGCCAGACTACGCTGGTGACCATCACCTTCAGCGAAGCGGTGACCGGTTTCACCAACGCTGACCTGACCATCGCCAACGGTACGTTGAGCGCTGTCAGCAGCAGCGACGGCGGCATCACCTGGACGGCAACTTTCACCCCGGCAGCGGGCATCACCGACACGACCAACCTGATCACGCTGGACAACACCGGCATCGCCGACCTGGCGGGCAACGCCGGCAGCGGCACCACCGACTCCAACAACTACGCGGTCGACAGTCAGCGTCCAACGGCGACCATCGTGCTCTCCGACAACACCCTCAGTGCTGGCGAAACCTCGCTGGTGACCATCACCTTCAGCGAGGCGGTGACCGGTTTCGACAATTCCGACCTGAGCGTCGCCAACGGCACCCTGAGCAACGTTTCGTCGAGCGACGGCGGCATCACCTGGACGGCCACCTTCACGCCGAACATCGGCGTCATCGACCTCACCAACCTGATCGTCCTGAACAACACCGGCATCACCGACCTGGCCGGCAACACCGGTACCGGCACCACCAACTCGCCGAACTACAGCATCGACACTGTGCTGCCGACCGCGACCATCGTCATTGCCGACAACGCGCTGAAAATCGGCGAAACCTCGCTGGTGACCATCACCTTCAGTGAGGCCGTGACCGGTTTCACCAACGCCGACCTGACCATCGCCAACGGCACACTCAGCGCGGTCAGCAGCAGTGATGGCGGCATTACCTGGACGGCCACGTTCACGCCGACCACCAACATCACCGACGCCACCAACCTGATCACGCTGGACAACACTGGCGTGCAGAACCTGTCGGGCAATGCCGGCAGCGGCACCACCGATTCGAACAACTATTCAATCGACACGGTGCGTCCGACCGCCACCATCGTGGTCGCCGACACGGCGCTCGGCGTCGGTCAGACCAGCCTGGTGACCATCACCTTCAGCGAAGCCGTGACCGGTTTCACCAACGCCGACCTGATCATCGCCAACGGTACGCTGAGCGCGGTCAGCAGCAGCGACGGCGGCATCACCTGGACGGCCACTTTCACCCCGGCGGCAGGCATCACCGATACCACCAACCTGATCACCCTGGATAACACCGGCATCACCGACCTGGCAGGCAACGCCGGCAGCGGCACCACCGATTCCAACAACTATGCGGTCGACAGTCAGCGTCCGACGGCGACCATCGTCATGAGCGACATTGACCTGCGTCCCGGCGAAACCGCGCTGGTGACCATCACCTTCAGCGAGGCGGTGACCGGTTTCGACAACTCCGACCTGAGCGTCGCCAACGGCACGCTGAGCAATGTCTCGTCGAGCGACGGCGGCCTCACCTGGACGGCCACCTTCACGCCGAACATCGGTGTCAGCGACCTGACCAACCTGATTGTCCTGAACAACACCGGTACCACCGACCTGGCCGGCAACACCGGCACTGGCACCACCAACTCGGCCAATTACCAAGTGCAGACCCAGGTGCCGACTGCCACCATCGTGTTAGCCGACACTGCGCTCAAGGCCGGGGAAACCTCGCTGGTGACCATCACTTTCAGCGAAGCGGTCAGCGGGTTCGACAACAGTGACCTGACCATCGCCAACGGCACGCTGAGCAACGTCAGCAGCAGTGACGGCGGCATCACCTGGACCGCGACGTTCACCCCGACTGCCAATGTCACTGACGCCACCAACCTGATCAGCCTGAACAATGCCGGAGTGACCAACGTCTCAGGCAACAGCGGTATCGGCACCACCGATTCCAACAACTTCGCCATCGACACCGCGCTGCCAACCGCCACCATTGTGGTTGCCGATAACCGCCTCGGTATCGGTGAAACCACCACCGTGACCTTCACCTTCAACGAAGCGGTGATCGGGTTCGATCTGGGGGACATCAGCGTCGCCAATGGTTCGTTGTCAAACCTGACCAGCAGCGACGGCGGCGTGACCTGGACCGCAACCTTCACGCCGACAGCCAACGTCAACGATCCGACCAACCTGATCCTGATCGACACTGGCGGCGTCCAGGACCTGGCCGGCAACCTCGGGGCGAGCATCGCCATCTCCAACAACTACATTCTCGACGCGACCCGGCCGACGGTGAACATCGTGGTCGCCAATCCGAATCTGGGCATCGGTCAGAGCACCACGGTGACCTTCACCTTCAGCGAGGCGGTGAGCAATTTCGACCTGTCCGACCTTAGCGTGACCAACGGTGACCTCAGCAACCTGACCAGCAGTGACGGCGGCAAGACCTGGACCGCGACTTTCACGCCGACCGCGAATGTCACCGACCCGAGCAACTTCATCGCGCTGGACACCAGCAACGTCACCGACCTTGCGGGCAACGCCGGCAGCACGGTGGCGGTGTCGAACAACTACGCCCTCGACAGCGAACGGCCGACCGCCACGGTGGTGATCGCCAATCCGAACCTGGGCGTCGGTCAGACTTCGCAGGTGACCATCACCTTCAACGAAGCGGTCAGCGGTTTCGACCTGTCGGACCTCAGCGTGGCCAACGGCACTCTGTCCAACCTGAGCAGCAGCGACGGTGGCAAGACCTGGACCGCGACCCTGACGCCGAACGCCAACGTCAACAGCGCCAGCAATGCGATCAGCATCAACACGGCCGGGGTCAGCGACCTGTCGGGCAACAGCGGCAGCAGCGTCAGCAGTTCCGGCAATTACGTGATCAACACGGTGCCTGTGCCTCCTGTGACACCGACTACTCCGTTGATCGTGGTGACACCGGATCCGGAGTTCCGCAGCAGCGATCCGGTCGCGCCGCCGCCACCGCCGAACGTTCCGCTGCAGCCGATCGTCTTCACCGCGCCCACTGGCGACCTCGGTTCACCGCTGACTTTCGCGCCGTTGTTCGAGCAACGGGTGATCGGCAACGGCATCCGTCCACTGGGGGATATTTTCATCAATCGCGGTGCGCTGAGCCCGAGCTTCATTGCCCAGGTGTTCACCAGCAGTGACAACGGCGGTGACGGCTCCGGTCATGGCTTCCTCGGGTTTGGCGGTGGCGATGGCGGGGTGTTTGGCAGCAGCACGCTGTCGAGTCTGTTCAATCAGGACAGCAGCGCCGAGCGTGATTCGCTGAATGCCTTCGGCAGCCAGTCGATCAAGGGCGGCGATATTTCCCAGGGCCTGCGCGGTGTGTTCGGCGCGCCGACCCTGGGCCAGCAACTGCAACAGATCAAGGACAGCGAGCAGCACCGGGTCGACAACCTGGCCGCCGCACTGCAACAGATCGGCATCAGCGAAATGCCGGCCTGACAACACACAACAACTCACATATGTGCGGGACCTAGGGGCGATCCAGGGATGAAGAAAAGTCAGAAGTTGTTCGGCGCCAGCCTGCTGGCGCTGGCGATCAGCGGATGTGCAGTGACCAGTGAACCAATCGAGCGCAGTGTCAGCGAACAAAGGGCCCGGGCCGACCTGCAAAGCATGTACAAGGGCCAGGAACCGTTGAGCGGGCCGCTGACCCTGCACCAGGCGATGGCTCGCGCGGTGAAATACAACCTCGAAGGCCGCCTGAAAATCATGGAGGAAGCGCTGGCCAAGCGGCAGCTCGACCTCGCCAGTTTCGACATGCTGCCGCGCATGGCGCTGGACGCCGGTTACGTCGGGCGTAACAACGTCAGCGCCTCCAGCAGCCAGAGTGTGCGTACCGGCACTCAGTCTCTGGAACCGTCGACCTCACAGGACCGCGACCGTGACGTCGCCGACCTGACCATGGTCTGGAACGTCCTCGATTTCGGTGTCAGCTACATCAGCGCCAAGCAGCAGGGCGACCAGCGCCTGATCGTTCAGGAGCGCCGGCGCAAGGTGATCAACACCATCGTTCAGGACGTGCGCTCGGCCTATTGGCGGGCGATGGCTGCCGAACGTCTGCTCAAGCAGATCGACAGCCTGATGGCGCGAGTCGACACCGCCCGCCGTAACAGCGAAAGCATGAGCGAACAGCGCATCGGTGATCCGGTGCAGTCGCTCGGTTATCAGCGTTCGCTGATCGAAGCGACCCGGCAACTGGAAGAACAACGCCGCGCGCTGTCGCTGGCGAAAACCGAACTGGCGACCCTGATCAACCTGCCGCTGGGCACCAACCTGACCCTGGCCACCGATGACGGTTACCGGATCCCGGAACTCAAGGTCGATCTGAGCAAACTCGAACAGGAAGCCCTGACCAGCCGTCCGGAACTGCGCGAGCAGGATTACCAGACCCGGATCAGCGCCGCCGAAACCCGCAAGGCCATGCTGCGTCTGCTGCCGGGCCTGGAGTTCTCCGCCGGCGGGCACTACGACAGCAACTCGTTCCTGGTCGAGCAGGGCTGGGCCGACTACGGCGTCAAAGTCACCTGGAACCTGTTCAACGTGATCTCTGCCCCGGCGGCTATCGATGTGGCGAAGGCCGGTGAGGAAGTGGCTGCCGCGCGGCGTCAGGCGATGTCGATTGCAGTGCTGGCGCAGCTCTACGTGGCCAACGCCAACTATCAGGAGGCGCTGCGCCAGTTCAAGACCAACCAGCAACTGTCGGACATCGACGGGCAAATCGTCGGTCAGTTGCGCAACCGTCGTCAGGCCGACGGCATTGGTGAGCTGGACCTGATTCAGGGCGAACTCAACACCTTGCAGGCGGATCTGCGTCGCGATCTGTCCTACGCCGATCTGCGCAACGCCTATGGCCAGATCTTCGCCAGCGCTGGCCTCGATCCGCTGCCGGATCAGGTGCAGTCGACCGAGGTCCAGTCGATCGCCACCGCGCTGGCCAACCGCGAAGCCGCGTGGGCCTCGGGGGATATTTCGCTGCCGGTGGCCCATGCCGCCGCGCAGTGACGTATTGGCGCCGACCGCCAGCATCAGCCGTGCCCAACGCGAGGCCCGCAACGGCCATCGCGGCACGGCAATGCTGCTGACCGGCTTGCCGGCGGCGGGCAAATCGACCCTTGCCCAGGCGTTGCATGCCGAGTTGTTCAGTCGTGGTCTGCAAAGTGTGGTGCTCGATGGCGATGGCCTGCGCGTCGGGCTCAACCGTGACCTGGGTTTTACCGATGCCGACCGCCTGGAAAACATCCGCCGCGCCAGTGAGCTGGCGGCGTTGCTGGTGGAGAACGGGCAGATCGTGATTCTGGCGATGATCGCGCCGTTGGCGGAACTGCGCGAAGTGTTTGCCCGCCGTTTGGGCGAGGATTATCGCGAGGTCTGGTGCAGCGCCGCGCTGGCAGTGTGCGAGCAGCGCGATCCGAAAGGGCATTACGCCCGGGCCCGGCGTGGCGAGCTGGCCGGGTTCACCGGCGTGTCGGCGCCTTACGAGGCGCCGGCCCAGGCTTCGCTGGTGCTCGACACCGGCACGCTGACGGTCGAATCCTGTCTCGACCGGTTGCTGACCTGGCTCGGCGAATCCGCGGTGTTGCCCAAGGCATGA
The DNA here is from genome assembly GCF_030209075.1 of Pseudomonas sp. lyk4-R2A-10. Classification (NCBI taxonomy): domain Bacteria; kingdom Pseudomonadati; phylum Pseudomonadota; class Gammaproteobacteria; order Pseudomonadales; family Pseudomonadaceae; genus Pseudomonas; species Pseudomonas sp. lyk4-R2A-10. The sequence goes on along the minus strand of NZ_JARVSR010000012.1, from coordinate 558,070 downwards.
GCCGGCCGGCGTTCTCACGGTTGCCGCTGACCGCGGATCTGCCATTGCTGTTGCAGGCGCTGGCGGCGATTGACGACGCTGCCTGGCGCGGTCATTTCAACACCGCTTATTTCGCCGGCGACTGGAGCGGTGTGGCGCTGATTTCCGCCGCCGACGCGCTGACCGAACTGTCCCCCGGCAGTGCCGAACCCGTTCAACGCCCCCCTTGGCTGAATGACCGTCGCTGGCAGCAGGCCCTGCGGGATCTGCCGCTGGAAATCGTCAGTGCTCGGCTGTTGCGACTGGGACCGGGCGGACAGATTCATGAACATCGCGACTACGACCTTGAGGGCGCGGACGCCGATTTGCGCCTGCACATTCCGCTGCTCAGTCCGCCTGCCGTGGACTTCTGGCTCGACGGCCAGCGGATGCCGATGAGGGCCGGGGAATGCTGGTTTCTTGATCTTGCCCGGCCGCATCGGGTCGACAATCGCGACCGCACGGCACGGGTTCATCTGGTGCTCGATTGCCACCCCTCGCCTTGGCTGGAGCAGATGATTGCCAACGGTTTGCCGAGCACTCCGCTGCCTGATGCCACGGAAACAGCGCTTCAGCGCTTTCAACGATTGCTTGTCACAGAACCGCTGTTGTCCGCAACGTTGCAGGCATTGCACGACCCCGAAGCATTCACTGTCCAGACGCTGGCGTTGGCCGCTGAACGAGGCCTGCATTTTTCCCGTGAAGAGCTGCTGGCGGCGATGCGCAACGGTCGTCGGTCATGGAACGAGCAATGGCGCCTGTGAATTTCGACGGCTGGTTGCCGATCCGCGTCTGGAAAACCGCCGAGCAATGGCAGGTCGACTGGTGCTGGTTTGGTGACACCCCGCTGCATCAACCGTTCTTTCGTGAGGCCGTCGAAGACGCGTTGCACCTGCCGTTCAATCAGGCGTTTCGCCGGCAAACACCCTTGTCGGCGCTCATGGATTGGCAAACGCTCAGTCCGGGGCTGCTGCCGAGCGCGTTCATCCTGCACGCCTCGCGGTGTGGCTCGACGCTGATCAGTCAGATGCTCGCCCGGCTCGATGATCACATCGTAGTCTCGGAGCCGCCGCCCCTTGATGCCTTGTTGCGCAGCGATCTGCCGGACGAAGAGCGCCGCGCGGCCATCGTCGGACTGCTCTCGGCGTACGGTCAGCGTCGGCGCGGCACGGAGCAGCGACTGGTCATCAAACTCGACGCCTGGAACATCGGCGAATGGCCGCTGCTGCGCGAGTGTTTTGCCGATACGCCGTGGCTGTTTGTCTATCGCGATCCACTGGAAATCGCCGTCTCGCACCTGCGTCGCCCCGGCCTGCACATGGTGCCGGGGGCGCTCGGCGATTGTGTGCTGGACGATGATTTGCCCTTCGAGGGGCGTGAGGACTTCATCGCCCGGCGGCTGGGGCGCCTGTTGGAGGCGGGGTGCGTGCATTGTCGTGAGTCTGCCGGGCTGGCGGTCAATTACAGCGAATTGCCCGACGCGATGAGCGGGCGGCTGGCGCGGTTTTTCGGGCTCAGCGCCACGCAGTGTGAACAGGCGCTGACAGCGACGGCGCAGCACGCGAAGCAGCCGTCACAACCCTTTGTCGTCGATGGCGAACACAAACGCCGGGAGGCATCGGCGCTGTTGCGGGCACGGATCGAAGATTGCGCCCGTGCGCCCTATGTCGCGCTGGAACGCTTGCGTGCGCTCACGATTTCGCCGACAGATCCGCCATACCCTTGAGCAGTTCGATCGGCAACGGAAAGACGATGGTCGAGCTCTTGTCGCCGGCGATCGAACTCAAGGTCTGCATGTAGCGCAGTTGCATGGCGCCGGGCTGGCGACCAAGCATTTCGGCGGCCTGCATGAGTTTTTCCGAGGCCTGCAATTCGCCTTCGGCGTGGATCACTTTGGCTCGCCGTTCCCGCTCGGCTTCGGCCTGCTTGGCGATGGCGCGCACCATCGATTCGTTGAGATCGACGTGCTTGATTTCGACGTTGGCGACCTTGATCCCCCAGGCGTCGGTCTGGGCGTCGAGCACTTGCTGGATGTCGATGTTCAGGCGTTCGCGTTCGGCCAGCAGTTCGTCCAGCTCATGTTTGCCGAGGACCGCGCGCAGGGTGGTCTGGGCCAGTTGGCTGGTGGCCATGAGGAAATCTTCAACCTGGATGATCGCTTTCTGTGGGTCGAGCACGCGGAAGTACAGCACCGCGTTGACCTTCACCGACACGTTGTCGCGGGTGATCACGTCCTGTGGCGGCACGTCGAGGACGATGGTGCGCAGGTCGACCCGGACCATTTGCTGCACCACCGGGATCAGCAGGATCAGCCCTGGCCCCTTGACCTGCCAGAAGCGTCCGAGCTGGAACACCACCCCGCGTTCGTATTCGCGCAGGATGCGGAACGTCGAGCCGGCCAGGGCGATCAGCAACAGCAGCAGCGCGACAAAACCGATTTGCAGACCCATGATCACTCTCCGAGCGGTGCCGCGTCAGTCGCGGCCACTTGCAGCAACAGACCCTTGCGCCCGACCACCCGCACCGGTTGCCCGGTGTGCAGCGGCGTGGCGCTCAGCACCTGCCAGCGTTCTCCCTGCAACTGCACCCAGCCGTTGCGGCTGTCTTCCAGTTGCACCACGGTCACCGCCGTGACACTGCCGAGCAGGCCGGCATCGCCGCTGACCGGGTGGCGCGGTCGGGTTTTCAGGGCGCGGATCAACAGTGCGATCAGCAACAGGGCGCTGACCAGGCCGAGGCCGATCATCATCGGTACCGGCAGTTCGGCGTTGCTCAGGATCAGCGCGCCGATCACGAACATGACGATGCCGCCGAGGCCGATCACCCCGTAGTTGGGCAGCGCGGCTTCGGCGATCAGAAACGTGATGCCCAAGGTGATCAGCCACAGACCGACCGGGCTGGCGGCGGTAAACGGGTTGTCCGCCGCAATCACCGATCCACTCAGCAGCAACAGGGCAAGCGCACAGCAACGAATGTTCACGTGACCCTCCGCGAGAGTCAGGACTTGTTCTTACAGTCTAGTTGAGGCTGCGGCTGGATGAATTTTGATCAATTTTCCCGCCCCGCCAGTGGGCGGATTTCCCGGTGCTCGTGGCTTGCCGGACTAGACTTTGAAGGACAGCCACAGCGTTTCATTACCGTCCGCCGCGCAGCGTCGGCGGGCACCGAGGTGCATCATGCGTATGGCCAAGAAAGTGCAGAGCAGCCTCAACCGGGCGCAATGCGAATATGACATCGTCACCCACCCGCACTCGTCCAGCAGCCTGGAAACGGCGCGGGTCTCCGGGATTGCCGCAGAGCGGGTGGCCAAATCGGTGATCCTGGACGACCGTCACGGGCACTACCTGATGGCGGTGCTGCCCGCCAGCCGCCACCTGGACTTGAGCAAGGTGCGCAGCAGCGGCGAATGGCAGATCACCCGCGAAAGCAATCTGGCGCACATTTTCGACGACTGCGAACGCGGTGCCGTACCGCCACTGGGCGACTCCTACGGCCTGGACATGGTCATCGACCCGCTGCTGACCCGGCAGAAAGACATCTACCTGGAAGCCGGCAACCATAACAACCTGCTGCACATGAGCATGCCCGAATTCCTGAAAATGGTGCCGCATGCGCAGGTGCGGGAGTTGAGTCAGTAGCTTTTTTAGCGTCTGTGCCGACGCCAATCGCGAGCAAGCCCGCTCCCACAGGTTCTGCGCTAAACCTGTGGGAGCGGGCTTGCTCGCGAAAAATCTTTCACACCCTATAAATCTCGCAGGAGTTCCGACATGGAAAACCCGACGCACAGCCTCCCATCCCTGTTCAAGCAACTCGGCCTGGACAACGACCCGGTCAGCATCGACCAGTTCATCGCCACCCATTCCCCGCTCAAACCGGAACTGCACCTGTGCGACGCGTTTTTCTGGAGCAAGAGCCAGGCGGATTTCCTGCGGGACGAAATTCTCGATGATGCGGATTGGGCGGAGGTGGTGGATCAGTTGGATGTAATGTTGAGGAAGGGGCGGGGAATGTAAAAAAAATGATCGAAAAGACCGAAATGTAAAAAAATTTGTGAGCTGTAAAAAATCAGCGCAAAAGTCAGGTTGAGATATTTTTTCTGAATTCGCCTTCGGACATGAATTTGTTTCAAAACTTGACTGAATTTCCCCACCAATGCGATATTGATAGTTAGCAAACTAACAGTGTGTGCATTCCCTCGTGCCGAATAACCTCGACGCTCTCCAGATGAACATCAGCAGTGCCATGGTGGTGGCCGCCAGGCATTGGCGGAAGATCTGCCAGACCACGCTGGTCAACTATGGAATTTCCGAAGCCTGCGCCGTCCCGTTGTTGATGATCGGGCGGCTGGGCGAGGGTGTGCGCCAGGTGCAGGTGGCGCAGGCGGCAGGGATGGAGTCGCCGTCGCTGGTACGCCTGCTCGATCAGTTGTGTCACGCCGGTTTTGTCTGCCGCACCGAAGATGCCCAGGACCGTCGCGCCAAATGCCTGAGCCTGACCGACACCGGTCGTGAGCTGGTGCAAGCGGTGGAGGCGCAACTGGTGCGTCTGCGTCATGAAGTGCTCGAAGGCATCGACCAGCGCGATCTGGAGGCTACGCTTCGAGTACTGAGAGCTTTCGAGGCGGCCACTCCGCCAACGGTGATCAATCCGTGAACGGGTTCTTTTCCGGCATGCCCCCCGCGCGGGACTGGTTCTACGGGATCCGCACGTTCGCGGCCTCGATGACCGCGCTGTACATCGCCTTGCTCATGCAGATGCCGCGTCCTTATTGGGCGATGGCCACGGTGTACATCGTTTCCAGCCCGTTCCTCGGCCCGACCAGTTCCAAGGCGTTGTATCGCGCGATCGGTACGTTTCTCGGTGCGGCGGCGGCGGTGCTGTTCGTGCCGATGTTCGTCCAGAGCCCGTACGTGCTGGTGGTGGTCATCGCCTTGTGGACGGGGATTCTGCTGTTCCTGTCCCTGCACCTGCGCACCGCCAACAACTACGCGCTGATGCTGGCCGGCTACACCTTGCCGTTGATCGCTCTACCGGTGGTGGATAACCCGCTGGCGGTGTGGGACGTGGCCGAGTCGCGAACTGAAGAGATCTTCCTCGGCATCGCCGTGGCGGCGGTGGTCGGCGCGATGTTCTGGCCACGGCGCCTGGCACCGGTGTTCAACGATGCCGTGGGCAAATGGTTCGCCGACGCCACGACCTACAGCCTGAAATTCCTCAGCCGCGACGTGCAGCCCGAAGCGGTCGCAGCCCTGCGCATGGCAATGGTCGGCAGTTTCAACAGCCTGGAATTGATGATCGGCCAGTTGCCGCACGAAGGTGCGCGTCCGCAGACGGTGCGCAACACCAAGGAACTGCGCGGGCGGATGATCCACCTGCTGCCGGTGATCGACGCCCTTGAAGACTCGCTTTACGCCCTCGAACGGCGCACGCCCGAGCTGGTGGAAAAGTTCGCACCACTGCTCATCTCGACCCGCGAATGGCTTGGCCACAAAGACGCCGATCTGGAACGCTGGCAAGCGCTGCGGGATCAGCTCGAAGCGCTGCAACCGAGCGCCGAAGCCCTCGAAGATCGCAAGCAGTTGCTGTTTTCCAACGCGCTGTATCGCCTCGGCGAGTTCATCGATCTGTGGCAGGACTGCCGCAGCCTGCAGGACGCAATCCTGTGCGAGCGCCAGGACAGCTGGCGCGCGGTGTATCGTCACTGGCGCCTCGGTCGCCTGACGCCATTCATCGACCGCGGGCTGATGTTGTATTCGGTGGCCTCGACCATCCTGGCGATCATCGTCGCCTCGGTACTGTGGATCCTGCTCGGCTGGACCGACGGCGGCAGCGCGGTGATTCTGGCGGCGGTGTCGTGCAGTTTCTTCGCCTCGATGGACGACCCGGCGCCGCAGATCTACCGGTTCTTTTTCTGGACCGGGATGTCGGTGCTGTTCGCCAGCCTGTACCTGTTTCTGGTGTTGCCGAACCTGCATGACTTTCCGATGCTGGTGCTGGCGTTCGCGGTGCCGTTCATCTGTGTCGGCACCCTGACGGTGCAGCCCCGTTTCTACCTCGGCATGCTGCTGACGCTGGTCAACACCTCGTCGTTCATCAGTATTTCCGGTGCTTACGACGCGGACTTCTTTGCCTTCGTCAATTCCAACCTGGCGGGCCCGATTGGGTTGTTGTTCGCGTTTATCTGGACCCTGATCGCCCGGCCGTTCGGCGCCGAACTGGCGGCCAAACGCCTGACCCGTTTCAGCTGGAAAGACATCGTCAGCATGACCGAACCGGCGAACCTCGCCGAACATCGACAACTCGGCGTGCAATTGCTCGACCGCCTGATGCAGCACCTGCCGCGTCTGGCGCTGACCGGGCAGGACACCGGCATCGCCATGCGCGAAGTGCGCGTGGGGCTGAACCTGCTCGACCTGCTCGCCTATACGCCGCGAGTGACGGGCGCGCCGAACGCGCTGCTCAAGCAAGTAGTGGCTGAGGTTGGCGAGTATTTCCGGGCCTGTCTCAAGGCCGGGGAACGCCTGCCGGCGCCGAGCGCCCTGCTGATGACCATGGATCGCACCCGCCGTGCGCTCAGCGGCCACGGCGATGAAGACACCCGACTCAACCTGTTGCATGCCTTGAGCGGTTTGCGCCTGGCGCTGTTGCCCGGCGTGGAATTCGTTTCCAACGCAGAGCCCGAAGAACCGCTGCCCGAAGGAGCGCCCCTATGATCGGTGATCTGGACATCAGCGGCATATTCCTGTCGACCCTGCTGGTGTTGATGGGCATCACTTATGTGCTGTTTGTGTTGGTACACGGCGTGCTCACACGCCTGCATTTCTACCGTCTGGTCTGGCACCGGGCATTGTTCAACGTGGCTCTCTACGCCGTGATGCTGTACGGCGTGGATTCACTCAGTCGATACCTGATGACATGAAAAAACCGTTTCTGACCCTCGGTCGCGTTGTCCTGACGCTGCTGATCGTGACTTTCGCCGTCGTCGTGGTCTGGCGCATGGTGATGTATTACATGTTCGCGCCCTGGACCCGCGACGGCCACATTCGCGCCGACATCGTGCAGATCGCCCCGGACGTGTCCGGGCTGATCCAGCAGGTCGAAGTGAAGGACAACCAGTTGGTGAAACGCGGCCAGGTGCTGTTCAGCATCGACCAGGATCGTTTCAAACTGACGTTGCGCCAGGCCAGGGCGGCGGTCGCTGATCGCGAAGAAACCCTCGCTCAGGCGCAGCGTGAAGCCAAGCGTAACCGTGGTCTGGGCAACCTGGTGCCAGCCGAACAGCTGGAAGAAAGCCTGTCGAAAGTGGCCCGCGCGCAATCGGCCCTGGCCGAAGCGCTGGTGGCGGTGGACAGCGCTCAGCTCAATCTCGACCGCTCGGTGATCCGCAGTCCGGTGGACGGCTACGTCAACGACCGTGCACCGCGCTCGCAGGAATTCGTTACTGCCGGGCGTCCGGTGCTGTCGGTGGTCGACAGCAATTCGTTCCACATCGACGGCTATTTCGAAGAAACCAAACTCGACGGCATCCACATCGGTCAGTCGGTGGATATCCGCGTGATCGGTGACCGTGCTCGCCTGCGCGGGCATGTCGAAAGCATCGTCGCCGGTATCGAAGACCGTGACCGTTCGAGCGGCAGCAACCTGCTGCCCAACGTCAATCCGGCCTTCAGTTGGGTGCGTCTGGCCCAGCGGATTCCGGTGCGCATTGCCTTCGACGATGTGCCGGATGACTTCCGCATGATCGCCGGGCGTACCGCCACCGTGTCGATCATCGACGATCAACCGCAGGAGCCCGCGAAATGAGCAGGGCTCTGATGATCGCCGGTTTGGGTGTGATGCTGTCCGCCTGCTCGATGGTCGGGCCGGACTATCACGTGCCCGAAGATGCGGCGATCCAGCGCAAGGATTTCCAGGGCGAACTGGCGGTGGCCGGCAAACCGGTGGTGTCGGCCCCGGTGCCGGCGGACTGGTGGCGGCTGTATCAGGATCCGCGTCTGGATCAACTGGTGCAGCAGGCCATGGCGTCCAACACCGATCTGCGGGTGGCGGCGGCGAACCTGTCGCGGGCCCGTGCGCAGGTCGATGAAGCCGAAGCGGCCGGTGGCTGGAGCGGCGGCGTGAAGATGGGTGCGCAACGCTTGCAGGAATCCGGCGAGGCGTTCCTGCTGCCGGAAAAAGTGCCGGTGGCCAACATCGGTGATATCGGTATCAGCGCGTCCTACCAGTTCGATCTGTGGGGCACGCTGCAACGCGGGATCGAAGCGGCCAAAGCCAACGCCGATGCGACTCAGGCCGCTGCCGACACGGCGCGCATCACCCTGGTCGCCGACGTGGTTCGGGCCTACACCCAGGTCTGCGCGGCGAACGAGGAACGGGAAATCGCCCAGCATTCTCTCGACCTGCAATCCCAGAGCACCACCCTGATCCAGCGCCTGCGCGATGCCGGGCGTGGCGACGAAACCCAGGTCACCCGTTCGCAGACCCAATTCAAATCCTTGCGCGCCGACATGCCGCGTTATGAGGCGGCGCGGCAGGCCGGGTTGTTCCGGCTGTCGATGCTGCTGGCCAAGCCTGTCGATCAACTGCCGGCCGGCACCGCGACCTGCGCCGAGCTGCCGAAAATCGCCCAACTGGTGCCAGTCGGTGACGGCGCCGCGCTGCTCAAGCGCCGGCCGGACATCCGCCAGGCCGAGCGGCGTCTGGCGGCCGCGACCGCCGGTATCGGCATCGCCACCGGCGAGCTGTACCCGGACATCAGTTTCGGCGCGACGATCGGCACCGTCGGCATTCTCGACAACCTGGGCAAACCGTCCACCAACCGCTGGGGCTTCGGCCCGTCGCTGAGCTGGAGCGTGCCGACCAACGGCGCCCGGGCCCGCATCCGTGAAGCCGAAGCCACGACCCAGGGCGCGCTGGCGCATTTCGACGGCGTGGTGCTCAACGCCATCCGCGAAACCCAGACAGGTCTGTCCCAGTACTCCGCGCTGCTGCAACGCCGCGATGCACTGGCCGATGCCGAGCAGTCGGCAAAACTGGCGGCGGACCAGACGCACCGCTTCTTCCAGGCCGGTCGCGAGTCGTTCCTTGCCGACCTGCAGGCCACCCGCACCTACACCGATGTCACCGCGCAACTGGCCGCCGCCAACACCCAGGTTGCCATGAGCCAGATCGATTTGTTCCTCGCCCTGGGCGGCGGTTGGGAAAGCGGACGAACGCAAGCCTCGAGCGCCAGCAAACCCTGAGGCCGTTGCTATGCTTTGAAGTATTGAAAGGGCGCCCCGAACCAGGCGCCTTTTCAGTGCACATCGCTAGCGCAGGTCTAGGGGAAACCAATAATGAAAAACCCTTACGCTCTCGGCTTCTGGTGCGCCCTGGTAGCCCTGGTGCTGCTGTCGGCCACCTATTTCTACGGCATCATGCTGGCTCATCAGATTGACAAGGCAATGGTCTTCCTCGACAGCACCGTGGCGTTGATCGCGGTCATGGCGATCGTGGTCGTGGCGTCGGCGCTGGTGCAGACCCAACGACTCAAGAAACGCCAACTCGAGCAAAGCAAGACACTGCTGCTGATCTGGGACACCAAAGTTGCGCTGCGCAAAGTCGAAACCGTGTTCGACCGCTATTTCTGGGGCGGCTACTGGCAGCCGGGGCGTACCTTCGCCGAAGTCATGGGCGAGCTCACTGGCACGCCGCTGGAAAAAAGCCTCGAAGCCCTGAAAAAACAATGTCTGGCCCTCGACCGACAAGTTGCCGGCGACGGCTGGCACTGGCTCAACAACGCCCGCGAACTGTCGGACGTCGCCACAGCCATGGCCCGCGAGCGTTATCAACTGGATTTTTGCGACCCGCGCAGCGACGGGCCGGGCGGAGCGGTGATCGACCGGGATTTCGAAGTGCTGGTGTACACCTGGACCGCGCGGCTGAAAAGCTTCGACCATCAGCTGGACGAGATCGAGGTTCAATACTCCTGAGCCCGAAAAGATCGCCGAACCCGGCGATCTTTTTGTTTGTCCATGTCATGTCGACACTCTTTAACCTTTAAACATTGGGCCGCGTTGCACTGCCAGTGCTAATCTCCACCGCTAAATTCAGCGGAGTCGCGCCACGGCCCGGTCACGGGTTCAGGGAAGACGACCACACTTTCAGCCACGGAAATCGATCAGGTCATTCATGAATAAATCAGCAGGCGTGCTTCTCGGAATTGTTGTGGCCATTGGCGCCATCAGCGTAGGCGGGGCCTGGTACACCGGCACCAAAATCGAAGGCGTGCTGAATAATGCCGTCGCCAATGCCAACAGCGAGTTGCAGACCGCCATGGCCGGCTCCAACGGCAGTGCATCGCTGGAGCTGGTGTCGCTGGAGCGCAACACCTTCAGCAGCACCGCGCACTATCGCCTCAAGGGCGAGGGTGAAATGTTCGGCGAAGCGCCGGTCGAGCTGCTGTTCGTCGACCACATCGAACACGGCCCGCTGCCGTTCTCGCGTCTGGTTTCGCTGAAATGGCTGCCGGTCATGGCCACCAGTCACTTTGAGCTGGAAAAGACCCCGATCACCGAAAAATGGTTTGCCGCCACCAAGGGCGCGGCGCCGCTCAAAGGTGTGGTCAATATCGGCTACGACCAGTCCACCACCGGCAACCTCGAACTGCTGCCACTGGAAACCGCGCTGGATGACAAGTCGAACCTGAAGTTTTCCGGCCTGAACATGGACATTTCCGCCAGCGCCCAGGCCCAGAAGGTCAAAGCCAACGGTTACATGGACAGCCTGCACCTGAGCACGGTCGCCGAAGACCAGACGCCGGTGCAGATCGAACTCAATGGCCTGACCCTGGCCAGCAATCTCGCCAAAAGCACCTACGGCTACTACACCGGCGAGAACACCCTGGAACTGACCAGCAGCAAGACCACCTTCGGCGCCAAGCAGTCGGTGCTGGGTGTGAAGAACTTCGAAATGAAGAACCGTACCGAAGAGAACGGCAGCAACGCCTCCGGCCGTGCCGACTACAAGGTCGCTGAAGTAACCCTCAACGACAAGAAGATCGGTTCGGCCAACCTGGCCATGAGCCTGAAAAACCTCGACATTCCGTCGGCCATGTCGCTGATGCAGATCTACCAGACCAAACTGCAGCCTTACGAGAAAGCCGCCGCCGAAGCTGCCGCCGCCGGCCTGCCGGCACCGGAGCTGAACCTGACCGAGGCCGAGTCGACCCAGGTCAAGGCCGACCTGCAGAAACTGCTGGCGGCCGGGCCGCAACTGGCGCTGGAAGACCTGTCGCTGAAAACCGCCAACGGCGAAAGCCGGGCGAATCTGGTGCTTGATCTGACCAAGCCTGCGTCGATGGACCTGCCACCGGATCAACTGGGCAAACAGTTGATCGCGCTGCTGGACATCAATGTGTTGGTGTCCAAGCCGATGCTGGTCGACCTGCTCAGCGTGCAGGCGCAAATCGATGGCCAGACCGATGCCAAGGCCATCGTTGACCAGGCCAGCGCTGGCGCTGACATGTTCGCCGGCATGGCCGTTGGTTCGCAGTTGGCGACACTGGATGGCACCAACGTTGTCACCAAGCTGCATTACGCCGCCAATCAGGTTGAATTCAACGGCCAGAAGATGACCGTCGAGCAGTTCGTCGGCTTCCTGATGAGCAAGTTCGGCAGTATCGAACAGCCTCAGTAACGCCCCACGCGTCACCGAAACGCCCGGCCTCTGCCCCCGCAGATGCCGGGCGTTTTGCTGTCTGGCATCCGGGTTAACGGTTAGCCGGGGCCAGCCATCGTCACGAATCTGAACAATTATTGTGTTCTGAATATTGACCTACGCTTGCGTGCAAGACTGCTTGGATAAGCTTGGCCAGGCAAATCGACCTGGCCTCCGTTACGAATTGGGCAAGGGGGGCGTTGCTACCCGGCTGGCCATGTAAGGATGCTGACGAATGCCGCGTATTGATGGTCCTGTATTACATCGTGGTTTACGCCCTTTGTTTCGAGTCGCGCTGTGCAGCCAGTTGCTCTGGCCGGCGTTCGCGTTCGCCGACACGGCCTACGATCAAATGGTGCTTGACGCCCGGGCCGGGCATTACACGCCCGCGCTGAGCGTGTTGCGTCAGGTGCCGCCGGCCCAGGCCAGCACCGGCCAAGTCAGCGATCACCTGCAAATCGCCAGTTGGGCCGGGCTCGACGCCGAAGTGGTGCAGGTCTACGAGACTCAGGGCCGTGAGCGTGCACTGCCGGTTCAGGCGCTGACCGCCACCGCCCGGGCCTACCGCAACCTGAAACGCTGGGATCAGGCGATCCAGGTCTACAACAAGGCCCTGACGCTGGAGCCGGACAACGCTGACCTGCAACTCGGTCTGGCGCTGACCCAGGCCGACTCCGGCAAGCCTGACGAAGGGGTGATCCGCGCCCGTTCGCTGGTCGCCGCCAAACCCGATGATCCTTCCCGCCGACTGGCGCTGGGCTACGCCCTGAATCGCGCCGGCAAGCCGTACGACGCGCTGTTCGAATACGACCAGGCCTTCATCCGCGCCGGCAACAAACCCGAGGTCGCCCGCGAATACGTGGTCGCCCTGCAAAAGGCGCGTCTGCCGGAGCCGGCGCTGCGTCTTGCCAGACAGCGTCCGGGGTTGATCGATCCCGTCACCTTGCGGCGTCTGGCAGGCGATCTGGCCGCCGAACGCGTGCGCCTCGCCGAACTGGCCACCCGCAGCGAAAAAGAACGCTACGTGATCGCCGACCGCGCCCTGGCCGACTACGACCAGCTCCTCGCCACCTGGACTCCGGACGCCACCGCCCACGACGACGTGACCCGCTGGCGCATCGACCGCTTGGGCGCACTCAAGGCCCGAGCGCGCACCGCCGAAGTCATCAGCGAATATCAGAAGCTGCAAGCCGAAGGCGTGAAGATCCCGACCTACGCCCTGCGCTGGGTGGCGGCGTCCTATCTGGATCAGCGCCAGCCGGAAATCGCCACCGATCTCTACCGTCAGGTGCTGGCAGCGCCAGATGCCGATGTCGGTGACCGACTCGAAGACACCACGGCGCTGTATTACTCGCTGCTGGAAAGCGACCGCGCTGAAGAGGCGCGCAAAGTCGCTGAAGATCAGGCCAGGGCGCAGAAGCCGCGCGTCGAACTCAAGGGCCTGCCGATCGGCAACCCCAACGACGAATGGATGGACGCCCAGCAACTGGCGGCACAGGCCGGCACCTATGGATCCGACCTGCCTCACGGCGAGGAGCGCTTGCAGACCTTGGTGGATCAGGCGCCGGGCAACATCGGCCTGCGCCTGGCCCAGGCCGATCTGTACCTGGCCCGAAACTGGCCGCGCCGCGCTGAAAACCAGCTCAAGGAAACCGAGAGCATCGCGCCGCGCGACACGGGTTTGGAAGTCGCGCAGGCTCGCACCGCGATGGACTTGCAGGAATGGCGGCAAATGGATGCGCTGACCGATGACGTGGTGGCGCGCTTCCTCGACAACCGTCAGGTCCAGCGTCTGGCCCGCGAGCGTGAAGTGCACGACATGTCCGAGCTGCGTGTCGAAGCCTATGGCGGCAAGGCTAACGGAGGCAGCGGTGGCGATGCCGGCGCGGTCTCCGGTAGCCGGGATTTCGGCATCCAGACCACCCTTTACAGCCCGCCGATCGATGAGGACTGGCGAGTGTTCGCCGGGGCCGGATACGCCACCGGCGATTTTGCCGAAGGCACCGGCCACCACCGCTTCCAGCGTGTCGGCCTGGAGCGTCGCACCCGCGACATGACCCTCGAAGCCGAAGTGTCGAATCATTCCTACGGTTTCGGCGACAAGCAGGGCGCGCGTCTGGCGATTGCCCGCGATATCAACGACCACTGGCAATACGGCGGCAGCCTTGAATACCTCTCGGCCGAAACCCCGCTGCGGGCATTGAACAGCGACATCAAGGCCAACGGCGGCAGCGGTTTCATCCGTTGGCGCGCCAACGAGAGCCGCGAGTGGCGGCTGGCGGTCAGCCCGTCGCACTTCAGCGACGGCAACAACCGCGTCGAAGCCTTGCTGACCGGAAAAGAGGGCGTCTACAGCGCGCCGAACCTGCAAGTCGACGCGGGCCTGGAAGTGGGCACCAGCCACAACTCCAAGTCCGATGACGTGCCGTACTTCAACCCGAAGTCGGACTTCAGTGTCATGCCGCTGCTCAACGTCAATCACGTGCTGTACCACCGCTACGAAACCGCCTGGAGCCAGCAGTTCCAGGCCGGTGCGGGGACTTACAGCCAGCGTGATCACGGCACCGGCGGCATGGCATTGCTCGGTTACGGCCAGCGCTACGCCTGGAACGACGTGTTCGAGTTGGGCGGTTTGTTCAGCGTGATCAACCGGCCCTACGACGGTGACCGGGAAACCGATCTGCGTCTGCTCGTCGACCTCACTTTCCGCTTCTAGAAGAGTTTGAAGATGCCTTTGATTTCGCGTTTCATCCTTCTGCTGGGAGTGCTGCTGGTCAGCGCCTGCGCCCAGCAAGCTCCGGCCTTCGTGCCGCCGTCCGAGCGACCGCTGGCGGCCAATGAAAAGCCCTGGCCGAAAAATCACGTGCTGGGCATTGCCTACCACGACGTCGAAGACCGTGACCCCGATCAGGCGGTGGTGGCGGTGCGCACCGAGCGCCTGCTTGAGCAACTCGCCTGGCTGCGGGAGAACAACTACCAACCGGTGACGGTCGATCAGATCATGGCCGCGCGCAAAGGCGGGCCGGAACTGCCGCCCAAGGCGATCCTGCTCAGTTTCGACGACGGTTACTCAAGCTTCTACACCCGCGTGTTGCCGGTGTTGCGCGCCTACAACTGGCATGCGCTGCTGGCGCCGGTCGGCACCTGGATCGACACGCCGCTGAACCAACCGGTGGATTTCGCCGGTACACCGCGTCCGCGCTCGGACTTCCTGACCTGGGCTCAGGTGCGGGAAATCTCGCAATCGGGCCTGGTGGAAATCGCCGCCCACACCGACGCCAGCCACAAAGGCATCCTCGCCAACCCGCAAGGCAACCTGCAGCCGGCGGCCGCGACCCGACGCTACGATCCGGTGAGCAAACGCTACGAATCCGAAGCCGATTTTCAGGCGCGGATCCGTGCCGACGTGCAGGCGATCTCGGAGAAGATCCGCAAGAACACCGGTAAAAAACCGCGCATCTGGGTCTGGCCTTACGGGACGGCGGACGGAACCTCGCTGACCGTGGTCAGCGAAGAGGGCTATGAAATGGCCCTGACCCTGGATGATGGACTCGATGCCCTCGACAACCTGATGAGCGGGCCGCGTTTCCTGGTGGCTTCCGACCCTGACGGCGAGCACTTCGCCAACAGCGTGGTCGGCGTGCAAGCGGATTTCGTGATGCGCGTGGTCCACGTCGATCTGGACAACGTCTACGACCCGGACCCGGCGCAGCAGGAAATCAACCTCGGCAAATTGATCCAGCGCATGGCCGACATGGGCGCCAACACCGTGTTCCTGCAAGCCTTCGCCGATCCGAAGGGCGATGGCCTGGTGCATTCGCTGTACTTCCCCAACCGTCATCTGCCGATGCGCGCCGACCTGTTCGACCGCGTCGCCTGGCAATTGCGCACCCGGGCTCACGTGAAGGTTTTCGCGTGGATGCCGGTGCTGAGTTTCCAGCTGGATTCGAAGTTGCCACGGGTGACGCGCTGGGATCCGAAGACCGGCACGACCGCAGTCGACCCGGATCAATACAAACGGCTGTCGCCGTTCGATCCCGAAGTGCGGCGGATCATCGGCGAGATCTACGAAGACGTAGCACGCCTGACTTCGGTCGACGGCATTCTCTATCACGACGACGCAGTGCTTTCGGACTTCGAAGACGCCGGCCCGCAGGCGCTGAAGGCTTACACCGCCCAAGGCTTGCCGGGCTCGATCGCCGCTCTGCGTGACGATCCGGCAGCCATGCAGCGCTGGACGCGCTTCAAGAGCCGCTACCTGATCGACTTCACCAATGAGCTGACCGCCAAGGTGCGCGCGATTCGTGGCCCGCAAGTGCTCACCGCACGCAACATCTTCGCCGAGCCGGTGCTCAATCCGCACAGCGAAGCGTGGTTCGCGCAGAACCTCGACGACTTCCTCGGGACTTACGACTGGACGGCGCCGATGGCCATGCCGCTCATGGAAAAACAGACGTATGCGCAGTCCGGCCCGTGGCTCGAAGAACTGGTGGCGAAGATCAAACAACGCCCCGGCGCGCTGGATCGCACGGTGTTCGAACTGCAGGCCCGGGACTGGACGAAAAAGGACCAGGCCGACATCGATGGCGCACAACTGGCCGACTGGATGAGCCGCCTCAAGCGTCAGGGCGCCACCAGTTTCGGCTACTACCCGGACAACTTTCTCGAGAACCTGCCGGACCTGAAAACCGTGCGGCCTGCGCTCTCCAACAAATGGAACCCATGACATGCTGGATAGACTGCTGGCCCTGCTTGTTCTGGCGATCGTCCTCGGCGTCCCCCTGGGGCTGATCTTCCTGGTCACCGGGCAATTCCTGATGGACTTCGTGTTCTTCTACCCGCTGTTCATGTCCGGGTTGTGGATTTCCGGTGGCCTGTATTTCTGGCTGCACTGGGAACGGCACTGGCCGTGGAAGGACGACACCCTGCCGCCACCGCTGGAAGGCGAACCGCTGATTTCGATCCTGATCCCTTGCTACAACGAGGGCGATAACGCCGCCGACACTATCCACGCGGCGCTGGCGCAGCATTACCCGAACATCGAAGTCATCGCGATCAACGACGGCTCCAGGGACAACACCGCCGAAGTGCTGGATGCGCTGGCCAAGGAAGACCCACGGCTGCGGGTGCTGCATCTGGCGGAAAACCAGGGCAAGGCCGTGGCCCTGCGCATGGGCGCCATCGCGGCGCGCAGCGAATATCTGGTGTGCATCGACGGTGATGCGCTGCTGGCGCCGAACACCGCCGCTTATCTGGTAGCGCCGATGCTCGACAACGCACGACTGGGCGCGGTGACCGGCAACCCACGGATCCGCACGCGTTCGACTCTGGTCGGGCGGGTTCAGGTCGGCGAGTTCTCGTCGATCATCGGGCTGATCAAACGCACACAGCGGGTGTTCGGGCGGATCTTCACCGTGTCGGGTGTGATCGTTGCGTTCCGCCGCACGGCGCTGAACCGGGTCGGCTACTGGAGCCCGGACATGATCACCGAAGACATCGACATCAGCTGGAAGCTGCAACTGGACCACTGGAGCATCTTTTACGAGCCCCGTGCCCTGTGCTGGATCCTGATGCCGGAAACCCTGCGCGGTCTGTGGAAGCAGCGCCTGCGCTGGGCCCAGGGTGGTGCCGAAGTGCTGTTCAAGAACATTCGCGGGATCTGGCAGTACCGCCATCGTTACCTGTGGCCGCTGCTGTTCGAATACTGCCTGTCGACCGGCTGGGCGTTCACGTTCCTGTTGTCGGTGATCTTCTGGGCCGTCGGCAAGTTCGTGGTCATGCCTGAGGCGATTGCCGTCGATCACCTGATGCCGCCAGCCTTCACCGGTTTGCTGCTGGCGTTTGTCTGCCTGGTGCAGTTCGCGGTCAGCATCGTCATCGACCGGCGTTATGAGCCGGGCCTGGGCAGGACCATGTTCTGGGTGGTGTGGTACCCGATCGCGTTCTGGCTCGTCAGCCTGCTGACCACGCTGGTCAGTTTCCCCAAAGTCTTGTTCGGCCAACACCAGAAACGTGCGCGCTGGGTCAGTCCCGACCGGGGTATCAAGCCGCTCGGGGACGATGAAGAGGAGGTTATCAAATGAAAATCATCCGGACCCGGCAACGACCGTTTCTGGTGCTGCTCGATGCGTTCTTCACCGTGCTGGCCTGGATCGGCCTGCTGTATCTGCTGGTACGCGGTCTGTGGCCGCTGATTGATACTCACGAAGGTGGGCCACGCCTCGACAACTCGGCGTTCGAAGCCCTCGGCACCTTGCAGATTTACCTGTGGGTGGCGGTGGTCAACGCGGTGATCCTGATCGGCTGGGCGCGCTATCAGCAACGCAAGAGCCGCAGCTTCGCCCAGCGCCGCCTGCCGTCCCCGGTGGTCGACGATGAAGGGCTGAGCCGCAGCTTCAAACTTTGCGACGAGCGCTTTCAGAAACTGCGCGGGCCGGGCGTGATGACCATCCACAACGATCAGGACGGCGATGTCAGTGATGTGGTGCCGCATCTGTGGCCGGTTCAGCCGCAGGAGCTGCCACCACCGCTGGCCCCGCTGGAACATCCTCGGGTGATCTTTCTGCACGCCGAGGACGACGACAACCGCGAGCCGCTTAACCGGATCACCTGACGGCGCGAATCAGCCGCCAGGCTTCATCCATCGGGAGCGGTTGCTTCATGCGCTCGGCCAGCAGCGCCATTGCACGTTCCTCTTCGCAGGCGACCGCTGCCACTACAACGCCCTTGCTCCCGAACAGACCGATAAACGGCGGTTGTTCGGGTTTGCCGATAAATTCGACCGCATCCCAGCCCTCGGCCTGGCCGAGATAGTCGTAGTTGCGGCCGAAATGCCAGGTCCAGAAATACGGCACGTCGAGGTAATGCTCCTCGCCACCGAGCAGGTTGGCGGCGGCGATCCGCGCGTGCTGCTGGGCCAGACGCCAGTGTTCGATACGTTGAGGCTTGCCGTTCAACGGGAAGGTGGCGATATCGCCAATGGCCCACAGGCTCTCGGTGACGCGCAGGCTGGCATCGACCAACAATGATTGATCGTCCTCGCGCGGAAGATCGCCGAACGCTTCGGTGGCCGGATGCACGCCGATTCCCGCCAACACCAGATCCGCCGACAGGCGCAGGCCGTTGTCGAGCAACACCGCCTCGACCTTGCCGTCGCCGGTGATCTCCCTGGCTTCGTGATCGGTGATGAATTTCACGCCGTTTTCTTCATGCAGTGCCCGGATCGCCTTGCCGACGGCTTCACCGAATTGCGCCGCGAAGGGAATTGCGTGACGCGCCAGCACCGTCACCTCGAGACCGTGCTGGCGCAGGGCCGAGGCGCATTCGAGCGCGATGAAACTGTCACCGATGATCACCGCCCGCTGACCGGATTGGGCGGCGTCCATGATGTATTGCGCCTGGGCTTTGGAGCGCAGGACAAACACCTGGGGCAGGTCGGCACCGGGTAGTTCCAGCGTGTTCGGCGTTGCGCCGGTGGCCAGCACCGCCGCGCTGTAATTCAGTGTGCGGCCATCGCTCAGGTGAAGGGTTTTGGCTTCGGTATCGAGCCCGGTGACTTCGCCTGAAACCCGGTTGATGTGCTGTTCGCGGTAAAAGTCTTCATCGCGCAGCGGCGGGGTTTCCGCCGACGTCATTTCCCCGGACAGCACGAATTTGCTCAGCACCGTTCGGTCGTAGCCGGCGTCCGGCTCGCGGTCGATCAGCACGATCCGCCCGCCGAAGCCTTTTTCCCGCAGGGCGGCGGCGCAGGCCGTTCCCCCGGCACCGGCGCCGACGATGACGAAGGTGCGCGGATCGTCCTGCGGCGGGGTGTGCGGATCCGGCAGCGGCTGGTCATCGACCCACACCTCGTCGCCGCGCAGCTCCAGCGGGTAACGCTTGAGGCTGTCCAGCGCCGGAGGCTCGCACAGGGCGCCATCCTCGGCGCGAAAGGCTGCCTTGTGCCAAGGGCAGATCAGCCGGCCGTGGCACAACGCGCCTTCCGCCAGCGGCGCGCCGGCGTGCGGGCATTGCCCCTGAAAGGCGCGCAATTGGCCGGCAACGCGCAGCAGCACGATCTTGCAGTCGCCGATCTTTACCTCCAGGCCACGGTCTTCAGGCACATCGGCGAAACGGGCGACACGGTGCAGGGTCATGGTCGTGCTCCTCACAGGCATTTCTCTTACGAGTTTGGGCCGCATTGCGAGGTTCAGCCATTTGCCACTGCCACGGCACGAACGGTACGGCTATAGTTTGCAGGCCGACGAAGGCCCAACTGCACAAGGTGCTCCCGGAATGACCCGATTGACCTCTCTCAACCCTTGGCTGGCGGCCGTTGCCGTCGCCCTTTGCGTGCAGTTTCCTGCGCAGGCCCAGGAGCGTTTCACCCTCAGCATTCCCGGTGTGTCGGATAACCGTCTGTTCACCTCGGCGGCGGCCAGCGATGCGGCCGGTTGCGGTGGCAAGAACCAGTCGCCGGCCCTGAGCTGGAATGCCGGCCCGGCCGGAACCCTGAGCTACGCCATCGTCATGCACGATCCGGACGGCCAGAAAGGCGCGGGCGTCGATCACTGGATTCACTACGGCATCAAGGCCACGACCCGGCAGATTCCCGCCGGCGTTGGCGCCAAATCGGCCCTTGAAGGCGTCGGTGGCACCAACAGCAAAGGCACCACCAGCTACGTCGGCCCATGCCCGCCGGTTGGCGACAGCGCGCACCACTACATCATCCAGATCTACGCCCTGGATCTGGCCCCGGACGCCTTGGCCGCCGGCCTGACCCGCGCCCAGCTGATGGAAAAGATCAAAGGCCACGTGCTGCGTAACAGCAGTGCGGTGCGGCGTTATCACCGCTGAAAAAAATTCGGCGAGGTTTAACCCGAACTGGAAGGGCTGCCCGTCTCAGGGGATGAATGGATCAATTCTTCCCCGAGGTCAGCCCCCATGTCCCTTCCTTCCACGCTTCTGCGCCCCCTTGCTGCCAGTGTGTTGCTGGTGGTTGCCGGTTGCGGCGTTTCCTCCAGCCCGGAAACCACCGTCGCGCCGCCTCCGGCGCAGACTGAACTGAAGTCCTCCGTGCAGCCCGAAGCGGTCATGGCCGATAGCGCGATGGCCAAGCGCAGTGCACTGACGGCTCCGATCGCCAGTTTTGCACCGATGCCGGCCGGTGAAAGTTATCCACAGGGCTATCGCGACGAACAGCGCGAGCAGTACGCCAAGCTGGCCGACAATCCGATCCACAGCGTCACCGAAACCCCGGTCTCGACCTTTAGCGCCGATGTCGACACCGGCGCCTACGCCAATGTGCGGCGCCTGCTCAATCAGGGTCGACTGCCGCCGGAAGGCGCGGTGCGGCTGGAGGAGATGGTCAATTACTTTCCTTACGACTACGCGTTGCCGAGCGATGGCTCGCCCTTCGGCGTGACCACCGAACTGGCTGCTTCACCGTGGAACCCGCACACCCGCTTGCTGCGTATCGGCATCAAAGCGTCCGACCGTGCGGTGGCGGAACTGGCCCCGGCGAATCTGGTATTTCTGGTGGATGTGTCCGGCTCGATGGACCGCCGCGAAGGCTTGCCACTTGTCAAAAGCACCCTGAAATTGCTGGTCGATCAATTGCGCGAACAGGATAGGGTATCGCTGGTGGTGTATGCCGGCGAATCCAGAATAGTGCTGGAGCCGACTTCCGGACGGGAAAAGGCGAAAATTCGCACAGCCATCGAGCAATTGACTGCTGGTGGCTCGACCGCTGGCGCATCAGGCATCGAGCTGGCTTATCAGATGGCGCAGCAGGCGTTCATCCCCAAAGGCATCAACCGCATCCTGTTGGCCACCGATGGTGACTTCAACGTCGGCATCAGCGACTTCGACAGTCTGAAACAAATGGCTGTGGATAAACGCAAGACCGGGATTTCTCTGACCACCCTGGGTTTCGGTGTGGATAACTACAATGAACATCTGATGGAACAACTGGCCGATGCCGGTGACGGCAACTACGCCTACATCGACAACCTGCGCGAAGCGCGCAAGGTGCTGGTGGATCAACTCGGTTCGACCCTCGCCGTGGTGGCGAAAAACGTCAAGTTGCAGGTCGAGTTCAACCCGGCGCAGGTCAGCGAATACCGGCTGCTCGGCTACGAAAATCGCGCGTTGAAGCGTGAGGATTTCAGCAATGACAAGGTTGATGCCGGTGAAATCGGTGCAGGCCATACGGTGACGGCGTTGTATGAAATTGTCCCGACAGGCGAGAAGGGCTGGCTGGAACCGCTGCGTTACGGAAAAACCGATGCAGTGGTTTCCGAGAAGAGAGGAGAATTGGCAATGCTGCGCGTGCGATATCAAAAGCCTGAGGGTGGGAAAAGTCTGCTGATCGAGCGGCCGATTGCCAGTCAGGTTGCACCAGCCAGTGAAGACCTGCGCTTTGCTGCCGCCGTCGCTGCGTTTTCCCAGCAACTCAAGGACGGCCGCTACACCGGCGATTTCAGCCTCAAGGACACCGAAGCCCTGGCCCGCGGTGCCCGCGGCGATGACCGCTTCGGCTTGCGCAACGAGTTCGTGCAACTGGTGGAACTGGCGCAGAGCCTGCGTACCTCCACCGCCTCCAACGGAATGTCCACTGAGCGACGGATTGAATAGTGAGCCGCCTCAAAGGCTTCATCACACAGCTGTTTGCTTTCGCCGACAGCCTTGAGGCCAGCAGCGACGAATCGCTGCTGGCCCGTTATCGCGAGGGTGACGGCAAGGCGTTCGAGATCCTGTACGCCCGCCATCGGCAGAGTCTTTACCGGTTTCTGCTCGGTTTGAGCGGCAAACCGGAACTGGCCGACGAGGTGTTCCAGGAGACCTGGCTGAGCCTGATCCGCAGTAGCAGTCAGCCACAAGGCCGGGCGACCTTTCGTACGTGGTTGTTCCAGATTGCCCGCAATCGCCTGATTGACCACTGGCGCAAGCACGGCGCCCGACAACCGCTGCATGACAGCTACGACGAGCAATTCCACGCCGTCAGCGACGATGCCTCGGATCCCGAACAACTGCTCAACCTCAGCCGCAACAGCGAGCGCCTGGAGAGCGCTCTGCAATCCTTGCCCGCCGACCAGCGCGAAGTGTTTCTGCTTCGTGCCCACGGCGACCTCGACCTGGCGCAAATCGCCAGCCTCACCGAAACACCGCTGGAAACCGTCAAGAGCCGCTTGCGCTACGCCCAGCAAAAACTGCGTCGGCTGCTGGCCGAGGAGGTACTGACATGACGGACGCCCGCCCGACACCCGAAGAGCAAGTGCTCAAGCACGTGCGCGAACAGCACAACGCCGAACCGCCGGCACATCTCGATGCGCTGATCCTCAACGCCGCCCGTCATGAAACCCCGGCACCACGGCAGAGCCTGTGGCAGCGCTGGCTCAAGGCCTGTCAGCAACCGCGCTACCAGGTGGCCTTTGCCAGCCTGGTCGGCATCGCGCTGATGCTGTCGCTGGTGCAGCGCGCGCCGGAGCCCGTGGCTCAATTCGATTTCGCCCCCGCCGCGAAACCGGCTGCGCCCGTGGCCCGATCGTTGTCGGCGCCCGCCGGCGCGCTTTCCGCGCCTGCACCCGCAATGGCCCCCGCGCCGATGGCGGAAATGGCGGCGCCGATGCAGAGCGAATCGATCCGCGCCGACACGTTGGACGAAGCCAAGGTCAGCAAGCGTGCCGCCGCCCCGGTCAACGGTCTCGACGAGCAACTGCGCGAAGTCCTGCGCCTGCGCGAGTCGGGCCAGTCGCAAGCGGCCGACAGCCTGTTCAGTAACCTGCACAAGCGCTACCCGAACGTGAATCTCGACCTGCGGCTGGAAAAAATCCGCAAGAACTGACCGTATCAGCCATCCGCCATTTGGCATTGACCCGCAAAAACGCGCACTATCGGGTCATTGCCGATGCGCTGGAGGATGCCGTGGCCCAAAAAATCGACCGCATCGCCCAAATGCTCAACTGCCCGGTCAAGGGTGAGGAACTGCGGCGGGCAGTGACGGAGAGTCGCAAGGAGTTTCTTCTGGCCAAGCAGGCCGAAGAGGATCTGGAGGAAGACGTTCTCGATGATGACTTGATCGAGGACGAAGAAGACGATGATGAATACGACGAGTTTGACTGGACGACGGAGTGAGTCGCCAGTCGGCAGGCACAAAAAAGCCCCGGACCATCACAGTCCGGGGCTTTCTCGTTTAAATCAATGGCGCACCAGGCGGGATTCGAACCCACGACCCCTGCCTTCGGAGGGCAGTACTCTATCCAGCTGAGCTACTGGTGCAGCGGGCGACATCATACCTAGGTCGGCTCGGGGCGTCCATGCCGGGTTTTGGTGCGTATTGTCAGTGCGCGTGTCGGTTGAAAAGCACTGCATTCCATAAAGCTGTAACGTCCTGCAAAAGGCTCGCTTGGCGCTTTGGGGAGGCTGTTCTATGGTTTCCCTGCGACCCGAGCTGTTGGTACGTTGATCTGAAATGTTCAGCAAAAGCGGCGTTTTTGTTCTTTTTTTCGAACGCCCTATTGTCCTTCAACCCCTTTGAACCTAGGATTCGTTTGAGATTTCAAACGCTCCTTATCCAGGTGCTGAGCCGCACGCATTTTGAATCGTGCGCTATTCATATCTCAGCCCGGTGAATGATTTCCCTGACGGCAGCCTTGCGAGGCGCCTTTCTACAATCATAATTTTGCTCCGCGCCTTGCGCGGTGCTGTTAAGGAAAGCCGACATGCAGCTTAAAGACACCCAGTTGTTCCGCCAGCAAGCCTTCATCGATGGCGCATGGGTCGACGCGGACAACGGTCAGACGATCAAGGTCAACAACCCGGCCACCGGCGAGATTCTGGGCACCGTACCGAAGATGGGCGCTGCCGAAACCCGCCGTGCCATCGAAGCCGCCGACAAGGCGCTGCCGGCCTGGCGTGCACTGACCGCCAAGGAGCGTGCAGGCAAACTGCGTCGCTGGTTCGAACTGATGATCGAGAACCAGGACGACCTCGCTCGCCTGATGACCCTCGAGCAAGGCAAACCACTGGCCGAAGCCAAGGGCGAAATCGTTTACGCCGCTTCGTTCATCGAGTGGTTCGCCGAAGAAGCCAAGCGCATCTACGGTGACGTGATTCCGGGCCACCAGCCGGACAAGCGCCTGATCGTGATCAAGCAACCGATCGGCGTTACCGCTGCCATCACCCCGTGGAACTTCCCGGCGGCGATGATCACTCGTAAAGCGGGCCCGGCCCTGGCCGCCGGTTGCACCATGGTGCTCAAGCCTGCTTCGCAAACCCCGTTCTCTGCATTTGCCCTGGCCGAACTGGCCCAGCGCGCCGGCATCCCCAAAGGTGTGTTCAGCGTGGTGTCCGGCAGCGCCGGCGACATCGGCAGCGAGCTGACCAGCAACCCGATCGTGCGCAAACTGTCCTTCACCGGTTCGACCGAAATCGGTCGTCAGCTGATGTCGGAATGCGCCAAGGACATCAAGAAAGTCTCCCTGGAACTGGGCGGCAACGCGCCATTCATCGTGTTCGACGACGCGGACCTGGATAAGGCCGTCGAAGGCGCGATCATTTCCAAGTACCGCAACAACGGCCAGACCTGCGTCTGCGCCAACCGTCTGTACATTCAGGATTCGGTTTACGACGCGTTCGCCGAGAAGCTGAAAGTGGCAGTCGCCAAGCTGAAGATCGGCAACGGTCTGGAAGAAGGCACCACCACGGGTCCGCTGATCGACGAGAAAGCCGTGGCCAAGGTGCAAGAGCATATCGCTGACGCGGTGAGCAAAGGCGCGACCGTTCTGGCCGGCGGCAAGCCGATGGAAGGCAACTTCTTCGAGCCGACCATCCTGACCAACGTGCCGAAAGACGCTGCCGTGGCCAAGGAAGAAACCTTCGGTCCGCTGGCGCCGCTGTTCCGCTTCAAAGACGAAGCCGACGTGATCGCGATGTCGAACGACACCGAGTTCGGTCTGGCCTCGTACTTCTACGCTCGCGACCTGGGCCGTGTGTTCCGTGTGGCGGAAGCCCTGGAGTACGGCATGGTCGGCGTCAACACCGGGCTGATCTCCAACGAAGTCGCGCCGTTCGGCGGCATCAAGGCCTCGGGCCTGGGCCGTGAAGGCTCCAAGTACGGCATCGAAGATTACCTGGAAATCAAATACCTCTGCCTGGGCATCTAAGCCTCGGTAGAAGATCGCTGTAAACGCAAAGGGCACGAGAGCGCTGTCCCTTTGCGTCGTTTCAAACCGGAATTTTCTCTGCGGCCGGGAACGCCGTGGCAGTCGATCATCGCATGCTGCCACCGCCGATTCCTCCCGCTTTATCCTTGAACCACGCCGCCCGATGAGCGGCGAATGAGGACTGTAATGAGCAAGACTAACGCTGAACTGATGGCCCGCCGTACCGCTGCTGTTCCACGGGGTGTTGGCCAGATTCACCCGATCTTCGCCGAGTCCGCGAAGAACGCGACCGTAACCGACGTTGAAGGGCGTGAATTCATCGACTTCGCTGGCGGTATCGCTGTACTGAATACCGGCCACGTGCACCCGAAAATCATCGCCGCCGTGACCGAGCAGCTGAACAAGCTGACTCACACCTGCTTCCAGGTTCTGGCTTATGAGCCGTACGTTGAGCTGTGCGAGAAAATCAACGCTCGCGTACCGGGCGGCTTCGCCAAGAAAACCCTGCTGGTGACCACCGGTTCCGAAGCCGTTGAAAACGCCGTGAAGATCGCTCGTGCTGCCACTGGCCGCGCTGGCGTGATCGCCTTCACCGGCGCTTACCACGGTCGCACCATGATGACCCTGGGCCTGACCGGTAAAGTCGTGCCTTACTCGGCCGGCATGGGCCTGATGCCAGGCGGCATCTTCCGCGCGTTGTACCCGAACGAACTGCACGGCGTGAGCATCGACGACTCGATCGCTTCCATCGAACGCATCTTCAAGAACGACGCCGAGCCGAAAGACATCGCCGCGATCATCATCGAGCCTGTGCAGGGTGAAGGTGGTTTCTACGTCGCACCGAAAGAATTCATGAAGCGCCTGCGCGCCCTGTGCGACCAGCACGGCATCCTGCTGATCGCTGACGAAGTGCAGACCGGCGCTGGCCGTACCGGCACCTTCTTCGCCATGGAACAGATGGGCGTTGCTGCCGACCTGACCACTTTCGCCAAATCCATCGCTGGCGGCTTCCCGCTGGCCGGTGTGTGCGGCAAGGCCGAATACATGGACGCCATCGCGCCAGGCGGCCTGGGCGGCACCTACGCCGGTAGCCCGATCGCTTGCGCTGCGGCCCTGGCCGTGATGGAAGTGTTCGAAGAAGAAAAACTGTTGGACCGCTGCAAGGCTGTTGGTGAGCGTCTGGTCACCGGCCTGAAAGCCATCCAGGCCAAGTACCCGGTGATCGGTGAAGTCCGTGCCCTGGGCGCGATGATTGCCGTCGAGCTGTTCGAAAACGGCGACAGCCACAAGCCAAACCCGACCGCCGTCGCGGCTGTCGTGGCCAAGGCGCGTGACAAGGGCCTGATCCTGCTGTCCTGCGGCACCTACGGCAACGTTCTGCGCGTCCTGGTACCGCTGACCTCGCCGGACGAGCAACTGGACAAAGGTCTGGCGATCATCGAAGAGTGCTTCTCGGAGCTGTAATCCGTTGCACCGTGTGATCGGATCGACAAAAAACCCGCTTCGGCGGGTTTTTTCATGCCCGGGAAACACCTGCGCGGTTTTCAGGTTGTACCGAAACGCCAGCATTGGCTAAGGTTCAAGCATTGCAAGGGAGGGCGAGCATGACGGCCGTCGATTTACCCGCTGTACCCCGAGTGCTGATTGCCGAGGCCGACCCGTGGTCTCGTGACCTGCTCAAACAAGTGTTGCTGAATGTGCGCTGCGATGCGCGGCTGGACCTGTGCGCCGATGGCCAGGAGGCAATGACGCTGCTCAGCGAAGTCCCTTATGACTTGGCGATCGTCGACTGGGAGTTGCCCGGCGTCGATGGCTTGAGCGTGTTGCGCAGTGTCCGCCAGCGCAAACGCAATCCGCCGCTGCCGTTCATTCTGATGAGCAGTCGCAACGACAGCGCCAGCGTGCGCGAAGCCTTGCCGCTGGCGCCGACAGCCTACCTGGCCAAACCCCTGAACATGGAAAGCCTGACCGAGCGTTTGCAAGGGCTGCTGCTCAATGCCGGCGAGGAAGTATTCTGTGAAGTGCCTGCACTGGCGCCAGGCATGACCCTCTCGGTGTTCCTCGAACGCCGCCGCGAGCAGGCCGACGGCGCACCGCTGATGACCGACGTGCAGGTGGCGGTCAAGCGCAGCCTCAATCCCAACGGCTTGGACCTGAAGCTGCTGGAAGAGGAAATCCGCACCGATCCGCAGATCACCGCCGTGTTGATCGCCGCCGCCAACAGCGCCGCCCAGCACCATGGCGCGCCGGTGCAGACCCTGGCGCAGGCGCTGCATCGTCTGGGCACCGGGCAGAGCATGAATCTGATTCTTGGCCTTGCACTCAAACGCAGCGCCCGGCTCAGCGACCCATGCCTGGCGGATTACGCCGAGCGCTATTGGGGCCTGTCGCTGCACACCGCCGAGTACGCCCGTACGCTGGCGCGGCTGCTCGATCTGGATCAGGAGCGCTGCTACTGCGCCGGGATGCTCCATCGCCTCGGCGATCTCGCGTTGCTGCGTTGTCTTCAAGAGTGGAAGCAGGCCGGCGGTGAGCTGGATGAACTGGAGGAAGTCGGCGATGCGCTGGCGGAATTCGGTGCGGCGTACGGTTCGGCGTTGCGCACCCGCTGGCGGTTGCCGCTGGAGCTGCGCGAGCTGATTGCCTCGGTCTACCAGCTCGGTGGCGGGGTCTATTCCCGCGAGGCGCTGGTGATGAACATGGCGGCGCAGATGGCGCGGCTGACCGAGCATGAGGGCGTTGAGGAGCTGGCGAAGAGCCGCACGGCGCGGTTGCTCAAGATCGGCCTGCCGGAGCTGATGCGGATGCGCAAATAGCGGTTTGATTGCGCATCCGGTCGGGAATCAGGCGGAAATGATCCGGTTCTTGCCCTGCCGTTTGGCCTCGTACATCGCTGCGTCCGCGCGGGCGAACAGGGTGTCGAGGCTTTCGTCTTCCGGGGTGAGGCTGGTCAGGCCCTGGCTGACGGTGATGCCGAAGGTCTGATCGGCGTGATTGAAGCTCAGCCGCTGAATTTCCCGTTGCAACCGTTCGGCCACCTGCATCGCCATGTCCGGCGCACAGCCCGGGAAAACCGCCGCAAATTCCTCACCGCCAATCCGCCCGAACAGGTCGCCCCGACGTAGCGAGGCACGACCGCATTCGGCGATCCGTTGCAGCACATTGTCGCCCTCGGGGTGGCCGTAGGTGTCGTTGATCACCTTGAAGTCATCGATGTCCAGCAGCAGGAACGCCATTTGCGCGCCTTGCAGGCGGGCTTGTTCAAATTCCCGGTGGGCGCATTCGAAGAAGTGCCGGCGATTGCTGCTCTGGGTCAGCACGTCGGTGGTGGCCAGGCGCTGGAGCTCGGTTTCCATCTGCTTCTTGTCGGTGATGTCTTCGGCGATGCCGACGATGATCACCGGTTGCCCTGGTTCGTCCTGACGGTTGATGAAGCACTTGTCACTGATCCAGCGAACCTGGCCGTCGGCGGCGATGATCCGGTATTCGCGGTCTTCTACGGCGCCTTTATGCAGCACTTCGGCGAGGCTGCGTTCGGCGTATTCCAGATCATCCGGGTAGATGCTGTCGCGCCACTGGTTGTAGTCGGCCAGCAACAGGCCGGCGGAACGACCGAAGATCCGCTCGTAAGCGGGGCTGACGTACAACACCTGACGGGTTTCCCAGTTGAAGGCCCAAAGCACGGCGTTGACGCTGACCAGCAGCGAACTGAACAGCTGCTCGCGTTCGCTCAGTCGGGCGACTTCGCCCTGGGCGTGCATCAATGCCATCAGGGTTTGCGCGGCCTCGGGCCACTGGGGAGGGGATGAGTCTTTTTGATTGTTGTTGACCATCGACACGAATCTCAAAGGGCGTGCCGATCAGTCGACAACGGCCACGGGAAAGCCCGCCGGGGGTGGCGAAGTGTCTTTGAGATAGGGGATCGGGGGTGAAGTTCCGAAGGGTGCGCACAGGAACCGGGCGCACCGATCAACGGCATCAGATGGCGGCAGGGCGCAGCGAGTAGGTTTTCAACTGGTCGGCGAATTCACGCAGGGACTGGATGCCACTGGCCTCGGCCTCGTGTACCCATTCCTTGATGGCGGCGAGCATGTCGTGGCCATTTGCGCTGGTCTTGACCCAGATCTGCTGCAGGGCCAGACGTTTCTCGTAGATTACCTTCAGCGCCTGACTGTGCTCGAGCATGCTCTGGATGCGCGCGTGGTGGCGATCTTCCAACAGGCTGGTTTCCCGCGAGAGCAGACGTTTGGCCCGGTGGAACTGGTGGCGTACCGAATGATCGACCTTGGCCAGTTCCTGCTTGACCAGTGGCCCGATCACCAGCTTGCGGTACTGGGCCATGATCTGGAAGCGGTTGTTGAGGATCGCCATGGCGGTGTCCATGTCCAGGCTGCCCTTGCCTTCGACGCGGTGGGCGATCGGCGCGACCCGCTGCACTTTGGCCAGACGCAGGAAGCTGAAGACCTGGATCCACGCCCAGCCGAGGTCGAACTCCCACTTCTTGACCGACAGCTTGGCCGAGTTGGGGTAGGTGTGATGGTTGTTGTGCAGCTCTTCGCCGCCGATCAGGATGCCCCACGGCACCAGATTGGTCGCCGCGTCGCGGCATTCGAAGTTGCGGTAGCCGACGGCATGGCCGAGACCGTTGACCACACCGGCCGCCCAGACCGGGATCCACATCATCTGGATCGCCCAGATGGTGATGCCGATGGTGCCGAACAGCAGCAGATCGACGACCGCCATGATCGCCACGCCCAGCAACCGGTAGCGGCTGTAGAGGTTGCGCTCGATCCAGTCTTCGGGGCAGTTCTTGCCGTAGATGCGCAGGGTTTCCGGGTTCTGCGCTTCTTCGCGGTACAGCTCGGCACCTTTGCGCAGGACGGTGGACAGACCCTTGACGACCGGGCTGTGCGGGTCGTCTTCGGTTTCGCATTTGGCGTGGTGTTTGCGGTGGATGGCGGTCCACTCGCGGGTGTTCTGCGCCGTGGTCAGCCACAGCCAGAAACGGAAGAAATGCTTCAGGCCGGCATTCAGCTCCAGGGAGCGATGGGCCGAGTAGCGGTGCAAGTAGACCGTGACGGCAACGATCGTCACGTGGGTCATCACCAGGGTGACGGCGACCAGCGACCAGGCCGACAAGCCAAGAAAACCTTCGTACCACATAGGCTATAGGGCCCTCGATAAAGAAAAAACAGCCGTTGCATTATCACCAAGCACACAGATAAAACCAGTCGCCCTTTCAGATAAGAGATGGCTGGATGTTTCTTGACCTATAATCCCGACATTTTTGTAGGGACATGGACGGCCGAATGTCTGCCACTTACCGCGATGCCTTGCGTGCAGCGCTGCTTTACCTGGTCCTTGCCGTGGTCTGGCTGCAAGGTACTGGTTATTTATTGAACAGTTTCTTCGATAGCTCTGACGAGTTGCTGCGCTGGCAACTGATCAACGGCTACCTGTTCGTGGCGCTCAGCGCCGGGTTGATCTTCCTGGCCCGGGCGCGGCTGTTCGAATGCCTGGGCATCGGCGCCCGATTGCGTGAACGCCAGGCAGATCGCGAACGCCTGCGTCAGGCCGCTGCGGTATTCGATTGCACCCGCGAAGGCGTGCTGGTCACGGACCGGCAGGGGCTGATCGTGCACGTCAATCGCGCGTTCATGGAAATCACCGGTTATCAGCGCGATGAAGTCATCGGCCAGCAGCCCAGCCTGTTCAAGTCCGGGCATCATCCGCCGGGGTTCTATCAAGCGATGTTCGCTTCTTTACAGGCGCGGGACGAATGGAGCGGCGAGATCTGGAACCGGCGCAAGAGCGGTGAAATCTACCCGCAATGGCAGACGATCCGGGTCATTCGTGACGATGACAACCGGCTCAGCCATTACGTCGCGGTGTTTTCCGACATCAGCGCAATCAAGGATTCCGAACACGAACTCAAGCACCTGGCCCACCACGATCCGCTGACTGACCTGCCCAACCGTCTGCTGTTCAGCGACCGCGCCGAACAGGCGCTGGCATCGGCGCAGACCCACAAGCGCGGCTGCGCGCTGCTGATGATCGATCTGGACCATTTCAAACTGATCAACGACAGTCTTGGCCACACTATCGGTGACCGTTTGCTCAAGGCGGTCGCCGCGCGTTTGCAGGCGTTGTTCGGGCCGGGCATCACCCTGGCGCGGCTGGGCGGCGATGAATTCGCGGTTCTGCTGGAAAGTTGTCCACAGCCGGCACAGGCGGCAGCGCTGGCTCAGCGTATTCTCGATGCGCTCAAGGAGCCGTTCTGCCTCGACGGCCATGAACTGTTCATCAACGCCAGCCTCGGCATCAGTCTGTTTCCCAGCGATGCGCTGAGCGCCGAACAGCTGTTGCGCAACGCCGATGCGGCGCTGTTCAAGGCCAAGAGCAGCGGCCGCAATGGCTACGCGCTGTACACCGAAGAGCTCACGGCTCACGCCCAGCAGCGGGTCGAAATCGCCTTCGAGTTGCGCCGCGCGCTGGAGCAGCAGGAACTGCGGGTCTACTACCAACCGGTGCACGACCTGCAAACCAGTCGCCTGATCGGCGTCGAGGCGCTGGTGCGCTGGGAGCATCCGCAGCGGGGCCTGGTGTCGCCGGCGGAGTTCATCCCGATTGCCGAGCGCACCGGGCTGATCTCGGAGATCGACGCCTGGGTCATGCAGCAGGCCTGCCGGCAGATGTGCCAATGGCAGCAGGCCGGGGTGGTGCTGTCGTTTGTCGCGGTCAACGTGTCCTCGCGGTTATTCGCTCGCCGCGAGTTGTATCAGCAGGTGGCGCAGGTGCTGCACCAGACCGGCCTGGATCCGGCCTATCTGGAACTGGAAGTCACCGAAAGCGCGGTGATGGACGATCCGGAAGTCGCGCTGGAACAGATGCATCGTCTGCGCGAACTGGGCATTCGTCTGGCCATCGATGACTTCGGCACCGGTTATTCGTCGTTGCTGCGGCTCAAGCGCCTGCCGGTGCAGAAGCTCAAGATCGATCAGGGTTTCGTCGCCGGCCTGCCGTGGGACGAGGACGATGCGGCGATCGTCCGGGTGATCATCGCCCTGGCCCGCAGCATGGGCATGCAGGTGCATGCCGAGGGCATCGAGCAGGTGGAACAGGCCGCGTTCCTGCTGGAGCAGGCCTGTGATCTGGGGCAGGGCTACTGGTTTGGGCGGCCGGTCCCGGAAGCGCAAGTCGACTGGAACCGGGCGCCCTTGATCGGTTGATGACGGCGTACGGCGGGTTTGCCGGCGGCCAAATCCGCCGCAAACCCTTGCTGCATCACATAATGTTTTCCAGTTATATAAACATTCTTAAATAGTCTTTTTAAGAATATCCGCGCCTCTCTTATATTGCTCCCACGCCGAACGCAGTGCCGCCCACTGCCAGGCATATCCCATACAAAGGAGCAGCACCATGAGCGCATCCCTGCGTAGCGTTGACGGTCAGGACGAAAGCACCATCCTGCGTGAAATCCAGAGCGCCTTGCGCGACCTGCGTTTCGGCGCGGTGGAAATCACCGTGCATAACGCCCAAGTGGTCCAGATCGAACGCAAAGAGAAATTCCGTCTGCAGCAACCGGGTAACAAACCGGCCTGATTCGTAGTCTGCGGCAGCTCCTGCGGGGAGCTGTTGGCAGAAGCTGCCACAGGCTGCGGTCGTTGAACGAGCAACCCGATTCCAGCAATCCATAAGAAAAAGCCACCACCAAGAATTCCAGGAGCTTTCACCATGTCGTCGATTCGCCGTTACGCTTTGGCCGCCCTGGCCAGCGCTGTGTTTGCCGGTTCCGCGGTTGCCAAGGATTACGAACTGCTCAACGTGTCGTATGACCCGACGCGCGAGCTGTATCAGGATTACAACGCCGAATTCGTGAAGTACTGGCAGTCGGAGCACGCCGGCGACACCGTGAAAATCCAGCAATCCCACGGCGGTTCGGGCAAGCAGGGCCGTGCGGTGATCGACGGTCTGCGCGCCGACGTCGTAACCCTGGCCCTGGCCGGCGACATCGACGAAATTGCCAAGCTCGGCAAGACCCTGCCGGCCGACTGGCAGAAGCGTCTGCCGGACGCCAGCACTCCTTACACCTCGACCATCGTGTTCCTGGTGCGCAAGGGCAACCCGAAAGGCATCAAGGACTGGGGCGATCTGATCAAGAATGACGTCTCGGTGATCACCCCGAACCCGAAAACCTCCGGCGGTGCACGCTGGAACTTCCTCGCGGCGTGGGCCTACGGCCTGAAAGCCAATGGCGGCAACGAAGCCAAAGCCAAGGAATATGTACAAACCCTGTTCAAACACGTACCGGTTCTGGACACCGGCGCCCGTGGCTCGACCATCACCTTCGTCAACAACGGTCAGGGTGACGTGTTGCTGGCCTGGGAAAACGAAGCCTTCCTGGCGCTGAAAGAAGACGGCGGCAAGGACAAGTTCGACATCGTCGTGCCGTCGCTGTCGATCCTCGCCGAACCACCGGTGGCGGTGGTCGACAAGAATGCCGAGAAGAAGGGCAACGAGCAAATCGCCGAAGCCTACCTCAAGCACCTGTACAGCCCGGCCGGCCAGGAAATCGCGGCGAAGAACTTCTACCGTCCGCGTGACAAGGACGTGGCGGCGAAGTACGCCCAGCAGTTCCCTAAACTGGAGCTGGTGACCATCGACAAGGACTTCGGCGGCTGGAAAACCGCGCAGCCGAAATTCTTCAACGACGGTGGCGTGTTCGACCAGATCTATCAGGCGCAGTAATCTGAAATAGGTCATAAACGAGCCCCGATTTAACCGTCGGGGCTTTGTGCGTTCTCAAACCAAGGACTTTTATGTCGCGTCGTATCTCCCCCGTCATACCCGGCTTCGGGCTGACGCTGGGCTACACCTTGGTGTACCTCAG
This sequence comes from Pseudomonas sp. lyk4-R2A-10, assembly GCF_030209075.1. Taxonomy (NCBI): domain Bacteria; kingdom Pseudomonadati; phylum Pseudomonadota; class Gammaproteobacteria; order Pseudomonadales; family Pseudomonadaceae; genus Pseudomonas; species Pseudomonas sp. lyk4-R2A-10. Next base: position 523,321 of record NZ_JARVSR010000012.1, on the reverse strand, counting down.
CCTGATTGTGCTTATCCCGCTGGCGGCGATGTTCGTCCACGCCGCCCAACTCACCTGGGATCAGTTCTGGACGATCATCTCCGCGCCCCGCGTCCTCGCCGCACTGAAGCTGAGCTTCGGCACCGCGCTGTGCGCCGCGATCATCAACGGCATCATCGGCACGCTGCTGGCGTGGGTGCTGGTGCGTTACACGTTCCCGGGGCGCAAGGTGATCGACGCGATGATCGATCTGCCGTTCGCCCTGCCGACCGCGGTGGCCGGTATTGCCCTGACGGCGCTGTACACGCCGACCGGGCTGGTCGGGCAGTTCGCCGCTGACCTCGGTTTCAAGATCGCCTACACCCCGCTCGGGATCACGTTGGCGCTGACCTTCGTGACCCTGCCGTTCGTGGTGCGCACGGTACAGCCGGTGCTGGCCGACATCCCGCGTGAAGTCGAAGAAGCGGCCGCGTGCCTGGGTGCCAAACCGTTGCAGGTGTTCCGCCACATCCTGCTGCCGGCGCTGTTGCCGGCCTGGTTGACCGGTTTTGCCCTGGCGTTTGCCCGGGGCGTTGGCGAGTACGGTTCGGTGATTTTCATCGCCGGCAACATGCCGATGAAAACCGAGATCCTGCCGCTGCTGATCATGGTCAAGCTCGACCAGTACGATTACACCGGCGCTACCTCCATCGGCGTATTGATGCTGGTGGTTTCCTTCGTCCTGTTGCTGCTGATCAACTTGCTGCAGCGGCGCATCGAAACCCCATAAGGAGGCGCGAACCATGTCCCAATCGTCTATTGCGGCCGCGTCCTCGGCCAACGCCGCCCGCCGTGGCAGCGCCACTTCGCGGCGGATCCTGATCGGCCTCGGCTGGCTGATTTTCTTTCTGTTTCTGCTGCTGCCGCTGTTCATCGTGGTGTCGCAGGGATTGAAGAATGGTCTCGGCGCGTTCTTCACCGCGATCTTTGAACCGGATGCCTTGTCGGCGCTGAAACTCACCGTGATTGCGGTGCTGGTGTCGGTGCCGCTGAACCTGGTGTTCGGTGTCAGCGCCGCGTGGTGCGTGAGCAAATACTCGTTCCGCGGCAAGAGTATGCTGGTGACGCTGATCGACCTGCCGTTCTCGGTGTCGCCGGTGATCGCCGGTCTGGTCTACGTGTTGATGTTCGGTGCCCAGGGCCTGTTCGGGCCGTGGCTGCAGGATCATGACATCCAGATCGTCTTCGCCCTGCCGGGCATCGTGCTGGCGACGATCTTCGTCACCGTGCCATTCGTGGCCCGTGAGCTGATCCCGCTGATGCAGGAACAAGGCACTCAGGAAGAGGAAGCCGCGCGCCTGCTCGGCGCCAATGGCTGGCAGATGTTCTGGCACGTGACCGTCCCCAACATCAAATGGGGTCTGATCTATGGCGTGGTGCTGTGTACCGCGCGGGCCATGGGTGAGTTCGGTGCGGTGTCGGTGGTCTCCGGGCACATTCGCGGGGTGACCAACACCTTGCCGCTGCATGTCGAGATCCTCTACAACGAATACAACCACGTGGCCGCGTTCGCCGTGGCGAGCCTGTTGCTGATCCTGGCGCTCTTCATCCTGCTGCTCAAGCAGTGGAGCGAAAACCGTATCAACCGCCTGCGCGCCAGCGCCGCGGAGGAATAATTCATGTCGATCGAAGTGCGTAACGTCAGCAAGAATTTCAATGCGTTCAAGGCGCTGGACAACATCAGCCTGGACATCCACAGCGGTGAGCTGGTGGCGCTGCTCGGCCCGTCCGGCTGCGGCAAGACCACCCTGCTGCGCATCATTGCCGGTCTGGAAACCCCGGATAACGGCAACATCGTGTTCCACGGCGAAGACGTGTCCGGCCACGACGTGCGGGATCGCAACGTCGGTTTCGTGTTCCAGCACTACGCGCTGTTCCGCCACATGACGGTGTTCGACAACGTCGCGTTCGGCCTGCGCATGAAGCCGAAAAACCAGCGCCCGACTGAAAGCCAGATCGCGACCAAGGTTCACGAGCTGCTGAACATGGTGCAACTGGACTGGTTGTCGGATCGTTATCCGGAGCAACTGTCCGGCGGCCAGCGTCAGCGTATCGCCCTGGCCCGCGCCCTGGCGGTAGAGCCGAAAGTGCTGCTGCTCGACGAGCCGTTCGGCGCCCTCGACGCCAAGGTGCGTAAGGAGCTGCGCCGCTGGCTGGCGCGCCTGCACGAAGACATCAACCTGACCTCGGTGTTCGTGACCCACGACCAGGAAGAGGCGATGGAAGTGGCCGACCGCATCGTGGTGATGAACAAGGGTGTGATCGAGCAGATCGGCTCACCGGGCGACGTCTACGAAAACCCGGCCAGCGATTTCGTCTATCACTTCCTCGGCGATTCGAACCGCCTGCATCTGGGCGATGACAACCACGTGCTGTTCCGCCCGCACGAAGTGTCGCTGTCGCGGCATGAGCTGGAGGATCACCACGCCGCTGAAGTCCGCGATATCCGGCCGCTGGGCGCGACCACGCGGGTGACGTTGAAGGTTGAAGGTCAAACCGATCTGATCGAGGCGGAAGTGGTGAAAGACCACGACAGCCTGACCGGGTTGGCGAAGGGAGAGACGTTGTTCTTCAAGCCGAAGGTCTGGCAGAAAGTCGCCAACGTTTGATCTCGCTCGTTCCCACGCTCAGCGTGGGAACGCCGCTATGGACGCTCCGCGTCCACTGTGACGCGGAGCGTCACGGAATACATTCCCACGCAGAGCGTGGGAGCGAGCGAATCAGCCTGTGGTTCAGACAGCCGCGCGATTCGGATTGACCCGCACCACGCCCGCCCGCGCCTCGATCTGCTCTTTCAGCTCATGGCGCATCCCGAGCATGAACGCCAGTTCGGCCACCACAAACAGCGGCCCGACAATCAACCCGCTCAAGTCATCGACAAACGCCGGTTTGCGCCCTTCATAGTGGTGCCCGACAAACTGGATCGCCCAGCCAATTACGAACATCGCCAGACCGCTGCTGAGCCAGACCATGGTGCTCTGCTGCGCCAGTACATGCCCGGCCCAGACAGACAGGCCCATCAACACGGTCATCAAAGCCCCAAGCTTCAGCTCCAGGCGCAGGTAAAACCACGCCGACGCAAGGGCGGCAATCACCGCCGGGGAAATCCACAATCCACCCACCGACCATTCCGGCCGCGACAACAGCACGGCCACCGCCACCACAATCAGCGGAATCCCGATAAAGTGGCTGGCGATGTTGCGCGGGTCACGGTGGTAAGCGGCGTATTGACTCAAATGATCGACGAGGCTTTTCATTGTTGTTCCTCCTGTAGGGTGATCGAATCATGCCCCGGGTTCACGGCTCGCTCTGTCAGGCAGGCGACAGTCTTTAGGAGAACTCATGGATAAGGTCTGGCGCGAGCGCCTGCTGACCGGGCAATGGTTCAGTCATCTGCCTTCGTCCTTTCAGGATAGTCTGCTGGCAGCGGCCCGGGAGCGGCGGCTGGCGGCGGGGCAGCGGCTGTTCCAGCGCGGCGATGCGCCGTGCGGGCTGTACGCGGTGCTCGACGGCGCAGTGCGCATCGGCGCGGTCAGCGAGCAGGGCAAGGAAGCGTTGCTGAGCCTGGTGGAAGCGCCGCACTGGTTCGGCGAAATCTGCCTGTTCGACGGCCAGCCCCGCACCCACGATTCCTACGCGGTCGGGTCTTGCACCTTGCTGAACATTCCCCAGGCCACGCTGCTGAAAATGCTCGACGAGCAACCCGTCTACTGGCGGCATCTCGCTCTGTTGATGAGCCACAAACTGCGCCTGACCTTCATCAATCTCGAACAGCTGAGCCTGCTGCCGGCCCCGGCGCGTCTGGCTCATCGCTTGCTGATGATCGCCGAAAGCTACGGCGAACTCGATCCGCCACGCCGGGTGCTGCAACTGCCTCAGGAACAGCTGGCGTCGATGCTGTCGCTGTCGCGGCAGACCACCAACCAGATCCTCAAGGAGTTGCAGGGGCAGGGGGTTATCGGACTGAGTTATGGCGAGATCGAAATCCTTGACGCCGCGCGATTGCGGGCACTGGCGACCCTCTGAAGAATACGGGTTCCCCTGTGGGAGCAGGCTTGCCCGCTCCCACATTGGATCGATGTTGTTTTTACGAACCGCGATAAGTGGAGAAGCCATACGGGCTCAGCAGCAACGGAATGTGATAGTGCTGATCCGTCTGCTTCACTTTAAAAATCACCGGAATCTCCGGAAAAAACGTCTCGTGCTTGGCCTTCTCGAAGTACTCACCGGTCTTGAACACCACTCGATATTCACCGGCCTCGAACGGTTTGTTCGCCGGGAACAGCTCGGCGATCCGCCCCTGTTCATTGGTGGTGCCCTGCGCAAGCGGCTGCCAGTCCTGGCCGACATGACGCTCCAGCATCACGTTGATGCCCGGCGACGGCAGGCCGTTTTCCAGGTTGAGCACGTGTACGCTCAGCGGGTTGCCGGCGGCCAGCGCCAGGCTCGAAAAGGCGCTCAGGCCGAGCGCGGCGAAAGTGATGCGCAGTGGGGTCATGGTGATGCTCCTGGGTTCAAATTCGGTTGATGGAAAGACCGCCAGCTTCGGCCGCCTTCGTCGCACAGCTTTCGTCCTGTTCACCGCCACCGGAACCGGCCACGCCCATGGCGCCGACCAGTTCTTTCCCGGCAAACAAAGGGATGCCACCGCCGAGCAACAGCAACTCGTCCAGCGTGTTGAGGTTGGCGGTTTCCGGGTTGTTGCGGGCGCGCTCGGCGAACAATCGAGTCGGGGTTTTCGTCGACAGCGCGGTGTAGGCCTTGCGTTGGCTGGCGGCGGTGTTGTGCGGGCCGATACCGTCGCCACGCAAGGTCACCAGCAGATTGCCGCCACGGTCGAGCACCGACACCGTGGCGGTGCAGTTTTCCAGCGCCGCGTCGGCCAGCAGCCGCGCGGTTTTCAGATCGAGATCGGCGTGACGGGGCAGCTCAGGCGTGGCGTGCGCCGCGCCGCTGAGGCCGATCGCGAGGCTGGCAAGCAGGTATTTGACGGACATGGGCAGGCTCCAAAAGCGAAGGCCATCACCTTATCCGCCGGTCCCCGTCGAAACCTCGTCAGTCGGATTACAAGTTTGTAATGGGCAACGTCGCCGAAGGGGCCTAGCCTGTGTCTCTGATCAATCGAGGTGTGCCATGCGTTTGCTGGTCGTAGAAGATGAAGCCAAAACCGCGAACTTCATCGCCAAAGGGCTGGGTGAGTCGGGTTTTGCCGTGGACGTGGCGCTGAATGGCCTCGACGGTCGCTACTTTATTGAGCAGCAGGAATATGACCTGATCATCCTCGACGTGATGCTGCCGGGCCTCAACGGCTGGCAATTGCTCCAGCTGATCCGCCAGCGCGGCGCCACGCCGGTGCTGTTCCTGACGGCGAAGGACGCCATCGAAGACCGCGTGCGCGGCCTCGAACTGGGGGCCGATGACTATTTGCTCAAGCCGTTCGCCTTCGCCGAATTGCTGGCGCGGGTGCGCACGTTGTTGCGGCGCGGCCCCCTGCGTGAAGCCGAGTCGTACAACATCGCCGATCTCGAAATCGACGTACTGCGCCGCCGGGTCAGCCGGGGCGGCCAGCGCATCGCCCTGACCAACAAGGAATTCGCTCTCCTGCATCTGCTCGCCAGCCGTCAGGGTGAAGTGCTGTCGCGCACGCTGATCGCCTCGCAGGTGTGGAACCTGAATTTCGACAGCGACACCAACATGGTCGAAGTCGCGGTGCGCCGGCTGCGTTCGAAAGTCGATGATCCGTACATGCCCAAACTGATTCACACCGTGCGCGGGGTCGGCTATCAACTCGAAGCGCCCGACGATGCGCGCTAGGTCGATTGCCTGGCGCCTGGCCCTGGCGTTCGCTGCTGTCTGTGCGTTGGTACTCAGTGCGATTGGCGTGTTCCTGTATCGCTCGCTGGCTGCGGAAATCGCCTGGCGCGACGACATGGCGTTGCTCGGTCGCCTGGAACAGGTGCGCGCGCTGCTCGCCGACAGCGACAGCCTCGACGCCCTGCAGGCGCGGCCACGGCTGTACCAGAACATGCTCGGCAACCTCGACAGTCTGCTGCTGGTGCAACGAGCGGACGGCTCGAACGTGATCACGATCAACCCTCGCCAACGCGCACTGCCGTCCGTGCAGGCCATCCCCCGGGATCAACCGCCGCAACGCCGCGATGTGCTGACCTGGCAGGCGGCGGACGGTGTCGAGCTGGCCCTGTTGTCAGGTCAGGCCCAAGGGCCGAACGGCGAAGCACTGACCGTGATCGCCGGCAAGGTCTTGAGCGAGCGCGAGCAGATGCTCGGCAGCTATCGCCTGCGCTTGTATCTGGCCGTCGGCTTGGGTGCCGTGCTCGCCTTCACGCTGGGTCTGGTGCTGTTGCGCCGAGGTTTGCGGCCTCTGCGCAAGCTGAGTGAAGCGCTGCGCGGCATCGACCTGCGCAGCCTCGACCAACGCGTTCCCACCGCCGGCACGCCAGCGGAATTGCTGGAGCCGGTGCATGCGCTGAACGGCATGCTCGGGCGGCTGGACGACGGCTTCCAGCGCCTCTCACAGTTTTCCGCCGACCTCGCCCACGAAATCCGCACGCCCCTGCACACCTTGCTCGCGAGCAACGGCCAGGCACTGAATTACCCGCGCAGCAGCGCCGAGTATCAGGAAGTGCTGGCTTCAAACATGGAAGAGTTTGAACGGCTCAAGCGCATGGCCGAAAACCTGATGTTTCTCGCCCGCGCCGAGCAAGCTGAGCGAGCGCTCGATCTGCGCACGCTGGAACTGCACGAAATCGGCGATGAGTTGTGCGACTACTTCGAAGCCCTGGCGGATGACTGGGAAATCCGCCTCGAAAACACGTTCAGCGGAGAATTGCTGGCGGATCAGCAACTGCTGCAACGCGCCTTGGGCAATCTGCTGGCCAACGCCGTACGCCATGCCGATGCCGGCTCGGTCATCAGCCTGCGCCGACGCGATGAGCCAGGCCTGTGCTGGCTGCAAGTCCACAACCTCGGCCCGGTGATCGCGGATGAGCATCTGGGCAAACTGTTCGACCGCTTCTACCGCGTCGACCCGTCCCGCGCGGAGCCAGGAGACTCCGGCGGATTGGGACTGGCGATCGTGCAGTCGATCATGCAGTTGCATGGGGGCCGGGTGCGGGTCAGCAGTGATGCAACGGGTACGGTTTTTGAGCTTGGATTTGTAACCAGTCGCTAATCGACCCGCACATGCCGTTTCATCTGAGCTAGACTCGCCCTGAATTGGCATCAAATGCGATGCGTAAACGTAGAATTACGATTTTTTGCACTGTATATAATGCACGGGTGCGTCATGGAACAGTTGGGCGAACTGATCAGAACTCTGCGCAAAGCGCAAAAACTCTCGCAACAGGCGTTGGCGCAACGTTACGGCATGAGCCGCGCCACCATTTCGGGTATCGAAAACAATACGATTTCTGAAATTGGTCTGCGCAAAGTCGAGGCGATCCTCAACGGCTTTGGCTATGAGCTGACGGCGGTTCCCGTGAGAGCGCAACGTCCGACACTCGACGCGTTGCAGAAGGCCAATTTCCATGACTGAGCCGACAGATCGCTTGCACATCACCGTCGCTGATAGCCCGGTCGGAACGCTCGGTCGAGGGCAGCCGGGCATGGACAGTGTGTTCAGTTATCGCGAGGACGCCATCGACGAGAATGCAGTGTCGCTGACAATGCCGACCCGGCTGGAGAGCTACGGCTGGGAGCGGGGCATTCATCCCGTCTTCGAAATGAATCTGCCGGAAGGCGCGCTGCGCGATGAACTGGTTCGACGCTTCAGTAAAGCAGTGCGCGGTTTTGATGATTTCGCCTTGCTCGCTATCGTCGGACCGCATCAGTTGGGACGGCTGGCGATTACCAGCGAGTCGGCAACCGAGCGTCAGCCCGAAACATCATTGGCCGAGCTTTTGGTGCATGACGGTGCCCAGGGATTGTTCGATGATTTGCTACAGAAGTACGGCCAATACTCCGGGGTTTCGGGCGTGCAGCCCAAAGTTCTGGTGCGCGACAGTGCGGCAGCAGTTGATCGCCTGACTCACCGAGGCTCCACACATCTGGTCAAAGCCTTCCGTCCCGAAGAGTTTCCCGAGCTGGCGACCAACGAGTACTTCTGTATGCGCGCCGCAGCGCTTAGCGGACTTGAAGTGCCAAAGTTTGAATTGAGTGAGCAGGGCAAGTTTTTGGTGGTCGAGCGTTTTGACCTGATTGAGCACGGCTATCTGGGTTTCGAGGACTTTTGCGTACTCAACGGCTGGCCTTCCAGAGCCAAATACGATGGTTCTTACGAAGGCGCTGCCCGACAGATCAAGGCCTTTGTTTCGCCTGCGCTGTTGAGTCAGGCGCTGGAGGCTTTTTTCAAGATCGTGGCGCTGTCAGCGGGACTGAAAAACGGCGATGCGCACCTGAAGAACTTCGGTGTGCTGTATGACCATTGCGGTGCGCAGGCTTCGATCCGGCTGGCCCCGGCTTACGACATCATCACCACATCGGTTTACATCAGGAACGACAGCCTGGCCTTGCTGCTGGGCGGGTCGAAGGCATGGCCCAAGCAGAAGGCGCTCATCCGCTTCGGCCGTACGGCGTGCAATCTCACTGAAGGCCGGTGCAATGAACTACTGCAGCAGGTTGTTCATGGCATGCAGACGGCGATGGCGGAAATGCTCGAGCATTGCCGAACCCATCAGTCATTCGCCGAGGTGGGTACGGCAATGATCGAGCAGTGGGAGTCCGGGATTGAACGCAGTCTGACCAAGGGTTGAGCGACCCATTTGCGCTCAGCGCAACTGATCCCGAAACTGCCCCGGCGTCATCCCGGTCCAGCGTTTGAACGCGCGGCTGAAGCTGCTGGTGTCGGCAAATCCCAACAGATAACTGACCTCGCTCAGCGAGCATTGCGGATCGCGCAGGTGCAGCAGTGCGAGATTCTCGCGGCTTTCATTCAGCAGGGTGTCGAAGCGACAACCCTCGTCCGCCAGGTGCCGTTGCAGGCTGCGCAGGCTCAAGTGCAGGGCCTGGGCGATGCGTTCGGCGCTGGGTTCGCCTTCGGGCAGTTGTTCTTCGATGGCGTCGCGTACCTTGCGCTCCCAGGTCAGCGGCTTGAGCTGGGCGAGGGTGCGTTTGAGCACCGCTTCGTTGTGCTCGGCCAGTTCCGGGTTGGCGTCGTCGAGGTGGCTGTCAAAGTCGGTGAGGGCGAATTCGATCCGGTCTTCTTCGGCGGAAAAGTGCACCGGCGAGCGGAACACCTTGTGCCATTGATGCGCATCGGCCGGTTCCGGGCGGCGCAGGTACACCGCCAGTGGCGCGTAGTCGCGGCCGAGGCGATTGCGGCAGGTGCGCACGTAAATCGCGGCAAACGCGTCGATGGCTTCGAAGGCGGGCGCCGGGTTGTCGGCCGGAATTTTCAGGTGAAACCGGTAGCGATCTTCGGTGCGGGTCAGCTCCAGTTCCAGCGCGTCGCTGACCACCTGGTGATAACGCACGATCCGCTCGAACACTTCCCGCAGGCTGCCGCTGGCCACCAACGCGTAGCCCAATGCGTGAAACGTCGTGGGGCTGACGAACCGCGACACCCGCAAGCCGATTGCCGGATCGCCGCTGACCTGCACCGCGATTTCCCACAGGCGTGTGGTCGCGGACAACGGATAGCGGGCATTCGGGTCGTCCATCAATTGCGGATCGAGCCCGGCCTGCTGGCACAGGGCAGTGCTGTCCAGCCCCAGCGCGTCGAGTTGCTTGCGCAGGGCACGGGTCCAGCTGGCGAGAGAAGTCGGTTCCTTCATGCTGGTTGGCGCTTCCGGTCAACAGGTTGGCGTTCTCGGCTACCGCGTCCGGACCCTGCGCGGGGCAGGATACGAACATCAATAACCAGAGGATGGAAGCATGGACCGTACTTCTGCAAGTCCCCAGCGACACAATGCTGCCCAGCGATCAGCGCATATTCGCGAAGTGGTGCTGGCCAAAGGCGTCGAGCTGCGCGAGCGCTACCCGATTCTCAACCATCAGGACGCCCTCGGCGCGGGGATTCTGGTGTTTGCCCTGGCCGGAATGATCGGTTCAGCGGCGCTCTACGTCACCGGGCACATGGCGTGGTGGGCGTGTCTGTTGCTCAACGCGTTTTTCGCTTCGCTGACCCATGAGCTTGAGCACGACCTTATCCACAGCATGTATTTCCGCAAACAGCGGGTGCCGCACAACCTGATGATGGGCCTGGTGTGGCTGGCGCGGCCGAGCACGATCAATCCGTGGATCCGCCGCCATCTGCACCTCAATCATCACAAGGTGTCCGGTACCGAAACCGACATGGAAGAACGGGCGATCACCAATGGCGAGCCTTGGGGTTTCGCGCGGTTGCTGATGGTCGGCGACAACGTGATGTCAGCGTTCATCCGCATGCTGCGGGCCAAGACCTGGGCGCACAAGTTCAGCATCATCAAACGCACGCTGAAGGTCTACGCGCCGCTGGCACTGGTGCATTGGGGCGCGTGGTATGTGTTTCTCGGGTTCCATGCCGCCAACGGGATCGCCTACCTGATGGGCTCGCCGATTGAATGGTCGGCGACCACGTTGTCGGTGATGCAAGTGATCGATATCGCCGCCGTGGTGATCATTGGCCCGAACGTGTTACGCACGTTTTGCCTGCACTTCATCAGTTCGAACATGCATTACTACGGGGATGTGGAGCCGGGCAATGTGCTTCAGCAATGTCAGGTGCTGAATCCGTGGTGGCTGTGGCCGTTGCAGGCGTTCTGCTTCAACTTCGGCAGCAGTCACGGGATTCATCATTTTGTGGTGAAGGAGCCGTTTTACATTCGCCAGCTGACGGTGCCGGTGGCGCACAAGGTGATGCGGGAGATGGGGGTTCGGTTCAACGATTTCGGGACGTTCGGGCGGGCGAACAGGTTTGTTCGCAAGGAAAATGAAGGGTTGGCGGGTAAGGCGATCGAGGTGAACTGACTTTGTGTTTTCGGCTGGAGATCCAGCCCTCACCCTAACCCTCTCCCGGGGGAGAGGGGACTGATTGGGGGATATTGGGGAAGTACGCCGACGTGATCTTGATGTGCCGAATCCATAATCGACTCGGTATTTCAGGTCGATGTATAACGCGGAACACCCCAGCCCTCTCCCTCCGGGAGAGGGCTGGGCGGGCGGCGTTCCGATGAGGGCAGCTCTTGAGCTAAATCTCAATCCGGCTGAAACGGCGACTCACTCAAGATCACCCCGGTCTCCTCCACATACCGCTGCCAATGCTCGATCAGCGCTTCAAGCTTCTGCGGCTGACTCGACGCCAGGTCATGAATCTCCCCCGGATCACTCCCCAGGTCGTAAAGCTGCCAGGTCGCCGGCCCCACTGGCCCGGGGATCCACACCGCCTTCCACTGACCCTGCCGAATCGCCCGGCGCCCGAACAATTCCCAACCGGTAACGGTGTGTTCGTCATGCACCTGCGCCGTCTCGCCGGACAGGAAACCCAGCCACGATTTACCACGCAACGGCGCCACCGGTTTGCCGTGCCACTGCTTGCCGGGATGGCGCACGCCGGCCAGATCGAGGATAGTCGGCGTGATGTCCATCACCGTGCCGAAACCATGGCTGATCTGTCCCTTCAGCGGCAGTTGCGGATAGTGCAGCAGCGCCGGAACGCGAATCCCGCCCTCGGTGGTGAACGCCTTGAACAGGCGTGACGGCGCGGTCGCCACCTGCGCCCAGTTCGGCCCGTACCAGACGTAGGAATTGGCGCGGCCGATGTTGTCGAGGCTGTTGTCGTAGTGCTGGCTCAGGTAGGTCACCAGCTCCGGACCGAATTTCGGGAAGGCTTCCAGCAGCGCGCCTTCGGCACCGTTGTCGGACATGAACAGGATGAAGGTGTTGTCGAGCTGGCCCTGCTGGCGCAGGTAATCGACGACGCGCCCGATGTTCCAGTCCATACGCTCGACCATCGCCGCGTAGACCTCCATCGCCCGGGCGGAAATCCGTTTTTGTTCATCGCTCAGCGCGTCCCATTGCGCGGTCAGCTGGATCAGTGGATGCGGTTCGACATCCGGCTCGATCAGGCCCAGTGACTTGAGTTTTTCCAGACGCTCGAGGCGCAGCACTTCCGGCCCCGCGTCGTAGCGGCCGCGATATTTTTCGACGATGTCGGCGGGCGCCTGCAACGGCCAGTGCGGCGCGGAAAACGGCAGATAGGCGAAGAACGGCCGGCTCTGGTCGCGCTCCTTGAGGTACTGCAACAGCTTGTCGCCGAAAGCGTCGGAGGAATAGAAATCCTTGGGCAATTCGTCGATGAACCTGTCGTCCTCGATGTACAGCGCCGGGGTGGATTTCAGCAGGCCGGGCGTGTGTTCATCGTAGGTCGGTTCGAATCCGTAGTGGTTGGCCGCGCCGGGCAGCAGCGAGAACGAGCGCTCGAAACCACGGGCGTGGGGCGCCAGTTCGGCAGTCAGGCCCAAGTGCCATTTGCCGCTCATCAAGGTCTGGTAACCGGCCTCGCGCAGCAACTCCGGCAACGCGACGACACGATCGTTGAGATAGCCTTCGTAACCCGGTTTGCCGATCAGCTCCGGGGTCAGGGTTTCGGCCATGGTGCCGATGCCGGCGATGTGGTGATCGGTGCCGGTGAGCAGCATCGAGCGGGTCGGCGAGCAGGTTGGTGCAGTGTGAAAATCGGTCAGGCGCAGGCCATTGTTGGCCAGGGCATCGAGGTTCGGCGTGGTGATTTCGCCGCCGAACGCGCCGATGTCGGAGAAGCCGAGGTCATCGGCCAGAATCACCAGAAAGTTGGGACGTTGTGGCATCGACAGGCTCCTGTTCAGCAGGCAATGAACGACAGCGGCAGATCGCGGATCTGTACCGGTGCGCTCGGTTGGTAATGATCGTCACTGGTCAGCTCGTGCAGCAGTTCTTCGCGCAGCTGATGGAAGTCGAAACTGCTGCGCTGGCGCGGATGGGGCAGGGCGATGTCCACCACCTGCTTGATCCGGCCGGGACGCGGTTCCATCACCACCACGCGGTCGGCGAGGAAAATCGCTTCCTCGACATCGTGGGTGACCAGAATCGTGGTGATCTTTGCCCGCTCGCGGATCGCCAGCAGTTCGTCCTGCATCTGCTGGCGGGTCAGCGCGTCGAGGGCGCCGAAGGGTTCGTCGAGCAACAGAATTCGTGGGCTCGCTACCAGTCCGCGAGCAATCGCCACGCGCTGGGCCATGCCGCCGGAGAGTTGATGCGGGTAGGCGCGGGTGAAGTCGCGCAGGCCCACCAGTTCGATGAAATCGTTGACGCGTTGCTGCTTTTCGGAGGCCGCCAGCGGCTCGTTGACCAGGCCCAGGCCGATGTTGTCGGCCACCGTCAGCCACGGGAACAAACGGTGCTCCTGAAATACGATGCCGCGCTCGCCGCCGATGCCGCTGACGGCTTTGCCATCGACGCTGATCTGCCCGCGAAACTGCGTATCGAGGCCGACCAGCAAGCGCAGCAGGGTGGATTTGCCGCAGCCGCTGGAGCCGACGATGGCGACGAATTCGCCTTCTGCAATGTCGAGGTTGAATTCGCGAATCGCCTCCAGTTCGAAGCCGTCGACGTCGAAGGATTTGCCTACATGGTTGAAGCTGACAATCGGTGCGTTCATGCGTGTCTCCAGCGGGTGGCGCGGATTTCCAGGCGTTGGCCAATGAGGTTGAGCAGGGCGCCGGTGAGGCCGACCAGGAGCATCCCGGCCATGATCAGGTCCATGCGCAGCAGTTGTTGGGCGCCGATCATCTGGCTGCCGATGCCGCCGTTGGACGGCATGAAATATTCGGCGCCGATGGTGCCGAGCCAGGCGTAGATCAGGCTCAGGCGCAGACCGGCGAAAATCCCCGGCGCGGCACCCGGCAGCACCAGTCGGCGCAGGCGTTGGGCGAGGCTCAGGCGCAGCACTTGCGCGGCTTCGTTGAGTTGCGGTGAGAGGTTGGCGACGCTGCGTTGGGTCGCGACAAACAACGGAAAGAACGCGGCGAGGGCTACGAACACCCATTTCGCGAGTTCGCCCAGACCGAACCACGCGGTGAGCAGCGGCACCCAGGCGAAAATCGCGATCTGCCGCAGGGCGGCGAGGGTCGGGCCGAGTACGCGTTCGCTGGTGCGCGACAGACCCAGCAACAAACCCAGCACGAGGCCGAGGCCGCCGCCAATCAACAAGCCACCGAGGGTGCGGCCCAGGCTCAGGGCCATGCCGGAGATCAACGTGCCGTCGAGCAATCCGTTTTTCGTCGCCTCAAGCACCACCCACGGGCTGACCAGAATGTTGGCATCGATCCATTGCTGATCGACCGCCAGTTGCCACAACGCAAACAACGCCAGCGGCAGCAGCCATGGCTGCACGCGTTGCCAGCCTTCGTAGCGTGGGCCGCGACGAATTTCCGCCGTGGCCGGGTGCGGCCAGTGCACCAGTTTTTTGTCCAGCAGACCGATGCCGCGATCCATCGCCACGCCGATCAGGCCGATCACCACGATGCACACAAAGACGATGTCGAGCATGAACAACTGACGCGCCCAGACCATCAAGTAACCGATGCCTTCGCTGGAGGCCAGCAGCTCGACGGCAAGCAATGAAGTCCAGCCAGCGGCGAGCGCCAAGCGTACGCCGGCCATGAATGCGGGGAGGGCGGCGGGCAGCACCAGACGACGGATCAACAGTCGTGGCGGCAAACGTAAAACAGCGGCGGCTTCACGCAATTTGGGTTGCGCATCACGCACGCCGACCAGCGTGTGCAGGGTCATTGGCACCACGATGGCCTTGATCAGCACCACCAGTTTCAGCACTTCGCCGATGCCGAAAAACACCATGAACAACGGAATCCACGCCAGCGTCGGCACCTGGGCCAGGCCGGCGAACGTCGGGAAGATCAGGCGTTCGAGACGACGGCTGAAACCCAGCGCCGCACCAAGTACTGCGCCGGCGGTAACGCCCGCCAGCAAGCCCCAGAACAGCCGTTGCAGGCTGATCCACAAGTGACTCCACAACTCGCCCTGGGACAGCTCGATCACGCTGTTCCACACCAGTGACGGCGCCGGCAGGATCTGTTCGCTCATCCATTGATTACGCGCCGCCAGCCACCACAGGGCGAACAGTCCAAGCGGTAATATCCAGGGTAAAACGCGGTGGCTCAGGCTTGGCCAGGTACGCCGGCTTTTCAACGGCGGTGCGGCCAGTGGCAGGCTGAGCAGGGATTCACGGGCCATGGTGACCTCCGTTGTCGGGTTGGATCGAGTCAGCGGAATTAGCTAAAAACCAATAGTTATAAACGAGTTAGAAAATAATCATTTTGGAGATAAGCAGCGCCATTTAAGGCCTCCAGCCCTACGCGCATCCAATGCATTCGAAGAATATTTTCGATGCTCTCCATGCATACGGCTCTGCATGTCCCGACTTTGCTGGCTTAGCGTGAAAAGCTATAAAAATGTGCTTTTTAAGTATTTAAGTGCTGATACGGATTGCGCCTACTTTCGGCTCCTCAATGCCCGCCGTGATCAGGAGCCGCACCCATGAACCTTCCCTTCAAACGTGTCATCAGTCTGTTTGCCGCGCCGGCACTGGCGGGTCTGTTGGCGTTCTCTGCCCAGGCCGACGAGCTCAAGGAAATCAGGATTGCCGTGCCTGATCTGAGCGCCGGTACTCAACACAGTGGCGGGGGCATCGTGGATGTGCTGCGCGATCAGCAGATCTTCGAAAAGGCTTTCGCCGATCAGGGCATCAAGATTCAGTGGAGCTTCTTCAAGGGCGCCGGGCCTGTGATCAACGAGGCGTTCGCCAATGGCCAGGTGGACCTGGCCTATCTCGGAGATCTGGCGGCCATCATCGGCAAGTCCAACGGTCTGGATACGCGCCTGCTCAGCGCCAGCGCCCGGGGTGTGAAGCAATATCTCGGCGTCGTGCCGGGTTCGGGGATCAAGACGCTGCAGGATCTCAAAGGCAAGCGCGTGGCGATCTTCCGTGGCACCGCGACCCAGTTGTCGTTCGATGCGGCGCTGGCCAGCGTGGGCTTGAGCGAGAAGGACGTGAAGGTGATCAACCTCGATTTCAACGCAGCGGTTGCCGCGCTGGCGGCGAAGCAGATCGATGCGTCGTGGGGCAGCTCCGGGCTGACTGCATTGCAGGCCAAAGGACTGGCTGAGCTGCCATTGAATACCAAGGATCTCGGTGGCGCCGGCAGTGTGCAGTCGGTGCTGGTGGGCACCGGCAAGTTTGTCGACGGGCATCCGGAAGCCGTGGCGAAGCTGCTCAAGGCGCAGCAGCAGGCGGTGGAGTGGTTGACGCAGGACAGCAACAAGGACGCCTATGTGCAGCTTGTGTCGGGACTGGCTAGTTATCCGCCAGTGATCCTGACCCAGGATCTGAAGGATCAGAACCTGAGCGAAGTCTTCCCTTCGACACTGGATCCGCTGTTCCTCGAAAACCTGCAGGGCAAGGTGGATCTGGCGGCGCAGCAGAAGCTGATCCGCAAGCCGTTCAAGGTGAACGAGTGGGTGGCGCCTGAGCTGGCAGCTGCGAAGCTCTGAGTCATGCGGTCATTCCCGCGCAGAGCGTGGGAATGACCCTCAAACCGCGACGCTGATCGCCTGTTTATCCACCGCCACCAGCGTCTCGATCATCGCCCGCGCTGCCGGTGACAGCCGGAATCCCGTGCGGCTCACAATCCCGCACCGCGCATTCATGCTCTCCAGGTTCTGCGGCAGATTGCGCCAGTGCAGCAGCGCCAGCGAGCCTTGGGCGATGTCCTCGACAAACGCCTCTTCAGTGCCGACGCCGATCGCGTTGGATTGCAGCACCACTTTCACCAGCGCCGGAAAGTGCTCGGTCTCGATGGTCGGCGAAAAGTCGATCCGGCCGCTGAGATTCGCCAGCAATTTGCGAATGCCCGGCGGGATCAGCGTGGTCGCCAGCGGGTAGTCGAACATGTCGTTGGTCGACAGGCTTTCCTTGGCCAGCAGCGGATGCCCCGGTCGGCAGAAAAACACCCCGCGCTTGGGTGTCAGCGGCTGGGTCTGGAAGTTCGGGTCGGATTCGAAATGGCGAATGTCGGCGATGAAGAATTCGATCTCCTCGCGGCTCAGGGCGCGACTGAGTTTTTCCCAGTTATCCACCTGAAAGCAGGTGCGTACTTTCGGGTGCGCATTGATGAATTGCGCCACCGCGTCCGGCACCAGTTTCACCGCTGGTGCCGGACCGCAACCGAAGTGCAGTTCGCCGGCATCGAGCTTGGTCATCTGCGTCACTTCGGCGCTGAGCAATGCCGCGCCCTGCACCAGGGTCAGGGCGTGCTGAAGCACCACCTGGCCTTCGGGTGTCGGGCGTAGATCCTTGTTGCCGCGATCCACCAGCACGCAGCCGAACTCCTGCTCCAGCCCTTGAATGCTGCGGCTGAACGCCGGTTGAGTGATGCCCATGGCGTCGGCCGCGCGGACAAAACTGCGGTGTTCGTTGAGGGCGATGAAGTAGCGCAACTGGCGAAGATCCATATGCTTTTCCGGCATCCTAAAAATAGCTCGAAGGCATTTGCGACGAGGTTGCTTGAGGTTTTAAATGCAAGCTCTTATTCCGTCAACGAAGCATGTGAATATCTATTAGATGTAAATGGAATATAGATAGAGCGTTGTTTCGCTGCCGTCCAACCGCAAGCAGTCGATGAGGGTCTACCCATGAGCAATGCCGCACTCGCTGTAAAACCCGCTGTCCACGCGCTGGACATTCATCCGGTGGCCGGTCGTATCGGCGCCGAAATCCGTGGCGTGCACTTGTCCGGTGAGCTGGATGCCGCGACGGTTGAAGCCATTCAACAGGCGCTGATCCAGTACAAGGTCGTGTTCTTCCGTGAGCAGACCCAGCTCGACGATCAACGTCAGGAAGCCTTTGCGCACCTGCTCGGCGAGCCCGTGGCGCATCCGACCGTGCCGTCCCGCGAGGGCACCCGTTATCTGCTGGAACTGGACGGCGCCGAAGGGCAGCGCGCCAACTCTTGGCACACCGACGTGACCTTCGTCGATGCCTACCCGAAAGCCTCGATCCTGCGCTCGGTGGTGGCCCCGGCGTTCGGTGGCGACACGCTGTGGGCGAACACCGCGACCGCGTACAACGAACTGCCGACCGAATTGCGTGAGCTGGCGGACAAACTGGTGGCCGTGCACAGCAACGAATACGACTACGCCGCCGTGAAGCCGGACGTGTCGGCGGAGAAGCTCGAGCGCTATCGCAAGATCTTCACCTCGACCGTTTACGAGACCGAGCATCCGGTGGTCCGCGTGCACCCGATCAGCGGCGAAAAGAGCTTGCTGCTGGGTCACTTCGTCAAACGCATCAAGGGCTATTCCCAGGCCGACTCGGCGCACCTCTTCGGCTTGCTGCAAAGTCATGTGATCCGCCAGGAGAACGTCGTGCGCTGGCGCTGGAAGGCCGGTGACGTGGCGATCTGGGATAACCGCTCGACTCAACATTATGCGATTGATGATTACGGCACTCAGGATCGGGTGGTGCGTCGGGTGACGCTCAAAGGGGAAGTGCCGGTCGGGGCGAATGGGCAGCGTAGTCAGACCATCAAAGGGCGTGAGTAAGAGCAGAAGATCAAAAGCCCCCCGCCCTCCCGAAACGTCGGGCCGCCCGGAGGGAGAGGGGGCTGACCGAGGTGTCTGGCGCTATACGTCGACCTGAAGGATCAAGTCGATTATGGATTCAGCAAAGCTCATACAGGTCAGTGTAAATCATCAATTTCCCGCGATCGGTTCCCTCTCCCTCCGGGAGAGGGTTAGGGTGAGGGCGCTCTTGTTCTTGCCTTCGCTTGATCTCTACCAAACGCCAATCTGAACCATCTTCTCAGTCTCCGGCTCCCCATAACGAAACCGCTGCCCGCGCAAATCAATCTCCTGATGACTGATCGTCGTGCGCCGCCTCAACCCGCGCACCCACTCGAACAGATACCCCGCATGTGCCTCGCGCACCGCCGCATACGCCGGGTCCGCACCCAGATCCTGCAGCTCCTGCGGGTCATTCAACAGATCGAAAAGCTGCGGCCGGAAGCCGTCGTACGCCAGGTATTTCCAGCGTTCGCTGCGCACCATGGTCATGCGGCAACGGTCGATCGGCTGGCCCAGCCGCTCCCGTGCCGGGGCCTGGAAGGCATAGTCGTATTCGCTGATCGCATAGTGGCGCCAGTCAGGGTTTTTACCGTGCAGCAGCGGAATCAACGAGCGACCTTCCAGTCGATGCTCGGCACCCGTCACGCCCAGCGCTTCGAGAAAGGTCGGCACGCCGTCGATGGTTTCCGCCAGACGTTCGTCCACCGTACCCCGGGTGACATCCGCCGCCGCACGCGGGTCGCGCACGATCAACGGCACGCCCACCGCCTGCTCCAGCAAAAACTCCTTCTCGCCCAGCCAGTGATCGCCCAGAAAGTCGCCGTGATCGCTGGTGAACACGATCAGGGTGTCCTCCCAGCGGCCGTTGCTTTGCAAGAAATCGAACAGCCGCCCCAACTGATCATCGACCTGTTTGACCAGGCCCATGTACGTCGGGATCACGTTCAGTCGTACCGGATCTTTGGAGAAATTCAGGCTTTCCTCATGCTGGCGAAATGCCTGATAGACCGGGTGGTCGCTGGGAGAGGCATTACGTACCGGTTCGAGAATCGATTTCGTACTGTACAAAGTGTGGTACGGCGCCGGTACGATGTAGGGCCAGTGGGGTTTGATGTAGGACAGGTGTAAAAACCACGGTTTTTCACCTTGCTCACCGATGAAGTCGATGGCTCGATTTGTAGTGTAGACAGTCTCTGAATGTTGCTCGGGAATTCGCGCCGGCAAATGGGCATTGCGCATTTTCCAGCCGCTGAGGATTTCGCCGTTGTCGCCTTCGGCCGCGTTGGCCCAGTCGTGCCAGGGGTTACGCCCTTCGAAACCCTGCTCGCGCAGGTAGTGGGTGTATGGCGCGGATTCGCGTTTGTCATCGAACAGCGGGTTGTCGGGGAAGATGCCGTCGTGACGAAAGTACGGCTCGAAGCCGACTTCATTGAGCACTTCGGCCTGGGCGCTTTCAGGGTTGATCGCCAACCGCTGCAAGGCGTCCACGTTGGCCGTGGCGTGGGTCTTGCCGACCAGCGCAGTACGAATGCCGTGGGGGCGCAGGTAATCGCCGATGGTCAGTTCTTCCAGCGGCAGCGGCACCGCGTTCCACGCCACCTGATGGCTGCTGACATAGCGCCCGGTGTAGGCCGACATCCGCGACGGCCCGCAGATCGTGCCCTGTGTATAGGCGCGGCTGAAGCGCACGCCGGCAGCGGCCAGGCGATCAATATTCGGGGTGTGCAGGTGCGGGTGGCCGTAGCAGGACAGGTAATCGCGGCGCAGTTGATCGCACATGATGTACAGCACGTTGCGCACGGGGTTTTGCGGGTTGGACATGGGGTTCACCAGTCAGAAAGACAGGCGAGGTTTTTCGCTTTCGGCGAGGGTGTTCGGCAAGTGCATTCGGGGAATGCTTGCGATGCATGAAACGCATGGGCTCAGACGGCGAGGTTCGCCAGTGAGCACACCTCTTCTTCCACCGCATCGATCGCCTTGATCTGCTCGATCATCGCCTCGGCCAACGGTGACAACCGATACCCGGCGCGGCTGACGATTCCATAACGGGTGTAAAGCTCCTCCAGATCATCCGCCAACCCTTCGACCTTCAAACACACCAACTCACCCCGGGCCTGATGCAGCGCATCCGAATAGGCACCGACGATGCCGATCGCATCCGAACGCAGCACCACGCCGAGCAGGCTTGCGCTGTTCTCGCACTCTACGTTCGGGACGAAATCCGGCCGGCCACTGAGGTCGACGATGACCTTGCGCAGGTTTGGCGGGCGAATGCTCACGGCCAGTGGATAACTCATCAGTTGCTCTGCCGTGACTCGCTCGAAAGCGCCCAGCGGATGCCCGGCGCGGCAGCAGAAATGCCATTTGCGTGGCCGCAAGCGGTGGGTCAGATAATCCGGGTCGGCCTCGAAATGTCGGGTGTCGGCAACGAAGAATTCGAACTCTTCGCTCAGCAGCCGTTTGCTCAGGCTCTGCCAGTCATCGACCTGGTAATGCACCCGCGCTTTCGGGTAGCGGCCGATGAAGCTGCCGATCGCTCGCGGGATTAATCCCGCTGCCGGCGCCGGGCCACAACCGAAGCGCAATTCCCCAGCCTCCAGCCCGTTGAACTGGCTGATCTCGTTGGCCATCTGCTGCGCACCGCTGACCAGGCGCCGCGCATGTTCAAGCAGCACCTGGCCCTGTTTGGTCGGCGGCAATTCCTTGCGCCCGCGATCCACCAACTGACAACCGACGCTGTGCTCCAGCGCCTGAATGCTGCGGCTGAACGCCGACTGCGACAGGTTCACCGCCTGCGCGCCGGCGACGAAACTGCGTTGTTCGGCGAGGGCGATGAAGTGTCTGAGCTGGCGCAAGTCGATATGCATTTTTCACATAAAAAATATCCGGGAAATGCATTGGATATGCATTAGGTCGACTCCTTATAAAGGCAATCTCTTATGCAGTAAATCTTTGTAAAAACATAAATAAATAACTTAAAAGAATATGCGGCACGGAAGATGTCTGCGTGTTTTTTGACCAGGAGCAGTCCCATGAGTCCGTTGAACCTCGCTTCACCGCCGCCGCCACGACGGCTCAAACGTCTGCCCCTGGCCCTGTTGCTGGCGGGGAGTGCCAGTTGGACCCACGGCTACGCTGCGGAAACCGAAACCCCTGTGCCGGCACCGGCAGGCAAGACCGCGACCGCCACTTCGCAACTGGAAACCGTGACCGTCACCACCCGCCGTCGCGAAGAAAGCTCTCAGGATGTGCCGACGCCAATGAGCGTGGTGAGCGGCACGACTTTGGAGACGCAACGGGTCTACCGAATCCAGGATCTTCAGCAACTGGTGCCCAGCGTCAACGTCGCCTACATGCATGCGCGTCAGTCCAGCGTGTCGATCCGGGGTCTGGGCAACAACCCGGCCAGCGATGGTCTGGAAGGCAGCGTCGGGCTGTACATCGATAACGTTTATCTGGGCCGTCCGGGAATGGCGGTGTTCGACCTGATGGACATCGAGCAGCTCGAAGTCCTGCGCGGGCCGCAAGGGACGTTGTTCGGCAAGAACACCACCGCCGGGGTGATCAACATCAGCACCCGCGCGCCGAGTTTCACCCCGGAGCGCAGCATCGAAACCTCGGTCGGCGAGGACGGTTATTTCCAGACCAAGGGCACCATTTCCGGGCCCCTCAACGATGTGCTGGCCGGGCGTTTGTCGGCCTATCGCACCCGCAGCGATGGCGACATCAAGAACGAATTCAACGGCCATGACCTGAACGGTGGTTCCCGCGACGGCTTCCGGGCGCAGTTGCTGTTCAAGCCCAACGAGAATTTCAACCTGCGCTGGATCGGTGACTACAACGAAGAGGATTCCAGCGCCGGCACCCGGGTGCTGTACAACACCGGACCGACCATCAATGGCGTCAATCTCTACTCGGCCCGCGCCGCCGCTGCCGGCGCGACGCTGGTCAACGGCTCGCACCGCAAGGTCAACCTGGACAACGATCAGCACGTCACCGTGCATCAGGGCGGCACCTCGGTGGAGGCCAACTGGACCCTGCCGAGCGACTTCACCCTGACCTCGGTCAGCTCCTATCGCTTCTGGAATTTCACCCCGCGCAACGACGACGGCCTCAATGTGCCGGCCACCTACAACGCCGGGGTGTCGGTGGAGGACAAACAGTATTCCCAGGAATTTCGCCTCGCGTCGCCCAAGGGCGAGTTCTTCGATTACGTCCTCGGCGCCTACTATTTCGGATCGGACCTGGACAACAAATCCTTCGCCTATTACGGCCCGCAGGCCGACATCTGGAACGGCACGCCACGGGGCGCGCTGGCCAACGTCAATAGCGTCGGCCGTGGTCATATCAAGACCGACAGTTTCGCGTTGTTCGCCCAAGGCACCTGGCACCTGACCCCACGTCTGGATTTCACCGCCGGGGTGCGTGGCACCTATGAAGAGAAGAACGCCTGGGTCAATCGTGATGCGCCGGTCGGTGGCGCCGCTGTCACGGGTGCCGCAGCCACCGCGCGACGCGGCCGGACTGGCGCCTACGATTCCGGCGACCTGAACCAGTACAGCTCCAGCCCGTCCGGATTGCTCAACCTCAGCTATCGCTTCACCGATGATCTGCTCGGCTACGCCACGTTGTCTCACGGCGAAAAATCCGGCGGGGTCAACCTCGTGGTCGGCTCGGCCCCGACCGCTGGTGCCGACTCGTTGCTGATCGGCACCGAGCGCGCCAACAACGCCGAACTCGGCTTCAAGAGCACGCTGTGGGATCGCCGTTTGCAGCTCAACGCCAACGTGTTCTGGACCCAGGTCAACGCTTACCAGACCAACGCCTACGACGACGTCAACCGCGTGCAATACCTGACCAACGCCGGTTCAGTGCGCTCACGTGGCGTGGAGTTCGAAAGCACCGTGATCCCGCTGCGTGGCCTGACGCTGAACTTCAACGGCTCGTACAACGACGTCAGCTATCTCTCCTACAAGGACGCGCCGTGCCCGCCTGAAGTCAGCCAGGCACCGGGTGCTCCGGCCTCGTGCGACCTCAGCGGTCATCAGGTGGTCGGCGCCTCGAAATGGATCGGCAACGCCAACGGCAAGTACGAATGGAATCTGGATAACGGGCTGCAACCTTATGTCACCGGCAGCTACGCGTTCCGCTCCAAAGCGGTGGGCACGGTCGAGGATTCCGACTACGGCCAGATCCCGAGTTACGCGGTGGTCAATCTCTCCACTGGCCTGCGCGGCGATTTCAATCAGGGTCAGTGGGACGTCTCGCTGTGGCTGAAAAACGCCTTCGACAAAACCTACTACACGACCCTGTGGACCGGCGGCAACGGCGGCTATGAAGGCCTGCTCGGTACGCCTAGAACGTTAGGTGTGAGTGGTCGATACGACTTTTAAAGGTGGTTTGAAATGCACTTTCTGGCAGGGCGCCTGTTACGCCTGCCAGAAAGGGGGGGCCGAATATTACGTGTAGATGTATCACGACGTACAACAGACATCATCATTCAAGTATCTGATATGTATTAAGAAAGGGCATATTTCGAGGAAGTATTAACATAGAAGGTCGGCATAAGTAAGGCTGAAGTATGCTTTGAATGGATTTGGCTACTCTAGAACCCAAAAGCAGTGTTCGAGAGTGCACTTTTGCTTGTCAATTTGGATTATCTTCATATACCCATCTATATGAAATCCTGAATCATTGATGTTGCCAATTTTCGCTGATCCTCCGGGTGGAATGGTTACCCAAGACAAATCGTCTACTTTACGAGCCGTAATGTTTGATGTTCCTTTGTTGATGATCTCGAAATCAGGGGTTATGCGACGTTGAGCCGCAGTCTTGTTCAACGATGAATTAGATTTTTTAGAGTCAGACAGGACAACGCACAGTTCTTGAGGGCACCCCACCCGGGAAATCGAAATGTGCTGGATTTTGCCGCTCGCGGAGGCATTAATAATGGCGCCTGCGACAGGTAAGAATGGTATAGAGATATTTTCTCCGGGTAATAAATTCGTATCGGGGTGTCCGTAGATTTTAGCTATAAGTGTTAGAGCTTGGGAAGCGTTCTTGAAATCCGTTTTGAAATCGGCAGATTTTGATTCTTCGGCTGCGTGCAGCAGGGTCGATGAAAGCAGAGCGAGGGCTATAACGAAATTATTGAGTTTCATAAGGGTTTCTCAACGTAGTAGGTAATACGCCCTCATTTGATGATGTTTTTGACAGTGGCGATACTGTCAGAAATTACAGGTTTTGAAGATTTTCAATAATCTTTTGGAATAATGACCAACTTCTAATTCCTGATTTTCTTTTTCTATCGTTCAAGCTGCCTTTGACGAATATTTTCCATGCCTTAAAAGCATGTGGTTAGAGCTATGTTGGCCAGAGCCCTTGTAAGGCAAGGCTTTCAGAAAACCAATCGGTATTTATATTCTTTTTGGTTATATACTTTGTCATAAAAAATACTTTAAGAAATAAGTGTCTGTATCAATGATTCACCAACTGAAACGTTGTGCGGGGGATGTCAGGCATGACGCTTCGGGCTTTTCGCAAAGAGACCGCAGGGAGTAAATCAATGGGCAATGTCCAGACCGCCGCCAGCGCACAGGAGGTGCTGTGGCGCCAGGCGCCGAGCGGCGAGTTGGTCGATCTCGGCCGGCCCCATCGCGTGCCGTTGGGGCAGCTGCGTTTGCAGCGCGCGCCCAAGGGCATTTTGAGCCGCCGCGAAACGATTCTGCTCGGCGTTCTGGCGCTGGTGGTGCATGGCGCGGTGATCTACTGGATCAACCAGCATCCGACGCCGGCGCTGCCGATCGTGCCGCCGGAAATTCCACCGATGACCATCGAGTTTTCTCGCCCGGCGCCACCGGCACCACCTGTAGTTGTGCCGCCGCCACCGGCACCTGTGGTTGAGCCTCCGCCCCCGGTGGAGGACGAACTGGCAACCAAGCCGCCACCGAAACCAAAGCCGATTCCAAAACCGAAACCGGTCGCCAAACCCGTACCGAAACCGGCGCCAAAAGCGGTCGAGCAACCACCGGCTCCGCCACAACCGGCCGCCCCGGTCGCCGCGCCCGCGCCACCTGCACCACCGGCACCTGCGCCGGTGACGCCGGCCTCGGCCAACGCGGCGTACCTGAAGAACCCGGCGCCGGAGTATCCGTCGCTGGCCCAGCGTCGCGGTTGGGAAGGCACGGTGTTGCTCCGGGTGCACGTTCTGGCCAGCGGCAAACCGGGCGAAATCCAGATTCAGAAAAGCAGTGGCCGGCAACAGCTCGACGACGCGGCGCTGGACGCCGTGAAGCGCTGGAGCTTCGTGCCGGCCAAGCAGGGTGATGTCGCCCAGGACGGCTGGGTCAGCGTACCCATCGATTTCAAGATTCATTAAACCGAAACCAATTTCGCGTTAAACGTTTACACGAGGGAACACATCATGACGTTACTGGCATCTCCACTGGAATCCATCGAAAGCGCGGTGATCTGGCTGCTGGTGGTCTTCTCTGTCGCTACCTGGGGCCTGGCATTGCTCAAGGCTGTGCAGTTCGGCCGGCTGAAGGCGCAGGACCGCAAATTTCACAAGCGCTTCTGGGCGGCGTCGAGTCTGGACTCCGCCGCCGAGTTGAGCGAAACCCAGCCCGGCGCGGCAGCGCGGGTGGCACAGGCCGGTTATGCGGCGATACAAGTGGGCGAGGCGCCGCAGGCCAATGACCTGAGCCAGGCGATCAACCATCAGGATCGCCTCGAACGTGCCTTGCGTCAGCAGATCGTTCGCGAGCGGCGTTCGCTGGAAACCGGTCTGGCGGTGGTCGCGAGTATTGGCAGCACCTCGCCGTTCATTGGTCTGTTCGGCACGGTGTGGGGAATCATGGAAGCGTTGAAAGGCATCAGCGCGGCGGGCTCGGCGAGCCTGGAAACGGTCGCAGGACCGATCGGTGCAGCGCTGGTCGCCACCGGTGTGGGGATCGCGGTCGCGGTGCCGGCGGTGCTGGTTTACAACTACTTTTTGCGCCGTCTGAAACTGACGGCGGCGGACCTGGATGACTTTGCCCACGACTTCTACAGCCTGGCGCAAAAGAGTTCGTTCCGTGTGCTGATTCACCCGACCGCGCACAAGGCTGCGGCCCAGGGCAACGCAACAAAAGTGAAGGAGGCGTCCTGATATGGCCTTCTCCACGCAAGACAGCGACGAGGTGCTGAGCGAGATCAACGTGACGCCGCTGGTGGACGTGATGCTGGTGTTGCTTGTGGTGTTTATCGTCACCGCGCCGCTTTTGACCAACGCGATACCGATCAACCTGCCGAAGACCGAAGCGGTGGCGCCGGTCGAGCAGAAAGACCCGTTGGTGGTGAGTATCGACGGTGCTGGAAAACTGTTTATCAACAAGGACGAAATCCAGCCGGATCTGCTGGAGTTCAACCTCAAGTCGGCCAAGGCCAAGGACCCGGAAGTGCGCGTGCAATTGCAGGCCGACGACGGGGTGAATTACGGCGAAGTGGCGCGAGCCATGGCTTCGATTGAGCGGGCGGGCATCACCAAGCTGTCGGTGATCACTGCACGATAAGGGTTTCACGTTTTTCCGGGGCCGTCTCCTTGGCAGGGTGCGGCCCCTTTTTTTGCTCAATGCTTAATATTCTTTTCAGGTCTTAATAAATAGCTTCTTATTCCTTAACGAATATAAATCCCGTCCCTATACTCGTTCAGGAACAGACACGACGCAGGAGAGCTCCCCCATGCGCAACGAATCAATCCGCTATCTGATTGTGCCGGGCTGGCAAGGATCGCCAGAAGATCATTGGCAAACCCACTGGCAGAACAGCCTGCCCAACAGCGCGCGGGTAGAGCAGGCCGACTGGCTGACGCCGCGTCGTGAAGACTGGGTCGCGGCGCTGGCCGAGGCGATTGCCGCCGACAGCTCGCCGGTGATTCTCATCGCGCACAGCCTGGGCTGCATCACCGTGGCGCACTGGGCGGCTACTGCGCCACTGCATCATTTGCGTCAAGTGCGGGGGGCGCTGCTGGTGGCGCCAGCGGATGTCGAGCGTCCGGCGTGCGTGCCGGCACTGCGCAATTTCGCACCGATCCCGACCGATCTGCTGCCCTTCCCGAGCCAGGTCGTCAGCTCCGACAACGACGCCGCCGTCAGTGCGCCGCGTGCGCTGGAACTGGCGCGCAACTGGGGCGCCGAGGCGGGGATTCTCGCGGGCGCCGGCCATATCAACGTGAAGTCCGGGCATCAACGCTGGGAGCAGGGATTCGCTTATCTGTATCGCCTGCAAAACCGCATGGAACACCACGCCCGGCGCCGTGCCTGACCACTTTTATTTGTTCAACGCCCCCGTCTCCCGGCGATTTGGGGCGGGAGTCTGCCATGAGTCTTGAAACCTTCGGTCAGCCGTTGCTGACCTTTCCCGATGCGGAAAAAAGTCCCCTGAGCATTCGCGCCAAGGCGCTGGTGTTCGTCGATCCACGTTCGCGCCAGTTGCGCGAAGAAATGGCCCAACTCGCACCGCGCTCGATCTCTGTGTTGATTCGCGGCGAGACCGGCACCGGCAAGGAATTGCTCGCTCGCCACATCCACCGCGCCAGTGATCGCAGCGGCTTGTTTGTCTCGGTCAATTGCGGGGCGATCAGCCCGACCTACGCCGATGCGGAATTGTTCGGTTATGCCGCCGGCAGCTACAGCGGTTCGGCCAGCAGTCGCGCCGGTTGGTTCGGTTCAGCCAACGGCGGCACCTTGTACTTGGACGAGATCGGCGACCTGCCGTTGCCGATCCAGATCAAGTTGCTTTCCGCACTGGAAAACCACGAAGTCACCCGCGTCGGTGCGCATCAGCCGAGCCCGGTGGACGTGCGCCTGGTAGCGGCGACCAGCATCGATCTGGCGCAAGCGGTGGCGGCAGGGAAATTCCACGAGCGGCTTTATCACTATCTCAGCGAAGGGCATCTGGAACTGCCAGCGTTGCGCGCGCGGGTTGGCGACATTCTGTCGTTGGCCGAGTACTTCCTCGGCATTTACAGCCAGCGTCTGGATCTGCCGGTGCCTTTGATCAGCGAAGCGGCGCAGCAGGTGCTGGAACAGCACAGTTGGCCGGGCAACACCCGGGAGCTGGAAAACGTCATTCATTTTGCGTTGCTGGTGAGCACCGGCGACGAAATCCTGCCGGAGCACCTGAACCTGCCCGAGGTGTCTGGGCCGCAGGTTCAGATCGAGCGTCAGGTGGCGAGCGTCAGCCTCAACGGCACCGTCGACGAACGTAAGGCATTGAAAGAATGGCTGTTGAGCTTGAGCGAGGCGTTGTAACCCTTTTGCTCAACATGAACAAAATGGAATATGAAGCTGAATAAACGTTATTGTCCGGGAATAAAAAATCCCGGTATTGTCCGCTTCACGCCAGCAGTAGCACATCGCTGGCACACGTATTAATGCCGTCGTCGATGACGACCGATTTTCGATAAGGACACTGCATGAAAAAGGTTCTGTTGTTTACCGCATTGGCGGCTGCTCTGACGGCTTCCCTGGCCCAGGCTGGCGAGAAACTGGTGGTGGCCGCGACGCCGGTGCCGCACGCCGAGATCCTCGAGCTGATCAAGCCGACCCTCGCCAAAGAAGGCGTGGATCTGGAAATCAAGGTCTTCACCGACTACGTACAGCCGAACGTACAGGTGGGCGAGAAGCGTCTGGATGCCAACTACTTCCAGACCAAGCCTTACCTGGACAGCTTCAACGCCGGCAAATACAAGGATGACAAGGCCAAGTACCTGGTGACCGTGCAAGGCGTGCACGTTGAACCGTTCGGTGGCTACTCGAGCAAGTACAAGACCCTGGCTGAACTGCCGGACGGCGCCACCATCGCCATTCCGAACGAAGGCAGCAACAGCGGTCGCGCACTGATCCTGCTGCAGAAGGCTGGCCTGATCGAACTGAAAGATCCGAAGAACGCCCTGGCCACGCCAAAAGACATCGCCAAGAACCCGCACAACTTCAAGTTCAAGGAACTGGAGTCGGCCCTGCTGCCGCGTGTTCTGAAAGAAGTCGATCTGGACATGATCAACACCAACTACGCACTTGAAGCCAAGTTGAACCCGACCAAGGACGCTCTGGTGATCGAAGGCGCGGATTCGCCTTACGTGAACTTCCTGGTTGCCCGTGAAGACAACAAGAACAGCGACGCCATCAAGAAACTGGCCGCTGCCCTGACCAGCCCTGAAGTCAAAGCGTTCATCGAGAAGAAGTACAACGGCGCGGTACTGCCGGCGTTCTGATCCGACGCAGCAGCAACCCCCTTCAAGGTTGAAAAAAACGCCGATGACCCGCGATGGTCATCGGCGTTTTTTCTTGCGTGTGGCTGACTCAGGCAGCGCTGGTTTTCAGCGCTCTGCGCAAGGCCACCAGCCATTTCACGAAATCCTGCGGGTCCGGTCGCTGCGGCACTTTTACGTCCATGTTCTCTTCCTTGTTATGGGGTTGGCCGGGGGAGTCTGGCCAAAAGCTGTTCGTCCTTGGAGGGCTTTCATGAAAAAAAGATCCGTCCTACAGCGAAAGGAAAAATAGCCTTCTTATTCTGTCGGGGCAAACCCGCAGGATAGTTTTTTGTGTGATATCAATATGCTTTAACGGTATTTAAATTCTTTTTCTTATGCCTATAAAGTCGGTGCCTGCCGGACAGTTACCCGCTGTCCATGGACTGCACCACCGCCGCTTACCGAGCGGCGTCAGGATGTTTCATGACCTTCGATTACGCATTTATCCTCAGCACCTTGCCGGCGTTTCTCAAAGCGGTGGGCGTGACGCTGCAGGTCGGTTTGATCGCCATTGGCACCTCGCTGCTGGTGGCGTTGCTCAATGCGACGATTCTGGTGTTCCGCACGCCTTACCTGCAAAAACTGGTCGGGCTGTATGTGGAGCTGGCGCGCAATACACCGCTGCTGATCCAGCTGTTCTTCGTCTACTTCGCGCTGCCGGCACTGGGGATCAAGGTTTCCGGATTCACCGCGGCGATCATCACCATGACCTTTCTCGGCGGTGCCTACTTCACCGAAGTGCTGCGCGCCGGCGTCGATGCGGTGCCCCAGGCGCAACTGGAGTCCGGGCGCTCCATCGGTTTGTCCCACGGCCAGTTGCTGCGTTACGTGATCCTGCCGGAAGCCGGAATCCTCAGCCTGCCGTCGCTGTTCGCCAATTTCATTTTCCTGCTCAAGGAGACCACCGTGGTCTCGGCCGTGGCGGTGCCGGAAATTCTCTACACCACCAAAAGCTACATCGCGCTCTACTACAAAACCTACGAAATGCTCGCCGTGCTGACATTGATCTGCGTGCTGCTGTTCCTGCCGCTGTCGCTGCTGTTGAGCCGTCTGGAAAGGAGGCTCCAGCATGGCCAGTTCGGGTCTTGAACTGCTCTGGGTGTCGTTGCCGCAACTGGCCAAAGGCGCCGGGCAAACCCTGTCGATCTCGTTCCTGAGCATCGCCATCAGTACCGTCGGCGGCGTGCTCTACGGCGTGCTGCGCACGCTCAAGGTACGGTGGTTGAACGCGCTGCTGCGGATCTATCTGGAACTGTTCCGGGCGATCCCGGTGCTGGTCTGGTTGTACCTGCTGTTTTTCGGCCTGCCGATTTTCTTCGGCCTGAGCCTGCCGAGCTTCTGGTGCGCGGTGCTGGTGCTGTCGCTGTGGGGCGCGAGTGAGGTCGGCGAAGTGGCGCGCGGTGCGCTGCATTCGTTGCCGCGCGGGCAGCGTGAGGCGGGGCTGTCGATCGGCCTGAACGCGGCGCAGCTCTACGGTTACGTGCTGCTGCCCCAGGCGCTGAAGCGCATGACGCCGCCGACCGTCAACGTCTACACGCGGATCATCAAGACCAGTTCCCTGGCGGTGCTGATCGGTGTGGTGGATGTGATCAAGGTTGGGCAGCAGATCATCGAGCGTACCTACGAATCGGTGCTGATCTACGGCGCGCTGTTTCTGTTTTTCTTTTTCATCTGCTACCCGCTGTCGGCCGCTTCGCGCGTGCTGGAGCGGCGCTGGACGCAAGCATGAGCGCATTGATCGAGTTTCAGGGCTTCAACAAATTCTTCGGTGAACAGCAGGTGCTCAAGGGCATCGACCTGCAAGTGAAATCCGGCGAAGTCATCGTCGTCCTCGGCCCCAGCGGCTGCGGCAAAAGCACCCTGCTGCGTTGCCTCAACGGTCTGGAAACCGCCCACAGCGGCCACCTGAAATTCGCCGGCCGCGAATTGCTGGACAAGGCCACCGACTGGCGCGAAGTGCGTCAGCAGATCGGCATGGTGTTCCAGAGTTATCACCTGTTTCCGCACATGAGCGTGCTCGACAATTTGCTGCTCGGCCCGCTCAAGGTGCAGAAGCGCGAACGCCGCGAAGCACAGCAACAAGCCGAAGCGTTGCTTGAGCGCGTGGGCCTGGCGGACAAGCGCGACGCTTTCCCGCGCCAGCTCTCCGGTGGCCAGCAGCAACGCATCGCCATCGTCCGCTCGCTGTGCATGAACCCGCGGGTCATGCTCTTCGACGAAGTCACCGCCGCCCTTGATCCGGAGATGGTCAAGGAAGTGCTGGAAGTGATTCAGGGGCTGGCTCGCGAAGGCATGACCCTGTTGATTGTCACCCACGAGATGGCCTTCGCCCGCGCGGTGGCCGATCGCATCGTGTTCATGGATGCCGGGCGCATCCTTGAACAGAACCCGCCCGAGCTTTTCTTTACGAACCCGCAAACCGCACGCGCGCAGCAGTTCCTGGAGAAGTTCTCCTACGTCGAAGCGCTGACTTCAACGACTTCGCCCACAACGCCTCAAACCAAGGAACTGGAACTGCCATGAAAACTGCCAAAGCCCTATTTGCATTACCGCTGATCAGCCTTGCGTTGCTGGCCGGCTGCAACAAGACCGAAGAGCCGGCCAAGCCGAAAGTCGCCAGCGAAAGCACCGCGCCGGCGGGTTACCTGGACAAGATCAAGGCCCGCGACAAACTGATCGTCGGCGTATTCACCGACAAGCCGCCGTTCGGTTTTGTCAACGAAGCGGGGCGCTACGTCGGCTTCGATACCGACATCGGCCGTCAATTCGCCAAGGATCTGCTGGGCGATGAAAACAAGGTCGAGTTCGTGGCCGTGGAACCGGCGAGCCGCATTCCGTTTCTGCAAAGCGACAAGGTCGACCTGATCCTCGCCAACATGACCGTGACCCCGGAGCGCAAGGAAGCGGTGGAATTCACCAACCCGAATCTCAAGGTCGCGGTGCAGGCGCTGGTGCCGCAGAGCAGTGATGTGAAAAAGCTCGATGATCTGGCAACCCGCACCACCATCGTCACCACTGGCACCACCGCCGATATCTGGCTGACCAAGAACCACCCGGACTGGAAACTGCTGAAGTTCGAGAAAAACTCCGAGTCCCTGCAAGCCCTGGCCAACGGCCGTGGCGATGCCTACGCGCAGGACAATCTGGTGCTGTTCAGCTGGGCCAAGCAAAACCCGGGCTACCGTGTGCTGGACGAAAAACTTGGCGCCGAAGCACCGATTGCGCCGGCGGTGAAGAAGGGCAATATCGAATTGCGCGATTGGGTGAATGCGGAATTGGCCAAGCTGGGGGAAGAGAAATATCTGCTCAAGCTGTATGACCAATACGTGCGTAAAGAGCTGAGTGATGACACCAAGCCTGAGAGCGTGATTGTCGAAGGCGGGAAGTGGCAGGGTTAATCAGGCCAATTCCACGCCGGCTCATCCAGAACCCTCTGCCCGACGATCCCGGTCTGGCCGAGGGTTTTTTCCAGCACGATGCAATTGCATTCCGGGTCTTGCTGCAACGCCGAAATCAATCGTCGGGCATGGGATACCACCCACACCTGACACTGCTCCGACACGCGGATGATCAAGCGCGCCAGCGCCGGCAGCAGATCCGGATGCAGGCTGGTTTCCGGCTCGTTCAGGACCATCAGCGATGGCGGGCGTGGCGTCAGCAGCGCGGCGACCAGCAGCAGATAGCGCAACGTGCCGTCCGACAATTCCGCCGCCGACAACGGCCGCAGCAACCCTTCCTGAAAGAACTCGATAGCGAAGCGTCCGCCCGCCAGCGGCGCAATGTTCAGGCGTGCACCGGGAAACGCATCACTGATCGCCGCCTGCAGCGCCTCGGGATCGCCGATCTCGCGGATGGTCTGCAACGCCGCCGCCAGATCGCGCCCGTCGTGATGCAGCACCGGCGTGCGCGTGCCCAGTTGCGGCTGGCGCACCGGGGCGTCGGCGTCGCTGCGAAAGTGATCGTAGAAGCGCCAGCGGCGGATGAACTCGCGCATCTGGAACACCTCCGGGGAGGTGCGCAGGCTGCCGACCTGATCGAACAGGCTGTCGAAGTTCGGCGTGTGCTGGGCCAGCACGTCCCAACTGCGACCGTCGCGGGTACGGATCATCGGCCCGTCGCGATCCACCAGCAGGCTGGCCGGACGATAAAGCGGCCCGGCCCAGATGCATTCCTTTTTGATTTCCGGGTCGAGGGAAAAGTACGAGAGGCTCGGCTCAGGCAATCCCAGGGCGATCGAATAACTGAAATCCTCCCCGGCAAAGCCCAGACGCAGGCGTTTGACGCCCTGGCGCACGGTGGACTGGATCGGCACTTCACCGTTGCGCATGCGCCGGCTGATGGTTTCCGGCCCGGCCCAGAACGTCGAGTCTAGCCCGCCCTCACGGGCCAGCGCATTGACCACGCCGCCCTGAGCGGTTTCCGCCAGCAGCCGCAGCGCCCGGTACAGGTTGGACTTGCCGCTGCCGTTGGGGCCAGTGATCAGGTTCAGACGGCCCAGCGGAATCACCAATTTATTGATCGAGCGGTAATTGGCCACCGCGAGGGTCTTGAGCATGAAAATCCTTCCTGGGTGCCCCGAAATCCGGATAAGGATACTCGCCGCACAGAAATGCATATATCGCCCGGACGAAGGTTGAACCCTGTTCTAAGCTCACAGTCGTATCGTCACTTGCACGTTCGTACACAGGAAGGAGTCTGCATGGCGAGTCCCGGATTGAAAACAGCGGTCATGCTCAGTCTGTTCGCTTTATTGAGCGCCTGCGGCGAGAAAAAGGCCCCTGCGGAATACCTGCCCCGGGTCTTCGTGCAGGAGGTGAACCCCGCCAATTACGCCGCCGCCGTGACCCTCACCGGCGATGTTCAGGCACGGGTGCAGACCGAACTGTCGTTCCGGGTCGGCGGCAAGATCATCCAGCGCATGGTCGATGTCGGTGACCGTGTCTCGGCCAAACAAGTGCTGGCCAAGCTCGATCCGAAGGATTTGCAGACCAATGTCGATTCCGCTCAGGCTCAGGTAGTGGCCGAGCAGGCGCGGGTCAAACAGAGCGCCGCCGCGTTCGTCCGCCAGCAGAAACTGTTGCCCAAGGGCTACACCAGCCAGAGCGAATACGATTCCGCGCAGGCTGCATTGCGCAGCAGCCAGAGTGCCTTGAGTGCAGCGCAGGCGCAGTTGGCCAACGCCAAGGATCAATTGAGCTATACCGCGCTGATCGCCGATGCGCCCGGCGTCATCACCGAGCGTCAGGCCGAAGTCGGCCAGGTGGTTCAGGCCACGGCACCGATTTTCAGCCTGGCCCGGGACGGCGACCGCGACGCCGTGTTCAACGTCTACGAATCCCTGCTGGCCGAACGGCCGGCGGAGCGTTCGATTGTCGTCAGCCTGCTCGACAACCCCGCCATCAAGACCACCGGCACCGTGCGCGAAATCACCCCGGCGGTGTCCGCGCAGTCCGGCACGGTGCAGGTCAAAGTCAGCCTCGACAGCCTGCCGCAAGGGATGCAACTGGGCTCGGTGGTGAGCGCCACGGCCAAGGGTACCGGCAAATCGGCCGTTGAATTGCCGTGGTCGGCGCTGACCAAGAACGTCAGCGATCCGGCGGTGTGGATGGTCGACGACAAAGGTGAAGCGCAGTTGCACAACGTCACCGTCAGCCGCTACCTGATCGGCAAGGTCATCATCAGCGAGGGCCTCAAGGGCGGGGAAAAAGTCATCGTCGCGGGTGGGCAGTTGCTGCATCCGGGCATGAAGGTCGAAATTGCCGAAAACACCTACAAGGATCTGCAGCCGGGAGCACAGCCATGAAGCGTCTGGGGCTGTTATCCATTGGCGTGTTGCTGGCCGCCTGCTCGAAAAGCGAGCCACCGCCGGAGCCGGTACGGCCGGTGTTGTCGGTCAAGGTCGAAGCGTTGAGCGAGGAAAACCTCGGGCGTTTCGCCGGCAGCATTCAGGCGCGCTATGAAAGCAATACCGGTTTTCGTGTCGGCGGGCGCATTGCCAGCCGCAACGTCGACGTCGGTACCGAGGT
This sequence comes from Pseudomonas sp. lyk4-R2A-10, assembly GCF_030209075.1. Taxonomy (NCBI): domain Bacteria; kingdom Pseudomonadati; phylum Pseudomonadota; class Gammaproteobacteria; order Pseudomonadales; family Pseudomonadaceae; genus Pseudomonas; species Pseudomonas sp. lyk4-R2A-10. The sequence goes on along the minus strand of NZ_JARVSR010000012.1, from coordinate 487,369 downwards.
GCAGAAGGGCACGCTGCTCGCTACGCTCGATCCGACCGATCAGCAGAACCAGTTGCGTTCGGCCCAGGGCGATCTGGCCAGGGTTCAGGCACAACTGATCAACGCCCAGGCCAACGCCCGCCGTCAGCAAGCGCTGTTCGACCGGGGCGTGGGTGCGCAGGCGCAACTGGACATTGCCATGACGGACCTGAAAACCACCCAGGCCTCGCTGGATCAGGCTCGCGCGGCGGTCAATCAAAGCAAGGACCAACTCGATTACACCCAACTGCGCTCCGATCACAAAGCCGTGGTCACCGCGTGGAACGCCGAGGCCGGGCAAGTGGTTACGGCGGGCCAGCAAGTGGTGACCCTGGCGCAACCGGACATCAAGGAAGCGGTGATCGATCTGCCGGACACCCTGGTCGATGAGATCCCGTCCGACGTGGTGTTTCTGGTGGCCGGCCAGCTCGACCCGAACATCAACACCACGGCCACCCTGCGCGAGATCGAACCGCAGGCACAAAGTGCCACGCGCACCCGCCGTGCACGGTTGACCCTGGCCAATACGCCCGACGGCTTTCGCCTCGGCACGGCGATCAGCGTCACCCTCAGCTCGGCGATCAAACCACGTATCGAATTGCCAGCTACGGCGTTGCAGGAGGCCGATGGCAAACAGCGGATCTGGGTCATCGACACCCAAAGCAAAACCGTCAACCCGCGCGACGTCAGCGTGATCAGCCGCACCGACAGCAGCGTTGTACTTGCGGGTGGCGTGAAGAACGGCGAGCGCGTGGTCAGCGCCGGCGTCAACAGTCTCAAACCCGGACAATCCGTGAAACTTGACGAGGACAGTCAATGAAAGGGTCTTTCAATCTCTCCGAATGGGCCCTCAAGCATCAGTCTTTCGTCTGGTATCTGATGTTCGTCGCGTTGCTCATGGGGGTGTTCTCCTACTTCAATCTGGGGCGCGAGGAAGACCCGTCGTTCACCATCAAGACCATGGTGATCCAGACCAAATGGCCGGGCGCGACCCAGGAGGAAACCCTCAAGCAGGTCACCGATCGCATCGAGAAAAAACTCGAAGAACTCGATTCCCTCGACTATGTGAAAAGCTACACGCGCCCCGGCGAATCGACGGTGTACGTGTACCTGCGCGACACCACCAGCGCCAAGGACATTCCGGAAATCTGGTACCAGGTGCGCAAGAAGATCGACGACATTCGCGGGCAGTTTCCTCAAGGGATTCAGGGGCCGGGATTCAACGACGAATTCGGTGACGTGTTCGGCTCGGTGTACGCCTTCACCGCCGACGGCCTGACCATGCGCCAGTTGCGCGATTATGTGGAACAGGCGCGGGCCGAGATCCGCAATGTGCCGGGGCTGGGCAAGATCGAAATGATCGGCCAGCAGGACGAAGTGATTTACCTGAACTTCTCGACCCGCAAACTGGCGGCGCTGGGCATCGATCAGCGTCAGGTGGTGCAGAGCCTGCAATCGCAGAACGCCGTGACCCCGGCCGGTGTCATCGAGGCGGGGCCCGAGCGGATTTCCGTGCGGACTTCGGGGCAGTTCGCTTCGGAGAAAGACCTGGCCGAGGTCAATCTCAAGCTCAACGACCGCTTCTATCGTCTGGCGGATATCGCCGACATCACTCGTGGTTACACTGATCCGGCGACGCCGGAATTCCGTTTCGACGGCAAACCGGCGATCGGGCTGGCGATTGCCATGCAGAAGGGCGGCAACGTTCAGGAATTCGGCAAGGCCCTGCACAAACGCATCGATGAACTGACCGCGGATCTGCCGGTTGGCGTGGGTGTGCACACGGTGTCCGATCAGGCGGTGGTGGTGGAGGAGGCCGTTGGCGGATTCACCAGTGCCTTGTTCGAGGCGGTGGTTATCGTGCTGGTGGTCAGCTTCATCAGCCTGGGCGTGCGCGCCGGGCTGGTGGTGGCGTGCTCGATCCCGCTGGTGCTGGCGATGGTGTTTGTGTTCATGGAATACAGCGGCATCACCATGCAGCGGATTTCCCTCGGCGCTCTGATCATTGCCCTCGGCCTGTTGGTGGACGATGCGATGATCACCGTGGAAATGATGGTCACGCGCCTGGAAATGGGCGAGAGCAAGGAGGAGGCTGCGACGTTCGCCTACACCTCGACCGCGTTCCCGATGCTCACCGGTACGCTGGTGACGGTCGCCGGTTTTGTCCCCATCGGCCTCAACGCCAGTTCTGCCGGCGAGTACACCTACACGCTGTTCGCGGTGATTGCCGTGGCGATGATCGTGTCCTGGATTGTGGCGGTGTTCTTCGCCCCGGTGATCGGCGTACATATTCTGAGTACCAACGTGAAATCCCATGAGGCCGAACCGGGGCGCGTTGGTCGGGCGTTCAATGGAGGTTTGCTGTGGTGCATGCGCAATCGCTGGTGGGCCATCGGCATCACCGTGCTGTTGTTTGTGCTGGCAGTGTTCTGCATGCGGTTTGTGCAGAATCAGTTTTTCCCGTCTTCGGATCGACCGGAAATTCTGGTCGACCTCAACCTGCCGCAAAACGCCTCGATCGACGAAACCCGCAAGGCCGTCGACAAACTCGAGGCCACGCTCAAGGGCGATGCGGACATCGTGCGCTGGAGCACCTACATCGGTCAGGGTGCGATCCGTTTCTACCTGCCACTCGACCAACAATTGCAGAACCCGTATTACGCGCAACTGGTGATCGTCAGCAAAGACTTCGAAGCCCGCGAGGCCCTGAGTCAGCGCCTGCGCGAACGTCTGCACAAGGACTTCGTCGGCATCGGCAGTTATGTGCAGGCGCTGGAAATGGGGCCGCCGGTGGGGCGCCCGATCCAGTACCGGATCAGCGGCAAGGACATCGACCAAGTGCGCAAGCATGCCATCGACCTGGCGACTGAACTGGACAAGAACCCGCACATCGGCGAGATCATTTACGACTGGAACGAGCCGGGCAAAGTCCTGCGCATCGACATCGCCCAGGACAAGGCGCGCCAGCTCGGGCTGTCGTCCGAAGACGTGGCGAACCTGATGAACAGCATCGTCAGCGGGGCGCCGCTGACCCAGGTCAACGACGACATCTACCTGATCAACGTGGTCGGTCGCGCGGTGAGTTCGGAACGCGGTACGCCGGAAACCCTGCAGAACCTGCAGATCGTCACGCCCAACGGCACGTCGATCCCCTTGCTGGCCTTCGCCACGGTTCGTTATGAGCTGGAGCAGCCGCTGGTATGGCGTCGTGACCGCTTGCCGACCATCACCATCAAGGCGTCGGTGCGTGACGAGATTCAGCCGACCGATCTGGTGAAAATCCTCAAGCCGTCCATTGATGCCTTCGCCGAAAAACTGCCTGTGGGCTACAAGGTCGCCACCGGCGGTACGGTCGAGGAAAGTGGCAAGGCGCAGGGACCGATTGCCAAGGTATTACCGCTGATGCTGTTCCTGATGGCGACGTTCCTGATGATCCAGCTGCACAGCGTGCAGAAGCTGTTCCTGGTGGCCAGTGTTGCGCCGCTGGGGTTGATCGGTGTGGTGCTGGCGCTGGTGCCGACCGGTACGCCGATGGGCTTCGTGGCGATCCTCGGGATTCTGGCGTTGATCGGCATCATCATCCGCAACTCGGTGATCCTCGTGACCCAGATCGACGAGTTCGAACGCAAGGGCTATGCGCCGTGGGATGCGGTGGTGGAAGCCACCGAGCACCGACGTCGCCCGATCCTGCTGACGGCCGCGGCGGCGAGCATGGGCATGATCCCGATCGCCCGGGAAGTGTTCTGGGGGCCGATGGCCTACGCAATGATCGGCGGGATCGTGATTGCGACCCTGCTGACGCTGCTGTTTCTGCCGGCGCTGTATGTCGCCTGGTACAAGATTCGCGAGCCGAAGAAAGAGGCGCAGTAAGGCGAGCGCCTTGTGTTCATCGCCAACTACACGGCTTTGCGCCAGACACTCGCCAGCCAGGGCTGCTGCTCACGCGGCAGCCCCGCCGGCCGGTAGTAATGTTCCAGTTCGACGAACCCGGCAGCGGTCAACAATCCGCGCCAGGCCTCCAGATCGTGATACGAGCCATAACGCGGCCCGTTCCAGCCCTCGCGGTTATCCCCGCGCGGATTGGAGCTGAACAACACGCCACCCGGTTTCAATGTCCCGTGCAGTTGCTTCAGAACCCGAGGCAGCTCCTGCAACGGCACATGAAACAGCACCGCGTTGGCGAAGATCCCGTCGAAGCGTTCTGGCGGCAGATCCAGCTTCAGAAAGTCCTGACACCACACCTCGCAACCGCTGTCCTCGCGAGCCATCTGCGCGAATTTTTCCGCACCGTCGAGGCCGACGGCGACGTGTCCCATCCGGGTAAATGTCTGTAAGTCCCGCCCCGGCCCGCAGCCGAAATCGAGGATGGAAAACGGCGCCGTACCCTGGATGTGCCGCAACAGGGCGTCGATGTTCTGGCTGACATCGTGATCGCGGGTGCCTTCACGAAAATCTTCGGCCACCGCGTTGTAGTGGCCGAGCGTGGTCGAAGTGATCTGCTCAAGATCGGTGGGGGTCTGTTTCATGGTCGGACTGCGGTGGCATTCGGGTTTGGTGAATATACGCCATACAGGTTCAGGCGGGTGCGCAGGCAATAACCCTGTACCGCACTGAGCAATCCCGAAACGGATGAAATAACGCCTGTGCGACAGATGATTGTCGCGATGCCGCCCCGTCTCGGGCGACCTCTTCAGAAACAGGATTTCCTATGGTCATCGGTCGCAAGCCCCACGTCACGCCATCACCTGCCCGTTTTGCACCGGATGCCACGCGGCCCCGTACAAGGCCAGGCGATACCCTTTCCATCGAGGCCCCGGCAATCAAGGTTGCGCGAACCTCTCCAGCGCTGGAAAAAGATCCGGCGATGCCGGTTCCTGCTGACGCCGCGGTCACGATTACCGGGATGCCCCTGGCGGAAAATACTTCTATCCGGTCCGTAGTGATGTCGCTTGAAAAGTATCGCCTCAGACTGCCGCGTGGCCTCCCGGCTGCCGATACCCAGGGCATCAGGCGTTTCAAGGGCCGCGAGTTTGTCGATATCGCTGCGGGTGAAATCGTGCAGGTCCGGCAGGACGTCGTAACGGGTGAATACCGTGCGACGCTCCCGTCGGAACAGTCCGCCTCAGGGCCGAGACTTGTTCTTGATCAGCGGACGATGATCTGGAAAGCCGAACAACTGTCGATTCTGGCTGACATCGGCAACGCCATGAGCGCCCGATCCGATTCCGAGCTTATCGGCCTCAAGCCTTCAATCGGCAGGGATGCAACAGCTGCGCAGGGCCGACTGTATGAAGGCCGGGATGACCGGTTCGAGCGTCAAACCTCTCTCGCCGTGACGATCGTTGCCCGTGGACTGAGTCAGTTTGAACCCCGGCACGCAGCCACCCTGCGAACCGAGTTGCACGCGACGCACCAGATATTTTCCGATGCTCGCAATGGGCTCGCGGCGAACTACGCCGAGGTCGCAGGTATTTTTCAGGGATTTTTCGGCACGCAGCATGCACTGATCAAGGCGAAGTTCGCCGATTGCCTGTCGCGAGGCGAGGCGCTGTCAAAGGAGTATCAGGGGCCATGGGGGATGGAAAAGTTCGTGGGTGTGGCGTTTGACCAGGATCGCCGGGCGTGGATGTTCCAGTTCGATTTTCATGGCCGTTTATTTATCAGTCTCAATCACCTGCAAACCGGGGATTTTGCGGCCGTTCTGGGTCATGAGATGCTGCACACGAACAGGGTCAACCGATTCAAGAGCGTTGGGCCAGGCGCGCTGGATTTCTTTTATCTGGACGCGCGCATGGGAAATGCCCTAAGTCGTCCTGTGCCGGTTTACGACATGGCCGAGCGCGGTGTTTCGGAAGTCATCATGCAGGGCGGCATGACGGTGGCATACCTGGATGGGTTCACGAGCGACCACAGCCGTTTCACCGCCGGAGTCAGAGAGGCTCTGGGACTGGCAGAGAAGTTGGATGTCCAGACGGCTGTCGACCTGTTCAATGCCCACCCGACCGTTCGGACATCGCTAGCCTCAAGCAATGCCGACAGCATTATCTACGCCGCCACGAGTCTGCAGGCTCTGCATCTGGCCAGAATCGCAGACAGCCAGCTGCTTGAAAGCCTGTTGAACCGTTGACTATCTCAGCGCTTGTTCAGCCCCCGTGCCAGACGATCTCCACCCAGCTGAATCAGCGCCACCAGCGCCACCAGCAACACGATCACGGTCAACATGATCTGGCTGTCGAAGCGCTGATAGCCGTAGCGATAGGCGATGTCGCCCAGACCGCCAGCGCCAATCGCTCCGGCCATCGCCGAGGAGTTGATCATCGTCACCAGGGTGATGGTGAACCCGCCGACAATCCCCGGCAGGGCCTCGGGCAACAGCACGTGCCAGACGATGTGCCAGCGTCGGCAGCCCATGGCCTGCGCGGCTTCGATCAGGCCGTAATCGACTTCACGCAGGCTCACCTCGGCAATGCGCGCAAAGAACGGCGTGGCCGCGATGGTCAGCGGTACGACGGCCGCCCACACGCCGTAGGTGGTGCCGACGATTAGCCGGGTGAACGGGATCAGCGCGACCATCAGGATCAGAAACGGGATCGAACGAAACAGGTTCACGAACGCACCCAACGCGCGATTGAGCACCGGCGCTTCGTAGATGCCGCCCTTGTCGCTGGTGACTAGAATCACCGCCATCGGAATCCCGGCGAGCAATGCGATCAGCGACGACACGCCGACCATCAGAAACGTGTCGATGAAACCCTGCAGCAAGCGATCAAACCACATAACCCAACACCTCCGTGCGTTGTGCCCATTGGCCGGCACGCTCACGCAATTGCTCGGCATTCAGCTGTGAACCAGCGACCGCCAGCAACAGTTGCCCGAGCGCGTGGCCCTGGATCCGTTCCACGCCGCCCTGGAGCAATTTCACCCGGCCACCAAGCGCGGCGAACAGCGCGGCCAGATCCGGCTCATCCTGCTGGCTGCCGGTGAACTGCAAACGCAGCACAACTGACGCATCGGACGACGACGGCTGCACCTGCAAACGGCTCTGCAATTCTTCGGGCAAAGCGTGCTGCAACGGTGCGAGCAAGGTCTGGCTGACTTCGTGCTGTGGATTGCCAAACACTTCCCACACCGGGCCTTGCTCGACGATGCGGCCATGTTCCAGTACGACGACGCGGTCGCAGATTTCCCGGATCACCGCCATCTCGTGGGTGATCAGCACGATGGTCAGGCCCAGGCGTTTGTTGATCTCGCGCAGCAGGCCGAGGATCGACTGGGTGGTTTCCGGATCCAGTGCCGAAGTGGCTTCGTCGCAGAGCAGAATGTCCGGGTCATGCACCAGCGCGCGGGCGATGCCGACACGCTGTTTCTGCCCGCCGGACAGCTGCGCCGGATACGCCGTGTGCTTGGCTTGCAGGCCCACCAGTTCCAGCAGTTCGCGAACCTTTTTCTCCCGCTGTTCCTTCGGAACGCCAGCGACTTTCAGCGGCAGTTCGACGTTTTGCCACACCGTTTTCGCCGACATCAGGTTGAAGTGCTGGAAGATCATGCCGATCCGCCGCCGCAGGGCGACGAGGCGATCCTCGTCGTATTCGCCGATGTCCACCTGGTCGATCAGCACCCGGCCCGAGGTCGGTTGTTCGAGGCGGTTGATGGTGCGGATCAGCGACGACTTGCCGGCGCCGCTGCGGCCGATGATGCCGAACACTTCACCGCGCTGGATCGCCAGGTCGATGCCTTGCAGGGCAGCGACCGTGCCTTGTTTGCCGTCGTAGGTTTTGCCGAGCCCGACGAAACGCACATGAGCGCGGTTCAGTTCCGGATGCAGTTCGGTGCGTTGCGCAAGCGCAGGTGGCTCTGAAAGGTCCAGTCGCCGTTGGATGGCTGCGGTCATCCTCAGCTTTCCCAACCGGCCTGGTACAGCTTGCCGTGGGCCTTATCCAGTGCGGCGCGAACGGCTGGCGAATGTTGGTAAATGTCGACGAACTTGATCAGGCGCGGGTCGGTCTTGCTCTTCGGCTGGATCACGAACTGGATCACGTATTCCTTGTGGTCGAGGCCGTCGAACAGCAGTGCGGAGCCGGCATCGAAAGTCTTCGCCAGACGAATGTAGGCCGGATAGCCCTGGACCAGATCGGCGTCATCGTAGGCGCGCACCAGTTGCACCGCTTCGACCTGCAGGATCTTGATTTTCTTCGGGTTGGCGACGATGTCGTCTTCGGTAGCCTTGTAGCCGACGCCTGGTTTGAGGGTGATCAGACCGGCTTTGGCCAGCAGTTGCAGACCGCGACCGCTGTTGATCGGGTCGTTGGCAATGGCGACGCTGGCGCCTTCCGGCAGCTCGTCGAAGCTTTTGTATTTCTTCGAATACAGGCCGACGTTGTTGATGATCCCCGGGGCGAACGGCACCAGGTCGAAACCGGAGGCGGCCTTGGCGTTTTCCAGGAACGGAATGTGCTGGAAGTAGTTCACGTCGATGTCACCGGCGGCGAGGCTGACGTTCGGCGCGATCCAGTCGGTGAATTCCACCAGCTCGACTTTCAGGCCTTGTTTGGAGGCCTCTTCGACTGCGGCTTCCAGCGGAATCGCGAAGGCGGCGGTAGTGCCGATTTTCAACGGGGCATCGGCGGCGAAAACAGCCGAGCTGAACAGGCCGAAGGCCAGGGCCAGTGCTTTGACTGGGTGGGACAGCAGTTTCTTGGTCATGGTGGTTTTCCAGTCAGTGCGAGGAGGTGTGTCGGAAGTGGGCGCCGGTGTGTTGCGGCGGCAAATGCGCTTCGCCGTGAAACAGTTTTTCCCGCAGGCTGCCGCTGTCGTACGCGGTCTTGTACGAGCCGCGCCGTTGCAGTTCCGGAATCACCAGATCGATGAAATCCACATAGCTTTCCGGGGTGACGATGCGGGTCAGGTTGAAGCCGTCGAGGCCGGTTTCGGCGATCCACGATTCCAGTTCATCCGCCACTTGCTGCGGCGAACCGACCACGGTGATGTAGCGCCCGCCGAGGGCGTGCTGGTCGAGCAATTTGCGCCGGGTCCAGTCGTTGTTCTGCAAGTTCTTGGTGGCGGACTGGATCGCGTTGCTCTTCACGTACTGGATCGGTTCGTCGATTTCGTACTGGGAAAAATCGATCCCGGTGGAGGCCGAAAAATGCGCCACGCCCGCTTCGGCGCTGGCGTAGCTCAGGTATTCAGCGTGCTTGGCCCAGGCCGCTTCCTCGGTCTCGCCGACGATCACGTTGAGGCCCATGAACACCTTGATGTCCTCGGGATTGCGCCCGGCTTCGACGGCGCTGGCCCGGACTTTGTCCACCTGCGCCTTGGTCGACGGCTTGTTCTGGCCGCTGATGAACACGCACTCGGCATGGCGCCCGGCGAACAGCAGACCGCGATCCGAACTGCCGGCCTGAAACAGCACTGGCGTGCGCTGCGGTGACGGTTCGCACAGGTGATAACCCTCGACCTGATAGAACTCGCCCTTGTGTTCGACCTTGTGCACCTTGTCCGGCTGCGCGTAGATCCGCTGCTGTGGATCGTTGAGCACCGCACCGTTTTCCCAGCTGCCTTCCCAGAGTTTGTAGAGCACTTCGAGGTACTCGTCGGCCTGATCGTAACGCCGGTCGTGCTCGACCTGTTCACTGAGGCCCATCGCCTTGGCGGCGCTGTCCAGATAGCCGGTGACAATGTTCCAGCCCACCCGTCCACGGCTCAGGTGATCGAGGGTCGACATGCGTCGGGCGAACAAATATGGCGGCTCGTAGGTGAGGTTGGCGGTCAGGCCGAAACCGAGGTTTTTGGTCACCGCGGACATCGCCGATACCAGCAGCAGCGGGTCGTTGACCGGCAGCTGGATCGACTCCTTCAGGGTGACGTCCACCGAGTTCTGATAGACGTCGTACACGCCGACGATGTCGGCGATGAACAGCCCGTCGAACAGCCCGCGCTCCAGCAACTGTGCCAGTTCGGTCCAGTACTCGAGGGTCTTGTATCGGGTCGAGGTGTCGCGGGGATGGGTCCACAACCCGTGGTTGATGTGGCCGATGCAGTTCATGTTGAACGCATTGAGCAGGATCTTTTTCTTGCTCATCAGATGGTCCCTCGCAGCGGCGGGTTTTCATCGTTGAGGTAGTAATTGCCCACCGCGTGATACTTCCAGCGCACCGGGTCGTGCAGGGTGTGTACCCGGGCGTTGCGCCAGTGGCGGTCGAGGCCGTGCTCGATCAGGGTGGCCTGGCTGCCGGCCAGTTCGAACAGGGTGCTACCGGCGGCCAGGGAGATTTCGGTGCTGATTGCCCGTGCTTCGGCGACGGCAATCGAGGCTGCCGCAACGGTCTCGGCGTTAGTCTCGGCCTGGGCCGCGTCGAGGAATTCGCCGGCACGTTCGAGTAGGGCTTCGGTGGCGTGCAGGCGAATGCTCAAGTGGCCGAAGCTCTTGAGGGTCAGCGGGTCTTCGGTGGCTTTGTCGTTGCCCGAATCGATCCATGGACGGGTCTTGCTGCGCACGAAGTGCAACGCGTCTTCGTAAGCGGCGCGGGCGATGCCGGTGTCGATGGCGGCGTGAAGGATCTGCGCCAACGGGCCGACCGGGGTCGGGCGCTCGAAAGCGCTCTGGAACGGAATGACGTCTTCGGCGGCGACGTACACGTTTTCGAACACCACCGAACCGCTGCCAGTGGTGCGCTGGCCGAAGCCGCTCCAGTCGTCGATCACGGTCAGACCTTTGCTGTCGCGCGGGACGAACGCCAGTTGCTGCACGCCGTTTTCATCGACCACGGACGTTGGAATCCGTTGGGCGTAAATGGCGCCGGTCGCATAGAACTTGCGACCGTTGATGCGATAACCGCTGCCGTCGCGTTCGAGGCGGGTGACACGGTCGTGGGCGGTCCTGGTGCCCAGTTCTGCCAGGGCATTGCCAAAACGCTGGCCGGCGAGGACTTCGGCGTACAGACGTTGTTTCTGCTCGTGGCTGCCGTTCACCCGGAGCACTTCCAGGGCATAAAAATGGTTCTGTGGAATCTGCCCGAGCGAGCCATCGGCCCTGGCGATCAAAGCGATGACTTTGGCCAGGGTCACGTTGGATACGCCGGCGCCACCGTACTCCTTGGGCACGCTGATGCCCCACAGGCCGGAACGGGAAAACACGTCGAGCTCCGGCAGCGGCAGCCGGCGTTCGCGGTCGCGCAGGTTGCTGTCGCGCTGGAAATCTTCGGCCAGGTCGCTGGCGACGATCAGGGCTTGCTCGTCGCTGGTGATGACCGCGACGGGATGGGAAAAAGTCATGTATTTCTCCAGAGATCTGGTCAAAAGTGTTCGGGTCGTCAGATCCAGGAATGGCGAGCCGGCAACTTGCCGTTGAGGCGATAAGCGCCGACCGCGTGGTACTTCCAGCGCACCGGGTCGTGCAGGGTGTGCACCCGGGCGTTGCGCCAGTGACGGTCGAGGTTGAATTCGGCGAGGGTCGCGCGGCTGCCGGCCAGTTCGAAGAGTTTTTCGCTGGCCAGCAGCGAGATCTCGGTGGTCAGCACCTTGGCTTCGGCCACGGCAATCGAGGCGCGGGCGGCGGACTCGGCAGTCAGCGGTGCGGCGTGCACCTGATCCAGTACCTGCCCGGCCTTGCGCAGCAGCGCTTCGGCGGCGTGCAGTTCGATTTTCAGTTTGCCGATGTCGGCGATGACGTAGAGGTCATCGCTGGCCCGTTCGACGTTAGCGTCGATCCACGGCCGGGCGCGAGTCTTGACGAACTCAATGGCGTCATCGATGGCGCCACGGGCGATGCCGGCGTCGATCGCCGCTTGAATCAGCTGCGACACCGCGCCCTGGGTGTTGGGCTTTTCGTTGATCTTCCAGTTGTCCACCACGAGGCCGGCGTCGACCCGCACGTTGTTCAACAGGATCGTGCCACTGGCGGTGGTGCGCTGGCCGAAACCGGACCAGTCATCGACGATGCGCAGGCCCGGCGTGCCCCGACGGACGAAGGCCAAAACCTGTTTACCGTCATCGTTCAGCGCCTTGACCGCGACCCAGTGGGCGAACAGGGCGCCGGTGGAGTAGAACTTCTGGCCATTGATCACGTAGTCATCGCCGTCGGCGGTGATGCGCGCTTTCAATTCCAGGGTGTTCTTGGTGCCACGCTCCGGCCCGGCATTACCGATGCGCCAGCCTTCGAGCACACTCTGTAGCAAATGTTTTTTCTGCTGTTCGGTGGCGCTGCCGAGGATCAGGTTGATGATGCCGAACTGGTTCTGCGGGATCTGCCCCAATGCCGGGTCGGCTGCCGAAATGATCGCGAACACCTCGGCCAGGGTCACGAAGGAAACCTGCGGACCGCCGTATTCGCGCGGAATCGCGATGCTGCCGAGGCCGCTGCGGGTGAACTGTTCGATTTCCGACCACGGCAGCTTGCGCTGGCGATCACGTTTGGCGGCCTGCACGCGGGCGACTTGCGCCAGCTCATGGGCGGCCTTGATGGCTTGAGCGTCGTTGCGCAGCACTTGTGCAGGCAACAACAACGGGGCGATGTCCAGGTCACTCTGGACGTTTGCGTCTGCCAGACTGGACATCAGTGCCGCTCCCTGGCTGCACGCAATGCCCTGGCGATCTGCACTGGGGTGATTGTGTTCCGGACCATGTTACCTACCTCACATCTCATGAAAAACGCCGCAAAAGTGCGGCGAACGAAAGAATGTCCGGTGGTCCGGTTCATATACCCTAAGCGCGTATAAAATTTAAATAAACTAACTTTTAGGAATATGTATAGAAGGGGGCGTGGTCCGGTTGGTTAAGCGTGCGGCGGCGAGGGAAGTCGTCCCTCACCGGCCGTCGATGCTCATTTTTTTTGCGGCTCTGCTGCCTTCGGCGTTTCCTTGAGCGGCACCTTGAGGTAGGGATTCACGCAACCGATCTTCAGCGTTCGCGGCGGCGCCCAGCGCGAGTTGTTGCCGACCCGGTCGAGGATGCAGTAGGTCACATCCAGCCGCAGGTCTTCGCCGGCCTCGGTGATGATCGCCGGCGGCACCCAGACCTGAATCGGCTGGCCGACATCGGCAGGGGTGATGCGCGCCAGGTCCATCCGCACATCGCCCCAGCGCAGGGTGATGGCATCGCCGTCAGCCATGTTCAGGTACGGCTCGATGGTCAGTGGTACGCCACGCTTGATCTGGTTCGCGTTGACCCCCTGACGGCGAATGGTCTCGGGCAGGGTCACAGGGGCCAGTTGCTGGTTTTCGTCACCACACACCGCGGGGGGCTGCCCGCCGGGGCAGTCGAGTTTCACCGTGACGCGCGCCGCCGCCGACAGCGATGGCCCGTGCCCGACCCGCATGACCCGATAGTGGATGCGAGACGAACCGCTGGCGATGAAGCTTTCCGGCACTCGCAGGCTGATTGGGGCCGCGACGTCCTGTGCTGTCAGCAGGTGAGAAGCGACATAGCAGTTGTTCCAGAACAGTTCGATCAGGTCGCCGGTGTCCATCTCCGGGTAAGGCGGCACATCGACCAGCAGATGAGCCGCTGCCGCGAGGTTGATGCCATTGTTTCGGGATGGCGCCAGGCTCGGCGCGGCCAGTTCGGGGATGTGCGAAGTGCGGGTCATGAAGTCCTCTCCTTGAAGCCTTGCAGCGAAATCCGTTTCTGAAAGTTAAAATGGCGTGAATTGTCCGGTAATAAAAACAGGGTCGTTCGGCCATTCGTTATCGGGTCTTGGTCATGTTGTGGGGCGTGATGAGTGACTAGATAAAAGTTCGCTGAATGGCGTGTCAACGGACAGCGTTAGTTAATTGAAGAATTACGGATTTATCAGAAGCTTCCTACGCAGATAAGGCGCTCTACCTATTCCACCTGGCGAATCGGGCCACAGCTTTTGCCGGATTTTATTGTTCTGTCGTCGGTCTGTTTATACGGCTGGAAACTTGGAGGGGGCAAACTTTAATCGCGCCGAGACTGTTGCAGGACATATATATGTAATGCGGTCACTTGATTAAGTTTTTATTCGGGAGGGCGTAAGGCAAACTTCCATCCATGGAAGTTTATATTCAGGAAAGTTTACGGATCAGCCGTTGTTTCTGAACTTGCTGAGGAACTGTCGAGTGCGTTCTTCTTTCGGATTGGCAAACAACGCTTTCGCTTCGCCTTGTTCGACGATCACGCCTTTATCGAAAAACACCACGCGGTTGGCCACGTCACGGGCGAACGCCATTTCGTGGGTGACGATCACCATGGTGCGTTTCTCCTCGGCGAGGCCGCGGATGGTCGCCAGCACTTCACCTACCAGTTCCGGATCGAGGGCCGAGGTCGGCTCGTCGAACAGGATCACTTCCGGCTCCATCGCCAGCGCCCGGGCAATCGCCACGCGCTGTTGCTGGCCACCGGACAGGCGCCGTGGGTAGGCGTCTTCCTTGCCCGCCAGGCCAACCTTGGCCAGCAGCTTCTTGCCCAGGGCAATGGCTGCATCGCGAGGCGTCTTCTTGACCACGATCGGGCCTTCGATGACGTTTTCCAGGGCGGTGCGGTGGGGGAACAGGTTGAAGTTCTGGAACACGAAGCCCACGTGCTGGCGCAGGTTGCGCACCAGGTTCTGCTGCTGGTTCAGCGGGCGACTGGTATCGATCTCGATCTCGCCGACCTTGATCCGGCCGCTGGTGGGTTCCTCGAGGAAGTTCAGGCAACGCAGGAACGTGGTCTTGCCCGAGCCGCTGGGCCCGATGATTGCCACGACCTCGCCTTCCTTCACCTCCAGGTCAATGCCGTTGAGCACGACTTGACCCTTGAACTGCTTTGTCAGTTTTTCCACGACAATCATGGGGTCAGGACTCCTGGTCGTGCCGATTGACCCGCTCTTCCAACTTGTTCTGGAAGTGCGACAGCACCGTGGCCAGAATCCAGTAGATCAGCGCGGCGGCAAGATACATGGTGAAGACTTCGAAAGTCCGGGCGGTAATCAGCTGTGCCTGACGGAACAGCTCCGGCACCTGAATGGTGGCGGCCAGTGCGGTGTCCTTGACCAGTGAAATGAAACTATTGCCCAGCGGCGGCAACGCCGTGCGCATCGCCTGCGGCAGGATGGCCCGGCGCAGGGTCTGCGCACGGGTCATGCCGATGCTCGCAGCGGCTTCCCACTGGCCGCGTTCGATCGAACCGATCGCGGCACGCAGGATTTCACAGGCGTAGGCGGCCATGTTCAGCGAGAAGCCGATCAGTGCCGCCGGCAGCGGGTCGAGTTCCATGCCCAATTGCGGCAAGCCGTAATAGATCACGAACAGTTGCACCAGCAACGGCGTGCCGCGAAAGAACGACACGTAGATGCGGGCCAGCCAGCTGACCGACTTGAAACGCGACAGGCGCATCAACGCCAGGCCAAAGCCCAGCAGCAGGCCGAAAAACATGCCGCCGAGGCTGAGGATTACCGTGTAGTACGCGCCCTTCAACAGGAAGGGCGCGGAGTCCAGAGCGAGTTGGAAAGCTTCTTCCATTATTGGGTGACGTCAGCGTTGAAGTATTTCTTGGACAGCTTCTCAAGGGTGCCGTCGGCACGCAGTTCGTCGAGGGCCTTGTTCACGGCGGCCAGCAGTTCAGGTTCGCCTTTGCGCAGGGCAATACCCGCTTCCTGACGGGAGAAGGCTTCACCGGCAGCGACGGTTTTTGGCGCTTTCTGGGCGTATTCCAGCGCAGCCAGACGGTCGATCAGGATCGCGTCGGTACGGCCGTTGTTCAGGTCGGCGAACTTGGTCGGATCATCGTCGTAGGTGCGCACGTCGGCACCCGGCACGTTGGCGCGGACCCACTGCTCGTAGTTGGTGCCCAGGCCCACGCCGACTTTCTTGCCGGACAGGTCAGCGGCGGATTTGATGTTCAGCGCGGCGGCCTTGTCTTTCAGTACCAGCGCCTGAATCCCGGAAACGGTGTACGGCTCGGAGAAGTCATACTTCTTCTTGCGCTCGTCGGAGATGGTCACCTGATTGACCACGACGTCCAGACGCTTGGATTCCAGTGCCGCGAGGATGCCGTCCCATTTGGTCGGCTGAATCTTGGCCTTCACGCCCAGCTTCTTGGCCAGGGCTTCGGACAGTTCGACTTCGAAACCCGACAGCTTGCCGTCGGCATCGACGAAGCTGAATGGTGGGTAAGTGCCTTCCAGGCCGACGTTGATAACGCCTTTGTCCTTGATCTGTTGCAGTTGCTCACCGGCAACCGCCTGCCCCAGCAGACCGGCGCTCAGTGCCAGGCCCAGCGAACCTACCAGCAGATTTCGACGTATTGCGGAAAGAATCATGACAAGCCCCTGTGTTTTCTTATGGAAGACGCTTAAGGAAAGTTGGCGAATCCGGGAATTGGACGACAGCGCTATCCTGCCTTAAAGCAGCTTATGCGTCTCTCGCGAAATTCGCCTGCGGCGAGACTATATGACGGTTCTTTTAGAATGGAAAATAATGAATTTTCCGTTTGTTATTCATCTGTGGAATATGTGTTTTTCGTATTCCGGGATGCATTCCCACGCAGAGCGTGGGAACGAGCGCGTCAGAGAAAATCCTTGTACGCAAACAACGCCGGGGCGCCGCCGGTGTGCAGGAAGATGATCGGGCCGTCGTCGAAACGCCCGCGACCGATGCCGTCGAGCAGCCCGGCCATGGCCTTGCCGGTGTAGACCGGATCGAGCAGCACGGCGTCCTGACTCGCCAGCAGTTTCACCGCCGCCAGTGTCCCGGCATTCGGCTCGCCGTAGCGCGGGCCGAAGTATTCGTCCCACAACTCGACCTTGAAGCTGTCCGGCAGCGCCACGCCCAGCAGGTCGGCGGTGCGTTCGGCCAGGCCCTGGACTTTCGGGCGCTGATCTTCTTCGCTGCGCGAGACGGTCACGCCGATCACCGGCAGTTGCGGCAGGGCTTCGCTCAACGCCAGCGCCAGACCGCTGTGAGTGCCGGCACTCCCCGAGGCCAAAACGACGGCGGAAAATTGCAGCCCGGTGTCCTTGATCTGTTCAGCGAGCTCCAGACCGGCGCGCACGTAACCCAGCGCGCCGAGGGCGTTGGAGCCACCGATCGGTACCAGATACGGCTTCTTGCCGTTGCTGCGCAGGCGGACGGCGAGGGCTGCCAGTTGTTCGTCGGCGTTGTCGAGGTTGTCGACCAGTTCGACCTTGGTGTCGAACAGGTCCAGCAGCAGGCGGTTGCCGTTGCCGGTGTAGTTGCTGTCGTCGGTGCCCAGCGGGTTTTCCAACAGCGCCACGCAGCCCAGGCCCAGTTTGGCGGCCAGTGCGGCGGTCTGGCGAACGTGGTTCGATTGCAGTGCGCCGGCGGTGATCAGGGTATCGGCGCCTTGGGCGAGGGCATCGGCGGCGAGGTATTCGAGCTTACGCAGCTTGTTGCCGCCCATGGCCAGCGGCGTCAGGTCGTCGCGTTTGATGTAGACATCGCGGCCGAGCCAGGTGGACAGGCGCTCGAGCTTTTCCAGTGGGGTCGGTTGGCCGAGCAGGTCGAGGCGGTTGAAGCGTTGCAGCTGTTGTTTGATCGGTTGTGTGGACATGGTTCCGTACTGGCGGAGGAAGATCACCGGACTATAGGCACGCCGATTTACCGGGGCAACCGCCAATCGCTTATATCCAAACGTGCTTAGGCCAGCACTATCGGTTCTTAATTCGCGCCCGTGGGCTTGCCGTAAAGTAGTCGCCGTTGACGCGGCCAGACAGTCCGGCCGCCCGTGAGGAGTCTTTACCGTGAGCGAGCGTTCCAGCCATTGGCAATTGCAGACCATCGTCAGCCAGCTGCGTACCGCGCGGGATCAGTGGCGGGCACAAAATGGCCGTGCTTCCGGCGAGCAGGGCGGGCGCGAATTGCCGTCCCGTGATGCGATGGCGCAGATCCTTGAAGCCCTGTGCGGCGCACTGTTTCCGATGCGGCTGGGGCCGGTGGATCTGCGTGAAGAGAGCGAGGATTTTTACGTCGGTCATACCCTCGATGTCGCGCTGAATGCGTTGCTGGCCCAGGCACGACTCGAGTTGCGTTACGTCGCCCGTCACAGTGCTCAGGCAGACACTGAAGTCGAGGCTCAGGCGATCAGGATCATCCAGGATTTCGCCCTCGCACTGCCGGGCCTGCGCAGCCTGCTCGACACCGATGTGCTGGCCGCCTACCACGGTGACCCGGCGGCGCGCAGCGTCGATGAAGTGCTGCTGTGCTATCCGGGGATTCTGGCGGTGATTCACCATCGTCTGGCTCACCATTTGTATCGCGCAGGTCTGCCGCTGCTGGCGCGGATCAGCTCGGAAATCGCCCACTCGGCGACCGGCATCGATATTCATCCGGGCGCGCAGATCGGCCGCAGTTTCTTCATCGACCATGGGACCGGCGTGGTGATCGGCGAGACCGCGATCATCGGCGAGCGCGTCAGGATTTACCAGGCGGTGACCCTCGGCGCCAAACGCTTCCCGGCGGACGAGGACGGCCAGTTGCAGAAAGGCCATCCACGCCATCCGATCGTCGAGGACGATGTGGTGATCTACGCCGGGGCGACGATTCTCGGGCGGATCACCATCGGCAAAGGCTCGACCATCGGCGGCAATGTGTGGCTGACCCGCAGCGTGCCGGCCGGGTGCAACCTGACCCAGGCCAATCTGCAGCATGATGACGGGACGCAGAAGTAATTTTTCTGTCTGATTGTTCCCGCGCAACGCGGGAACGATCGTCCTCGCCACAGCGTCATAACCCCTCTTGAGCTAGCGTACGAAAGGTACCGCTGAGCCCTGCGATTAGTCCTGAGCGTACTATCCATGTTTAACTTGAACGTTCATTCAAGTTAAACCGGCGGTTCGCTGCCCGCTCACAACAGGAGGCTTGCCTTTGCTGAGTCCGATCATTTCAGCCATTTTCCAACCCCTTGAGGTGCACCGTTCATGAGTGCATCGTCCACCCCCGCCAGCGGTCTGGTGCGCATGAATCCGCCGGTGTTCTGGTTCGCCGCGACGGTGATCCTGCTGTTCGGCCTGACGGTCATCGCCATGCCGGAACAGGCCGGCGCCTGGCTTCTCGAAGCGCAAAACTGGGCGGCCAATACGGTCGGCTGGTACTACATGCTCGCGATGACCCTGTATCTGGTCTTCGTGGTGGTCACCGCGTTATCGGGCTACGGCAAGATCAAACTCGGTGCCGACCACGACGAACCCGAATTCAGTTACCTGTCCTGGGCCGGCATGCTGTTCGCCGCCGGGATCAGCATCACGCTGTTTTTCTTCTGCGTATCCGAGCCGCTGACCCACATGCTTCAGCCGCCGCAAGGCGAGGCCGGCACCCCGGAGGCGGCGCGTCAGGCGATGCAGATTCTGTTTCTGCACTGGGGCCTGCACGGCTGGGGCGTGTTCGCCTTTGTCGGCATGGCGCTGGCGTATTTCGCTTATCGGCACAATCTGCCACTGGCCCTGCGTTCGGCGCTGTACCCGCTGATCGGCAAACGCATCAACGGCCCCATCGGCTACGCGGTGGACGGCTTCGGCATCATCGCCACGGTGTTCGGCCTCGGTGCGGACATGGGCTTCGGCGTGCTCCATCTCAACTCCGGTCTGGACTACCTGTTCGGCATCGCCCACACCCAGTGGATTCAGGTCGGCCTGATCACGCTGATGATGGGCGCAGCGATCATCGTCGCCGTCTCCGGTGTGGATAAAGGCGTGCGGGTCATGTCCGACATCAACATGCTGCTGGCCTGTGCGCTGCTGCTGTTCGTGTTGTTCGCCGGCCCCACCCAGCATTTGCTCAACACCCTGATCCAGAATCTGGGCGACTACCTCGGCGCGTTGCCGATGAAGAGTTTCGACCTCTACGCCTACGACAAACCGAGCGACTGGCTCGGCGGCTGGACGGTGTTCTACTGGGCCTGGTGGATTGCATGGTCGCCGTTCGTAGGCCTGTTCATCGCACGGATTTCCCGTGGCCGGACAATCCGCGAATTCGTCTTCGGCGTGCTGCTGATTCCGCTCGGTTTCACCCTGGCGTGGATGTCGATCTTCGGCAACAGCGCCATCGACCAAGTGCTCAACCACGGTATGTCGGCGCTGGGCATGTCGGCCCTCGACAACCCGTCGATGACCCTCTACCTGCTGCTGGAAACCTATCCGTGGAGCAAGACCGTCATCGCGGTGACGGTGTTCATCAGCTTCGTGTTCTTCGTCACCTCCGCCGACTCCGGCACCGTGGTGCTCTCGACCCTGTCGGCCAAGGGCGGCAACCCGGATGAAGACGGGCCGAAATGGCTGCGGGTGTTCTGGGGCGCGATGACCGCGCTGGTGACCAGTGCGCTGCTGTTCTCCGGCAGCATCGATGCGCTGAAGTCGGCGGTGGTGCTGACCTCGTTGCCGTTCTCGCTGATTCTGCTGCTGATGATGTGGGGCCTGCACAAGGCGTTCTATCTGGAGTCGCAGAAGCAGATCGCGCAACTGCATTCCCTGGCGCCGGTGTCCGGCTCACGGCGTGGCAAGGGCGGCTGGCGTCAGCGTCTGAGCCAGGCCGTGCACTTCCCGTCGCGCGACGAGGTGTACCGCTTCATGGACACCACGGTGAAACCGGCCATCGAAGAAGTGACGGCCGTGTTTGCCGAGAAAGGCCTGAACGTGGTCACCCAACCGGATCCGGCGCACGACAGCGTCAGTCTGGAAATCGGACACGGCGAGCAGCACCCGTTTATTTATCAGGTGCAGATGCGCGGCTACTTCACGCCGTCGTTCGCCCGCGGAGGCATGGGCTCCAAGCAGCTCAACAATCGCCGCTACTACCGCGCCGAAGTGCATCTGAGCGAGGGCAGTCAGGACTACGATCTGGTCGGTTACACCAAAGAGCAGATCATCAACGACATCCTCGACCAGTACGAACGGCACATGCAGTTCCTGCATCTGGTGCGTTGATCGGGGCAGGGCGCCGGGACGCTTTCAGGTCTCGGCGCTCAGCACCATGAACAACACCATCGCCGCCAGCGGCACGCCATACACGGCGCTGCCGATCGCAATCTCCGTCCCCAGCGGCTGCCCGGCGTGCACCACGCCGACCGCACCATTGATCACCGTCAACGCCAGCCACAACGCCGCGAAACCATAGGCCAGCGTCTGCCGACTGAAACCGATGCGCTCGCCGATGTAGAACATCAGCGCCAGCAGGATCAGGCCGAAGAAGATGATGATTGCGGTGTGCATGGGGAGGCCTGCGGCATAGTCGGTGTTTGGTCGGGCGCCTTCGCGGGCAAGTCGAATCGTCGCACCGCCGCTCCCACAAGGGTTCTGTGTCCTCCACAGATTCTGTACGCAACACAGAACCTGTGGGAGCGGGCTTGCCCGCGAAGGCGCCACCTCGGTTTCATTTAGAGCATAGCCAAACCCGCCCACGCCATATTCGTCAGATACTTTCCCGCTCAATGACTGTGCATTGCAGCAGATTCAACCGCTGCACCTCATCACTCGGCAGCACGCCCAGACTTTCCAGCACCCGCGTCGCCGCCAGTACACCGATCTCCAGCGCGGGCGGTTTGATGGTGCTCAGGCTCGGCAGCAGCATTTCGGCGAACGGGTAGTCGCCGAAGCCGAGGACGGCGCAGTCTTCGGGGATCTTAAGGCCGGCGCGTTGTCCGGCGAGCAGGCCGCCGGCGGCGAGGTTGTCGTTGGCGAAGATGATCGCGTCCGGGCGGGGTGAGGCGTTCATCAGCGCTTGCATCGCTTGCTTGCCGGCCTCGAACGGGGCTCGATCGGTGTCGGGTGCGAATACCCAGGGCTCAAGTCCTAGCTCACGCACGGTCGCCGCATAACCGTCGCGGCGCTCCAGTGCGCTGAAGTCGCCGGGTGCGCTGTTCTGCACGAAGGCGATTCGCCGGTAGCCTTTGTCATGCAGATAACGAGCGGCACTGACCCCCACTTCAAAGTGCGAAAAGCCGATCTGCATCGGCTCGCGATCCGGTTGGTAATCCCAGGTTTCAACCACCGGAATATCCGCTTCGGCGAGCATCTTTTCCGTGCCCGCGCTGTGGAAGTGACTGGTGACCACCAGCGCCGCCGGCGACCAGCCGAGGAACGCCCGCACGGCGTTTTCTTCCTGCTCGGTGCTGAAGTAACTCGATGCCAGCAACAGCTGATAACCGTGACGGCTGAGGGTGTCGCTGAAGCCCTGAATGGTGTTGGCAAAGATCGGCCCGGAGATGTTCGGGATCACCATGCCGACGATTTTCCCCCGTGCAGAGGCGAGTCCGCCGGCCACCAGATTCGGCACATAACCCAGTTCGGCGACCACCGCCGCGATCCGTTCGCGACGCTCGGGCGAGACCTGTTCCGGCTGGTTGAAATAGCGCGACACGGTGATCGCCGAAACACCGGCCTGGCGCGCCACCGCGTTGAGGGTCACGCGGCCGGCGCCACGGCGTTTGCGGGGCTTTTCTTCGCTCAAGGCTCGACCCTTCTTAAAAACCAAAACGCATATAAAAGTAATTTTTCAGTATTGGACGGTCTATGTCCGGCTTGCCAATACTGGCGATGTTAGCGCTAACAATGCGCGTTGTCTGCTACTCGCTCGAGCGAATGCCCAAGACACCGAGACAGGCGCTGTCGTCGCAGAACGGCAGCGGTTCAGGGCAACTTTCCGAGCGGGCAAACATGCACAACATTCCTGGGGCGACACACAAACTGGCGCAATCGATCCGCGCTGCGGGCTGGCTAATCACCGGGCTGGCTGCGCTGCCGCTGCCGGCCGCGTTCGCCGCCGACAGCACCGATCAGGAGCCGACACTCAAGTCCGTCACGGTCACCGCCACCCGCCGCGAAGAGTCGCTGCAAAAGGTCCCGGTGGCGGTGTCGGTGATCGACGGCGAGCAGTTGGAACGCGACAACCGCAACAGCGTGGCGAGTATCGTCCAGCAAGTGCCGTCGCTGAATTTCCGCACCGGCGCATCGAACAAGGACACCTCGTTGTTCGTGCGTGGCGTGGGGACGATTTCCACCTCGCCAGGCGTCGAGCCGACCGTGGCCACGGTGATCGATGGCGTGGTCTATGCCCGTCCCGGCCAGTCCACTCTGGATCTGCTGGACTTGGAACGCGTCGAAGTTCTGCGCGGCCCGCAAGGCACGCTGTTCGGCAAGAACGCTTCGGCCGGCGTGCTGAACATCACCAGCAAGGCGCCGACCGCCGAGACCCACGGCTACATCGATCAGTCGTACTACAGCGGCAACGAAAGCCGCACCCGTTTCGGCATCGGCGGCAGTCTGATTCCGGACACGCTCAAGGGCTCGATCAGCACCTTGTTCGGCACGTACGACGGCAACGTCGACAACCAGCACAACGGTCAGGAGGTCAACGGCTATAACCATCGTGGCGTGCGCGGCAAACTGGAATTCACCCCGAACGACGACATCACCTTCACCCTGATCGCCGACTACATGCAGTCCCACGATGACGGCCCCAACGGCGTCGTGACCAAGGCTCTGACCCCGGCTTTCGCCAATGCGTTGAGCCCGGTCAGTGCCACCAGCCACAACCGCGACATCAACACCGACACCCGTTCCCACGTCGAGGACACCAACAAGGGCCTGTCCGGCCAGCTCGATTGGCAACTGGGGGATTACACCCTGACCTCGATTACCGCGTGGCGCGGCTGGGACAACACTCAGTATCAGGATGGCGACCGCCTCGGCAGGGTGACGGCTGCGTTCTCCGGCACGGCGGACAAGGGCGATCTGGCCTTCGATCAGTACTCGCAGGAGCTGCGGCTGGCGTCGCCGAAAGGCGAGTTCCTCGAATACGTCGGCGGCCTGTTCTACATGCACGGCAAGGACGAGGAAACCTATCAGCGCACCCTGACGACCACCACGCGCACTGATCGCGGCGTCGCCGATTACAGCACCACCAGCGACAGCTATGCGGTGTTCGGCGAGAGCACGCTGAATTTCACCTCGGACTTTCGTGGCATCGCCGGCCTGCGCTACACCCACGACGATCTCGAATACGATCACCGTCGCGTCTCCACGTCCGCCACCACCGTCAGCGGCATTCAACCGGCCACCCGCAGTTCCGGCTCGGTGGACGAGGACGGCTGGTCCGGCCGGCTCGGTTTGCAGTACGACCTGAGCGATACCGTCACCACCTACCTGACTTACTCGCGCGGCTACAAAGGCCCGGCCTACAACGTGTTCTTCAACATGCAGCCGCGCGATACCGAAGCGCTGAAACCGGAAACCTCCAACACCTGGGAGGCGGGGATCAAAGCCTCGTCCTGGAACAATCGCCTGACAACCAACCTGGCGGTTTTCCACAGCGACTACGACAACTATCAGGCGAACTTTTTCGACACCGTCGCCGGGCAAGTCGTAACGCGCCTGATCAACGCCGGCAGCGTCAGCACCGAGGGTGTGGAACTTGATTTCGCCCTGCAGGCGACCCAGCAACTGAAGTTCTCCGGCGCGCTGGCCTACACCCGCGCCCGCATCGACGAGTTCGCCTGCCCGGCGGGCGCGGCGGCGTCGTGCAACGTCAACGGCAAGCCGCTGCCGTTCAGCCCGGACTGGAAAAGCTACGTGCGGGCCGACTACACCATCCCGCTGGATAACGGCCTGGATATCGAACTCGGCACCGACTACAGCTGGCAGAGCGAAGTGCAGTACGACATCAGCCAGAACGCCGACACCAAGCAGGGCGCCTACGGCCTCTGGAATGCCAGCGTGGCCCTGGCCGATTACACCAATGGCTGGCGCGTGGCATTGCTGGGCAAGAACCTCACCGACAAGTCGTATTCGCCATTGCTCGCCAGCGGTGGCAACTACATCTACCGCGCCGTGCCTCGCGACCACGAGCGCTACTTCGGCGTGCAACTGCGCAAGGACTTCTGAGATGAGCAGACAGCTGAAACTCGGCGCGTTCCTCATGGCCACCGGGCACCACGTCGCCGCGTGGCGTCACCCGAATGTGCCGGCTAACGCCGGGCTGGATTTCGCCCACTACAAACGCCTGGCGCAGATTGCCGAGGCGGCGAAGTTCGACACCTTGTTCGTCGCCGACAGCGTCGCCGCCCCGACCCAGGACATCGCCAGCCGCATGGCCCGTTCCGATCATTTCGAGCCGCTGACCTTGCTCTCGGCACTGAGCGCAGTGACCGAGCACATCGGCCTGATCGCCACCGCCACCACCAGCTACAACGAGCCGTACCACGTGGCGCGTAAATTCGCTTCGCTCGATCACCTGTCCGGCGGGCGGGCGGGGTGGAATCTGGTGACCTCCGACAACGCCGCCGAAGCGCAGAATTTCGGCCGCGACGAACACATCGGCCATGCCGAACGCTACAGCCGCGCCCGGGAATTTCATCAGGTGGTCACCGGGCTTTGGGACAGTTGGCAGGACGATGCCTTTCTCCGCGACAAGGTCAGTGGCGCGTATTACGACCCGGAAAAACTGCATGTGCTGGATCACGTCGGTGAGCACTTCCGGGTCAAAGGCCCGCTGAATGTCGCGCGTTCGCCACAGGGTCAGCCGGTGATCGTGCAGGCCGGCTCGTCGGAAACCGGGCGTGAACTGGCGGCGCAGACGGCCGAAGTGGTGTTCACCGCGCAGACCTCACTGGCCAGCGCTCAGGCGTTTTACGCCGACCTCAAGGGACGCTTGCCGAAGTACGGACGCAGTGCCGATTCGCTGAAAATCATGCCCGGCGTGTTTGTCGTGGTCGGGCAGACGGAAGCCGAAGCGCAGGAAAAATGTGAAACGTTTCAGCAATTGGTCGAACCCGAGGTGGGCATCGCCCTGCTTGGGCGTATGCTGGGCAACTTCGATCTGTCGAAGTACCCGCTGGACGGGCCGCTGCCGGAGTTGCCGCTGACCGACAGCGGTCAGCAGAGTCGACAGAAACTGCTGACCGAACTGGCCGGCCGCGAGCATCTGACCCTGGCCGAACTGGGCCGCAGAATCGCTGGCGGTCGCGGGCATTACAGCGTCGTCGGCACTCCGGCGCAGATTGCCGACCGTTTGCAGGAATGGTTCGAGCAGGGCGCGGCGGACGGCTTCAACGTGCTGGTGCCGCACCTGCCCGGCGGGCTCGAAGACTTCGCCAACGGCGTGGTCCCGGAACTGCAACGGCGTGGGCTGTTCAGAACCGAATACGAGGGCCGGACCTTGCGCCAGAACCTTGGCCTCGCCCGGCCCCGCAACAGATTTGCGTAGCAATCGACACCCGATTCAAGACCGACAAGAGAGGATTCGATGACTTACACCGCTGCCGAAAACCGCTATGACTCCATCCCTTACCGCCGCGTCGGACGCAGCGGTCTGGTGCTGCCGGCGCTGTCGCTGGGCCTGTGGCACAACTTCGGCGACAGCACGCCGATCGACACCCAGCGCTCGTTGCTGCGCACGGCGTTCGACCTGGGCATCAACCACTTCGACCTGGCCAACAACTATGGCCCGCCCTACGGCAGCGCCGAGATCAACTTCGGCCGTCTGCTGCGCGAAGACTTCAAGCAGTATCGCGATGAACTGATCATCTCCAGCAAGGCCGGTTGGGACATGTGGCCCGGCCCTTACGGCCAGGGCGGCGGTTCGCGCAAATACGTGCTGGCCAGCCTCGACCAAAGCCTGCAACGCCTGGGCCTGGACTATGTGGATATCTTCTATTCGCACCGCTTCGACCCGGACACCCCGCTGGAAGAAACTGCAAGCGCCCTCGCCACGGCGGTGCAGCAGGGCAAGGCGTTGTACATCGGCATCTCGTCTTACTCCGGGGTGAAAACTCGCGAGATCGCGGCACTGCTCAAAGAGTGGAAAGTGCCGCTGTTGATTCACCAACCGGCCTACAACCTGCTCAACCGCTGGGTGGAAAAGGATCTGCTCGACACCACCGACGAACTTGGCACCGGCGTGATTGCGTTCACTCCGCTGGCGCAAGGTTTGCTGACCGACAAATACCTCAACGGCGTGCCGGCGGATGCGCGGGTCAATCGTCCGGGTGGTGGTTCGTTGCAGGCTTCGCATTTGTCCGAGGCCAACATCGCTCACGTGCGGGCGTTGAATGAAATCGCCAAGCGTCGTGGCCAGAGCCTGGCGCAATTGGCATTGGCGTGGACACTTCGGGATCCTCGGGTGACTTCGGCGCTGATTGGCGCGAGCCGGCCGGAGCAGATTGTCGAGAACGTCGGGGCGTTGAAGAATCTGAGCTTCAGTGCTGAGGAACTGGCGGAGATTGACCGGTTTGCCCAGGAGGGCGGGATCAATCTTTGGGAGAAGCCTTCGACGGCGGAGTGATCGAAACTGGGGTGGGTCAGATAGATCCCCCCCTCACCCCAGCCCTCTCCCCCAGGGGGGCGGGGGGGAAAGGGAGCAAATCTCCGTGCTTTTCAAACCCGAGTTCGATTCGATATTTCAGGTCGGTATATAGCGACAAAACACCTCGGTCAGTCCCCTCTCCCTCCGGGAGAGGGTTAGGGTGAGGGGGGCTCTTGATTTTGCTCTGGCGTTAAAGGCTCAGCGAAAAAACGGCACATCCCCCAACACCGTAGCCCGCTGCATCACCCGCCGCGCCGGCCGGTAGTCATCCACCGCGTAATGCTGCGTCACGCGGTTGTCCCAGAACGCAATGTCGTCCTTCTGCCAGCGCCAGCGAATGGTGAACTCCGGCCGCGTCGCATGCGCGAACAAGAACTTCAACACCGCTTCGCTCTCGGTCTCCGACAGCTCATTGATCTTCGACGTGAACCCTTCGTTGACGAACAGCGAACGCCGTCCGCTCACCGGGTGCGTGCGAATCACCGGATGCGACAGCGGTGGATTCTTGCGCCGCGCCTCTTCCCACTGCGCCAGTGCCTGCGGCGTGTTGCCATAGCGCTCCAGCGGAAACGAGCGGGTGAAGTCGTGAGTCGCGGTCAGCCCTTCGAGCAGCGCTTTCATCGGCGCCGAGAGCGCTTCATACGCAGCGATCCCGCTGGCCCACAACGTGTCGCCACCAAACTCCGGCAACAGCTTGGCGCTGAGCACCGCACCCATGGCCGGGGTCGGCAGGAAGGTCACGTCGGTGTGCCAGATCGCGTTGTCGCGCACGTCGGTGACGGCGGTGTCGAGGATCAGCACTTCCGGCTGTTCCGGCACGTTCGGGTAGATCGGATGAATGTGCAGGTCGCCAAAGTAGGCGGCGAAACGCGCCTGCTGCGACGGTTCGATCGGTTGATTGCGGAAAAACAGCACCTGGTATTTGAGCAGTGCCTGCTCGATGGCGTCGCGCTGTTCCAGGTTCAGCGGCTGGCTGATGTCGACGCCGCTGATCTGTGCGCCGAGGGCCGAGCTTAACGGGGTGATGTTCAGGCTGCTCATGGTGGTTCTCTTCAATTCCGGGGCCCCGAAACTGTCGGGGTAGTCAGTGCTGAAAGATCAGTGGGCCTGGCCGTGCCACGGCACCAGTTTGCGTTGCAGGGCGCGCAGGCCCATCTCCATCGCGAAGGCGATCAGGGCGATGACCAGAATCCCCAGCACCACCACATCGGTGACCAGGAACTGCGCGGCCGACTGCACCATGAAGCCCAGGCCGCTGGTGGCCGCGATCAGTTCGGCGGCGACCAGCGTCGACCAACCCACACCGAGGCCAATGCGCACACCGGTCAGAATGTCCGGCAGGGCGCTTGGCAAAATCACATGGCGGATCAGTTGTGCGCGAGTGGCGCCCAGCGACTGTGCGGCGCGCAATTTGGCCGGGTCGACGGTGCGCACGCCGGTGGCGGTGGCAATCGCGATCGGGGCAAAAATCGCCAGATAGATCAGCAGCACTTTCGACAACTCGCCGATGCCGCACCAGATCACGATCAGCGGCAAATAGGCGAGTGGCGGAATCGGCCGGTAGAACTCGATCAGCGGATCGAGCACGCCACGGGCGATGCGGTTGGCGCCGATGGCAATGCCCACCGGCACTGCGGTCAAAATCGCAAAACCAAGGCCCAGACCGATGCGGCTCAGGCTCGCGCCCAAGTGCTGCCACAACGTCGAATCCATGTAGCCCGTGGTCGCCAGCAACCAGCCTTTTTGCAGCACGGCGGACGGTGGCGGCAGGAACAGCGGCTCGATCAGGCCAGTGGCCGTCACCGCCCACCAGATCACCAACAATGCGAACAGGGTCAGCAGGCTGATCCAGCGGGTGCTGAGGCTGCGGCGCACGGGAATCACCACCGACGTGGCGGCGGGTTTCACGGCGGTAGCGGAAACGTCGTAACTGCTCATGCGCGCTCCTGCCGCTGAACGGCGCTGCGTTGCGAGAACACTTTGGCCAGCACGTGCTCGCGGGTTTCGATGAAGCGCGGATCGGACTTGATCGCCCGCGCCGATTCGCCGGCGGCGTAGCGCTGGCCGAAGTCGAGGTGCAGACGCTCGACGATCTGCCCCGGATTCGGCGCCAGCAGAATCAGGTCAGTGGCGAGGAACACCGCTTCTTCAATGTCGTGGGTAATCAGGAACACCGGCTTGGCGGTGCGTTGCCAAACCTGCAGCAACAGCTCCTGCATCTGTTCGCGGGTGAAGGCATCGAGGGCGCCGAAGGGCTCGTCCATCAGCAATACACGCGGGTCGGCCGCGAGGGCGCGGGCCAGGCCGACACGTTGCTTCTGGCCGCCGGAAAGCTGCCAGATGCGACGGTGTTCAAAACCGGAAAGATCGACCAGCGCGAGCATTTCCCGGGCGCGCTGTTCGCGTTTGTCCTTGGCCACACCGGCCAGTTCCAGACCGAAAGCGACTTTGGCCAGTACATCCTGCCAGGGCAGGAGGGCGTCGTCCTGAAACACCACGCCGCGCTCGGCGCTCGGGCCTTTGACCGGCACGTTGTCGAGGGTGATACGACCGGCGCTCGGTTCGACGAAGCCGGCAATCAGGTTCAACAGCGAAGTCTTGCCACTGCCGGACGGGCCGAGGGCCACCAGCAATTGCTGAGGGCCGAGGGTCAGGGAAATGTCGGACAGTACCGGTTCCGGGCTGCCGGGATACTGTGCGCTGATGCGCTCCAGCTGTAGCAAGGCCATCGCGATTAACTCCCGATCAGTTGGTGATGTACTTGGCGCTGACGTACGGCGCGTAGTCCGGCAGCACCGCTTCGACCTTGCCTTGTTCTTTGAGGAACGTGGCGGTATCGGTGATGGCTTTGGTGGTCGGCGCGCCGAGGTCACTGACCTGATCCGCCGCCAGCGGGTAGACGTTACCTTGCAGCAGCAATGGGATGTCGCTGGCCTTGGCGCCGGAGAGCTTCACCAGCTTGTCGACGTTGCTCTGGTTGGCGAGCCAGGCTTTCGGATCCTTGCGGTAGTCGGCGTAGGCGTCGAGGGTGACCTTGGCGAAGGCGGTGACGATTTCCGGGTGCTTCTCGGCGAAGTCCTTGCGCACGATCCAGGCGTCGAAGGTCGGCGCGCCGAACTTGGCCAGTTCACCGGATGTGATCAGCACTTTGCCGTTTTCCTTGGCCACACCCAGCGCCGGATCCCAGACGTAGGTAGCGTCGATGTCACCGCGTTTCCACGCAGCAATGATCGCTGGCGGGGCGAGGTTGAGGACGGTGACTTTCGATGGATCGATGTTCCAGTGCTTCAGCGCGGCCAGCAGGCTGTAGTGACCGGTGGACACGAACGGCACGGCGATTTTCTTGCCGACCAGATCCTGCGGCGTCTTGATGCCAGAGCCGTCGCGGGCGACCAGTGCTTCGGCGGCGCCGATCTGGGTGGCGATGAGGAAGGTTTCCACCGGAACTTTGCGGGTGATCGCGGCGGTCAGCGGGCTGGAACCGAGGTAACCGATCTGCACGTCACCGGACGCGATGGCGGCAATGATGTCGGCGCCGTTATCGAATTTGCGCCAGTTGATGTCAGCCTTGGTGGCTTTCTCGTAGGCACCGTCGGCCTGGGCGACTTTCGCCGGGTCAACGGTGGTCTGGTAGGCGACGGTGAGGTCGGCGGCCTGAGCCAGGAAACTTGCAGCGGCCAGAGAGGCCACGGCCAGCAGGCGAAGCGGGAAATTCAGTTTCATTGAAGAGCTCCATATCAGGCGACCGAGCGTCGGCGTGAAAGGAGACTAAATAATCTAAAAATAAATAACTTTTTAGAATGAGCTTATGAGCGGAAAAATCTAAGGGAGAGAACGTGATAGTTGGGAGAGAAGGTGATCGTTCCCACGCTCTGCGTGGGAACGATCAAAGATCACGGATGGAAGCGATCAGTTACTGATCGCCAGAATGCTCGCCTGATACGACCCGACAAACACGTCGAAATCGCCAACTTCGTTTTGCTCCAGCTCAGCTTGCTGCGCCAGCGAAGACCGCGCCAGTTCTTCAAACTTCGCCTGTTCCTCAGCCGCCAACGGCTCGCTGCGGAAGAACTCGGCATGGGCCTGGCTCTGGCGCAGGGAGAATTGCGCGAAGCTTTCCTTGTGCGCTGCCATCGCCGCAAGCACCTGGGCCGAAGGCGTCAGGGACGAATCCTTAACCTTGGCCAGTTGCGCATCGAGTGCCTTGCTGTGGGCATCGCCGCCGTGGCTTTGATCCAGCAGCGCCGCCAGCGGAGCGATTTTTTCCAGCAGTTCGGCGGCCCATTCCTTCAGCTCGACCGGTTGGCCGTCGCGCTGCAATTGCAGGCCCGGACGACGACCTTCCTTGACCACGCTGAGGAAGTTGGAGGTGGCGTTGCCGCAGGAGTTGTTGGTCAGCAGCGGGCTTTCGTTCAGCGCGCAGTACAGCAGGAACGCGTCGAGGAAGCGCGACTCGGTGAGGTCGATGCCCATTGGCAGGAACGGGTTGATGTCCAGGCAGCGCACTTCGACGTACTGGATGCCACGGGCCATCAGGGCCTGGATCGGACGCTCGCCGGTGTAGGTCACGCGTTTCGGGCGGATGTTCGAGTAGTACTCGTTTTCGATCTGCAGGATGTTGGTGTTCAGTTGCACCCACTCGCCATCCTGGTGCGTGCCGACTTCGACATACGGCGCGTACGGCGTCGCCACCGCTTTGCGCAGGCTGTCGGTGTAGCTCGCCAGGTCGTTGTAGCAAGGGGTCAGACCGGCCTGGGCGTTGCTCTGGTAACCGAGATCGCTCATGCGCAGGCTGGTGGCGTAGGGCAGGTACAGGGTGTCCGGATCCAGCTGTTCCAACTGGTGCGCACGACCGCGCAGGAAACCCGCGTCCAGCGCCGGCGAAGCACCGAACAGGTACATCAGCAGCCAGCTGTAGCGGCGGAAGTTACGGATCAGCGCGATATAGGACGACGACTGGAAATCCCGGTCGGTGCCGACGAAGCCTTCGGCTTCCTTGAGCAGCGGCCAGAGCTTTTCCGGCAGGGAGAAGTTGTAGTGAATCCCGGCGATGCACTGCATGGTCTTGCCGTAACGCAGGGCCAGACCCTTGCGGTAGACGTACTTGAGCTGACCGATGTTGGAGGTACCGTAATAGGCGATCGGGATGTCTTCCTCGGCCGGCAACGGGCACGGCATCGATGGACTCCACAGGTACTCGTTGCCGAGCTTGCTGTAGGCGAAGCGATGAATCTTGTCCAGGCTCGCCAGGGTGTCGGCCGGGTCTGGCAGGGCGGGCGTGATGAACTCCAGCAGCGACTCGGAATAGTCGGTCGTGATCTGTTCGTTGGTCAGCGCGGAACCCAGGGCTTCAGGGTGCGGCGTTTGGGCCAGGCGGCCTTCGCCGGTCACGCGCAGGCATTCACGTTCGATACCGTGAAGGCACTGCTCAAGCAGAGAGAGGTTAGCGCGCTCGCCGAGCAGAGCCAGGCGGCGGTTGAGAAGTTCGCTCAATTTGGATTCCTTCACGCGTCAGTCGCCCCAATATGGGGGTGGGCAGGACGGTCTACAAGGGTGAAGTTGAAACTGGCGTTTTCGCCTGGTTTTCGGGCCATGAAAGCCCCATTGGAAACGCCAACTTCAGTCCCTGAATCTGGCAGACGCGGGCGAGGAAAACTCCGACGCTGCGATCACAGCGCCGAAATTAACTCAAAATGATGAACAACATCTACAGGACAGCGAACGTGCCTTGCGCTTTTGCGACCAGTTTGTCGCCCTGCATCACGTCGGCTTCGACCACCAGCGTGCGCCGGCCCGGGTGGATCACCCGCGCCGTGCACATCACCTCGCCTTCAGAGACGGCGCGGATGTAGTTGATCTTGCACTCGATGGTCGCGCTCTGCTGGTCGAAGCCGTGGGTGCTGGAACAGGCCAGCCCCATGGCGATATCCACCAGACTGAACAACGCGCCACCGTGCAGCTTGCCACCGCGGTTGCGCAGTTCGGGTTCCAGCACCAGGGCGACTTGCGCCACCCCGGTTTCCAGGCTGTGCAGGCGGCAGCCCAACAGCTTGAAAAACGCGCTCTCGACGAGCCCGGCCGGCATATCCATCAGCGTTTCTTCAACTGCTTGGCGTTGGCAAACAACGACGCCATCGCGTTATTGGCTGGAGCCGCCGGGGTGCTTTCCTTGCGTGGCGCCGAACCTTGCGACTGGCGTGGTGCCGAGCCCGGACGCGAGCCACGGGCACCGTCGATCTTCTCGCCCGGGGTGTCGCTCATGCGCATCGACAGGCCGACGCGTTTGCGCGGGATGTCGACTTCCATGACTTTCACTTTCACCACGTCGCCGGCCTTCACCGCTTCGCGCGGATCCTTGATGAATTTCTCCGACAGCGCCGAAATGTGCACCAGACCGTCCTGATGCACGCCGATGTCGACGAATGCACCGAACGCGGTCACGTTGGTCACCACGCCTTCGAGGATCATCCCCAGTTGCAGGTCCTTCAGGTCCTCGACGCCTTCCTGGAACTCGGCGGTCTTGAACTCCGGACGCGGGTCGCGGCCCGGTTTTTCCAGTTCCTGCAGGATGTCGGTGACGGTTGGCAGACCGAAGGTCTCGTCGGTGAATTTCTTCGGATCCAGACGCTTGAGGAACGCGGCGTCGCCGATCAGCGAGCGAATGTCGCGGTCGGTTTCAGCGGCGATGCGTTGCACCAGTGGATAGGCTTCCGGGTGAACGGCTGAGGAATCCAGCGGGTTGTCGCCATTCATCACACGCAGGAAGCCGGCGGCCTGTTCGAAGGTTTTCTCGCCCAGACGCGCGACTTTCTTCAGCGCCGCGCGAGTCTTGAACGCGCCGTGCTCGTCACGGTGGGCCACGATGTTCTGCGCCAGGGTCGCGTTGAGGCCGGAGATCCGCGCCAGCAGCGCCACGGAGGCAGTGTTCACGTCCACGCCCACGGCGTTCACGCAGTCCTCGACCACGGCGTCCAGACCGCGCGCCAGTTTCAGCTGCGACACGTCGTGCTGGTACTGGCCGACACCGATGGATTTCGGATCGATTTTCACCAGTTCGGCCAGCGGATCCTGCAGACGACGGGCGATCGATACCGCGCCACGGATCGACACGTCCAGATCCGGGAATTCCTTGGCTGCCAGTTCCGATGCCGAATACACCGATGCGCCGGCTTCGGAGACCATGACTTTGGTCATTTTCATCGCTGGGTATTTTTTGATCAGTTCGATCGCCAGCTTGTCGGTCTCACGGCTGGCGGTGCCGTTGCCGATGGCGATCAGGTCGACCGAGTGCTTGGCGCACAGGGCGGCCAGGATGGCGATGGTCTGATCCCATTTGTTGTGCGGCACGTGCGGGTAAACCGTGGCGTGATCCAGCAGCTTGCCGGTGGAGTCGACCACCGCAACCTTGCAGCCGGTGCGCAGGCCCGGGTCGAGGCCCAGAGTCGCGCGCGGGCCGGCCGGGGCGGCCAGCAGCAGGTCGTGCAGGTTGTGGGCGAACACGTTGATCGCTTCGGTTTCGGCGCCGTCGCGCAGCTCGCCGAGCAAGTCGGTTTCCAGGTGGGTGTAGAGCTTGACCTTCCAGGTCCAGCGCACCACTTCACTCAGCCACTTGTCGGCCGGACGGTTCTGGTTCTGGATGCCGACGTGCTGGCCGATCATGCCTTCGCACGGGTGCAGGGTGCCCGGCAGCTCTTCGCCGACTTTCAGCGCGGAGCTGAGAATGCCTTCGTTGCGGCCACGGAAAATCGCCAGCGCGCGGTGCGACGGCATGCTTTTCAGCGGTTCGTCGTGTTCGAAGTAGTCACGGAACTTGGCGCCTTCCTCTTCCTTGCCGGCGATCACGCGGGCACTGAGGGTGGCTTCCTGTTTCAGGTAGGTGCGCAGTTTTTCCAGCAGGTTGGCGTCTTCGGCGAAGCGCTCCATGAGGATGTACTTGGCGCCTTCCAGCGCTGCCTTGACGTCGGCCACGCCTTTTTCGGCGTCGATGAAGCGCGCGGCTTCGGCTTCCGGGGCCAGCGACGGGTCGTTGAACAGACCGTCGGCCAGTTCGCCGAGGCCGGCTTCCAGGGCGATCTGGCCCTTGGTGCGGCGCTTCTGCTTGTACGGCAGGTACAAGTCTTCGAGGCGGGTCTTGGTGTCGGCGAGTTTGATTTCGCGCTCCAGCTCAGGGGTGAGTTTGCCCTGCTCCTGAATGCTGGAAAGAATGCTGATGCGCCGTTCGTCGAGTTCTCGCAGGTAGCGCAGACGCTCTTCCAGATGACGCAGTTGGGTGTCATCGAGGCTGCCGGTCACTTCTTTCCGGTAACGGGCGATGAAGGGAACGGTAGAGCCTTCATCGAGTAGCGCGACGGCCGCTTCGACCTGTTGTGGGCGTACGCCGAGTTCCTCGGCGATGCGGCTGTTGATGCTGTCCATAAAACCACCTGACAAATTGTGAAAGCAGGCTCGCAGGCGCGTAAATGAAGGCCCGGAGTCTGGTGGGGCGGCTTGATGCTGGCCGCTGCCTGGGTCAAAAGGCATCCCATTGACCCGTGAAATCGAACAATTACTGCGGCGCCCATGAAAATAAGGGACGGCCACCTTCGGTAACGATTCAGACGTTGCCTGACACAAAAGGCCGCGCATTATAACCAGCGTTCTGTCATTCGGGGGCGACACAGTCTGTAGGCTCAAGCCCCGGTTTTCTGGCAGTGAAGGAAAAATCTGCTAACAATGCACACGGTGCGTATAACGGCAGCTACGCCATAATGCGCGCCGAGCTAAAAGGAGCATCCAATGAGCAGCACTGCACAAACTGCTGAAGGCGAAAAAATTCTCATCGTTGACGACGATCCGGGGCTGAGCAGCCTGCTGGAACGCTTTTTCGTCAGCAAGGGCTATCGTGCCCGCGCCGTACCGAATACCGAGCAGATGGACCGTCTGCTGTCGCGTGAAGTGTTCAACCTGGTCGTCCTCGACCTGATGCTGCCGGGCGAAGACGGCCTGACCGCTTGCCGCCGCCTGCGTGGCGCGAACAATCAGATTCCGATCATCATGCTCACTGCCAAGGGTGACGAGCTGAGCCGTATCAAGGGCCTGGAACTGGGCGCCGACGACTACCTGGCCAAGCCGTTCAACCCGGACGAGCTGATGGCTCGCGTCAAAGCCGTGCTGCGCCGTCAGGCCGCGCCGGTGCCGGGCGCGCCGGGCAGTGAAGAAGAAAACGTCACGTTCGGCGACTACGTGCTGTCCCTGGCCACCCGCGAACTCAAGCGCGGCGACGAAGTGCACATGCTCACCACCGGCGAGTTTGCGGTACTCAAGGCCCTGGTGATGAACGCCCGTCAGCCGCTGACCCGCGACAAGCTGATGAACCTGGCCCGTGGCCGTGAGTGGGATGCCCTGGAGCGTTCCATCGACGTGCAGATTTCCCGTCTGCGCCGGATGATCGAACCCGATCCTTCCAAGCCGCGCTACATCCAGACTGTCTGGGGTGTCGGCTACGTGTTCGTGCCGGATGGCAACTCCACCAAGTGATGGGTGATTTGTAGGAGCGGGTCTGCGGGAAACGGTCGGAAACGCCGTCCGCGCAGACTCGCAATCCGCAATATGCGAGCATTGCTCGCTCCTGCAAGTGTGTAGCGGTTATCCATGAAAACCCCCGTCTGGTTCCCCCAAAGTTTCTTCTCCCGCACCCTGTGGCTGGTGCTGATCGTCGTATTGTTTTCCAAGGCATTGACCCTGGTTTATCTGTTGATGAACGAGGACGTGCTGGTGGACCGCCAATACAGCCATGGCGTCGCCCTGACGCTGCGCGCCTACTGGGCTGCCGACGAAGAAAACCGCGCGAAAATCGCCGATGCTGCCACGCTGATCCGGGTGGTGGGCGCCGGTGTGCCGGAAGGCGAACAGCACTGGCCGTACAGCGAAATCTACCAGCGGCAGATGCAGGCGGAGCTGGGGGCCGACACCGAAGTGCGCTTGCGCATGCACTCGCCGCCGGCCTTGTGGGTTCGTGCGCCGAGCCTCGGTGACGGCTGGCTGAAAGTGCCACTGTATCCACACCCGTTGCGTGGCCAGAAAATCTGGAACGTGCTCGGCTGGTTCCTGGCGATCGGTTTGCTGTCCACGGCGTCCGCCTGGATTTTCGTCAGCCAGCTCAACCAACCACTGAAGCGTCTGGTCTACGCCGCCCGGCAACTCGGCCAGGGCCGCAGCGTGCGCCTGCCGATCAGTGACACCCCCAGCGAGATGGCCGAGGTGTATCGCGCCTTCAACCAGATGGCCGAAGACGTCGAGCAGGCCGGTCGCGAGCGTGAGCTGATGCTGGCGGGGGTGTCCCATGACTTGCGGACGCCGCTGACTCGTTTGCGGTTGTCGCTGGAGTTGATGGGCGACCGCACCGACCTGACCGACGACATGGTGCGCGACATCGAAGACATGGACGCGATTCTCGATCAGTTCCTCGCGTTCATTCGCGATGGTCGGGACGAGTCGGTGGAGGAGGTGGATCTCAGCGATCTGGTGCGTGAAGTGGCGGCGCCCTACAACCAGACGGAAGAGAAAGTGCGCCTTCGCCTGGAGCCGATCCAGCCGTTCCCGTTGCGTCGGGTGTCGATGAAGCGCTTGCTGAACAACCTGATTGGCAACGCGTTGAATCATGCCGGCGGCAGCGTGGACGTCGCGGCCTATGTGTCCGGTGACACCAGTGCGCCGTATGTGGTGCTGAGCGTGATGGACCGGGGGGCAGGTATCGATCCTTCCGAACTTGAGGCGATCTTCAACCCGTTCACCCGTGGCGATCGTGCGCGGGGCGGGAAGGGCACCGGGCTGGGACTGGCGATTGTGAAGCGGATTGCTTCGATGCACGGCGGCAATGTCGAACTGCGCAACCGCTCTGGTGGCGGGCTGGAAGCACGGGTTCGGTTGCCGCTGGGATTGATGCTGCCGCGAGACGCGGTTTAAGTTTCAGGCGACCTTGCGGCCGCCTGATTCAAGGTTCAGCCCTTGCCTTTTGTGCGGGTCATGTTCGGCCCGCCATTCTTCTCGAGATGCTCGATGATGATCCCCGCCACGTTCTTGCCCGTGGTGGTTTCGATCCCTTCCAGACCCGGTGACGAGTTCACTTCCATCACCAGCGGGCCGTGGTTGGAACGCAAAATATCCACGCCCGCCACCGCCAAGCCCATGACCTTGGCCGCACGCAGCGCGGTCATGCGTTCTTCCGGGGTGATCTTGATCAGGCTGGCACTGCCGCCGCGGTGCAGGTTGGAGCGGAACTCGCCAGGCTTGGCCTGACGCTTCATCGCCGCGATCACCTTGTCGCCGACCACGAAGCAGCGGATGTCGGCGCCGCCGGCCTCCTTGATGTATTCCTGCACCATGATGTTCTGCTTCAGGCCCATGAACGCCTCGATCACCGACTCCGCCGCCGTCGCGGTTTCACACAACACCACGCCGATGCCCTGGGTGCCTTCCAGCACCTTGATCACCAGCGGCGCGCCGTTGACCATGTCGATCAAGTCGGGAATGTCGTCCGGCGAGTGGGCGAAACCGGTCACCGGCAAACCGATGCCCCGGCGCGACAGCAATTGCAGCGAACGCAGCTTGTCCCGCGAGCGGGCGATGGCCACCGATTCGTTGAGCGGAAACACGCCCATCATTTCAAACTGGCGCAACACTGCGCAGCCATAAAACGTCACCGACGCGCCGATCCGCGGGATCACTGCATCGAAACCCTCCAGCGGCTTGCCACGGTAGTGGATCTGTGGCTTGTGGCTGGCAATATTCATATAGGCGCGCAAGGTGTCGATCACCACCATTTCATGCCCGCGTTCGGTTCCGGCTTCGACCAGACGACGGGTGGAATACAGACGCGGGTTCCGCGACAGCACAGCGATCTTCATGCAACACCTGTGGAGGAGGTAGATACCGGGAACACCGGCTTGTCTTGTACATATTTGATGCCCGGATTGACCACCAGCTGGCCGTCGATCAGGGCTTTGGAACCGAGCAACAGGCGATAGCGCATGGACTTGCGGCAAGCGAGGGTGAACTCGATCGGCCAGACCCGGTCACCCAGGGCCAGGGTGGTGCTGATCACGTAGCGCACCTGGGCCTGGCCGTTCGAACTCTTGATGGTCTTGCGGGCAACCAGCGGCGCTTCGCATCGCCGATGGCGCAACTGCACGACAGTGCCCAGGTGCGCGGTGAAACGCACCCACTTCTCGCCGTCGCGTTCGAACGGCTCGATGTCGGTGGCATGCAGGCTGGAGGTGCTGGCGCCGGTGTCGATTTTTGCCCGAAGGCCAGCGACTCCCAGATCCGGAAGCGCCACCCACTCGCGCAGACCGATAACGGTCAAATGGTCAAATGTCTTCAATGGAAAAAACCAACGATTAACGCGTCCACGCTTCAGGGGACACCTGGGCTAACGCTTTGAATGCGGGTCTGGCGAACCAGTAACCCTGCATCAGAAATATTCCGCAGTCCGCCAGGAAATCCCGTTCACCCGCACTCTCTATGCCTTCGGCGATGACTGTAACGCCCAACTCCGCACAGATTGTGACAATCCCCCGAACGATAGCCTGACGTACACGGTCATGGTCGATATCGCGGATCAGCGCCATGTCGAGTTTGATCAGGTCCGGCTGGAAATCGGCCAGCAGATTGAGCCCCGAATACCCGGCACCGAAATCGTCGATGGCCGTCTTGAAGCCGAATTCGCGGTATTCACGCAGAATATTGGTCAAATGGCGATAGTTATCTACATGCTCGCTTTCCAGTGTTTCGAAAATCAGCCGGTCGACCGGGAAATTGTGTTTTTTTGCTGCTTCCAACGTGCTCCGTATGCACAGCTCTGGACGATAGACGGCGTTGGGCATGAAGTTGATCGACAAGTGTGTCTGCATATTAAGCCCGGCTGCGCCTTCGATGGCGCGAGTCCGGCAGAGCTGGTCGAAACGGTAGCGGTTATCTTCTGTAACTTGATCCAGCACGGTTAACGCACCTTCACCGGCCGTACCACGGACCAGGGCCTCGTAGGCGTACACCGACTTGTCCCGCAGATCCACGATGGGCTGATAGGCGAAGGAAAAATCGAAGCCCAGCGGCTCGCTTTGCTGGCAGCCCTGGCACCCGGATTGGGGTGAGGTCAATGAAGACGGAAATTTGGTCACTCGATCACTCCATGCCGTTGAACCGGCGAAGATCACAGTTTATCTGGAGGGCCGAGTTCTTGCGCCCGACAGAATCGGTAGTACAGTTCCGACTACTGGCTGAACGAGGAATTCATATGGCACAAAAAAGCGAAGAAGACGACAAGGTTCGTCTCGACAAGTGGCTGTGGGCCGCGCGTTTTTTCAAGACTCGCGCTTTGGCCAAAGCCGCCATCGAGAGTGGCAAGGTGCATTGTCGGGGAGAGCGCTGCAAGCCCGGCAAAGAACCACGCATTGGCGACGAATTCGAGATTCGCGCCGGCTTCGATGAGAAGACCGTGGTGGTTCAGGCCTTGTCGATCGTGCGTCGCGGCGCACCTGAGGCGCAGACGCTGTACGCCGAGACCGAGGCCAGCATTGCCAAACGTGAAGCGGCTGCGGCGATGCGCAAGGCAGGCGCCCTGGGCGTGACCACCGATGGCAAACCGAGCAAGAAGCAGCGTCGGGATCTGTTTAAGTTTCGTGGGAACAGTAGCGGCGAATAAAAAAACGCAGCCTGACGGCCTGGGCTCAAGACCCGCCGGCGGCTGCGTTTTTTCAGTAACCGTTGATTACTGCGCGGACACCACGCTCATCCGCGAAACCATCGGCAGTTTGCCCAGCAGCCGGAACACCGGCGCCGTGACCTTCAGCCAGAAGTTCGCCGCGTGATAAGCAAACGGCGTGTAGTAACCCCAGCCCAGTGCCCACACCGCCAGCAGCATGCCGCCGATGTAATCGTCCTGGCCCCAATGTGCACCGGCGACCAGGCGAGGCAACATGAACAGCAGCGCCAGACCCCAGATCACCAGGAACTGACCAGCCGTACGGCTGAACACGCCCATGAAAAGAGCCCAGATCAGCAGCACCGATGCGTGGTCACCGGGGAAGCTCTGGCTCGAGCGGTCCTTCAGCTCCCAGGTCTTCTCCAGATGCGGGAAGTAATCGCTGATATGCACCGCGCCTTCGAGCACCATCGACGGGCTGCTGTGCTGCCAGCCCATGTGATCGGAGAACTTGGAAAACAGCGCGCGGATCACCACCATCAGCAGCAGGATCGAAAAAAAACCGAAAAATGCGCGGCGTACATCAATTGCCCTGAACACCCAGTCGCCCTTGATCAGCAGCATCAGCAGAATCACACCGACGACAATGTCGAACGGTCGCAGACTTGCAATTGCCCAGATGTGGAGCCATATGGGGTTGCTGGCCAGCGGTGCATTGAGTGAGCGGAACAGCCACTCGTCGAAAATCACACACAGCATCTGACCTGTAGGCCATAACCAGAAAGCCAGTAGTGCCAATGGCACAACGTTGCACAGAACCAGCCGGCCGAGGTTCCACCTTGATTGGAACAAACCCGGATTGTTCATAAAATGCCTCCCGTGGCTGAACATCGGCATCAAAAAGGATGCCAGAAGCGCGGGATTTTCATTCTTTGTAACCATTTTGTCATCACATTCAGATACCCAGACCTATGACCGATTTCCTCGATACCGATTACACCCAACGCTTCATCTTCGATGACAGCGACACGCGCGGCGAACTGGTGTCGCTGGAGCGCAGCTACGCCGAAGTGCTCGCCAAGCACCCGTACCCGGAACCGGTTGCGCAATTGCTGGGTGAACTGATGGCCGCCGCCTCGTTGCTGGTGGGCACCCTGAAATTCGATGGCTTGCTGATTCTTCAGGCCCGTTCCGAAGG
Source organism: Pseudomonas sp. lyk4-R2A-10 (assembly GCF_030209075.1). Lineage (NCBI taxonomy): Bacteria > Pseudomonadati > Pseudomonadota > Gammaproteobacteria > Pseudomonadales > Pseudomonadaceae > Pseudomonas > Pseudomonas sp. lyk4-R2A-10. The sequence continues at coordinate 445,221 of NZ_JARVSR010000012.1, read as the reverse complement.
CCCGATCCCGCTGCTGATGATCGAGTGCTCCAGCGAGCGCGAGATTCGTGGCCTGGCGCGCTACCACGCCGAGCAGATCCCGGCCGACGCAACCCTTGGCGACCTGATGCCGAACGGTGTCCTGGCCTTGACCGTCGACCCGATCGCCGGCCAGCGTTATCAGGGCATCGTCGACCTCGACGGCGAAACCCTGTCCGACTGCTTTACCAACTATTTCGTCATGTCCCAGCAGGTCGGCACTCGCTTCAAGCTCTGTGCCGATGGCCGTCGTGCCCGTGGTCTGCTGCTGCAGCAACTGCCGGCCGATCGCCTGAAAGACGAAGAAGAACGCGCCGCCAGCTGGCAGCACATCACCGCGCTGGGCAACACCCTGACCGCTGATGAACTGTTGAGCCTGGACAACGAAACGGTTCTGCATCGCCTCTACCATGAAGAGCAGGTTCGTCTGTTCGATGTGCAGAAACTGCGCTTCCACTGCAGCTGCTCCCGCGAGCGTTCGGGCAATGCACTGGTCAGCCTGGGTCTGGAAGATGCGCAGGCACTGGTGGCCGAGCAAGGTGGCCAGGTCGAGATCGATTGCCAGTTCTGCAACCAGCGCTACCTGTTCGACGCGGCGGATATCGCTCAATTGTTCGCTGGCGCGGGCGTCGAGACGCCGTCAGATACCCGGCACTAAAACGGTTCAGCGCAGGTAAATTCACTGCTCAACGACGGAATTACGCCGTTACGACGGGAGGGCCCTACTCTTTTTGGGCTTTTCTGGCATAATCCGGCCCACTTTTTTCGCGGTAGTAGTGCACGACTTTCTACTACAAAACGTTTGGAGCACACTCGGCCACTGGCCGACGGGGAACCTCATGACGCAAGCCAATAACGCCGTGTACACCGATCTGAGTGTTGATGATCTGGTAAAAGAAGCCCTGAACCGCGGTGAGGGCGAGCTTGCCGATACCGGCGCTCTGGTTGTTCGCACCGGTCATCGCACCGGCCGTTCGCCAGTCGACCGTTTCATCGTTGAAGAGCCTTCCACCCAGGCTGCCATCGCCTGGGGCCCGATCAACCGCAAGTTCCCGGCCGACAAGTTCGACGCGCTGTGGGCTCGTGTTGAAGCATTCAACAACGCGCAAGAGCATTTCGTTTCCCACGTGCATGTAGGCGCGGCCGAAGATCACTACCTGGCCGTGAAGATGACCACCCAGACTGCCTGGCAGAACCTGTTCGGTCGTTGCCTGTTCATCAACCCGGCCCAGTACAACCCGGCCGGTCGCGAAGAGTGGCAAGTGCTGAACGTCGCCAACTTCGAGTGCGTGCCAGAGCGTGACGGCACCAACTCCGACGGTTGCGTGATCATCAACTTCGCCCAGAAGAAAGTGCTGATCGCCGGCATGCGTTACGCCGGTGAAATGAAGAAAGCCATGTTCTCCGTGCAGAACTTCCTGCTGCCGGCCGCTGACGTGCTGCCGATGCACTGCGCTGCCAACATCGGCGAAGAAGGCGACGTGACCCTGTTCTTCGGTCTGTCGGGCACCGGCAAGACCACCCTGTCCGCCGACGAAAGCCGTTACCTGATCGGTGACGACGAACACGGCTGGGGCGAAGGCGTTGTCTTCAACATCGAAGGCGGCTGCTACGCCAAGTGCATCGACTTGTCCGAGAAGAACGAGCCGGTCATCTGGAAAGCCATCAAGCACGGCGCGGTGCTGGAAAACGTCGTAATCGACGATGCCAAGCACGCCGACTACGCCGATGTCAGCCTGACCCAGAACAGCCGCGCGGCCTACCCGCTGGAGCACGTTGCCAAGCGTTCCGAGAAGAACCTGGGCGGCGAGCCGAACGCTGTGATCTTCCTGACCTGCGACCTGACCGGCGTGCTGCCGCCAGTGTCGATCCTCAACGAAGAACAAGCGGCCTACCACTTCCTGTCCGGCTACACCGCACTGGTGGGCTCGACTGAAATGGGTTCGGGCAGCGGCATCAAGTCGACCTTCTCCACCTGCTTCGGCGCACCGTTCTTCCCGCGTCCGGCCGGCGAATACGCTGAACTGCTGATCAAGCGCATCCGCGGCTTCGGCTCCAAGGTCTACCTGGTCAACACCGGCTGGACCGGCGGTGGCTACGGCGTCGGCAAACGCTTCAACATCCCGACCACCCGCGCGGTGATCGCAGCGATCCAGAGCGGCGCGCTGATCGGTGCAGCCACCGAGCACCTGGACACCATCAACCTGGACGTGCCACTGGCCGTACCGGGCGTCGAAACCAACCTGCTCAACCCACGCAACACCTGGGCTGACAAGGCTGCGTACGACGAAGCTGCCAAAGCACTGGCCGGTCTGTTCATCGAGAACTTCAAGAAGTTCGAAGTGAGCGACGCGATCAAGGCTGCCGGGCCTAAGTTGTAAGACTTAGTTTTGGTGAATGAAAAAGCCGCCTGTTGAGGGCGGCTTTTTTGTGGGTGATGGGTTGGACTTCGTTGTCAGATCAACTGCCATTATTCCCGCAGAATCCGCGTTAAACAGCCAGAATAATGCTACTTATGGAGCCGCGAACTCCTAGCTTTTTCTCTCCAGCCATCATGGCCATTGCCGTCTGGTATTCAGCACTCGTAGCACTTCCACAACATCAACTTTGACTGTGTAGATGATGACATAGTTTGGAGTGACGACGATTTCGCGGGTACCTCCCGCGATACCTTTTCGGTACAGGGCTGGGTGGTGCCGAGCGCTTTCTCCTTTCAGTTCGAAGGCCTCATCAAGTTCAATCGCTGCAGCGGGATTTTCCTGGCCGATACGCTCCATGATGTTGTCTCGGTCATCCAGCGCCTCTTGGCGCCAGACCAACCTCATCAACGTACTCGCTGACGCAGGGCATCCCGCTTGGCGGCAAATATCCTCCGAGCGTCTTCATCGCTGACGCTGGGTCTTGGGTCATCAATACTGATTTGTACCTGTTGCTTGACCCATTCCTCATACGCAGCTGCTTCATGAGCTTGTTTCATCGCTTCGGCGCGATCAGGGCGGGCATAGGTTTTTATCTGAAGAGGGTCATAACTGGAGGCGTCCACATCGAAGTGATTGATGCCCACCCCTTGCAGGTAGGTCACCAGTGTTTCGAACCGTTTGAACAGCCGCACCTGACCACTGCGCTGTGCGGTCAGTGAATATTCTTTGCCTCCTTGCTGAATCTGAATCGACCAGCCACCCGGTTTGGCGACGATATGTGCGCTACTGATCGAGCCGTTCTCAAACAGCCGCGTGAGAGTGCTGTGATCAATGGTTTCAGTGGTCATGAAGGCAAGCCCTTGGTTGAACAATGGCTCCCATCGTACGCAATCAATAATAGTTTGCAAAATTCTGATCCTTAAGTTTCGCGCCGGAGATGTCAGCGTCAGTGTTCGAGATAGGGGCAGGCAGTTCTAGCTATGAACACGCCTGCCGAGGAGTTCGTCAGGCCGGGGCTTTCCAGCTGAGCATTTTCTGCTGGGCGACCTGGAGCAGGTCATAGCCGTCTTTGGTGAGAAGGTAGAGTGCGTGCGTGATGTGCGGGATGTCTTCGACGTCGGCGTGTTTGAAGCAGAGGCAGTAGAGGGTTTGCAGCAAGTCGCTTGAGGCGCGCAGGCGCTGGACGGCGCATTCGAGGATGTCTTGCGGGTTGGCCTCGGTGTCGATGACCAGGGGCTTGGTGTCGTTGAGGTTGGAGTCGAGTGGGCGGTAGCGATCGGAGTGGAGCTCGTTCCATGATTTCATTTTTTTCTATCTCTGTAGGCATCGATGAACCGCTGCTACCGTGACCAAGCGGTGGAGGCGGACTGTGTTCAAGTTGGTCAAACCGGCAGAGATAACCCGGTACGCCGAAGCGTCCCAAACACAGCCCGCCATAAAGCGTGCCGACAGAAAGAGGTCGGCAGCATACAAGGGCATGCATCAGTTATCTCTGTTTTTCAGGTGACCAAACCTGAATCGCTGATTAGGCAGCGACACTCACAACTATAGATTTGGGCTAACAGGCGCCGATAGAAGACAAGGCGCCGCTGCGTGTAGGAACGGGATGCAGATTCGGGCAGTCCGTTCCTACAGATCAATCACGGTTTTCAACGAATCGCCCGATACCCCTCAACATCCAGCACACTCGTCGTCAACCCGGTCGCCGGGGTGTAGATCCCGCCTTTCACCGTCGAGAACGGCACGCCTTTGCTGCCCAGCGATACGTAGCGTTCGCCTTGATCCAGCTCGGTGAACCAGGTGTAGGAGCACTTCTCCATGGCCTTGTATTTCGCTGCCGCGTTGACGATGGCGGCGGTGTGGTTGCGAAGGTCGGCGTCGGTGAGGTTGAGGTTTTTGTCGAGTACGGTGCCCCAGCGTTTCAGGCAGACCTCGGCAAAGTGGCGGACGATGAGGCCGGGTTCGGCCAGCACTTTGGGACCACTGTTGCCATCGGCGGATGCGTTACCGACCAGGGTGGCGTGACGGCCAGGCATCGGGAAGATGCTGGTCTTGGTGCCGGTCGCGGTTTGCGGGATGACGCAGCTGAAACCCTTGGAGCGTTCGTCCCGTGCATAAAAGCCCACGTACTCCTTTACGTTGTAATTGAGTTTAACCCGATGCTCCTGAAAGTTACCGATACCGGGTACCGGATCAATGGCGAAGATATTAACCGGAATGTTTGTCAGCATGCTGTCATTGAACATGGCGTTGGCCAGCATATGGCAACTGATACCGCCACGGCTCCAGCCCACCAGATTGACCTTCGTTGGAATAACGCCGTCCTTGCGGAAGGTTTTAATGATTTGTTCCTGCAATTTCTGTTGGGTGACGCTGCGGTCGCCATAGTTATATTTGCGCCATAGCCAGGAACCTTCGACCTTTACATCTTCAATCGGGATGCCGGCGGCTTTGAGGCGGTTGTATTCCGCTTCGGTCAATTGCTCGCGCTGCCAGTCACACTTGCCTTTGATGATGTTTACCGCGTGCTGGACGTTTTCCTCCCAGCCCTTGCCGAACAGGGTTCCGCTGAGGCCGTAGTCCTTTGATTGGGTGAACAGTTCATCGGCTTGCAGGTTACTGGTGCCGGGGCCGTCGACCACGATCCATTCGGCGAACTCGCGACCCGCGTGATGTGAGGCGAGTGTGGATACCAATTCACCATTCCAATAATTTTCGTGGGCGTTATCAAACTTTGTCGAACCTGTACCGCAAAAGAAAATAGTTAACGTAGTCATGTTGTTGCTCCTGGTTGATGTAAGAGCAAGCAGGCTAGTTCTCAACTTTGCAGTAATGGAAGCGATGGGTTGTTGCGAGCTTTGTAAATTTTGAATCTGGCGTTAATTATTTATTCGTTGCCTGGCAACTTCCAGCAAGTCACAACCGTCTTGGGTCAATAAATAAAGCGCATTGACGATGTTGGGGATGTCTTTCACATCGGCCTGTTTGAAACACAAGCAGTAAAGAGTTTCCAGCAGATCGCTGGCGGCACGCAGACGTTGATCGGCGGCATTGAGCAGGTCTCCCGGTTCTGCCTCGGTGTCGATAACCAATACCGGTTTTTCGCTGTCGCAAGTCTTGAGAGGGCGAAAACGGGTATTCAGCGGTTTGTACATATTCATGATCAAGGTGTGTCCCTTACGAAGTCGCTTCGGTGAGCCGACACAGAGTTTTCAGTCGCGCCAGCCACTATAGAAGGGCGCTGACCGGAGGGACAATACGGCCGCAATGGACAGATTTCGTAAGGGTTTTTTCCATGATATGGGCATTTGCCCTACATGTTTTTTCGGTTTTTCAAAGCCAAACCCTTATTGGCGAATTTTCCGACGTGATTATCAGGCGTTTCAGAGTAAACCTCTGTATGGTGCGCGCCAGAATCCGTAGGGCGTTTCCAAACGTCCTGCACAGGCTTAAAGGGAATTAGGTATGCAGTGGCTACGAATGGCCTCGATCGTTTTGCTGTGGGTTAGTGGTTGTCGTCTGGCGTTGGCCTCCGACGCGGGCAACGGGTTGGTGCTTGCCAACCTGGAGCGCACCGGTTGGCCCGACGCGCTCGCCACTCAGGCCGACATCGACACGGCTTCCCGCGCGGAGGTGCTGGTTTTCGCCAAGGCTCTGCTGGCAAGCGAAGCCCTGGACGAGCCGCAACTCACACAACGACTGGGCGTGCAGCAAATGCAGCTCAAGTCGATCAGACAAGTACGCGACGGTCTGTGGGATCGCCTGCTCAACACCTACCGCAATGCCAGCACTCAGTGCGACGAGCAAGCATTTTGCCCCCGTGTCCGTAGCGTTGCCGACTTGCGTCAACTGGCGGCAGCCTTCACCGGCGATATCAGCCCGGCTCATGCACGATGGGCGAGCAAGAGCCTCGATGTGCATGAACGGGTGCTGGATGAGCAACTGCGGGTAGCCGTATTGCGGCCCTGACACAGCGCTTGCGGGGGTTAAGTCGATGGCGCTTCGGTGACGGTCACAACGCTGGCCAGGATCGGCGGAAAGTCGTCTGGAGAGGGCGTGCAGCCTCCCAGCAGCAGGGAGGCAAAGATCAGGGCGAGGGGCAGTTTCAAGTTGTTCGACATATTCACTCCTTGGTAAAAATCCATGCACATGGGCCGTCCTGGCTCAAGGCGTGACGGACATTACCCTCGGGTCGTTCCACACGGCGATGAACAATGTGTTTCATTTGATTGATCCCTTGACCGAGCCGTCGACCCTGTATCATCCCGTTTCGATTTGACCCCCGACCTTTTCTCGACTCGCTGCGATCGCCCGCTAGGCTGTTGGCATCACAGCGGTCAACGGAGTGACAGCGAATGCACAACACCCTGGAACAGGTTTTCGGTTATCCACAGTTTCGACCCGGCCAGGAAGCGGCGATCAGCGCTGTGCTCGCCGGGCGCTCGGCAGCCGCGATATTTCCCACCGGCTCCGGCAAATCCCTTTGTTACCAGGTCCCGGCACTCTTGCTGCCGCACCTGACGCTGGTGGTCTCACCGTTGCTGGCGCTGATGCAGGATCAGCTCGAGTTCTTGCGCCGGCACGGGATATCCGCAGGCAGCATCGACTCGACGCAGAGCCGCGAAGACGCCAACGATGTGATGGCCCGCGCCCGTTCGGGCGAATTGAAGATCCTGATGATTTCCGTGGAGCGTTTGAAGAACGAGCGCTTTCGCAATTTTTTGCAGCAGGTGCCGATCTCGCTGCTGGTGGTGGACGAGGCGCACTGCATTTCCGAATGGGGCCACAACTTCCGTCCAGACTACCTCAAGCTGCCGGACTACCAGCGTCAGTTCAACATCCCGCAAACCCTTCTGCTGACCGCCACCGCAACGCCAAAGGTCATCGACGACATGCAGGCGAAATTCGCCATCGCGGCAGACGATGTGGTGACCACCGGTTTCTACCGGCCCAACCTCAATCTGCTGGTCGAGCCGGTGCGTGGACAGGACAAGCGCCGGCGCCTGGTGGAGTGGATGAACGAGCGCGCGGGGCAGCCGAGCATCATCTACGTGACCCTGCAGAAAACCGCCGAGCAGATTGCCGAACATCTGGAGCGCAATGGCATTCAGGCCGAGGCTTACCACGCCGGTTTGCCCCATGAGCAACGGGATGCGATCCAGAAGCGCTTCATGGGCGGGCAGTCCAATTGCATCGTCGCCACCATCGCCTTCGGCATGGGCATCGACAAGAGCGACATCCGTAACGTGGTGCATTTCGACCTGCCCAAATCCATCGAAAACTACAGCCAGGAAATCGGTCGCGCCGGACGTGACGGGCAACCGTCTGATTGTCTGGTACTGGCCAACCGCGACAGCCTCAACGTGCTGGAAAACTTCGTGTATGGCGACACGCCGGAACAGGAGGGCATTCGTCACGTGCTCGACGAGTTGCAGGCCGCCGCGCCCGAAGGCCAATGGGAATTTCTGCTCGGGCCGCTGGCGGATCAGAGCAACATTCGTGCGTTGCCTTTGAAGACGCTGTTGGTGCAATTGGAGTTGCGAGGACTGATTGCCCCGCGCTACGCGTACTACGCCGAGTATCGCTTCAAATACCTGCTGGAACCCGAGGCGTTGCTTGAGCGTTTCGAAGGTGAACGAAGGGATTTCGTCGCCGCGATCATCCAGACCTCAAGCCGCGCACGCACCTGGGCCACGGTGGATTTCGAGGCGATGTACGAGCAGTATTCCGCCGAGCGCAACCGGGTGGTGAAGGCCCTGGATTATTTCCAGGAGAAGGGCTGGGTCGAGCTTGAGAGCAAGCAGATGACCGAGGTCTACAACGTCCTGCGTGGCGATTTCGACAGCCAGGTCTTGAGCGCTGAACTGCATGAGTACTTCACCCGCCATGAGCAAACCGAAGTGGCGCGGATTCACGCCATGCTCGAGCTGTTCGCCACCGAGCGATGCCTCGGTTATCGGCTGGCCGAATATTTCGGTGATCACAATGCGCCGCAGCAATGCGGGCATTGCTCGGTGTGCCACGGGCACGTCGCCCGGTTGCCGGCACCGCCGGAATTGCCGGCGCTTGTGGATAAAAACTTTACGGAGTTGTGTGGGGAATTTATCCACAGGCATCAGCAGTACGCTGGCAGTGCTCCGTCGGCCGAGCGGCTGACCCGGTTCCTCTGCGGAATCAGTGTGCCGCTGTTTACCAAACTCAAGGCCCGGGCCATTTCCGGGTTTGCGGCACTGGAGGAGTATCCCTACGCCGAGGTTCGGGCCTGGGCTCAGGCGCATCTTTGAGGTCTCGAATCCATCTGCTGAATGTCGATCATCACGGCAATGAACTTCAAAAATGCCCGGCGGCTGACTAAGGTGATGGCTGTCTTCGGATCGCCAACAAGAGAACAACATGAGCCAGACATCCTTCGCTATTCAGCAGGCCGCCGTGATCGGCGCCGGCACCATGGGCCGCGGCATTGTCATGTGCCTGGCCAATGCCGGCGTGTCAGTGCAGTGGGTCGATAACAATCCACAGATGCTCGAACAGGCGCTGTCCAGCGTGGCCGAGACTTACGCACACAACGTGCGGCAGGGACGGATCGATCAGGCCGAAGCCGATGCGCGGATTGCCCGTGTCAGCAAGGCGGCCGACTATGTGGCGATCCGCAATGTCGATCTGGTGATCGAAGCGGTGTACGAGAATCTTGAGCTCAAGCAGAAGATCTTCCGCGAGCTCGATGGCGTGCTGAAGCCCGAGGCGCTGCTGGCGAGCAATACTTCGGCGCTGGACATCGACGCCATTGCCGCCGCGACACGGCGCCCGACTCAAGTGTTGGGCCTGCATTTCTTCAGCCCGGCACACATCATGAAGTTGCTGGAAATAGTCCGTGGCGCGCAGACCGCACCGGCTGTGCTGGAGGCTGCGCTTGAGCTGGGCAAGCGCATGGGCAAGGTCAGTGTGGTATCGGGCAACTGCCACGGCTTTATCGGCAATCGCATGCTCCATCCGTACGTGCTCGAAGCGCGCAAGATGTTGCTCGAAGGGGCGTACCCGCATCAGGTCGATGCAGCCTTGCAGAGCTTCGGTTTTGCCATGGGGCCGTTCCGCATGTACGACGTGGTCGGCATCGATCTCGAGTGGCGTGCCCGCGAGCTGGCAGGCAAGGGGCAGGACGCGCCGGAGGTTCAGGTGGATAACCGTTTGTGCGAGCAGGGTCGGTTCGGTCAGAAGTCCGGCAACGGTTATTACCATTACGAGCCGGGCAGCCGTCAGGCCGAGCATGATCCCGAGGTCGATGCGCTGGTGTTGAGTGTCAGCGAAGGGTTGGGATTTCATCGGCGGGATATCGGCTCGGAGGAGATCCTCGAGCGGTGTCTGCTGGCGTTGGTCAACGAGGGTGCGAAGATCCTGCAGGAAGGGATTGCCGAGTCGGCGCATGACATCGATCAGGTCTATCTGAATGGCTATGGCTTCCCGGCGGAGCGGGGCGGGCCGATGGCCTGGGCGGACGATCAGGGGCTGGCCGATATTCACAAGCGATTGCTGGCGCTGGAGACTCGGCAGGGCGATCACTGGCGGCCGGCGCCATTGATCGGCGAGCTGGCGGCGCGAGGCAAGGGTTTTTACCTTTAGACTGAGCAGATCACTCCAGGAATAGACACTGATGTCCAACCCGATGCCGCAACGCAGCGATTACCCGCACTTCCAGCCGATCACCACGCGCTGGCACGACAACGACGCCTACGGCCACGTCAACAACGTCACCTATTACAGCTTCTTCGACACGGCGGTGAACACCTACCTGATCCAGGTTGGAGGGTTGGATATTCATGACGGCGAGGTGGTGGGGTTTGTGGTGAGTTCGTCTTGCGACTACTTCGCGTCGATTGCTTTCCCGGATCGAATCGAGATCGGTCTGCGGGTCGGTAAGCTGGGCAACAGTTCGGTGCAATACGAACTGGCGGTGTTCAAGGAAGGAGAACAGGAAGCCTGTGCCGCCGGGCGCTTCGTGCATGTATTCGTCGACCGGGCATCCAATCAGCCGGTGTCGATTCCGGCCCGATTGCGCGAAGCGCTGGAACGCCTGACGGTGTGACGGGCAAAAAAAATCGCAGCCCGGGGGAGCTGCGATCTGGGGGTATCAGCTAACGAGGCCAGGCCTCAGTCGCGATAGTAGCGGTGGTGCTTGCGATGGCCATAGGCATGGCCACGACCTGGGTGACGGTCACGGTAGTAGCGACGATCATCATGGCGACGATCGTAATGACGATCATCGTCATCGCTCTTGTTGCCCATGTAGTTGCCCAGCGCGCCACCCGCGCCGCCACCGGCTGCTGCGCCGATCAGGCTGCCGGTGGTGCCGCCCATGCTGCGGCCGACCACGTTGCCGCCGGCTGCGCCCAGCGCACCGCCGATGGCTGCTTCGCCACGGCTGCGCTTGTCGGCGCCCACCGCACTACCACCCGCGCCGCCCAGGGCCGCGCCAATGGTTGAACCTGTACTGCCGCCTAAGGATTGACCGACGACCGAGCCAAGAACCCCGCCCAATGCGCCGCCCACACCTGCTTCGGTGGTGCCTCCGGCAGAAGCGAAGCCACTGACCAGGCCAAGGGACAACAAGAGAATCGAGGAGAACTTCATAGAGGAGCCTCAAAGGGATGACGGCGCGATCCTGAGGCTCTGCGATGGGCGTGACAATCGAAATCCGACGAATAGCACGACCTGTATACAATTCTGCAAGTTGCTGATTTTTGGGCGGAACTTAACGGTTTTTCGCCGGTCTTTAGCTACTTCGGACAGGCCGCTTTGATCACAAGGCGGCCTTTTTTGTGGGCGTTTGAAAAGTGTCTGCGAGATGTATCGAGTCTGACTTTCGGACGCGGAGCGTACACGGCTGCGCTCCCACGCAGAGCGTGGGAGCAATCAGAATCAGGCCGACTTGGCCATGATCAGCCCCGTCTCACTCGCCGCTTCCAGCCGGATAGCGATGAACTTCGACGTTGGCGTATGGCTGCCATCGCCAGTGCTTTCCAGCGGCACCAACGGGTTCACCTCAGGGTAATAAGCCGCCGCTTGCCCCGCCGGTATATCGAACGCCAGCATCGTGAAACCCTTCACCCGACGCTCGCGGCCATCGTCCCACAGCGACACGATGTCAGCCTTCTGCCCCGGTTTGAAGCCCAGGCGAATGATGTCCGCCTCGTTGGCGAACAGCACGTCACGCTGTCCCTTCACCCCGCGATAACGGTCGTCGAGACCGTAGATCGTGGTGTTGTACTGATCGTGAGAACGCATCGATTGCAGGATCAGGTCCGGCAGTTTGCCGGTGGCGCGGGTGCGCTCGTGGATCAGGTCTTTGGGCAGCATGTTCGGCTTGAAGTTGGCCCGGCCGGACGTGGTGTTCCACTTGCGCGCACCGGCGCTGTTGCCGAGGTAGAAACCGCCCGGGTTCTTGACCTTCTCGTTGAAGTCCTTGAAGCCCGGAATGGTGTCGGCGATCAGTTCGCGGATGCGTCGGTAGTCGGCCACCAGCCAGTTCCAGTCCACCGGTTGGCTGCCCAGGGTCGCGGCGGCGATGCCGGCGATGATCGACGGCTCCGAGCGCATCTGGTTAGACAGCGGCTGCAACTGACCGTTGGAGGCGTGCACCATGCTGAACGAGTCTTCCACGGTGACGGCCTGCGGGCCTTCGGTCTGGATGTCGATGTCGGTACGGCCCAGGCACGGCAGGATCAGCGCGTCCTTGCCGTGAGCCAGGTGGCTGCGGTTGAGCTTGGTGCTGATCTGCACGGTCAGGTCGCAGTTGCTCAGGGCCTGGAACGTGCGCGGGCTGTCCGGCGTGGCCTGAGCGAAGTTGCCACCCAGCCCGATGAACACCTTGGCGCGACCTTCCGCCATCGCGTGAATCGCCTCGACCACGTTGTGCCCGTTGTGGCGCGGCACCTTGAACTGGAAGCGACGCTCCAGGGAATCGAGGAACGCCACCGGCGGACGTTCGTTGATGCCCATGGTGCGGTCGCCCTGCACGTTGCTGTGACCACGCACCGGGCACAGACCGGCGCCGGGTTTGCCGATGTTGCCGCGCAGCAGCATCAGGTTGGCGATTTCCTGGATGGTCGGCACCGAGTGACGATGCTGAGTGATGCCCATCGCCCAGCACATGATCACGTTCTTGCCTTTGGCGTACATGCGCGCCGCCTGTTCGATTTCCACCAGGGTCAGGCCGGACTGCTCGACGATCTGCTCCCACGGCGTGTCATCGACGACGCCAATGTATTCGAGCACATTGACGCTGTGCTCATTGAGAAAGTCGTGATCGAACACCGCCGGCGCACCGGCCTTCTGCGCATCGCGTTCCCATTGCAGCAGGAACTTGGCCATGCCGCGCAACACCGCCATGTCGCCGCCCAGTGCCGGGCGGAAATACGCGGTGTTGGTCGGCTTGTCGCCGTTGGTGAGCATTTCGATCGGGTGCTGTGGATGCTGGAAGCGTTCCAGACCGCGTTCTTTCAGCGGATTGATGCACACCACCTGAGCGCCACGTTTCACCGCTTCACGCAGCGGCTCGAGCATGCGTGGGTGGTTGGTGCCGGGGTTTTGGCCCCAGACAAAAATTGCATCGGCGTGTTCGAAGTCGTCGAAGGTCACGGTGCCTTTGCCGACGCCGACACTCTGCGCCAGCGCCACGCCGCTGGCCTCGTGGCACATGTTCGAGCAGTCAGGGAAGTTGTTGGTACCGAAGGCGCGCACGAACAGTTGATACAGGTACGCCGCTTCGTTGCTGGCGCGACCCGAGGTGTAGAACTCGGCCTGATCCGGACTCGACAGCGCTTGCAGGTGTTTGCCGATCAGCGCGTATGCATCGTCCCAGCTGATGGGTTTGTAGCGATCGGTTTCGGCGTCATACACCAGCGGTTCGGTCAAACGACCCTGATACTCGAGCCAGTAGCCGCTCTGTTCCAGCAGCGAGGTGACGCTGTGTTTGGCGAAGAATTTGCCATCGACCCGGCGCTTGGTCGCTTCCCAGTTCACCGCTTTGGCGCCGTTCTCGCAGAACTTGACCATGCCGCTTTCCGGCGAATCGCCCCAGGCGCAGCCCGGGCAGTCGAAGCCGCCGTTCTGGTTGGTCTTGAGCATCATGCGCAGATTTTTCAGCGCGTTGTCGCTGGTCAGCCAGGCCTGGGCCACGCTGATCAGGGCACCCCAGCCGCCGGCCGGGCCCTTGTAAGGCTTGTAACGCGGGACGGGTTTCTGGTCGGCTTGATGATGTTGGCTCACGGGTGTTTCTCCATATCTGGGCTATACACCCGCGGCGCGTTTTTCTGCGGCAGGTGGATGAGATTGAGGTTGTGGCGCCGGGCCCATTGCACGGCAAGGCCGGTGGGCGCGGACAGGCTGACCAGGGTCTGAATCCCGGCCCGCAAAACTTTCTGGATCAATTCGAGGCTGCAACGGCTGGTGACAATCGCCAGGCCACCGGCTGTCGATATCTTTTGCCGGATCAGGCCGCCGATCAGTTTGTCGAGGGCGTTGTGCCGGCCGATGTCTTCGCGGCCCAGCAGCAATTCACCGCTGGCGTTCATGAACACTGCCGCGTGCACCGCGCCGCAGTGCTGACCCAGTGGCTGAAAAGCACCGATGCGCTGACGCAAACCGTCGAGCCATTCGATGGGCGGCAAGGGGGCGCCGGGCAAGACCTTGAGATCAGGCAACGCCTGCTCCACTGCTTCGACGCCGCACAACCCGCAGCCGCTGGTGCCGGCCAGTTGCCGACGCTGTTGCTTGAGGTTCCAGAACGCGCGGTTGGCGATGGTCACTTGCGCGTATTGCGCCGAGCCCGAACCGCTCAGTTGCAGATCGTAAATGTCCGAGGCGTCTTCAATGATGCCGCTGCCGAGGCTGAAACCGACGATGAAGTCTTCAAGGTCGGTCGGCGTCACCAGCATGACGGCCTGGCTGATGCCGTTGTAGGCAATCGCCAACGCGACTTCTTCGGCCAGCGCGGTGCTGGCCGATTCCGCGAGGGGTAGATCGCTGTAGCTGTAGGTCTGACTGGCGGCAGGCGCGGGTGTTTCGAGAGCGGGCGCCGCGCAGGCCGGGCGCTTGGCGTTCATGGCATCACCGATGGATTGATCAACGTTAAGACTAGGCGCGGCAAGATGTCGCGTCTAATCGCTAGTGTCGATCCCTCGATAGATGCCGTCGATCAAGCGTCCGTCGGTGATTTTTGATAGAGCGCGAAACAGGCCTCGGCCAACGCCGATCGTGGTGCCCCGCGCCGCATGATCAGCCCCAGTCGGGCGAGGGTCTGGGCGTTTTCGATGGGTTGCAGGCGCAGGTTATCCGTGAGGTTTTCCAGACCACCATCGAGTGGCATTACCGCGCAGCACAGGCCGCCGTGCACGGCTTGCAACAATTGGTGAACGGCGTCGGTTTGCAGCAACGGTTGTGGCGTCAGGCCACGGCTGTGGAAGTTATGGTCGATGGATTGGCGAAAATGCATGCCGCTGGTGAGCATGCCCAGTGGCAGTTCGATCAGCGATTCCCAACTCAGCGGCGCCTGACCAAAACTGAAGAATCGCTGGTCGTAGAGCAGGCCCATCTGCGTTTCACTGAACGCCAGGGATTCAAAACGCTCGCCGTCGAGGCGGTCCAGGTAAGACACGCCAATGTCGATGCGGTTGTTCGCCAGTTGCTCCAGAACCTGTTCCGAGCTCAGCGAAGACAGTTCGAAGCGCAGGTTCGGGTGTTGCGCGTGCAGGCGTTGCATCAAAGGCAGCGCATCGAAACTCGACAACGGCACCACGCCCAGCCGCAGGGTGCCGATCAGGTTGCCGCGACAGGCCGCCGCTTCCGCCTGTAAGCCGTCGTAGGCCGCCAGCACGGTGCGCGCCCAGGCCAGCACCCGTTCGCCCGGCGCGGTGAACCCTTCGAAGCGCTGGCCACGGTTGACCAGTGGCAGGTCGAGTTCTTCTTCGAGGCTGCGCAGGCGCATCGACAGGGTCGGCTGGGTGATGTGGCAGCGGGCGGCGGCCTGGCCGAAATGGCGGGTTTCGTCGAGGGCGATGAGGAATTTCAGCTGCTTGATGTCCATCTTCGCTCCGGGGCGCTGGCAAGGGTGGGCGATTCTACCGCTTGCGCGGGGGCAGGGTCATTGGTCGGGCCGCAACCGGGTTTGTCCGGCGTGGTCTAGGCTTGGGCGTCTGGAACTTTAATCAAGGAGTGTGCGCGATGAGTCTTTTGAGCTTTGTGAAAGAGGCCGGTGAGAAGTTGCTCGACCTGTTGACCCCCGGCAACGCCAATGCCAGCGAGCAATTGAAGGAACATATCAGCAAGGTCGGGTTGGGTAACCCGAATGTTCAGGCGACGGTGGATGGCGACAAGGTGACGGTCACCGGCGAGGTGGCGAGCCAGGAAGAGAAAGAGAAGATTCTGCTGGCGGTGGGCAATATTGAAGGCGTCGGCAGTGTCGATGACCAGATCACGGTCACTGGGCCAGTGGTGGCTGCCGCACGTTTCGTAGTGGTGAAAAAGGGCGACACCCTCAGCGCGATTTCCTTGGCGGTGTATGGCAATGCCAACCAGTACAACAAGATCTTCGAGGCAAACAAGCCAATGCTCAAGGATGTGAACAAGATCTATCCGGGGCAGACGCTGCGCATTCCCGAGTAATCGCAGATACCGCTACCGCGAGCAGGCTCGCTCCCACATTGGAATGCATTTCCATTGTGGGAGCGAGCCTGCTCGCGATGGGGACGATGTGGTCTACAGGCCCGTAATCAAATCCCGATAATCCTCCACCGCCGCAAACTCCCCGGTGTCCTTCGGCCCTTTACGGCTGTCCGGCTCCTTCACGGCCAGCAGATGCGCCACGCCGAAATTCCGCGCACTGCGCAGGATCGGCAAGGTGTCGTCGATGAACAGGCTGCGTGCCGGGTCAAAACCGATGTCGGCCTGCAAGGCATCCCAGAACTGCGGATTCTCCTTGGGGAAGCCGTAATCGTGGGAGCTGATCAGCCGTTCGAAGTACGGCGCCAGTTCGATTCGTTCCAGTTTCAGCGACAGTGAATCGCGGTGCGCATTGGTGATCATCACCACGCGTTTGCCGGCTCGTTTGATCGCGTCCAGAAAGGTGTCGGCATCCGGGCGCAGGGCGATCAGGTGGGCGGTTTCCAGTTTCAGCTCACGCACCGACAGCTTCAGCTCCGCGCTCCAGAAGTCCAGGCAGTACCACTGCAACTGACCGGCATGGCGCTCGAACAGCGGCTGCAATTCCATTTCCGCCATCGCCCGGCTCACGCCGTGCAGTTCGGCGTAGCGCTGCGGCAGATGTTCCAGCCAGAAATGGTTGTCGAAGTGCAGGTCCAGCAACGTGCCGTCCATGTCCAGCAGAACGGTATCGATGTCGGACCACGGTAATGAAGGCATGGCAACGTCTCGAACGGTAGAAAGATATCCGACGCAAACAATCGGAAAAGCCGCGTTATAGTAGCGCGTTCACGCCAAGGAGCTTTGCATGCGCCAGAAACCCACCGTACTTGCCCGCGAGATCGTCGCCACCAGCCGGCTGTTCTGCGTCGAAGAGCTGAAGCTGCGTTTCTCCAACGGCGTGGAACGTACCTACGAGCGGCTGGTCGGCAAGGGCGCCGGTTACGGCGCGGTCATGATCGTGGCGATGCTCGATGCCGAGCACGCGGTGTTGGTCGAGGAATACTGTGGCGGCACCGACGAATATGAACTGTCGCTGCCCAAAGGCCTGATCGAACCTGGCGAAGATGTGCTGGCCGCCGCCGAGCGTGAGCTCAAGGAAGAAGCCGGTTACGGCGCGCGACAACTGGAGCATCTGACCGAGCTGTCGTTGTCCCCCGGTTACATGAGCCAGAAAATTCAGGTGGTGCTGGCCACCGACCTGTACGAGGAGCGCCTTGAAGGCGATGAGCCTGAGCCGATGCGCGTGGACAAGGTCAATCTGCGAGAGCTGTCGACGCTGGCGCAGAATCCGAATTTCAGTGAGGGGCGCGCCCTGGCGGCGCTATACCTGACCCGCGACCTGCTGACCCAGCGCGGATTTTTCCAGTCATGAGTGAGATGCCAATGAATTTTCCCCATCCGTTGATGGCGCCGGTGGTCGAGCTGGCATTGCGGGCCGGTGAGGCGATTTTGCCGTTCTGGCGTGCCGATGTGGCCGTCACCGCCAAGTCCGATGATTCACCGGTGACGGCGGCGGACATGGCCGCTCACCACGTGATCGTGGCCGGCCTGACAGCGCTGGATCCGAGCATTCCGGTGCTGTCCGAAGAGGACGCCGACATCCCGCAAAGCGTGCGTGCAGGCTGGCAGCGCTGGTGGCTGGTGGACCCGCTGGATGGCACCAAGGAGTTCATCAGCGGCAGCGAAGAATTCACCGTCAATATCGCGTTGATCGAGAATGGCCGGGTGGTGTTCGGTGTGGTGTCGATGCCGACCAACGGTCGCTTCTACGTTGGCGGAGCCGGGCTCGGTGCCTGGCGCGGCGACACGGGCGGCACGCCGGTGGCGATTCAGGTGCGTGATGTGCCGGGGCCGGGCGAAGCGTTCACCGTGGTTGCCAGCCGCCGTCATTCGAGTCCGGAGCAGGAACGCTTGCTGGCCGGATTGAGTGCCAGCCTTGGCGAGTTGCAACTGGCCAACATCGGCAGTTCGCTGAAGTTCTGTCTGCTCGCCGAAGGGGCGGCCGATTGTTACCCGCGACTGGCGCCGACGTCCCAGTGGGACACAGCGGCGGCGCAGGGCGTTCTGGAAGGCGCCGGCGGCGAGGTTCTGGATTTGAACGGTGACGCGTTCTGCTATCCACCACGGGATTCGTTACGCAACGCGTTCTTTCTTGCACTGCCGGCAAAAGCGGCGTGGCGTTCGAAGTTGCTGGAACTGGCCCATTCGTAACAGCGCTCCCGGCCCGGAGCGCCAAGCCCTCAGCGGTGCAGGACGTACTGCCCGCTGAAGGTCACTGCATCCTCATTGCTACCGGCATTGACGACCCGCGTATGCAGAGTCAATCGCGCCCGTCCGTAACGTTGATACATCGCCAGAAATTTCTTCCACTGCGTTGCACTCGGTGACGGGCAGATCGCAATGGCATCGCCGGTCACAGGCAGTGGATAACTGATCTGTCCTTCCTGAATCACGATGTGCCCGTCTTCGATGCCTTCCTCTTTCAAACGCAAATGCAGCCAGCCCCAACCGGCCAGCACCGCACCGCAATACAGGCTGCCGCCGAACATGGTGCTCTTGTGATTGACGTTGGCGTCCAGCGGCAGATGCAGGCGCAGTTGCTGTTCCTGCCAGTCGAGCACTTTGAGTCCCATGTCCCGGGTCAGCGGGATGTCGTGATGGAGTACGGATTCCAGATAACGGCTGTCGTGCTTCATGCCCGGACCTCTTGCGGCAGAAAAGTGAATTGAGCGCGCTTCATTCGGATTCGTCGGAATGGCCGCCGCTGCCAGCGAAATTCAGACCGTGCTTGCGCAGTTTGTCGTGCAGGGTCTTGCGCGGAATGCCCAGGGCCTCGGCGAGACTCCGCACGGAACCGTGAGAGCGGGCCAGTTCGGCGGCGATCAGGGATTTCTCGAAGTTTTCCACTTGTTCGCTGAGCCCTCCCGCCGTGATTTCGACGCTGGTGCCGGGGCTGCCATCGGGCTGTGTGTTGTCCAGCGCCAGCTCCAGGCCGAGGGCAAAACGCTCCGCTGCGTTCTGCAATTCCCGCACGTTGCCCGGCCATGAATGGCGCAGCAGCAGCGCCCGTTGGGCCGGTTGCAGTTCATGCGCTGGCAGACCATGGCGGGCGCTGGCTTCGTCGGCGTAATGCTGGAACAGCATCAACGCGTCTTCGCCCCGTTCACGCAGTGGTGGAATGCGCAGCGGCGCCACGTTGAGGCGGTAATACAAGTCCGCCCGGAATCGCCCCTGATCGGCGGCCTGGCGCAGGTCTTCCTTGGTGGCGGCGATGACGCGGATGTCCAGCGGGATCAACTGATTGCCGCCCAGTCGTTCGACCACGCGCTCCTGCAGCATGCGCAGCAGTTTGACCTGCACGTCCATGCTCATGCTCTCGATTTCGTCGAGGAACAGCGTGCCGCCATTGGCGAATTCGAACTTGCCGATCCGGCGCTTTTGCGCGCCGGTGAAGGCGCCGGGTTCATGGCCGAACAGTTCGCTTTCGACCACCGACTCGGCCAGCGCACCGGCATTGATTGCCACGAACGGGCCATTACGCCGGCTCGACAGATCGTGCAGGGCGCGGGCGACAACTTCTTTACCCGCGCCGGTTTCGCCGAGGATCAAGACATCGGCCTTGGTCGCCGCCAGTGCGCCGATCTGCTCGCGCAGGCGCAACATCGGCGCGGATTGACCGACCAGCCGCGCGCTCAACTCGTTGCGATCGCTTAGGGCCATGCGCAGGCTGCGGTTGTCCAGCACCAGACGCCGCAGGGCCAGGGCGCGGCGCACGCTGTCGAGCAGGGCGTCGCTGGCGAAGGGTTTTTCCAGAAAATCATAGGCACCGGCGCGCATGGCCTGCACGGCCAGTGGCACGTCGCCGTGGCCAGTGATCAGCAGCACGGGCAGTTCCGGGTCCTGGGCGTGCAGTTCGCTCAGCAGCTCCAGGCCATCCATGCCGGGCATGCGGATGTCGCTGACCACGACGCCCGGCCAGTCACGCTCCAGTTGCGCGGCCAGGCCCTTGGCTTCGGACAGCGGAAGAATTTTCAGGCCGGCCAGATCCAGGGTCTGGCCGAGGGCCTGACGCAGGTGCGGATCGTCGTCGATCAGCACCACCTGGATGCGGTTGTCGATGGTCATGCGCTTCGATCCTCGGACGGTTGCAGGCTGACCCCGGGCGCGCCGGCGCGCAGCCGCAGGGTGATCAAGGCGCCACCTTGCTTGTGGTTGGCGAACGACAGTTCACCACCGAAGGCGCGCATCAGGGTTTCGCAAATGGCCAACCCTAAACCCAGGCCCTGAGTGCGGGTCTTGGTCGTGTAAAACGGTTCGCTGGCACGGCCCAGGGCTTCCATGCAGAAACCCGGGCCATTGTCGCGAATGTACAGGTTGACGCCTTCGTCGGTGGATTCGGCACTCAGCCACAATTTGCGCGGCGGGCCTTTTTCGGTCAGGGCGTCGAGGGCGTTGGCCAGCAGGTTGCCCAGCACCTGGCGCAGTCGGGTTTCCCCGGCCTCGACCCACAGGGTGGCGGCGGGCAGGTCGCGGATCAGCTCGACATCCATGCTCCGGCGACGTTTGGCCAGCAAGGCAAGTGCGTCGTCCAGCGCGGGTTGCAGGGCGACGCTTTCCGGGGCGTGGCGGTCGCGGCGGGCGAAGGCGCGCAGGTGGGCGATGATCGAGGCCATGCGCCCGGTCAGCTCGCTGATCAGTTTGAGGTTGCCTCGTGCGTCTTCGGTGCGTTCGTGGTCGAGCAGCACTTCGGCGTTCTCGGCGTAGCTGCGGATCGCCGCCAGCGGCTGGTTGAGTTCGTGGCTGATGCTCGCCGACATCGTCCCCAGCGCCGACAGCTTGCCGGCCTGCACCAGATCGTCCTGGGCCCGCACCAGTTCCTGCTGGGCCTGTTCGCGTTCGAGCACTTCCTGTTTCAGGCGGCGGTTGAGGCCTTCGAGATCACTGGTGCGCTCGGCAACCCGGCCTTCGAGTTCCCGGCGGGCCTTGGCTTCGAAGGCGATCCGTTCCAGGTAATGACGACGACGCTGCATCATCAGGCCCAGCAACAACATGACTACCAGCAAGGTGGCGCCGCCGATCGCCACCACGGTACGCACCGGTCGGTCGATCAACGTGCGCGGGGCCAGAATGCTGACGCTCCAGCCGGTTTCCGCGATGTCCTGGGTCTGTGGCAGCCACGCGGTCGGGCTCAGGTTCAGGGGGCGTGGCTCGCGGGTCGGGTAGGGCTGGATCGCGGTGATTGCCGAGCGCTCGGCATCACTGAGGGTGCGGGTCGCGCGAAAGCGCCATTCCGGGCGCGAGGTGAGGATGACGACACCGTTGTGGTCGGTCACCAGCAGTTGTTCCGGGGTTTTGCCCCACAGGCTTTCGGTGTGGTCCAGATCTACCTTGATCACCAGTACACCGATGATTTTTTCGCCGTTGCGCACCGCTGCGGCGAAGAAATAGCCGCGTTTGGCGGAAGTGGTGCCCAGACCGAAGAAGCGCCCGAGGCGGCCGGCCATGGCCTCGCTGAAGTACGGCCGGAACGAGAAATTGCGCCCGACGAAACTGTCGTGCTTGTCCCAGTTCGACGCCGCGAGCGTCTGGCCGCTGGTGTCCATCAGGTACATGACTTCGGCGCCGGTCTGCGCAGCGATGTTCTTCAACAGGCGGTTGGCGTTGCCCTGGGTCACGCCGTCATCCGGCGCCCCGAGCACTGCGCGCAGGGCCGGCAGGTCGCCGAGGATTTGCGGCAGCACTTCATAGCGATGCAGCGTGCCCAGCAGGTTGGCGACGTAGAGGTCGAGGGTCTGACGGTTCTGGCCGGCCAGTTCGCTGCGGTAATAGCGCTCGGCCAGATGTTCCAGCGGCCACAGCAGCGGTGCCAGGCACAGGGCCAGCAGGGCAAGACTGCGCCATCGGGGGCGGCGGGGTAGGGTCGGAGTCATGAGCATCGAGCGCCTGTGGGTACAGGCGCATTATGCCTAGGCTTGCCGGCGCAGTCTGCGCACCCGTGGCCGGGTCCGCAGCGGCGCTGAAGATTCACACAGGACTTCAGGAAAAGACGTCGGCGTCCTTGAGCAGTGCCGCCGCCTGGTCCTTGGCCGACAGTTTCGGCGCTTCATCCAGCTGCCAGTCGATGCCCAGATCCGGGTCGTCCCAACGAATGCTGCGCTCGGAAGACGGGTTGTAGTAGTCGGTGGTCTTGTATAGGAATTCGGCGAACTCGCTCAGCACCACGAAACCGTGGGCGAAACCTTCCGGAACCCACAATTGACGGTGGTTGTCGGCGGACAGACGCACGGCCACCCACTTGCCGAAATGCGGCGAGCTGCGACGGATATCCACGGCGACGTCGAGGACTTCGCCGGCGGTAACGCGGACCAGTTTGCCCTGGGTATTTTCCAACTGGTAATGCAGCCCGCGCAGAACGCCTTTCTGCGAGCGCGAATGGTTGTCCTGGACAAATTGCGTGTCCAGGCCGGTCGCGTCCTGAAAGGCTTTCGCATTGAAGCTTTCGTAAAAGAACCCGCGTTCGTCACCAAATACCTTGGGTTCGATGATCAAGACACCAGGCAGGTCGGTGGTGATTACATTCATGTAGATTTTCCAGTGGCAGGTGTGAATGGCCGACATTCTTGCGCAAAGCGTCGACAGGTGCGAGGGGCGCTTGCAAATCCGCCGGTCTCGCAGCGTGTCGGGGGACGGATGGTCGGGGGTTGCTTATCGCCCGAAGCAATGGCGATATAGGCGCCTAATAAAATTTCAGGGGTCGTTCCATGTCGTTCGCCACGTTGATTCATCGCGCCAGTTTGCCCAGCCCGCAGGTATCGGTGGAGCAGGCCCGGCATTTGCTGGCGCAGCATTACGGCTTGAACGGCACGTTGCAGGCCCTGGGCAGCCAACAGGATCTCAATTATCGGGTCGACAGCGACCGTGGGCGGTTCGTGCTGAAGATCTGCCGGGGCGACTATTCGCTGGTCGAGTTGCAAGCCCAGCATGCGGGCCTGAAATATCTGGCCGAGAAGGGTGCCGTTAAGGTTCCTCGGGTGATGGCGGCCACTAACGGCGCTGACCTGCTGACCCTGGACGTCGGTGGAGAATCGGTGCATGTGCGACTGCTCGATTACATCGACGGACAACCACTGACGGCCCTCGATCACCTTGGCCACGAAGTCGTCGCCGGCTTCGGCCGGCTTTGCGGCGAAATGGATCTGGCCCTCGTCGGTTTCGACCATCCGGGGCTCGAGCGCACGTTGCAATGGGACGCGCGCCACGCCAGCGCACTGATCGAGCACCTGCTGCCGGTGATCGAAGACGAACGCCAGCGCACGCTGATCGCCGAGGTTGCCGAGCAGGCCAGACTTCGTTTGCAGCCGCTGGTGGAAAAGCTGCCGGTGCAGGCGATCCACATGGACATCACCGACGACAACGTGGTCTGGCAGCGTGACGCCCGGCGGGACTGGCGGTTGCAGGGCGTCATCGATTTCGGCGATCTGGTGCGCACCTGGCGCATCACCGATCTGTCGGTCACCTGCGCCGCACTGCTGCATCACGCCGCCGGCGATCCGTTCGTGATCCTGCCGGCCGTGCAGGCCTATCACGCGATCAATCCGCTGCAACACGAAGAACTGCTGGCGCTGTGGCCGCTGATCGTGGCACGGGCGGCGGTGCTGGTGCTCAGTGGCGAGCAACAGGTCAGCATCGATCCGGGCAATACCTACAGCCGCGACAACCTGACCCATGAATGGGAGATCTTCCGGGTCGCCACCTCGGTGCCGCTGGCATTGATGGAGGCGGCGATTCTCACGGCGGTCGGCCAGGCATTGCCGGCCATCGACAGTGAAGGTTTTGCGCCGTTGTTGCCCGATCTGGTCGGGCGCGAATTCGCGTTGATCGATCTGGGGGTGTTGAGCGCACACTTCGAGGCGGGCAACTGGGAGCAGCCAGGCATCGATCAGCGCCTGTTGAGCGAGGCCGCTGTCATCCATGGTCTGGCGGCCAGTCGATACGGGCAATACCGGTTGTCGCGCACCCGGCCTGACAGCGCCGATGAGCCAGAGACATTCCCGCTGCACGTCGAATTGCATGTGCCCCAAGGTTCGGCGGTGGAAGCGCCGTTTGCTGGCGTGCTTCACCTGTCGGCCGACGGCGCGCTGCGACTCGACGGCCCGCAACTGAGCCTGCGCTTGCTGGGCGTGAAACCTTCGTTGCACGGCGGCGCAGCGCTGGTCAAAGGCCAGGTGCTGGGTTCGGTGGACGGTCCGTTGATCGTGCAATTGATTCGTGGCGCACAGCTTGAAGCACCGCGGTTCTGCACGCCAACCCGCGCGGCGGCATGGCAGGCCTTGTCCCCGTCACCGGCCGCGCTGCTGGGCCTGGCCTGCGACGCCGAACCCGAGCTGGACGCGACAACCCTGCTGGCGCGCCGCGACGCCAGTTTCGCCCGCACCCAGAAGCACTATTACGTCGACCCGCCGCGTATCGAGCGCGGTTGGCGCAATCACCTGATTGACATGCAGGGCCGTTCCTACCTCGACATGCTCAATAACGTCGCGGTGCTCGGCCACGGTCACCCGCGCATGGCGGCGGTGGCGAGCCGACAGTGGTCGCTGCTCAATACCAACTCGCGGTTCAACTATGCGGCGGTCGCCGAGTTTTCCGAACGCTTGCTGAAACTGGCGCCGGAGGGCATGGATCGGGTGTTCCTGGTCAACAGCGGCAGCGAGGCCAATGACCTGGCGATTCGCCTGGCATGGGCCGCCAGCGGTGGGCGCGACATGATCAGCGTGCTGGAGGCCTATCACGGCTGGACGGTCGGCGCGGACGCGGTCTCGACCTCGATTGCCGATAACCCGAAAGCCCTGAGCAGTCGCCCGGACTGGGTGCACGCGGTGACGGCTCCCAACACCTATCGCGGCGAATTTCGCGGCGCGGATTCGGCACCGGATTACGTGCGCAGCGTCGAGCAACATCTGGCGAAGCTCGATGAGCAGAAACGCCAGCTGGCCGGGTTTATCTGCGAGCCGGTCTACGGCAATGCGGGCGGGATTTCGCTGCCGCCGGGTTACCTGAAAAAAGTCTATGACATGGTGCGTGCCCGTGGCGGCGTGTGCATCGCCGATGAGGTGCAGGTCGGTTACGGGCGCATGGGCCACTTCTTCTGGGGCTTCGAAGAGCAAGGCGTGGTGCCGGACATCATCACCATGGCTAAAGGCATGGGCAACGGCCAGCCGCTGGGCGCGGTGATCACCCGCCGGGAAATCGCCGAAGCGCTGGAAGCCGAGGGCTATTTCTTCTCGTCCGCCGGCGGCAGTCCGGTGAGCTGCCAGATCGGCATGGCGGTGCTCGATGTCATGGAAGAAGAAAAGCTCTGGGAAAACGCCCAGGTGGTCGGCGCCCACTTCAAGGCCCGGCTGGAGGCGCTGATCGATCAATATCCGTTGGTCGGCGCGGTGCACGGTTCCGGGTTCTATCTGGGGGTCGAGCTGATCCGCAATCGGGCAACGCTGGAGCCGGCGACCGAGGAAACCACGCTGTTGTGTGACCGCCTGCGAGAGCTGGGGATTTTCATGCAGCCGACCGGCGATTACCTGAACGTCCTGAAGATCAAACCGCCGATGGTCACCTCGCGGCAGAGCGTGGATTTCTTCGTCGATATGCTGGCCAAGGTGTTGGAAGAAGGGCTTTAAAGCGATCCGCAACCGGGCAAATACCGATTTGTATCGGTATTTGCCCGGTTAAATTGGGATTGTTTTTTCTTTATGGCTTCTAAAGCCGATATTTATCGTTTATAAAGTCGCCATAGTCCGTCGTCCAACCCTGTACGGCGCGTTGAACAACCTCGACGGTTCCCTGGAGTCCTGATCGACATGACCACATTGAAAAGCACACCACGCGCCGATGGCTTCTACATGCCGGCCGAATGGGCACCGCAAACCCAGATCTGGATGATCTGGCCCGAGCGTCCGGACAACTGGCGTCTCGGCGGCAAACCGGCGCAGGCCGCCCACGCGGCAGTGGCCAAAGCCATCGCGCGTTTCGAACCGGTCACCGTGGCGGTCTCTGCCGGCCAGTATGAAAACGCCCGCACTCGCCTCGACGTGCCGAATATCCGCGTGGTGGAGATGTCCAGCGATGACGCCTGGGTCCGCGACAGCGGCCCGACTTTCGTGATCAACAACAGCGGCGAAGTGCGCGGTGTGAACTGGGACTTCAACGCCTGGGGCGGTTTTGATGGCGGCCTGTATTCGCCGTGGAACCGTGATTCCCAGGTCGGCGGCAAGATCCTAGAAATCGAGCGCAGCCCGCGCTACCGCACCGAAGGCTTTGTGCTCGAAGGCGGCTCGATTCACGTCGACGGCGAAGGCACCCTGATCACCACCGAAGAATGCCTGCTCAACCGCAATCGCAACCCGCACCTGGGCCGCGAAGAAATCGAAGCGGTGCTCAGCGAAAACCTGTCGGTGGACAAGATCATCTGGCTGCCGGATGGCCTGTTCAACGACGAAACCGACGGCCATGTGGATAACTTCTGCTGCTACGTGCGTCCGGGCGAAGTGCTGCTGGCCTGGACCGACGATCCGCAGGATCCGAACTACCCGCGTTGCCAGGCCGCGATGAAAGTGCTGGAAAGCAGCACTGACGCCAAGGGTCGCCCGTTCACGGTGCACAAGATGCCGATTCCGGGGCCGCTGTTCGCCACCGAAGAAGAGTGCGCGGGCGTGGACCCGGTGGACGGCACTCAGGAGCGCAACCCAAGCGTGCGTCTGGCCGGTTCCTACGTGAACTTCCTGATCGTCAACGGCGGCATCATCGCGCCGAGCTTCGACGATCCGATGGACGCGCCAGCGCGGGAGATCCTGCAGAACCTGTTCCCGCAACACGAAGTGGTGATGGTGCCGGGTCGCGAACTGTTACTGGGCGGCGGCAACATTCACTGCCTTACCCAACAGCAGCCCGCGCCGCACAAAGAGTGAGTGCGGATGTAACAGCTTGAGTTGATTGGGAAATCGACCGGGCGGTCATTTGTTGCCCATGCTTGAAGAGAAACCCGCAGCCCGTCAGGACTGCGGGTTTCTTTATGTCCGCCGGTCGACAATTTCATGACGTTGGCATAGCTCTTGTATCGCTCATGGCGCACTAGGGAGGGGGGGGAGAACTTCAACAGTTCTGTCATAAACCTTGGATAACGTAGCCGCTCACGAACGGGGAGAGAGCGCTGAAATGAACGCCGAAGTGAACGTAATCAGCGAGCGGACATTGCATCCCATGGCTGTAAATAGTGAGTCGCTCCAGATTGTCGCGCACTGGTTGAAATCCAATGGAACGCGTCAGATCAGGGAACCTGATCCGCGCCGGATGATGATCGAGCGTTACCCCGCTGGCCTGTTCAGCGAGGCCGAACTGGAAGCACTCTGGGATGTGATGGAAGGATAAGAAGAACAAACAAGGATTGTAAAAAGCGCTGCCGGGATGGCAGCGCTTTTTTTATGGGCGCGATATCAGAAGCTGTAGGTGCCGGTGACGACCAGGCTGCGCGGTGCACCCGGCTGGATCTGGAACGCGCTGGTGGCCGACGAGTAATACTCGCGGTCGGTGATGTTGTTCAGGGCACCACGCAAATCCCAGTCCTTGTGGCGGTAGCCGACCAGCGCGTCCCACCGGCCATAGCCCGGCAGTACGGTGGTGTTGGCGTTGTCGGCATAACGCTTGCCGACCAGGGTCAGGCCGGTTTCGGCGTACCAGCCCATTTCCGGTTTCCAGGTCAGGAACAGGCTGCCGTTGCGCTTGGCCACGTTGTTCACGCGTTTGCCTTCCAGGCCGTTGTTGTCCTTCTCGATGGTCGCGTCCTGCACGCCGACACCACCGCGCAGGTACCAGTTGCCGACGATCTTGCCGGTACCGGTCAGCTCGATCCCGCGCGAGCGTTGCAGGCCGCTGAGCACGGTCAGGGTCGGGTCGTTCGGATCGGTGGTGCGGCGGTTGTAGAGTTCCAGCTCGTAGATCGCCAGGGTGGTGCTCAGGCGATCGTCGAGCCAGTCGCTCTTGACGCCGATTTCCTTCTGCTTGGTCAGTTCCGGGCTCAGGTCGTTGGTGTTGCCGGCCGCACCCGGGGTGATACCGATCAGGCCGCCACCGACCGGCGAGAAGGTCTTGGTCCACGAAGCGTAGAACGAGTGGTTCTGCAGCGGCGTCCAGACCACGCCGAAACGTGGGCTGGTGCTGTGGCTGTCACGGTCTTCGGAGATGTTGCGCAGCTTGTTGGTCGACTCGATATCAAAAGTGTCGTAGCGCAGACCGGTCAGCAATTGCCATTGATCGTTCAGGCGCAGTTGATCCTGAACGTAGACCGCGCGGCTTTCGACTTCGGTGTGGCTGCTGCTCGACACTTGCATGCGCCCGGTGTGGCGCAGGTCGCGGTTGGGGGTGTACAGATCCAGCGACGGAACGGCGGAACTGCCGCGCCCGGAAGTGGCAGCGTTGTACAGCGTCGGGTCGCGGCGCTGGCTGCCGGTTTCGAGGCCGGTCAGCAGGCGGTGCTCGAGGCCGAAGGTTTCGAATCCGCCTTCCAGCTCAACGTTGTTGAACACGTTGCGGGTGGTCAGGTCCTGTTGCCAGTGCTGGCGGGTTACCTTCTTCGTCGCCGGGGTGTAGCCGGTGAGGTAGGTGTTGTCGAAATCGCTGTCGAGCTTGAACACACCGAGCGTGTGGCGCAGCTGCCAGTTGTCGTTGATTTCATAGCTCAGCTTCGAGCGCAGGGATTGCGTCTTGTCGTCGATGAAATCGTGATCGTTGCCGTAGGTGGTGTCCCGGCCGACGTCGGCAGGGCGCCCACCGACCCCGGGAATGCCGCGATCGGGCGTGCGGTTGTAGCGGCTGTATTCGTATTGCACCAGCCAGTTCAGGTCAGGGGTGAGCTGCCAGCTCATCGACGGTGCGAACAGTTGGCGATTGCCGCTGACGCCGTCGCGGAAGCTGTTCTCGTCCATGTTGCCCATGTTCAGGCGCAGGCTGATGTTGTCGCTCGGGTCGGTGCTGAGGTCGGCGTACAGGCTGCGCAGGTCTTCGCTGCCACCCTGGGTCTCGATGGTCGAGCGACGGCCGAACTCGGGTGCCTTGCTCACGCGGTTGACGATCCCGCCCTGGCTGCCACGGCCATACAGCACAGCGGCCGGGCCCTTGAGCACTTCGACGCGTTCGATATTGTGCAGGTCGCGCTTGTACTGGCTGTCGTCGCGGATGCCGTCCAGATAGAAGTCGTTGCTGGCATCGAAGCCGCGGATGCGCAGGCTGTCGAAGCGCGTGTCGCCGCCGCTGCTGACGTTGGGCATGCCGCTCAAGGCGTCGCCCAGGTCATTGGTACCGTAGTTGGCGAAGTTGGCGGTCTTGACCGAGTCGATCGCCTGCGGCACGTAACGGACAGGGGTTGAGGTACGGGTCGCAGTGTTGCTGACCTTCACGCGCGGGTCGTCGGCCTGCGCTTCGGCACTGATCGAAGTGGCGGGAAGCTCGGTCGCGGAGTAAGCGAAACCGGAGGACAAGAAGGCAGAAAGCCCAAGGGTGACGGGCGTGAGACGGAACGGGGCAGGCATTGAAAAGCGCATCCGAAAGGGTGGAAAAAATCGAGCGCGCGAATGGTAATGCTTTGCATTTGCTTCCGTTAATTATTCCTGAAAGGTTCCGTGGTTTGATTGTGTCAATTCATTTCATGTTTGTGTCGGAGCTGACAACGACTGCATTTGACCGATTGCCGAAACAGACTGAAAGCCATTCCGGCGTTTTTCCGCAACGACCGAGGGACTAATGTGCCGACATTATTTTTCCCACCTTCTTGCCGGAGTTTTCCGATGACCCTTCATTACATCTACGACCCGCTGTGCGGCTGGTGCTATGGCGCCAAACCACTGGTGCAGGCCGCGCAACAAGTGCTGCCGGTAATCGCCCACGCCGGCGGCATGATGACCGGTGCCAACCGCCAGAGCGTTTCGCCGCAACTGCGCAATTACGTGATGCCTCATGACCGGCGCATCGCTGAATACACCGGTCAGCCATTCGGCGAAGCTTATTTCGAAGGTCTTTTGCGTGATCAATCGGCGGTGTTTGATTCGGCACCTCCGATTGCCGCTGTGATGGCAGCGGAAAAAATCGACGGTCGTGGCCTGGAACTGCTTGGCCGTTTGCAGACTGCGCACTATGTGGAAGGGCGGCGAATTGCCGATGAAAGTGTGCTTGTGGAATATGCAGTAGAGCAGGGCTACAACGCCGATATGTTCTTGAATGCCTTGCAGTCCGTCGACACCGAACAACATATAAAGAACAGCCGTGCCCTGTTGGCAAAACTGGGTGGGCAGGGTTTTCCAACTTTTGCGCTGGAACAGGACGGACGATTCACGCTGGTTGATATCGGGCCGTGGCTCGGCAAACCAGAAGCCTTCGCCCAATGGTTGAGCGAGTCGTTTACGCCTGCGCCAGGGACTGAAACCCTGCCGGTCTGTGGCCTCGATGGTTGCGCGTAATCCAGCATCAAAATCCCTGACTGCGGGCAATTCCGTGCACGAAGCCATCGCAAAATTTACTTTTTTTAGACGTTTTTCGCCTATTTAAAGACGATTCTTGAAATTGACACATTGTTGAGGGCGCGGCTACGATTCGGCCCAACGCCTGTGGCTAACCGCCATGACTCAAAATTAGGAGCAGGCCCGCCATGACATTGTCTTGAGCGGGTCTTTTTGTTTCGGGGTGAATAAAAGAGTGCAATAAGCGCCGTTTCAGCCGTTCGACACAGCGCGTTTCAACCCGTAATAAGGAAAACAAAATGTTGAACAAGCGAATCAGTTTGATCGCACTGGGGATGTTGAGTGCCACTTCGGCCATGGCTAACGACCAGGCCGAGTCCAAGGGTTTTGTTGAAGACAGCAGTCTCAAAGTGCTGCTGCGCAATGCCTACATCAATCGTGACTACAAAGATGGCAACCAGGACAAAGCCGAATGGGGCCAAGCGGCCATCGGTACGTTCTCGTCCGGTTTCACTCAAGGCACCGTCGGTGTCGGTGTGGATGCCTTCGGTCTGTACGCGCTGCGTCTGGACGGCGGCAAGGGCCGCAGCGGTGCGGGCGGTATCGACTTCTTCAAGCGCGGTGACAGCGGTAACGCGGCTGACGACCTGTCGAAGGGTGGCGCAGCGGTGAAATTCCGTATTTCCAACACCGTACTGACTTACGGTGACCAGATGCCGGCCCTGCCGGTGCTGAGCTACGACAACGTGCGTCTGCTGCCGGAAAGCTATACCGGTACCCTGATCACTTCCAAAGAGATCAAAGGTCTGCAACTGGATGCCGGTCGTTTCACCGCCGAGTCGCGCAAGAGCGCTGAAGGCCGTGACAGCGGCGGTCTGAAGTCGATCAACGTATTGGGCGGTAGCTACCAGTTCACCGAACAGTTCAAGGCTGCGCTGTACGCTTCCGACGTCGAAGACGTGCTGAAGAAACAATACGTGAACGCCAACTACGTGTTCCCGATCGACAAGGATCAGTCCCTGACCCTGGACTTCAACGGTTACCGCACCAAGCTGGACAACTCCTACGTCCGCGAAAACGGTGTAACCGGCGACGACAACAAGATCTGGAGCCTGGCAGCGACCTTCGCCACCGGCCCGCACTCGTTCACCGTGGCGCACCAGCGCTCCACTGGCGACAGCAACCTGGGTTACGCCTACGGCGGTTATCAGAAAGGTCAGGGTCGCGTGGGTGACGGTGGCAACACCATCTACCTGGCCAACTCCTACTGGTCCGACTTCAACGCTGAAGACGAGCGCAGCTGGCAGTTGGGCTACGGCCTGGACTTCAGCGCATTCGGCGTTCCGGGTCTGAGCTACAACTTCGCGTACGTGCGTGGCGACAACATCACCACGTCCACCAGCGAAGGCGGCACCGAGCGCGAGATCTTCAATCAGTTCAAGTACGTCGTGCAAAGTGGCCCGGCCAAAGACCTGAGCATCAAGCTGCGTAGCTCGATCCTGCGTGTTTCGCAGAAATCCAGCGAATACAACGTCAGCGGCAACGAACTGCGTGTGTTCGTGGATTACCCGATCAACATCTTCTGATGATCGGTTGAACCCGCGAAACGCGACAGAAAAACCCCGACTCGTTCGGGGTTTTTTTTGACGCTTTTTGAAAAAGCAGCATAAAAACCCGTGTTTTTGTCATTTGAAATGCACTTTCAAGCCGTTTCAAATCGCGTTTCAAACAGGGCTTTAAATGCCTGAAATTCTTTCTCATGGACGCAAATTCTCCACCTAATAGATTAGGCCGCTCAATGCAGCGGAGAATTTGGTAATGATCGTTTTAACCAGAGAAGTGGGCGAATCGCTACGGCGCGACAAGTACGCCAATGTGCAGGGTGCTGACTTCAATCTCTACGGTCATTTCGCCGACTTCGTCAGACTGACCAAAAGTTGGGAAAACATGGAGCCTGACAGTTACTACGGTCAGGCCGAAGCCGGCATGCGTTACCGTCGTTACAGCGACTTTGAGTACAACCCCAAGACTCGCGAACTGAAGCAACTGGAACATCGCGCGTACGTGCAGTCCAAGGCCAACAACAGCTATGTGGGCGGGGTGGTGCGGCACTTCCAGGACTTCTCGGACGAAGTCATCAGCTCGCCGGTGATGCGCAGCCTGATCGACACCGATTTCGAAGTGTACAAAAGCGTGTTGCCGGAAGAGCTGCACGATGAAATCTGGCAGTGCCAGATCCATCAGATCCGCATCGAGATCAAGCCCGGCAAACAACTGGAAATCACTCCGGAAGGGATTCACTGCGACGGTTACCCGTTCAGCGGCGTGCACTTCTGGGGGCGCAATAACGTCGAGGGCGCGGAGAGTCGTCTGTACGACATCCACGAGCAGCAACTGGCGTCGACCACTTACCAGGAAATCCTCGACACCACCTACTTCCTCGACCGTGACATGCGTCACTACGTGACACCGGCACGCAACACTCACTCTCACGCCATGGCGTACCGGCAGATCCTGGCGATTTCCTTCTCGCGGCCCGGGACCGCTTTCGACATTGTTCGCTAATCAGATCACCCCAATCGACGGCGTCGAGTGCTCGACGCCGGTGGTGCTGCGGCGTGCGACGGCCAAGGACGCGCAGCGCATGGAGCGCTTCTTCCGCCAGTTCGACGAGGTGTCGTTCTGTGAATGGCAGGATGCCAAATGCCTGCGCGGCGTGCTGATCCAGAAAACCACCACGGCGTATCTTGCTTTCGATGTCGAAGGCGAAATCGTCGGCGCGGTGCTGGGCGGCATGCTCGGCAGTCGTGGCACGATCAACCATCTGGCGGTCAGCCTGCGCTATCGCAGCCAGGGCGTGGGCCAGCGGCTGGTGGAAGCGGCGTCGGCCGACATGAAACGGGTCGGAGTGCTGCGGATGTTCCTGTTCGTCGATGATGCTAACCTCGCGGGCAAGCGTTTCTGGACGGCCCAGGGTTTTTGCGAACCTCACGGCGAGCGGACATTTGAGAGGGACCTATGAATGAAACATCCGGCAGTGCGCCGCTGATGGTCGACCGTCAGCCGTCGCGCACCTTTGCCGAAGCCAGCCCGGTGGTGGCCGGTTACTTCACCGTGTCGTTCGTGTTCGGGCTGATGGCCGTCAACGCCGGGCTGCCGTTGTGGCTGCCGGTGGCGATGTGTCTGTTCGTGTATGCCGGGGCTTCGCAATTTGCGGCGCTGGCGCTGATCAGCAGTGGGGCGTCGCTGACCACCATCGTGCTGACCACGTTTCTGATCAACGCGCGGCACATGCTGATGTCGGTCTACATGGCGAAAGCCCTGCGGGCGCTGGGCCTGAGTCGCATGGAACGCTGGTGTTACGCCGGCGGCCTGACCGATGAATCGTTCGCCTTCCACAGCGTCAAACTGGGCACCGGGGCGCCGGTGAACGTCCGTTATCTGATTGGCTTCAACCTGTTCTGCCACACCTCGTGGGTGATCGGCGGATTGCTCGGCGCCCTGTGCGCGCAGTACGCCTCGCACTTGATCAAATACCAGCTCGATTACGCGCTGACCGCGATGATGCTCTACGTCCTGGTCTCACTGTGCAACACCCGCAACAAACTCATCGCCGCCTTGGCCGCAGTGGTCTGCATGGGCGCACTGAGCCTGGTGGGCAGCTCGCCATTCAACGTTTTCATCGCCACGTTTGTGGGCTGCGGAGTGGGTGTATGCCTGACCAAACGTTCCTGATTCTGGTGGTCGCGCTGATGATGGCCGTGACCTTTTTGCCACGGGCCCTGCCGTTGCAGGTCAACACCGAACACTGGCCGCCCTTCGTCGCCCGCGCGCTGGAATACCTGCCGGTGGCGATCGTCGCTGCGATCAGCCTGACACCCTTGTTGATCAAGGATCAGCACATACAGCTCGATCGCCCGGAATTTTATGCCGCGATTCCGACGCTGTTATGTGCGTATTTCAGCAAAAACCTCTTTCTCAGTGTGGCGGTTGGGACGGCTGCGTACATTGCGCTCGGCTCGCTCATGTAGCGGCAGATCGACCACGTCGTTCAACGCCTGACCGGACAGATCCGGGTTGTTCACCGCCAGGCGCACTTCGAGGAAATCCTCGAACCCGGGGAAAATCGTCAGGCCATTTTTCTGCGCCGCCTCGCGGGAGACCATGCCGACGGCGTCCATCTGCGTGATGAGCGACAGGGTCAGCGTTTCGCTGCAGGAGTAGATCGTCCGCTGGCTGTTCTCGTGATTACCCAGCCCGGCGTCGAGAAAACGCAAAAAGCTGTGGGAATACGGACAGTCTTCTGCGGGACGCACCTGAAATTTGTTGCCAAGCAAGGTCAGCGGATCGTTCTCCTGACCACAGTGCGCGCCGACCACCTGCACCTGCACTTCCGGCAGGACAATGCTCGGCAGACCCGGACGCTGCGGACCGATCAGCACCGCAAGGTCGAAGTCCTCGTTCTTCAGCTTGCTGAGGTTTTCCATCGACTCGGCGTAGCTGAATTCCATCTGGTAATCGGGAAACACCTCGATCAGGCGTCCGATCAATCGCCGGTTGAAGTCCGGCGCCAGCGTGGTGTTCAACGCCACTTTCAACGTGCGCTGTCCCGGCACCTTCAAGGCTTCGACTTTCTCTTCCATCTGCCGTGTGGCAATCAGCACTCTGTCCATATAAGGCGTCAGCTCGGTGCCTTGCGGCGTCAGCGTCAGCCCCTTGTTGGATCGTCTAAACAAGCGGAAACCGAACTGCTCTTCGACCTTGTTCAGCTGTGCGGCCAAGGCCTGCACAGTCAGGCACGAATGCTCGGCTGCGGCCGACAACGAGCCGGTCTGCACGATGCGCATGAGGTTGCGTAAGGTTCTGCTATCCATGGGTAATGCCCTCTGAAGTGGGCTGGGTATTGTTGTGTACGTGACAGCCGGAACGGCGCCATTTGCCGGCTATATTCCTGTACCTGAGCATAGTTGTCGCGCAATTAGTAGCGAATCGATGTCCCCGCCGATGGCTGGAGGCTGACACAGGATCGGGGTTTTTGGTGACGTGGGGGTGATTGGGGTCAAAAAAAGTGCACGGTTTGGGTGCGTCTGCGGGTTTTTCCAAAGGAATTTTGGCGCGATTTTTACAGGCTATTCATTACACTACCTCACAAATGAAGTACCCCACCCCTACTTTTTCCCCTCCCGGCACACGCCTAAATTGAGCTCCAACACCTGACCATCATCCCGAGGGCAGGTCACTGGAGTAGTCGTCATGCCATTTGTCAGCGTACGCATCACCCGCGACGGCGTTACCCGTGAGCAGAAAGCTCAGGTGATCGCCGAAATCACTGAAACCCTGGAACGCGTCCTCAACAAACGCCCGGACCTGACCCACATCGTGATCGAAGAAGTCGACACCGATAACTGGGGCTACGCCGGCATCACTACCACCGAGTACCGCCGACAGCTGGCGGAACGGGGTCAGTCATGACCCCGACCGTGACCATCGATTTCGTCTCCGACGTGGTGTGCCCCTGGTGCGCACTCGGGGCGACAGCGCTGGAGCAGGCGATCGGCAATCTGGCCGGCGAGATTTCGGTGGAGCTGACCTACAAGCCCTTCGAACTCAACCCGGACATGCCCGCCGAAGGTGAACCGGCCGTGCAGCACCTGATGCGCAAATACGGCCGCACCGCCGAAGACGTCGCCGCCGGCAAGAAGATGCAGATCGAACGCGGCAAGGCCATCGGTTTCGAGTTCGACCTGGAGAAACGCACGCACTTTCACAACACCTTCGACGCCCATCGATTGCTGATGTGGGCAGCGCAGGAAGGGCGGCAGGTCGCGCTGAAAAAGATCCTGCTGCGCGCTTACTTCCGCGACGGCGACAACCCCAACGATCATCCGACGCTGATCCGTCTGGCGACCAAAGCGGGGCTGGATGCGGCGAGGGCCCGCAAGGTGCTGGCCAACGATGAATTCGCCAGCGAAGTGCGGCAACTGCAGGCGTTCTACCGGCAGCACGGGATCAACTCGGTGCCCGCGCTGATCCTGAACGGCAAGCACCTGGTTTCCGGTTCGCAATCGGTCGAGTACTACGAACAAATGCTGAAACAACTGGCTGCGGCCTGATTCAACACCTACTTATTGATTGAGGATTTCATCATGAGCAACTCGAAAAAAACCGTCGTTATCACTGGAGCCTCTCAAGGTCTGGGCGAAGGCATGGTCAAGGCCTTCCGTGAACTGGGCTACAACATCGTCGCCACCTCGCGCTCGATCAAGCCGTCGAACGACCCGCAGATCCTGACCATCGCCGGCGACATCGGCGACCCGGCCACCGCTCAACGGGTGATCAGCGAAGGCGTGGCACGCTTCGGCCGCATCGACACCCTGGTCAACAACGCCGGCATCTTCGTCGCCAAACCGTTCACCGCCTACACCCCGGAAGACTACGCGGCGGTGCTGTCGGTCAACCTCAACGGCTTCTTCTACATCACCCAACTGGCCATCGCCGAGATGGAAAAACAGGGCAAGGGCCACGTGGTCAACATCACCACCAGCCTGGTCGACCACGCCATCGACGGCGTGCCTTCGGTCCTCGCTTCCCTGACCAAGGGCGGCCTCAACGCCGCCACCAAATCCTTGGCCATCGAATACGCCAAACGCGGAATACGGGTGAACGCGGTATCGCCGGGCATCATCAAAACGCCGATGCATGGCGAAGAAACCCATGAGGCACTGGGCGCGCTGCATCCGGTTGGACACATGGGCGAAATCGACGATATTGCGCAGGCGGTGGTGTACCTCGATAACGCGAACTTTGTGACTGGCGAGATTCTGCATGTGGATGGCGGGCAGAGCGCTGGGCACTGATTGATTCGGTAACACAAAGCCCTTGCAGCGATGCGAGGGCTTTTTTTGTGGGCGACGATTTATGGGCTTGGACTCAAGACTTTGACCGCGTCATCGACCAGTGCCTTGCTCAATTCCTGCAAATATTGCGAGGCACAGGCGTGGAGTTCCGGATCGTTGGCGGCGGAAGTATCTGATGTGAGCAATTTGGAAATGTGGAGCAGATGGGAGGCGTGGGAGAGGGCGGTGACGACCGGGACGCCGGGGTTGGTGCGGAAGAGTGCGTGATTGGAGTGGAAGAAAAAATGGGTGAGGCCGAGGGTTTTCAGATCGTGGAGGTTGGTCATGGCTTCACCTACCGTTGGCTGGTTGGTGGAAAGGGCAGACTTTGGACGGATCGATGCTAATCATTTGTGAAACTCCCTGTATCAAATGAGGGCTGCCAATTCGTTATCAGGCGAATGGGTGGCAGCTATGCGCAGGCTGATAAACCGGAGATACAGGAACCCGGCAGACCCGAAGGTCTCCCACGCACAGCCGCCATTACACGGAATTGCAGGCATGAAAAAGCGCCGACAAACGTGGGTTGGGGCGCTGGTGCGCCTGTATCTTACGCGGGTTATCAGGCCCGGTCGCTGAATTGGCAGCGACGGGTTTGACGGTAGCGTGGAGGGGGATTGAGCGCAATCGTGGCCAGGTGGTGGCGAGGAAGTCGACATACTTGGGTGCAACACTTGTGTTGCATGAGCAACGAATATGTTGCACGTTCGCTCTGCCGAAACGGCAAGTGATGTACATGGGCAGAAAAGTTGGCAGATTTATTTTTCGATCACTTGTCAGTGTTCTAAAGAGCGTGGTCGCGATCACCGAATACCGATGTCCAGCGCAAAGAATCTTCCCCATTGCGGCAAGAGCATTCTCCAAACCCCAGAAACAACAAAGCCCCTGCATTTCTGCAGGGGCTTTGTTTTGTATGGTGCGGCACCAGGAGTCGAATATGCAGCTATCTTATTGATAATGATGTGATTTATTTATGCTAAATAAGCAGTCTACCTCTAAAGCTACCTTTATCATCTGGAAAAGGATTAGTTAGAAAGTCTCGAGACATATGTACGTCTATCTCCAGATCGAGTGAGCGTCGGAGGTGATTGCAGTCACCAAGATGTGCCAGGTGAATCCAGTAAAAACTAGGAGCCTTTAACCAATCCGTAAGGAGCTCTCAAGCAATTTCGTATCTGTCCACAGCTTTACAAGCTACCGATCTTCATGAAATTGGCTTAATGACGCCTTGCCTTGAATCTTATTTTGAAAATGTTCAGACATTATTTCTGAAAAAATATTGATTACCCGATCTATGTCGTAGTCTGCGGAATTCTCCAGCAAAACAGCGTCGTGCATTGGCAGTTTTAGTTTTACTTCAGATATTGAACTCAAGCATAGTAATGCTTTCTTGAATATTAACGAGGCAGTCCCTTGCACAACTTGGCTGATAGCAGATCTTTTTTCCTTGCTTGTTAGTTCTCCTTTTCGATCACGGTGCATATAATTACCAAGCGCAGTGCCAATTCTTCCCGTACGGTGAAACTCTTCGTGAACTAAGACTTTCCAAGCGTCGAATGTTTTGAATTGTTCAAAGAATTTTTTAGCGTTTTGGCGATCTGCACCAAAACCCTGCGCTGCAGCAAGGATGTGTTGCCGCTTCATTCCATAGGCATAAGAAAGAAATAGCCTCTTGGCTTGTTTTCTCTTGCTCTTGTCGTCAAATATTTCTTCTGCAGCAATTTCATAGACATCGCTACTGTTATATAACTCTAATAGTTTTTCATCGCCGGAGAGCGCGGCCATTACGCCTGCTTCAAATTGGTCGTAGTCTATGTAGGACAACCGCTTGTTGGTATCTGGAATTAAAATGTCTCGATGGTGTTTTGCCAAATTTTGTAACGACGGGTCTTTGAAGTAGATTCTTGAGGTGATAGAA
This sequence comes from Pseudomonas sp. lyk4-R2A-10, assembly GCF_030209075.1. NCBI lineage: Bacteria > Pseudomonadati > Pseudomonadota > Gammaproteobacteria > Pseudomonadales > Pseudomonadaceae > Pseudomonas > Pseudomonas sp. lyk4-R2A-10. Next base: position 405,773 of record NZ_JARVSR010000012.1, on the reverse strand, counting down.
CCAAAGCTATCGACTATCGGATAAATTCGGCTTTGGCTCAAGGGAATGGCTGCTAATACTCTACGTGAATTCTGAATCTTTCTTAAGCGAATTAAGTCCTCCGCAAAATTTGATTGCATAGGGACAAAATTTAAAATGTAATCCACGTCTATACCGGTAAAGTCAAAGCCTTTGGGCTCTAGGTATTCGATAACGGCTTGGTCGGAGGGAACCTCTAGAGGCATATCGTAGTCGGAAGAAAAACTCTTCAATGCCATATAGAATTCGAATTCTATTTTGTTCTTATGATATCTAAGTTTTTCTTCAGAAATAGAGATACCTTCTGATGTTGATCTTATTAGATAGTCGTTTACGGGACGTTCGATTACGATGAATCTCTCCCATTCACCGGCAGTAATTGCATCGCTTTTTACAACTTCTGAGCATTTTAATAGGGCTTCGCCAATTGACGACAGAATAGCTTCATCTAAAGGTATCTTACGGTTAAAAATCTCTTTATATCTTGCAATAATTTCTTCGGAAACAAATGAGGATAGGAGTTGGGATATGTCTTTCTTGTCTCTTGATTCTCTTTCTTTTTTCTTTCCAGAAGTGAGGATTCGAAGTTCTTCAATGTCTGTGATGTTGGATGGTAGTTTGTTTGTCGCCCGATAGAGAGATGGGGCAATTAACCATAAGTCATGGCAGACAAGCTCATGCTTTTGATCTACTAAATCAGATATGGTGACTTCACCTAAAGTGCCATCTGACCATAAGAAGATTCTGTCTTGCCCTTGGTCTGTATAGTCAGCTATAAAAAGTAAGGCTTTTTTTGATTCAGTCATATGGTGTGATCTCATCATAAAGATCAAGCATGGCTATTTTGTCTCGTTCGACCAAAGGCATACCATTAGTAAAATAAGGCTTGGCTCTGCTACCGGTCCATTTAAGTTTGGGGCCTAGCTTAGAAATTAAAGGTTTCAATTGATTTTGATCAAAGTCGCTACAGGCTAATAGAAAATTTCGCTGATGGTAATATGGCCAGGCAGACTCAAATTTGGAAATGTTATCAATTAAAATTTGTGCTTCATCAACACACTTTAGATAAATAAATATGGCCGCTATCTCTGGTTGAAGTATGTCGGACTCTATTCTTGCAGTTGCTAGCGTTATTAAATTAGTGCTTTTATATTTGCGATTTGCTAGAAGTAACCATAGATGAAAGTTTTGCCAAGAGTGAACCGAGCGCTCATGATCACTGAGATGCTTGTAAATATCATTGAGCTCTTGCTCGTTGAGGTCTAGAATCCCAAGAAGTCTGCAGTACTGATCGGTCGAAGCCGCATGGTCCTCAAGTGAGCTAATTAAGAGTGCTTTTAGGTCTGTTGCTATGGTTGCATGAATATCAAAAATGCCTGCATCGGTCAGCTTAATCAGTCGGTTTACCGCGAATCGAAACTGCCTGGACTGTGTTTGTTTTTCTTCGATGCACTCTTTCAAAATTTGAAATATATACTTTGCTGAACGCGCAATAACCCTTCTGCTTCTTGATCTCCACATGTTGTCGATTGTGAGGCTTCGATCGTCAGATGTTGGAAAAAACTCATCAACTTCATTAGCAGTCGAGTCTTGGGTTAAAATTTTTGTTTTTCCAGAATTTATATTCATCCCGACCTTTCTGAGCTGATTTATAAGCTCAGTCAACGCTTTCTTTGCGACTCTCGTGTTGGGACAAATTACTCTGATGTCGTCCACGTATCGATAATAATCGTACCCTAATCGCACCATTTCATGGTCAATATCATTCAAGACAACGTTTGCGATGAATGACGATGCGTCGCGGTTTTGAGGCAGGCCGTGACGTTCACTGTATCCCCACCGCGACAAAAGGTTGCAGAGGGTTTGCACTGCATTCCTAATTAATACTTTGTTTGGACCCGAAGTATTTATATGTTCAATTGATCGCTCAAAAGCTGTGCGGATTGTTTCAATTGTAATATTTTCATAGCAATTGATTAGATCGGTTGCTAGTAGTGATTGATTGTTGCTAAGTGCCGTTCTAGTTACCCCTTCGAAAGTTTGCCATAAATCAATACGGCTTTTGAATATGTATTTCTCTGATTTTCTATCTTTATTGAATCTGTGGCTTAGTACTCGATGAGACAAGAGTGGATCATAAAATTGTATTAGGAAGGTACAGATTGCTTGATATATAAATCTGTCATAAAAGTCAGTTTCTAGCGAGTATCTAATCCCTAGCCCTTTTTTAGGTATATTGTAAACATTCCTGAAAGAGCCGATATATTGTCCATTTCCTTCATTTAATAATTCATATAGGACTTCATGAAGGGATTGTTTGTTTGAGAGAAGATCTTTGTGTTGAAGTGTGTCAGTAAACCAGTCATCCCTCATATCTTGGTTTAAATGTTGCAGGACACTGTCGACGTCGATCGGAAATGCTAAAACGTCTTTTCCATCTTGAAATAAATCTGCTAAAACGCCACCTTTTTTTAGTAGCGGTGAAAGAATGGACCGGAGTTCTTGGAGCTTCTTTTGTTCGCTGGAGCTCAGTTTGTCTGTATTGAAGGATTCAACCAATAACTTCAGATTTTTAAGGCCATCATCCTGCTCTGCCAGATGCGGAGTTCCTGCCGCCTCGGACACGAATTGTTCACTCATGTCTCATTCCTCGATCTATCCGGGATTCGATAGTTTTTTTCTATTTATTGTTTTTCTCAAATACCCCTTCAATAGGTACTCGACTCGCAAAGCTGCTGCTGAAAGCTAGGTTATCAAAATGCTATCAGACGTACTATAGCCGTATAGTCTAAGACAGGCGCAGAAATATTTTTTTGACGAAACAGCATGCAGCTATCTATATGGTCGCTTGCCGCCCAATACCTGCATGTCCGAGCCAAGATACTCTGCAAAAGCGCCGTACTGATTTTTTAGGCGGATGTATGAGTCCCATTAATATTTCATACATCCGCATCCAATCTCATTGGAATAACTTTATGATTTGACTAATAAGCTTTATGGTTTCGATAGCTAGTATCATAAGCAATTTTATACTTTCCATTATTTGGTCTCCTTGGCTGGCTTATCTATGAGATCACCGTCTGCGCCAATCTCAATCGCACGTTGCAAGAGCAACTGATAATAGGATGCAGGTATCTGAGGCTTAAGCTTTTTCAATACTAAATATGGGTTATATATAAGGACAAAATTGTAGGGGCCATAAGCACCTTCCTTCGTATCGATAAATCCCAATTCTTGAAGGACCTTCATATGCTGCCGCCAAGTCGTCACATTCCGTTCCCCGGAATATCCTGACTCAATGGCATAAACAGATTCATTCTCAATAGTTAGCATGTTTTCATCCCACACCCTACACCACAGAGCAAAATACGTTTTTCCAGCTGCGGCAGACTTTCCGGTATGTTTTTTTGCGAGGTCGTCAATCATGTTGGTTATGAGTGAAAGCGTCCTAGGGATCGATGAGTATCCATCATTGACTGTTCGATCCCATAGAAGACTGGTATCTAGCTCTGGCCATAACTCTCCACGCATTTTCATCGCATTAAGATGGGCTTTACTTTTTCTCTTTTTTTTCTGAGTGGTATTCAAAGCAAGTAGAGCAGCAAAATTTTGGTCTAGTACACCGGCGGGCGTCTGATTTACGACAGTTGTGGGCTGGGCAGCGGCAAGTGGCGCTGGGGGTGATGGGATAGGGGTATCAGTCATGATGCAATCTCCGAGTTAGTAATCTCAGCTGAAAGCCCGGCGGTTCGGGAAACAATCGCTGGAACCAAGATTCGACTAAAAAACGTTATTTATCAAATACTTAGAACGTGCAATCTGAACCCGATACTGCAGGTATATTCCAATCTGAGTATTGAGTAAGAATATAGAAATAGCCACTCAGATTTGAGTTGAAAATTATGCGTCATCAAACTTGTTAAAAAACATGTAGTTATAGGCGTTGCAGTGCTCGCTGGGCTGTGCGTGCTCACCGTGCTGTGTGTGCTCCCGGTGATCGCGGGTTGTAGGGGTTTTGTAGGCACCCGGTTCAGTGCTCTGGAAAAAAAATAACGGACGCTTCGGTGCGGGGATGCTCTATTTAGAGGGCAAGAAGCGGGGGAGGGGGTGTAAAAATCGATGTAGTGGCGTCACTAGTAGCGGCGGTGTTGCGAAAAACTGGCGAAGAAGCCAATTCCTATCGCCCGTCTCTGGTCGGTTGCTGATCCTCGACTATCAATTGAACTGCCATGCCTTTCCTAAGCGAATAGTGAGCAAATTTATGGTCAACAGATAGTAGTAGCGCGTCGACTCAGCGCGCGGATTCACGTGCGTATCAAGAAACCAGGCCAGATGCTTTCGCTGCCAGGTCCATGGATTATCTCGGTGCCAGCGATTAGAAATCGCAGCGTGAATTGCTTTAGCCTGACGTATGTGACGTACACGTGTGTCGCGCGCTCCGGTCAGTACTCCAGCTAGGAACAGCTCCATATCGAATGGCTTGCTCATGCTCGATCACCGATGTAGGCAGACGTCACGTCAATTCGACCGTGTCCCAGCTCATAGCTGATTTGTAAGCGTGCCTCTCGATCAAGGCGTGGATCGATCCGCCTGCATCTGCCACCATTGATGGGCGCTGGGTGATTGGTGATCTGCTCATAGCGTTCGCATGCAAAAGCCGCCCGTAATTCATGAAAGCCTTTGAGGTTGTGCTTATGGAGGAGGTCCCGTGCGGCGCGGACGATTTCCCGTTGGAAATCGAGGTAGCTTTCGTTCGGCGCAAGCAGGTTGTGGCTGCCGTCGGGTGAGACCTGTTCGGCGAATCTCAGCGCTTCGTGAATATGATCATCCACCCTGATCCAGCGAGGTGCCGAGGCACCTGAGCGGCCCCCTTTGGTGCCATCCTGGATGTTGATCTTGCCGTAGTGTTCGGCCTCACGTTTTAAGCGCGGTAAGTCGGCCAAAATGGCCTCGCGCAGGCGCATGCCGGTGGCCCGCGCCAACTGAGCGATGGCCGCGGCACGAGAATGCTGTTCGCTGAGCGACTCGACGATGCGCATCAGGTGTTCGCGATCCTGGCCTTGTGGAGCTGTCGTGCGGATGGTGGTGCGCTGCATTCCCAACGCCTTGCTCGGACTCGGCACTTTCACATATTGATCACCGCGAAGCGCCGCCATGGTTCGGTTCACACTGGACAACCGATTTTGCGCAGTTGCGATGGCGAGCTCACCTTGTTCAACGTGCTCGCGCAGATGCCCCGCGTAGTCCAGCAAGGTCTGCCGATCAATTTGTCGCGCATCGTTAAACCCTGGTCCATCGTCTGAGCGGCACCAGCGTACAAACGCCTGCCAGCGATCACTGTGTGCCTTGACCGTCCCGTAATGCCCGCCGCCAAACAGATCGCGCAACGCTTGCGGCCCGGCATAGCTCAGTTGCCGGCCATAGCCAAAATTGCGCCCATCCCGTCTACCTACCAATGCCATGATCAAACTCCTGTCGAAGCCAAATCTTTGAAACTTTCCCCACGTCATCCCGCCAAGAATGTTGAGTGTTATCAGGGATCAAGGCCCCTGCGACCTGTGAGGGTTGTCCACTAACGCGGGACTGACGGCTCCTTACGGCCGGGAGCTTGGGCATCTCATGATCTGGCCTCCTGAACACTTCCGAAGAAGTGGGCGGGTGGAGGCTGCACTGGCTGACGAGACCGGCGCCACGAGATCCTGAGTCGGGTGAAGGCAGTGATGCGATGACCGGGGCATGCCTGACTGTCAGTCAGGTGCAGTCCATTCCTTGGGCTGCGGCACCATCATCTGCATCGCTGTTGCTGGCGACTTCGGTGTTTGTCACGCCGATTGTCACGAGGGGGAATGCCGCAAAGCCTTGTACGAGTTGGGCTGCAGCAGCGGTAGGAGCGTCCGTCTCTTTCCGGGAGAAAGAGACGGACGCAGGTTGGCGCAAGGAAATGGCCAAGCGGACAGGTTGCTGCAGGGCAGCTGGGTAGGGGGATGTATTTGCCGCAATGGCAATGATCTGAAGTAGGCATCCATCACATCGCTGTGACCGTGCGAGCCGCCGGACGCTAATCGCACTTTGGGAGAACCACCACGGTGTGGCGTAGCCTCAAAGGTTCTGGCTACCTGGGTTGCTGTCAACGACAGCGCTTTGCCCGATCTTTTCTACGCCTGTGGATAATTTGGGTCAAGGCTCGAATTTTCGGGAGTTCTGCGGCTGTGGATGAAATTATCCACCGGTGGAAATCTGTGGTTTTCTACAGACAGTTGCAGGGGTTTTAGATTTTTTAAGTGAGGTCCATCCAAGCAGGGCGGCTCTGCAGCCCTGCTTGGATGGACCCGCGTGGACGAGCGGATCGTTGTTCCACGACGTTTACGTCCAGGGCACGAATCACGCAAGCTAACGGAGCATCAGACACAAATCTCGGGCATAAAAAAACCGCCTCAATGAGACGGTTTTTTCATTTCGTTTTCTACTGCAGCAAAGCGCGAGCGCTGTCGCGAGGTTTCGGCGCTGCTCCAAAATCCCCGCCAATGGAGTGAATGCTATACAACTGGCCTAATAGAGTCAACCTGAATGGACTAGCTTATCCATCTCCTCTGCGTACATTTGGCGTAGAAGGCCTACCTCTGCATCCAATCCATTTGGATTACCAAGTTGCGCTTCCCACATCCGTGCGACCTCCTCTACGAGCTTCAGGTTCTCACAGGAAGCTTCCACCTCTGCGAGTCGTAATTGAAGCTGCTCGTGTAGAAGCTCTAAAGCAGCCAATGCTTGGCTGTCCTTACGACTCTCAACCAGACTGTCCTTGGTGGATTGATAATCGGTGACATTTATTGAGTGAAGCAGCGCGGTCTTGAGCTCCGCTTTCTCAGATCCTGACAACCTCACAGAGTAGTTAACGTCTCGCCCTGTCTTTCTGTTGCCGCGATGCATCGTGATGGAAACAGGTGGAAGGACTCGGCTTATAGAGACGGTTTCGATCATACTGCATAGGACCCAGCTTGATTTTCCGCTAGAGCCATAGAACGACAGCTTATCAAGCGTATCTCGGGAGAGCTCAAAACAAGTCCTGTCGCCTTGGCTAGACCCATCAGACGTAACTGGAGCGATTTGAACGCGACTATTCTTATTAGTACTGATCACGACTGCAAGTCGGCGCTTATGCATCTCACCTTTTTGCAGAGTATCGCTGTACCGTTTATTCGTTTTTGTCTGACCATCTTCACGGCCAATGTCCTGGATGAAACCGTAATCAACCTCAACCAGGGTTCCAGGCTGAACCGTCCTCGCGAGTGAGGCCTTCGTCAAGATCAGTGTCTGTTTAAGGTAAACCTCTGGATAACTAGAAAAGATCTTGCTCAAAATTACGTGGAAAACCGCTGGCGCGTCACCCGGTGCGGACGCACACGTGACACCGTCTACAAACCAACGATAGTTGGTGTTGCCCGTAAAACGCTTCACACAAAAAACGTTGTATGTCCCGGGCAGCAATACCTCAGAGACTCCTTCGTAAACCTCACGACCTAGCGGAGCCAATGTGAAGGTACCAGATGCCAGATCTTTCTGATTCTCAAAATAATTAACTACGATAGTTTCCATGCTCGTCCTCGGTCCCTCGATCCCGAACGCCATCATTCAGGCATTGTTTTGGAGTGCTTCTCTGGTCTTAGGCGTTCGAAATATCAGCAGTTTCTCATATCTCTCATGACCCTCCACGAAATGAATTCCCCCAGACTTCCTCTACGCCACGGGGGTGTCTGACGAGCAGTTCCGGGCTTCAAGCAATCAGTTGTCACTACGGATTTCGCTACTTGATCCGCATGGAGTGGAGTCAATTCGAATGCAAAGAACCTGGTCGGGTGAAATTGTAATGAGGTAACCAAGTCGGAGCTATGACTCGAGGATGAGCGATTAGTCTGCTGCGCCACGTTTTGACTTTATTCGAGTGACGTTCGCCCCGGTCTGGTTCGCGAATTCGTGTGGAGTGACATGCTCCTGCCGGTTGACCTCCAGGTAACGGCTCCACCAGTTCATGATCAGCCTGCGCTCCTCGATGAACTCGGCCTTGTGGATGTAAGCGGCGCGGACGTTGTTGCGCTCCTTGTGGCTCATCTGCCGTTCAATGGCGGTCTCCGACCACAATCCTGACTCGATCAGTGCGCTGCAGGCCATCGAACGAAACCCATGCCCGCAGATATCGGTTTTGGTGTCGTATCCCATCGTCCGAAGCGCGTTGTTCACAGTATTTTCGGACATGGGCTTCCAGGGTTTGGCATCACCTGCGAAGACCAATGCGAATTTACCTGTGAGTGCATGGATTTTTTCGAGTAGCTCCACGGCTTGCGGCGATAAGGGTACTAAATGGATATCCCCTGCCATCTTCGTGCCCCTTGTGGAAAAGGGTACTCCCTCCAACGCTGGCCGAGTGTCGGGTATCTCCCAGGTGCCGCGCTTAAGGTCGAACTCGCTCCAGCGGGCGAAGCGCAGCTCACTGGAGCGTACAAACACATGCAGCGACAGCATCACCGTCAGACGGGTAAGTGCCCGGCCTTTATAGGTGTCGATCCGCTCCTGCAGTTCCGGCAGTCGCGATAAGGGTAGAGCGGGGCGATGTACCACCCGCGGGGCTTTGATCGAGCCTTCGAGATCGTAAGCAGGGTTTATGGTGATAAGCCGTAGGCGCTTTGCCTCGCGCATGATGCTCTGCAGGTAGTTTTGTACCCTTAAAGCAACGTCTATCGTTCCGCGCTTCTTGATCGCTTCCAAGGGCTGCATAAGGTCATGGGTGTCGAGATCAACAATGGCGCGTGCGCCGATCAGCGGGAATACGTGGGTTTTGAGGCGGCTCATCACTGTCTTGGAATGGCCTGGTGCCCACTTGGCCGACATTTCCGTATGCCAGTCGAGCGCAACGCTTTCAAAGGTTCTGCCTTTGATTACGGCTTCCGCCTTAGCTTGGTGCTTGGTCTCTATAGGATCAACGCCATCTGCCAGCATTCGCTTGACTTCCAAGCGCTTGCGGCGCGCATCGGCGAGGCCAATGACGGGGTAGTTACCGAACGAGGTCAGTCCTTCCCGTCCGTCAGGTTTGACGTAACGGAGCCGCCAGCCTTTGCGGCCATTGGGTTGGACTAGAAGATAGAGGCCATCGCCGTCGAAAAGCTTGTAGGCGCGGTCTGTTGGCTTGGCTAAACGGCAAGCTGCGTCTGAGAGCGGAGCTGTGGTGCGCGACATAAGGGTACTCCCTTTTATCGAAGTGACCTGTATCCCAAACTCTACCCTTAAAACGGTTGGAATCCACCAGTTTCTGACGGAAACCGATGGAACCCAAAAACGAAAAAACCCGCCAGAAGGCGGGTTTTTCGGGGGTTCTAGAGATTTTGAAAGCCTTCTCTGGAACCTTGTATGGTGCCGGCACCAGGAATCGAACCCGGGACCTACTGATTACAAGTCAGTTGCTCTACCATCTGAGCTATACCGGCGTGTGGGCGACGATTATAGCGACTCGGGTGCTTCTGTAAACCCCTGAATTCAGACTATTTTTGCGCCCTCTGCGAATCACGCCCGGCGCAGGACGTTGCGCAGTTTTTGTACAGCGCGCCAGGTGCGGCTGTTTTGCATGGCGCGCAGTTGGGCTTCGGCTTGTTCGGCGCGTTGCAGGGCGGTTTCCAGGGCCGGGTTTACCGGGTGGGCGAGGTTGTGGCCTTTGCACAGCTGGAAATTGTCGAGATTGCACGGTGGCAGGTCGAACGCGGGCTTGAGGTTGATGTGTTCGTTGGCGAGGAAGAAGCTGTTGAGGCCGTCGAACAGGACGTTGGTGTAGCCAGCGTCGGTCACCAGGTGTTCCCAGGTGTGGTCGCGCTCCCATGGGGTTTCGATGAGGATGATCCAGGGGCGGAAGCGGCTGAAGTCCATGCCGCGCAGGACGGTTTCTTCGTGGCCCTCGACGTCGATTTTCAGGAAGTGGATCGGCCGCTCGGCGGCGTGTTCTTCGCAGATCGAAGTCAGTGTGCGTGCGTTGACGGTCAGGCTTTGCACGTCCATGCCAAGGTTTTTGCGTTCTTGCGCGACGACCGGGTCAGCGGTGGACAGGCCGGTGTCGGGAATGCCGTAGAAAGTCAGTTCGCCCGGCTGGTCGCTGGCCACGCATTGCAGCGTGGTGTCGCGGGGGCGATGCTGGCGGAGGGCGTCGTAGTAATTTTGCATCGGTTCGACGTTGATGCCCTGCCAGCCGTGATCGTAGAAGGCCTTGGTGACCGAGTCGTGGATCGGGTCATTGGCGCCGACGTCGATGTAAAAACCGTTTTCAAAATACTGCAGGGCGCGCCAGAGGCGAACGTCCTCGAAATTCTGTGCGTAAGAAATGAACGTCACGGTCGTTTCCTGTCGGTCAGATTTTTCTTGTTCGGGTGCGCGCTACCTGCACGGCACAGGTCTGTATAGCAAGGGCGGATGGCAGGCGCAATTGCCCGCTGCCGGCGTCCGCGATTCGGCGGTTATGTCCTTTTGGTCGAGGGCTTATGCACAACAGGCTTTGAAGAGGACGGGCTTAGAGGGGATTTTGTGGACGGGTTCTCATTTGAATCGCAAATCCCTGTTTTGCCGGTTTTTTATTCATATGAACAAAAAATGACCAGCGCTGTTAGTGGCCTGAAACAGCCGTGGATATTGGATCCACGATAAATCCATCAACAGAGTTATCCACAGGCTGCGAAAAATTAAGCGCGTTCGGCCAGCAGCAGGAAATTGCGCGGTGTGAGCGGTGCCTCGCAGAAGGTGCCTAGACGTACGATGTATCCCTGTTCGGTGAGGAAAAGAGCTCGGTCAAGATTCAGCCAAAGCTCCAGCGGCCGTCGGAACAGTCCGCGCAGCAATTCCAGGTTGCGAACTTCGGCCAATCGCTGCCAACCGGCGGCTTCCAGTGCTACCCAATCTGGCGCGCCAACTGTGGATAACTCTTTCAACGCTGCCAGATCGTGGCAGTAATCGGCGAACGGTTTGTCCAGCCAGACGCTCGGCAGGGACGGCACCGGCAAGTATTCGTCGACGCCACGCACTTGCCGTTGCAACAGATCGAAAGCCAGTCGGCGGGCCATGGAGGTGTCACGCTGACGTCGGACGCGGGCACCGGCGGTTACCGTTTCGCTCATCGGCAGGGACAGATCTTCCAGCGAGAGCTGTAGGACGGAGCGTGAACCTGCGGAGGACAACGCCTGATATTCGGTGCGACTGATCCGGTTGTAACAGCACGGTGCAATTGCCAGTTGTCGGCAGCCAGCGGCGGAGGCCAGTTGCATCAGCCGCACATGCAAATCACCGCAAGCGTGCAGGGCGACAGGGGTGTGTTCGGTGTTCAGCAATAAAGCCGTGTCCGCTGCGAGCACATCCTGCTCGACATGCAGCGCATGCAAGTGATGACGCTGACTCAGTGCCTGACCGCTGGAAACCAGCGCCGGGTCGTATTCCAGACAGGTGAGTTGCTGATCGGCACCGAGCAGACGCCGACCCAAATGACCTTTGCCCGAACACCAATCCAGCCAGTGTCTCGGTTGCGCGGCAAACGACAAGCGGCTGGCGAAGGCTTCGATCTGCTGCCATTTGCGCCCGGGCACATCGACATTCAGACGATGCCCGGCGGCTTCCAGTGAATGTGTAGGCAGTTCACCCACCGCACTCAGTTCAAGCGACAACGCCGCCAACGAACCAAACGGCTCCGGCGCATTCAAGAGTTCGGCAGGGTGGTTATGGGCGTTTTCCGCATCTTCCAGCGAACGTCCGCGTAGCCACGAGGATAATTCAGGGTAGGACGCTTCCCATGGCAGTTGCAGATGAGTGAACGGGCGGGGTTTCCACAGCGCCTGATGCGCTGTGAGAAATGTATCCAGTGCCGTGAAACGGGCGAGTAGGGCCTCGCCCGTTAGCACGTCAGAAGTATCAGCGTCCCTGGCACGCATCGACGCGCAGCCAGCGTTCCAGCAGTTTGAAGCCGCGAACCAGCACGTAAGCCATCACCAGATAGAACACGCCGGCGGCGAAGAAGATCTCCACCGGCAGGTAAGTGCGGGCAATGATCGTGCGCGCCATGCCGGTCAGTTCCAGCAGGGTCACGGTGCTGGCCAGGGCACTGGCCTTGAGCATCAGGATCACTTCGTTGCTGTAGGCCGGCAGGCCGATACGCGCGGCACGCGGCAGGATGATGTAGAACAGCGCTTTCGGTCGGGACATGCCCAGCGCCCGCGCCGCTTCGATCTCGCCCGGCGGAATCGCCTGGATCGCCCCGCGCAGGATCTCGGCGATGTACGCCGCGGTGTGCAGGGTCATGGTCGCGGTGGCGCACCAGAACGGATCGCGCAGGTACGGCCACATCGAACTGTTACGCACCGCATCGAACTGCGCCAGGCCGTAGTAGACCAGGAACAGTTGAACCAGCAACGGCGTGCCACGGAAAAAGAAGATATAGGCGTAGGGCAAAGCGCGCACGTACCACAGCTTCGAAGAGCGGGCGATGCCCAGCGGAATTGCCAGCAGCAAACCGGCGATCACGGCGATGGCCACCAGTTCCAGGGTCAGCGTTGCGCCCTGGGCCAGTTTCGGCAGCCACTTGATGATGACTTCCCAATTCATTGAGCGCTCCTCGCGAAGCCGCGTGCGGCGCGTTTTTCCAGCAGGTGCATGCCGATCATCGCCAGCACGGTCAGGCCCAGGTACATGAGCGCCGCCACCATATAAAAGGTGAATGGCTGTTTGGACACGGTCACGCCGATCTGCGCGTGGCGCATGATTTCTTCCAGGCCGATGACCGACACCAGCGCGGTATCTTTCATCAGGATCATGAACAGATTGCCCAGGCCGGGCAGGGCGATGCGCCACATCTGCGGCATGATCAATTTGGTGAAGATCCGCCATTTCGACAGGCCCAGGGCCACGCCGGCCTCACGGTGGCCTTTGGGAATGGCGAGGATCGCGCCACGAAACACTTCCGTGGCGTAGGCGCCGAAGCACAGGCCCAGCGCGATGACGCCGGCGGCGAAGGCGCTGAGTTCCAGTTCGGGATTGCCGAGGAACTCACCGAGCGCGCGCATGGCGTTGACCGTACCGAAGTAGATCAACAGCACCCAGAGCAATTCCGGGACACCGCGCACCAGGGTCGAATAGATACCGCCAAGCCATTGCAACGGCTTGTACGGGGAAGTCTTGGCCAAGGCGCCGAGCAGACCGAGCACCAGCCCCAGGCAAAGGGCCGAGAGTGCCAGTTTGACGGTCATCAGCGCGCCGGCGAAGAGCGCCGGGCCGAATCCGTAGAGGTCGATAATCATGGATTTCTTTTCAAATCGCGGCAGGCAAGGCCGGGGATCGGCGCCGTCATTTGGCGGCGCCGATCCGGCAGGTCAGTATCAGTAGATGCTGAACGGGAAGTACTTGTCGTTGATCTTCTTGTAGGTGCCGTCGGCAACGATTTCCTTCAGCGCAGCATTCAGCTTCTCGCGGATCGGGTCGCCTTTACGTACAGCGATACCGATCTTGTCGCTTTCTTCCACCGGGTCGCCTTTGAATTCGTAGGCTTTACCGGCGTCGCTTTTCAGCCACTCGTAGTTGACGTATTTGTCGGCGAGGATGCCGTCCAGGCGACCGGAGGTCAGGTCGAGGTAGGCGTTTTCCTGGGTGTCGTACAGCTTGATGGTGATGTCGTCACCAATCTTGTCTTCCAGCCAAGTGCCGGCCAGGGTCGCCCGTTGTGCGCCGATGATTTTGCCTTTCAGCGCGGCCTTGTCGGTCTTGAAGTCGACGTTTTTTGGCGCGATGAATTGCAGCTTGTTGGAGTAGTACGGGTCGGTGAAGTCCACCGCTTGCTTGCGCTCGTCGGTGATCGACATCGAGGAGATCAGGAAGTCGAACTTCTTTGCGTTCAGGGCCGGGATGATGCCGTCCCAGTCCGAGGTAACCACGGAGCATTCAACTTTCATCTTGGCGCACAGAGCGTCGCCGATGTCTTTGTCGAAGCCGACGACGTTGCCGCTGGCATCTTTGTTGTTGAACGGCGGGTAAGCCGCTTCGATGCCCATCTTCAGGGTCTCGGCCATGGCACCGGCGCTGAACGCGAGAGTGACGGCGGCGGCCAGGAAGACCTTTTTGTAGTTCTGCATGCGGGTAGCTCCGTTAGCGGTTGCTGGACATGAATTGTTTGCAGCGCGCCGAAAGCGGGTTTTCGAACACCTGCTGTGGCGATCCTTGCTCTTCTACCAGGCCCTGGTGGAGGAACACCACTTCGCTGGAGACCTGACGGGCGAAGCCCATCTCGTGGGTCACGAGCAGCATGGTGCGGCCTTCTTCGGCCAATGCGCGGATGACATTAAGTACTTCCTGGACCATTTCCGGGTCAAGGGCGGAGGTGGGCTCGTCGAACAGGATCACTTTGGGCTGCATCGCCAGCGTGCGGGCAATCGCCGCGCGCTGTTGCTGGCCGCCGGACAGTTGCGCCGGGTAGGCGTGGCGCTTGTCGGCGATGCCGACCTTGGCCAGCAGCGCTTCGGCGACCTCGATGGCTTCGGCCTTGCTCTGGCCGAGCACGCGGCGCGGGGCTTCGATGATGTTGTCGAGCACGCTCATGTGCGGCCACAGATTAAAGTTTTGAAACACAAAACCAATCTCGGAGCGCAGGCGATTGATCTGCTTGCCGTCGGCGGCAACCAGTTCGCCATTCTTGGCGGCCTTGAGCTTGAGTTCTTCCCCGGCGACCAGGATCTGGCCCTGATGCGGGTTTTCCAACAGGTTGATGCAACGCAGGAACGTGGACTTGCCGGAACCGGAGGAACCCAGGATCGAGATCACATCGCCGTCGCGGGCGGTCAGCGAGATGCCTTTGAGCACCTCAAGCTGTCCGTAGCGTTTGTGCAAGTTGCGGATTTCAAGCGCGGGCGTGGCCTCAGCCATGTGCGTTCCTCATATATGTTGCGCTCCTGCTGTTGGTTGGCCTTCCTGGCGAGGCGGCCAAGCTAGCATAGCGTTTCAATGGCAGCCAACAGCGCTACGGGCGGTAAACGGATGGCGTGTGGCAGGTTGTCGCATCGGCGCAGCAGACTGTCGCCCCATCAACAACCGAACGGGTGTTTGAACGTTGATTCCCGTGGGTGTCGCGTAAAAAAAGGCGCGATGTTGCCACCTTTGGCGGGGTGTTGGAAGCGCTATCCGGCCGATCGTTCCTCATTCGTCCTTTTATTGTGCATCCCGCACTTTTTCAGTGTGTTTCTGGTGCGCTCGTTCGTTTGAAAAGTGAGTCGCAGGGTAACGCTTTGGCGAAAGGCCATTATTCTCAAGGACTTGCGATGACTGTCCGGTCGCTCGCAAAACCGCACGGCAGAAGAGTTTGAAACATTTTGGCGCATTTATTGCGTGCAGAATCCGGAACGCCCCGTTGGATTCTTTTTACGAGAAGGAACGCCAGACGGGCCGGACGCAATCGCTTTCCTCGCAAAGGTAGTTCCAATGAGCAGTACCCAAAGCTCCAATGGCCTCGAACAGGGGCTCAAACCGCGTCATGTGACCATGCTGTCGATCGCCGGGGTGATCGGTGCAGGTCTGTTCGTCGGCTCCGGCCACGCCATCGCCGCTGCCGGCCCTGCTGTCCTGCTGGCTTACGCCGCTGCTGGCGCGCTGGTTGTGTTGGTGATGCGCATGCTTGGCGAAATGGCTGTTGCCTCGCCTGACACTGGCTCCTTCTCGACTTACGCCGACCGCGCTATCGGTCACTGGGCCGGTTTCACCATCGGCTGGCTGTACTGGTGGTTCTGGGTTTTGGTGATTCCGCTGGAAGCCAACGCCGCCGCAACCATCCTGCATGCGTGGTTCCCGGGTGTGGATATCTGGGCTTTCGCGCTGATCATCACCATGCTGCTGACCGTGACTAACCTGTTCAGCGTGAAAAACTACGGTGAGTTCGAATTCTGGTTCGCCCTGCTCAAAGTGGTGGCGATCATCGGTTTCATCATCCTTGGCGTCGCGGCGATTTTCGGCTTCCTGCCGAACAGCCAGGTCAGCGGCGTTTCGCACATCTTCGACACCCAAGGCTTCCTGCCGAACGGCATGGGCGCAGTGCTGGGCGCGATCCTGACCACCATGTTCTCCTTCATGGGTACCGAGATCGTGACCATTGCGGCCGCGGAATCGAAGAACCCGGGCAAGCAGATCTCCAAGGCCACCAACTCGGTGATCTGGCGGATCGGCCTGTTCTACCTCGTTTCGATCTTCATCGTCGTGGCCCTGGTGCCATGGAACGATCCGGTTCTGGCCAGCGTCGGTTCCTACCAGACCGTGCTTGAGCGCATGGGCATCCCGAACGCCAAGATGATCGTCGACATCGTGGTTCTGGTCGCTGTAACCAGCTGCCTGAACTCGGCGCTGTACACCTCTTCGCGCATGCTGTTCTCCCTCGGCAAGCGCGGCGATGCCCCGGCCATGGCGACCCGCACCAACAAGAGCGGCACGCCTTACTGGGCGGTGATGCTGTCCACCGGCGCGGCGTTCCTGTGCACTTTCGCCAACTACGTGGCCCCGGCTGCGGTGTTCGAGTTCCTGCTGGCCAGCTCTGGCGCCATCGCATTGCTGGTGTACCTGGTGATCGCGATTTCGCAACTGCGCATGCGTAAACAACGCATGGCTCGCGGCGAAAAAATCGTCTTCAGCATGTGGCTGTTCCCGGGCCTGACCTACGCGGTGATCGCCTTCATCGTGGCAGCCCTGACCATCATGCTGTTCCAGGACGCCCACCGCGTGGAAATCCTCGCGACCGGCCTGCTGAGTCTGGTGGTTGTGGCGACCGGCCTGTTGGTGGCTCGTCGTCGGAAAATGGAAAACCGTGGTGCGGCAGTTCTGAACTGATCCGCAACGCATAACGCAAAACGGCCGCTGTCAGTGATGACAAGCGGCCGTTTTTGTTACTGCGAGCGGTTTATTCGCTCTTCTCTTCCTGCGCTTCCACCGACTGACCGTAAGTGTCCAGCGCAATCCCGAAATCGCTGATGAACTCCGGTTCGCTCAGCCACGCCTGGGCGGTCTCGCGATCCATGCCGTCGGCCCACATGCGGTAGTCGATCAACATGTCGGCGGCCAGGTGAGTGGCGGCCATGCCTTCGTTCTCGGCGTTTTCCATGTCCAGCAGATCAGGATGATCGACGATTATAAACGCCAGCTCACGCAGCAGCGTCAGCAGCATTTCATTGCGGCTGACGGCTTCGGCGTCGCGCATCTTGCTGAACATCGCCAAGGTGTATTCCGGGATCGGCTCGGCCAGATGGCCAAGGTCATCGTCCTGCGCCAGGGGTTTGCGACCGACCATGCGGATCTGCTTGGCTTTGGCCTTGGCGCGTTTGGCGCGTTTCTGTTGCTTGTTCAGGGATGCCATGGGAACTCAGTTTTTCTGTTGGGTTTGTGCGGCGATTGCGTCGGACGCGGCCACATAGTCTTTTTGGAAATCCGGCGATTCGATCCACGCCAGAGCGCCAGCCTCGTCAGTCTCGGTGGACCACTGGCGGTACTCGATCAGCGCGGCGAGGATGAAGTCCATTGCGCCTTCTTCGCCTTCCTGCTCGTACACCAGTTCCAGCAGCGGGTCTTCGAGGAACGAGGTGCACAGGGCCTGCTGGCTGATCTTTTCGGCGTCGATCATTTTCTTGAACAGTTCGGTGAGGTCTACCGACTCGAAATCGATGCGGTCGTCGTTCGGGTCCAGCTCGACCGGCGCTTCCGCACGTTTGGTGCGGTTTTGCTTGGCCTTGGTCTTGGCCCGGGCGGCGCGTTTTTGCTGCTTGTTGGCGGAAGCCATGGTGTGTGTTCCGTGGTGCGTTAAAGGGCTTGGCTGCGTGGGATCTTGCGCCCCGGTGTGTCGGAGGCCAGTTCGCCGGTCTGCAGCCAGGTCAGAGCGATGGGCCATAGTGTGGCTTGGTATGCGCTGCGAAAAAAGGCGAAATGTCCGACTTGCTGTTCGCCGATGTCCTGCGGCTCGATTCGCAGGTGGGTCTTTTGCGCATTGTGGAAGTAAGCCAGCAGGCGTTCGATGGCGGGAATCGTGCCGTAGGGATCGTCGCTGATGCTGATTGCCAGGGCTTTGGCCCGGACGTTGGCGAAGGGCAGGTTGCGGATCGTTCTACCGCTCGGGCGCCGCTCATAACGCGCGGCCGGCGTGCTCCAGTCGCGCACCACGCCGGCGGGCGTATCTTCCAGCCAGCCAAGTCGTTTGCCCGGAAAATATCCACAGAGCAGCGTGACCAGCGGCATCAGCAGATGCCATTTGCCGAACATCCGCCAGCGGTGCCCGGGCGCGTAATCGCGCCAATAAGCGAATTGCGCGCCGACCGTCACCAGTCGTCGGATTACCTGTCCGGAGGCCCCCAGGCCTGCTGCGCAGCCACCGAAGCTGTGCCCGACCACATCGATAGGCTGACCGGGAAACTCTCGCTGCGCGCGTTTGAGCATCGCCTCGAAATCCAGCGCGCCCCAATCCGTCCACGAAGCCTGCAAATGCCGCATCGACTTCGGCTGCGACTCGCCAATGCCCCGGTAGTCGTAAATGATCACGTCGAACCCATTGGCGAACAGATACGCCGCGAAGCGCGAGTAGTGGCGGCATCGCACGGATGTGGCGGCGTTGATGATCACCACCGGGCGTTGTGGGTCCGGTGAGGCGTGACGCCAGGTGAAACCGCCGAGCAGATAGCCGTCGGCGGCGGGCTCGTGGAAGGGCTCGCTTTCAATGTCGGATGCTTGGCCAAGTGGAGGTGGCGCACTTTGTAGGTTCATGGGTTTCGAGCCTGGCTAGGACGGGTCGAGAATGAACTTCAGGCGGGATGTAGCGCAATGATTTGGCACGCAGTGCATACCGGATGGAAGGTTCGATAAGGCGCTCGCCAATTCGTGACGCAGTGCGTCATGAATTGGCTGGGAAATACTTCAGTAGTCCTTTTCGCATTCAAAACAACTCCCAATCGTTCTAAAACCCACCCCGCAAGACAAAATCTAAAAAGAGGTAACGATTGGGCTCCGCGAGAGCCCGGGAGTCGTCCTCATGAAACGCGTTCTTTCATTCGTGCTGCCCGTTGCCGCTGCGGCGGTGCTGCTGTTTCCGATCATGGCGCAGGCTGCGAGTCTGGAGCCGATCGACAGTTCCGCTGTGCAGGTTCAGCAGCAAGAGCAAAACGGTGTTCGCTATCTGGCCGGCGGGATTGGTGAAGATGAATCGAAAGCCATTCAGCAATCCGCGGGCTACAACCTGCATATGACGTTCGCCGTCGGCATGCAAAACCAATACACCGCCGATGTCGATGTGATGATTCAAAAAGCACCCGGCCAGACCGTGCTGACGCTGAGTCAAACCGGGCCATTGGTGTACGTGCAGTTACCGCCCGGCAAATACACGGTCGTCGCGACGCGCAATGGTGAAACGCGCCGGGATGCGGCGGAAATTGGCGGCGGTGCTGCGCGCAATCTGGTGTTCCACTGGAACGACAACAGCTAGCGTTGCTGACGGTCGCGCCGGGATGGCGCGACCGTTGCCGTGCGGCCCAGCCAGATCGATACCCAGGCGGCGCCCGACAGAAAGAGGGCGAGGAGGCAATGCGCGGCGACGGCAAACCAGAAGCTGCTGGGTTGTGTGGTCAACGAATACACGGCGAAGCGTTTGCCGCGTGCCATGTTGCCGATGCGCCCCTGAATCAGGCCGTCCACGGTTTCATAGGCGATCAGGCCGATGCACAGGATCAGCACCAGGCCGAGCGCGATCATCAGCCAGTCGGTACGTTTTACGGGCGGCGCGGGATGGGGCAGGGGAACGCGGGCTCTTTTCTGGTTCATCGCGGGATGACCCTCTTCCGTAAGGGTTATGCAACGTATCGCGAATTTCGGCCTGCAAGAAGGGCGGGATCGGGCCGTCATCAAATCGCAGGCATAAAAAAACCCTGAATCTTGCGATTCAGGGTTTTCGGTATTTGGTGCCCAGAGACGGAATCGAACCGCCGACACGGGGATTTTCAATCCCCTGCTCTACCGACTGAGCTATCTGGGCAACGGGGCGCATTAAAAGGGTTTTTCGGATTTACGTCAACGACTTTTTTAAAATTTCTTAAATTAATTCCGTCGCTTACGATCCGCCCCCCGATTTCGCGGGGTTTACTCTGCAGGCGGAACGTAGCCTTCGGCCTGAGCGTATTCCTCGCCGGAGAAGTACTTGTCCATTTCGCCCTGAAGAAATTTGCGGTCTTCGGCGTTCATCATGTTCAGGCGTTTTTCGTTGATCAGCAGGGTCTGGTGTTTCTGCCAGTCAGCCCAGGCCTTGGCCGAGACGTGTTCGAAAATATCCTGGCCCTTGGCACCCGGGTACGGTGGGCGCTCCAGACCTTCGAGTTGTTCTTTGTACTTGCGGCACATTACGGTGCGGGTCATGTCGACTCTCCTGCATTCAAGACGGCGGCCGCGCGTTCAAGCAAGGTCTTGACCGGGGCGGCGAGGCCCAGGCGCGGCGGGGTGGCGAGGTTATACCAGAGCCAGTCGGCCTCGGCCACGTGACCGCCGGCTTCCTGAACCTGAACCAGCCAGGGTTCGATGGACAGCTGGAAGTGGCTGAAGGTGTGGACAAGGCTCGGCAGCGCCTGCTGCTCGCCCAGTTCCAGCGAGTGCTGCGCGGCGAGGTGTTGCAGGTCGTCGAGGTCGTCGAGTTCCGGCAGGCTCCACAAACCGCCCCACAATCCGCTGGACGGGCGGCGATAAAGCAAAATCGCGCCATCCTCGTTGGCCAGCAGCGGCATCAGCGTGCGCTTCTGCGGGATGGTTTTGCGCGGCTTGGGGATCGGATAGCGTGTCTCCAGGCCCAGCATGTGCGCTTCGCAGCCCTTTTCCAGCGGACACAGCAGGCAGCTCGGTTTGCTGCGGGTGCAGAGCGTGGCGCCCAGGTCCATCATCGCCTGGGTGTAGGCGTTGACCCGATCCTGCGGCGTGAAGCGCTCGGCGTTGGCCCACAGTTGCTTGGCGACCTTCGGCTCGCCGGGATAGCCCTCCTGCGCGGTAAAGCGCGCCAGCACCCGTTTGACGTTGCCGTCGAGGATCGGCGCGCGCAGGCCCATGCTGATGCTGGCGATCGCGCCGGCGGTGGACAGGCCGATGCCCGGCAGCTCGGTGAGCTTCTCGACATCCCGGGGGAACTCGCCACCGTACTGGCTGACGACGATCTTCGCGGTCTTCTGCAGATTGCGCGCGCGGGTGTAGTAACCCAGCCCCGTCCACAGGTGCAGCACTTCGTCTTCCGGCGCTGCGGCCAGGGCTTCGACCGTCGGCAGTGCGGCCATGAACCGGTCGAAGTAATTGAGCACGGTGCTGACCTGGGTCTGCTGCAACATGATCTCGGACACCCACACCCGATATGGGTTGATGTTCTGTTGCCAGGGCAAGTCATGGCGACCGTGGCGGTCGAACCATTCCAGTACCGCCGTGGAAAACTGCTCTGCTCTCATCGCTTGAACAGCCCCTTCAATGCGTTTTTCAGTTCCGGGCTGACTTTATCACCCAGTTTTTCGTCGATTTTTTCGCTGAGCTTGTCGCCGGCCAGTTTGCTCGCGACCTGGCCCATGCGTTCGTTGTCCACGCGGCAGGCCTTGGCGCCCAGTTCCAGTGGGCCACGGCAACGCAGCGGCCATTCGATGCCGACGAATTTGTCGCCGACCTGGCAGGCCGGGTCAGGCATGGCGCTGGTGTCGCCTTCGACGATGATGCCGACGCGATAGTCCATGCCCAGCACCTTGAGGTCGATATCGCCGTCACCGTTGACGCTCATGCCGGGGATGCGCACTTTCAGGTCCGGGTTGCTGGCCACGCCGTTGCGGAAGGTCAGGTTGCCCTTGAGCTCCTGGAACGGTGTGTCCTTGCCCCGCGGCTCGCCGCTCAGGGATTTTCGGTTGAGGGTGGCGATGCCCTTGCACAGTTGCTGCTCAAGGTTGGCGTTGAGCAGCACGCCGTTGTTGATCACGAAACTGGCGTTGCCGTTGAGGGTTTCGATCAGCGCCTGCTGGCTGTTGCCGCTGCCGGTGACGGTGCTGGTGAGATTGACCAGACCCTTGACCGGCGGGTTCTTGCCCTGGCTTTCGAGGATTTTCTCCACTGGCACGCGGTTGATCCGGGTTTGCAGGTTCAGCACCGGCGCGGTCTGGCGCACGTCCAGTGTGCCCTTGGCTTCGAAGTCGCCGTTGTACAGCTCGCCGCGCAGGTTCTCCAGAGTCAGCAGGCCGCCCTGGCCGGTCGCTTTCAGTGCGGCGTTCTGGATCGGCAATTTGTCGAGGGTCAACTGGCCGAAGGTCAGGTCAGCGTTCACGTCGAGCTTGCTCAGGCGCTCGACCGGGAACAGGCGCTCGGTGCTCCAGGCGCTTTTGCTCGGTTTCTCCGGCAGCGGTGTGCTGCCGGCACCCGCCATCGCATCGGCCTCGGTACTGGCGACTTCGGCCTGACGAACCTGAGTGGCGTTATTGGCTTTTTCCGATTTCGGCGGCAGGTAGCGGTCGACGTTGAAGGTGTCGGCCTTGAGGACCGCCCGCAGCGATTGTTTGGCGAAATCCTCGACGGCGATGCGGCCACTGAAACTGCTGTCGTCGAGTTTCAGGTTGATGTTGTCCAGTGACACGCTGGTCGGCGTCGCGGCCACCCGGCTGACCAGTTCAACCTTGCTCAGGCTGCCTTCGGCCATGGCTGGCAGGGTCTGGCCGATGCTGTCGACGAATTTCGCCAGGTCGAACTGGGCGATGGAAATACCGCCGCTGATCTGTGGGGTCTTGTCCAGGTCGTTGGCCTTCAGCTCGCCGAGGGCACGCAACTGATTGACCGACAGTTTGATGCCGGTCCATTCGGCGACGTTGGCGGCCTTGTCCAGCAACAATTGGCCCTGGGCGGCAAAGGTTACGGTCTTGCCCTGCAGCGGATCGCCGGCGACTTCGCCGGACAGCTTCAGGTCTTCGAACTTGTAGCGTTGCAGGGCGCGCTCGAAGCGCAGCTCGCCGTTGAGCTCGGTGCGCACCCGCAGCACTGGCTGGTTGGTGCCGAGGAACGCGGTGGCCTTGACCGGGATGTTGGTCGAATCGTGAACCGCGCCGGTGCTCAGCTGAATGCTTTCGGCGCTGAATTGCTTGCCGGTCAGCTCGTCGTTGTATTCCACGCGGGCGTTGTTGACGGTCAGGCTGTCGATGTCGAGGCGGATCGGCTGGGCCGGTTTTTCCACCGGGGCCGGTGTTGCTGGAGACGCTTCCCCGGCGGTCGCAGGCGGTGTGCTGCCGGCGGGAGCCGGCACCTTGCCGATGTCTTCCCAGTTGCCGTGGCCATTCTTGTCGCGGTTCAGGCGCAGGTTCAGGCCTTCGACACGTACGTCGCTCATCTGCACTTCGCGGCGCAGCAGCGGCAGCACGCGCACGGACAGGCCGAGCATCTGCAGGTCGGCGAACGGTTCGGCAGGCTTGGCCAGGGTCGCGACGCTGGCCTCGTGCAGTTCCAGGCCGAGCCACGGGAACAGGCTCCAGCCGATGTCGCCATTGAGCGTCAGCTCGATGTGGGCCTTGTCGCGGGCAATCTGGCGGATCTCGTCTTTGTAGTCGTTGGGATCAAACAGGTGGGTCAGGGCGAAGCCCGCCGCCACAATGATCAGCAACAGCCCGAGAAGTACCAGACCCAGGATTTTGCCGAACGCTTTCATGGGCGAGTCCTTGTAAGTAGTCGAATTCGTAATTTAGCCGGGGAGTATAGCGCTGCATCAACCCGCGCTGTTGCGGTGTCCCCTGCACGCTGCTGAACCGTGATGTACAGCGCTTCGACAACGGTCGGCATCGGGGTTCCCCGGCGTCATAAGATCAGATGACTCAAAAAAGGTGATATCAGTTTGGTTTTTCTGTCACGTGCAAATGGTAACCTTCGCCCGTTCGTCCGCCCATCTGCGACTTAACGTCGCGCTTTCAAGGAGCTTCACCCGTAAAAAACGGTCATGCCTGCGTGCATAAAGGCCGGGGTGGGCAGTGGCTGGCGAACCATACTAATAATTGGGGGATACACAATGAGCACGACCATTACGGCGGACGGCCTCAAAGCCGATCAGCCCGGGTTCCTGTCCAAGGAACGCATCATCGCCAAGCCCGGTTTCAACCGTTGGCTGGTTCCACCGGCCGCTCTGGCCATTCACCTGTGCATCGGCATGGCCTACGGCTTCTCGGTGTTCTGGTTGCCGCTGTCCAAGGCACTGGGTGTAACCGCTCCGGTGGCTTGCGCACCGGACATGAGCTTCATCGCACAAGTGTTCTCGTCGCAATGCGACTGGCCGATCTCCATGCTCGGCTGGATCTACACCCTGTTCTTCATCTTCCTCGGCTGCTCGGCAGCGATCTGGGGTGGCTGGCTCGAACACGCCGGGCCACGCAAGGCCGGCGTTGTATCGGCACTGTGCTGGTGCGGCGGTCTGCTGATTTCTGCGCTGGGTATCTATACCCACCAGATCTGGCTGATGTGGATCGGCTCCGGTGTGATCGGCGGTATCGGTCTGGGTCTGGGCTACATCTCGCCGGTCTCGACCCTGATCAAATGGTTCCCGGACAAACGCGGCATGGCGACCGGCATGGCGATCATGGGCTTCGGCGGTGGCGCGATGGTTGGTGCGCCACTGGCGACCGCTCTGATGAGCCATTTCGCTTCGCCGACTGGCGTGGGCGTGTGGCAGAGCTTCGTGGCCATGGCTGCGATCTACTTCGTGTTCATGATCGGTGGCGCGCTGGCTTACCGCGTACCGCCAACCGGCTGGAAGCCTGAAGGCTGGACCGCGCCAGCGAAAAAAGCCTCGAACGCGATGATCACCCACCGTCACGTTCACGTGAATGTGGCGTGGAAAACCCCGCAATTCCGCCTGGTGTGGCTGGTGCTGTGCCTGAACGTGTCTGCCGGTATCGGCATCCTCGGCATGGCTTCGCCACTGTTGCAGGAAGTGTTCGGTGGCAAGCTGCTGGGCAACGATCTGCCGTTCGGTCAGCTGGATGCCGGTCAACTGGCTTCCATCGCAGCGATTGCGGCCGGTTTCACCGGTCTGCTGAGCCTGTTCAACATCGGCGGTCGCTTCTTCTGGGCGTCGTTCTCGGACTACCTGGGCCGCAAGAACACTTACTTCGTGTTCTTCGCACTGGGCTTTGCGCTGTACGCACTGATCCCGAACCTCGGTCACCTGGGCAACGTTGCGCTGTTCGTGGCGGCGTTCTGCATCATCCTGTCGATGTACGGCGGCGGTTTCGCGACCGTGCCGGCGTATCTGGCCGACCTGTTCGGTACGCAGATGGTCGGCGCGATCCACGGTCGTCTGCTGACGGCCTGGGCTGCCGCTGGCGTGCTGGGTCCGGTGCTGGTGAACTACCTGCGTGAGTATCAGCTGAGCATCGGCGTTGAACGCGCCGCCGCTTACGACATCACCCTGTACATCCTCGCCGGCCTGCTGGTGCTGGGCTTCCTGTGCAACCTGCTGGTGCGCCCGGTGGCGGACAAGTACTTCATGACCGACGCCGAACTGGCTGCCGAACAGGCGCTGGGTCACGACAAGGGTGCTGATGGCAGCACCGTGCTGGAGTGGAAAGCCGCGCCGGGCAGCAAGCCGCTGGCGATCGCTGCGTGGCTGGTGGTGGGAATTCCGTTGGCGTGGGGTGTGTGGGTGACCCTGCAGAAGACGGCGGTTCTGTTCCACTAAGTAACCGTTAAAACGCAGAACCCCTGTGGGAGCGGGCTTGCCCGCTCCCACATTTGTTTCCGGGTGCCTGTAATGGCTTGTATGGACATGTCTACCCGCGACAGCCGGGGCTTCTATCCGTCTGCCATATCACCTCTCGTGTTTCTGTTTCGGCCCCGCGCCCCTATAATGGCTGCCTTTTTCGCCCAATGATTTTGCGGAGCTGGTGATGGCCGAACGTAAGGCGTCTGTCGAGCGCGACACTCTGGAAACCCAGATCAAAGCCTCGATCAACCTTGATGGCACCGGAAAGGCCCGATTCAATATCGGTGTTCCTTTTCTTGAGCACATGCTGGATCAGATCGCCCGTCACGGGTTGATCGACCTGGATATCGAATGCAAGGGCGATCTGCATATCGACGACCACCACACGGTGGAAGACGTCGGTATCACCCTCGGCCAGGCCTTCGCGCAAGCCATTGGCGACAAGAAAGGCATCCGTCGCTACGGCCACGCCTACGTGCCGCTCGATGAAGCGCTGTCGCGCGTGGTGATCGACTTCTCCGGCCGGCCGGGCCTGCAGATGCACGTGCCGTACACCCGCGCCACCGTTGGCG
Source organism: Pseudomonas sp. lyk4-R2A-10 (assembly GCF_030209075.1). NCBI lineage: Bacteria > Pseudomonadati > Pseudomonadota > Gammaproteobacteria > Pseudomonadales > Pseudomonadaceae > Pseudomonas > Pseudomonas sp. lyk4-R2A-10. Next base: position 379,433 of record NZ_JARVSR010000012.1, on the reverse strand, counting down.
GCTTCGACGTCGACCTGTTCCAGGAATTCTTCCAGGGCTTCGTCAACCACGCACTGGTCAGTCTGCACATCGACAACCTGCGCGGCACCAACACCCACCACCAGATCGAAACCGTGTTCAAGGCTTTCGGCCGCGCGCTGCGCATGGCCGTCGAGCTGGACGAGCGCATGGCCGGCCAGATGCCTTCGACCAAGGGCGTCCTGTAATGCAGACGGTTGCAGTTATCGACTACGGCATGGGCAACCTGCACTCGGTGGCCAAGGCCCTCGAGCACGTTGGTGCCGGCAAGGTGCTGATCACCAGCGATGCGGCAGTGATCCGCGAAGCCGACCGCGTGGTGTTCCCCGGTGTCGGCGCGATTCGCGATTGCATGGCGGAGATCCGTCGCCTCGGTTTCGATTCGCTGGTGCGTGAAGTCAGCCAGGATCGTCCGTTCCTCGGCATTTGCGTCGGCATGCAAGCCTTGCTCGACAGCAGCGAAGAGAACGACGGCGTCGACTGCATCGGCCTGTTCCCGGGCGCGGTGAAGTTCTTCGGCAAAGACCTGCATGAAGACGGCGAGCACCTGAAAGTCCCGCACATGGGCTGGAACGAAGTGAAGCAGGCGGTGGATCACCCGATGTGGCACAACATTCCGGACTTGGCGCGTTTCTACTTCGTGCACAGCTACTACATCGCCGCCGGTAACCCGCGGCAGGTGGTCGGCAGCGGTCATTACGGCGTCGATTTCGCCGCGGCGCTGGCCGAAGGTTCGCGTTTCGCCGTGCAGTTCCACCCGGAGAAGAGCCATACCCATGGCCTGCAATTGCTGCAGAACTTCGCGGCGTGGGACGGTCGCTGGTAAATGGCTGTCAAGAAATCCAAACCGCCGATCCTGACCCTCACTCCCGAGCAGGAGAGCGAGGCCAACCGCAAGATTCAGCGGTTCATGGAGGATCGTTTCGAACTGGACCTGGGTTCGTTCGAGGCGGCGGAAATTCTTGAGCTGTTTACCCGCGAAATTGCTCCGCACTATTACAACAGGGCGATTTTCGATGTGCAGACCCACCTCAAGGAGCGGTTTGAAAGCATCGAAAGCGACCTGTGGGCGCTCGAGAAAAACTGATTTCCGAGCCAAGCTGAACATTCAAATTTGAAGGTTTGCCAGATGCTGATTATTCCCGCTATCGATCTTAAAGACGGTGCCTGCGTACGTCTGCGCCAGGGCCGCATGGAAGATTCCACAGTGTTCTCCGATGACCCGGTGAGCATGGCTGCCAAGTGGGTGGAAGGCGGTTGCCGTCGTCTGCATCTGGTCGACCTGAACGGGGCTTTCGAAGGCCAGCCGGTCAACGGCGAAGTGGTGACCGCGATCGCCAAGCGCTACCCGACCCTGCCGATCCAGATCGGCGGCGGCATTCGTTCGCTGGAAACCATCGAGCACTACGTCAAGGCTGGCGTGAGCTACGTGATCATCGGCACCAAAGCGGTGAAGGATCCGGCGTTTGTCGCTGAAGCCTGCCGCGCGTTCCCGGGCAAGATCATCGTCGGTCTGGATGCCAAGGACGGTTTTGTCGCCACCGATGGCTGGGCTGAAATCAGCACCGTGCAAGTTATCGACCTGGCCAAGCAGTTCGAAGCCGACGGCGTGTCCTCGATCGTTTATACCGACATCGCCAAAGACGGCATGATGCAGGGCTGCAACGTTCCGTTCACCGCCGCGCTGGCGGCTGCCACGAAGATCCCGGTGATCGCTTCCGGCGGCATTCACAACCTCGGTGACATCAAGTCGCTGCTCGACGCCAAGGTGCCAGGCATCATCGGCGCCATCACCGGCCGGGCGATCTACGAAGGCACTCTCGACGTCGCCGAAGCGCAAGCTTTCTGCGACTCGTACCAAGGCTGAGGACTGACCATGGCGCTGGCCAAACGCATCATCCCTTGCCTGGACGTGGACAACGGCCGGGTCGTCAAAGGTGTGAAGTTCGAGAACATCCGTGACGCCGGCGATCCGGTGGAAATCGCCCGTCGCTACGACGAGCAGGGTGCCGACGAGATTACTTTTCTCGACATCACCGCCAGCGTCGATGGCCGTGACACCACGCTGCACACCGTCGAGCGCATGGCCAGCCAGGTGTTCATCCCGCTGACCGTCGGCGGTGGCGTGCGGACCGTGCAGGACATTCGCAACCTGCTCAATGCCGGTGCGGACAAGGTGTCGATCAACACCGCTGCCGTGTTCAACCCGGAATTCGTCGGCGAAGCGGCGCAGCATTTCGGCTCGCAATGCATCGTTGTCGCCATCGACGCGAAGAAGGTCTCCGGCCCGGGCGAAACCCCGCGCTGGGAGATCTTTACCCATGGCGGCCGCAAGCCGACCGGCCTCGACGCGGTCGAGTGGGCGAAGAAAATGGAAGGCCTGGGTGCCGGTGAAATCCTCCTGACCAGTATGGATCAGGACGGCATGAAAAACGGTTTCGACCTCGGCGTGACCCGCGCCATCAGCGATGCGCTGGGTATTCCGGTGATCGCGTCCGGCGGCGTCGGCAACCTGCAGCATCTGGCTGACGGCATTCTTGAAGGTCACGCCAGCGCGGTGCTGGCGGCGAGTATTTTCCACTTCGGCGAATACACGGTTCAAGAAGCCAAGGCTTACATGTCTAAACGCGGCATCGTAATGCGTTAAACATCCATACAGGCCAGTGGACAGCATGGCGTACCCAAGGCACTCTTGGGCACGCCATGGATTTCGGTAGCCCGACATGATCAAACGCCTGCTTCTCGCCCTCGCCAGTGCCTCCGTGTTGTTGATCAACACCGGCCACGCCGAGGAAAGTCCCGACACCGATCTGGTGCTCCTCACCGAAAACTTCCCGCCGTACAACATGGCGAAGAACGGCAAGAATTTCGCCCAGGATGAAAACATCAACGGCATCGCCACGGACATCGTGCGCGAGATGTTCAAGCGTGCCGGCATCACTTACAGCCTGACCCTGCGCTTCCCCTGGGAGCGGGTCTACAAGCTGGCGCTGGAAAATCCCGGTTACGGTGCGTTCGTCATGGCGCGGCTGCCGGATCGCGAAAAGCTCTTCAAATGGGTCGGCCCGATCGGCCCGGACGACTGGGTCATGTTGGCCAAGGCCGACAGCAAGATCACCCTCGAAACCCTCAATGATGCGCGCAAGTACAAGATCGGCGCCTACAAGGGTGATGCGATTGCCGAGACTTTGACCAAACAGGGGCTGAAGCCGGTGGTGGTGCTGCGTGATCAGGACAACGCCAGGAAACTCGTCAGCGGTCAGATCGATCTGTGGGCCACCGGCGATCCTGCCGGCCGTTATCTGGCACGGCAGGATGGCGTGACCGGGTTGAAAACCGTACTGCGCTTCAACAGTGCCGAACTGTATCTGGCACTGAACAAAGACGTGCCCGATGCAACGGTTGCCCGGTTGCAGGCCGAGCTGGATCAGATGCGCAAGGACGGTGTGGTCGATGAGATCATGGGACGGTATTTGTAGCGACTTCTTCCTCTGTCGTCGGCTGAGGGGCGAAACCGATATTGTCGCGGTCACTGTCTGAATGGCCTTCGCTTGATGGCGGCTCTGTCGCCAGTTGCGGAGTGAAGGTCAGCGTGCTGTCGCTGTCTGGCGGATACTCGGTCAGGTAAAGGCTTTCATCATCGGTGTAACCCACGCTCACTGCTACATGAGTGCCGTCTGCGCGCCTCAACGTATAGATACTTTGTATTTGATAGACCGCCACGGCCTTGTGTTTGGCAGCCATGGCGACGATGTCCAGTGGGCGCGATTCATCCCAGCCGCTGGCTGATGTCTCGCAGTAGGTAAAGTCTTTGTACAGATGTGCCGAGAAGCGGATGGCAGGTGGGGCGCTCGAAGGCAGCGCTGACCACGCTGTCGAGAACTCGATAGCGGTGAGGCGGCTGAAAATCTGCTGCATCTGCGAGTTCTGGACGCGAACCGCTTTCCATTTGAAAGGCCGCGGCAGATCACTGGTGTTGTGGCCGTGCCCCACCAGGACATATTGATCCGAGCGTTCCAGACGGTAGAACGGGGAAGTGGACAACTGCTCGCCCGCAGACAGTTGATCGTTTACCGCGAACCATGGAATTCGCACGGTCTGTGTGACCTTGGCCGGTGCCAGTTCCGGAGGGGCCCCATACCCCGACAGTTCAGGCGCCTCGGGTGCAGGTATTGACTGTCGGGGAAGCTGCATTCGCAACGCATGGACGATGGCATTCACAGGTTTGGAGTGGCTCTGGACTCCGAAGAACGTGCCCGCTGCAAAGTGGATTTCACCCGCAGCAGCCTGCGCAGGTTCAATGTCCCAGGCGCTGAAGTTCTGCCTGGCGCCACTGCCTTTGTCATCCCAGATCAAATCGCCAACGGTTGCGGGCATGACCAGATCTTCCCGGACACAGCGGATCGCATTGAGTAATGGCTTGTCGCGACCGTTGGAGCAGACAAGCCCCATGGCCACATAACCGGGAGGAGGGATCGGGCGCCATACCGTGCAGTCGGCGGCGGCTCCGGAGTTGGCGTCCTTCCAGACTCTTTCGTAGTCCGTGGGCGGGCTGAGTGCGTTGCTCCGGGAGGGGGCATCGCCTTGCGGCTCGCCTTCACGGACGACGGCCACGATTCTGTTTCCATTGACGTTTTCGTATCCGGTCACGGCCACATCCCCCAACGGGAAATACCCCGGTAGCAGATCGGGGGCGGGAGCCGGGCGCCAAAAACTGCCAACCGCGGAACCGGAGCCGCGGCTGTCCCAGATCCGGTGGAATTCGCTGGTGAAATTGATCAGCAGATTGCCGAACCGGATCGGTTCCATTCGCTGCGCAGATAATGTGTTGCTGTCGATGCCTGTCATAGTCAGTCCTGAAGTTTGCAAGGCGACCCACAAGAGTCGCTAACCATTACAGGGGTGACTATCCAGACGCGGGCGAGTCGTCAGGCAATAACTATGTGTAGCGGTTGTATCAGGGCATTTATCGGTAGACACCGTTTTTGCCGTGTGCGGCCGTGGCGCGATTGCTGCGCACACTGATCATCTGCTTGATGTCGATCCACTCGATGCCTTGGGCTTTCAACTTTGGCAGCTCCCGTTCCAGCACCGCGAGTGTCTGTGGATAAGGGTGCCCGATCATCACGGCTGAACCCTGTTTGTGCGCCAGGCTGATTGCCGTCTGCAATTGAATCAGGATCGCCGCTTCGGTGCGCACGTCATCGAGAAACACATCCCGTGAAACGCTCGCCAGATCGATCTTCTGTGCCTGCTGCGCGGCGACAGTCTGGGCGCTGGTCCGGCTGTCGACGAAGAACTTGTGGCGGCGCTGCAACTCGCCCATCAACCAGGCCATGGCCACCGGCTGCGCAGTCATGCGACTGCCCATGTGGTTGTTGATGCCGGCGGTGTAGGGGACCATTTTGAACGCGGCACTCAGCCGTTTTTCGAGTTCTTCGATGGGCAGTTCGGGATGCCAGGCGAACGGGCCAGTGGCCGGGTCCATCGGCATGTGCAGGATCACGACCTTGCCGGCGCGATGGGCCTCGCGGGCAAACTCGGTGGCGTGCGGGGTGTCGGGCATGATCGCGGTCGTGACCGGCCCGGGCAGGGCCAGCACCCGGCGATCCCGGGGCAGGTTCTGCCCCAGGTCGTCGATGATCAGTGTCAGGTAGGCTTTTTGAGGTGTGGGTCTGGCAGGTTCTGCATGAGCAGCACCCGCCAGACAGCACAGCAGGACAAAGACCAAACGCAAGGACATCCTCAACGGCCGGACGTGATGCTCAGGCCTTTGAGCAGGCTCAGGGCCTGGGCCAACTGGTAATCGTCATCCTGCGGCATCGCCTTGGCTTTGCCGCCAGAGCCGGTCGGTTTGTCCGCGCCGCCGTTGCCGTTGCCCAGGTGACCTTGCAGATCGGCTTCCTTGAAGTAGTCGCTGTCCGCCTCGTTGGTGATCTTGGCGCGGCGCACTTCGATGTCCGGGACGATGCCCTGGGCCTGGATCGAGCGGCCGTTCGGCGTGAAGTACAGCGCCGTGGTGATCTTCAGCGCGCGGTCGTTGTTCAGCGGCAGCACGGTCTGTACCGAGCCCTTGCCGAAACTGGTGGTGCCCATGACCACGGCGCGTTTCTGATCCTGCAGGGCGCCGGCGACGATTTCCGAGGCCGAGGCACTGCCACCGTTGATCAGCACGACCATCGGCACGGCTTCGCTTTCGTCCTTGCCGGTGGCGGAGAAGCGCAGTTCGGAGTTGGCGATCCGGCCCTTGGTGTAGACGATCAGGCCTTTGGTGATGAAGTGGTCGACCACTTCCACCGCCGCCTGCAGTACGCCACCCGGGTTGTTGCGCAGGTCGAGGATGATGCCGTTGAGCTTCTTGCCGTTGTCCTTGCGCAGCTTGGCCAGGGCCTTGGAGACCTCTTCGCCGGTCTTGACCTGGAACTGAGTGATGCGGATCAGGCCGTAGCCCGACTCCAGCAGTTGCGCCTTGACGCTCTTCACCTGGATCACGGCGCGAGCCAGGGTTACATCGAACGGCGTGCCGCCGTCGCGCACCAGGGTCAGGGTGATCTTCTGGCCGATCTTGCCGCGCATCTTGTCCACGGCTTCGGTCATGGTCTGGCCGCGGGTCGGCGCGCCGTTGATCTTGACGATGAAGTCGCCGGCCTGGATGCCGGCCTTCGACGCCGGAGTGTCATCGATCGGCGACACGACCTTGATGAAGCCGTCCTCGGCGCCGACTTCGATGCCCAGGCCACCGAATTCACCGCTGGTGCTTTCCTGCAACTCGGCAAAGTCTTCAGGGCCCAGGTAGGCGGAGTGCGGATCGAGGTTGCTGAGCATGCCCTTGATCGCGTTTTCCAGCAGGGTCTTGTCGTCCACCGGCTCGACATAGGCGGCCTTGATCCGGTCCATGACCTCGGCAAAGGTGCGCAGCTCTTCCAGCGGCAACGGCGCCTTGGAAGTCGCGGCAGTACCTGCCGGAGCGACGGCCGGAGCCGGTTGAGCGGCAAACGCCAGAGGCGCGCCGATCACCAGGGCGATCGTCAGGGCCAGCGAGGTAAGGCGGGACAAATGCAGCATGTCGAACGAACTCCTGAATTAGATGGCGTGCTTATCCTTGCGCACGGCACCATTGCGCCGGATCACTCGGGTGACCCTGCTGACGAATTGCGAAATACAGCGCTGGTGTGTCCTGGCCGCCACTGTTACCCACAGTGGAGATGGACTCACCGGCTTTTACCACGTCACCCGCCGACTTGAGCAGCGTCTGGTTGTGACCGTAAAGACTCAGAAAACCGTTGCCGTGATCGAGGATCACCAATAGCCCGGCACCGCGCAACCAGTCGGCAAACACCACGCGCCCGCCATGTACGGCGTGCACCTGGCTGCCGGCGGAGGCGCTGATCATCACGCCGTCCCACTTTGTACGGGCATCGTCGCCACGGGTTTCGCCGAAGCGTGCCAGCAGTCGACCATCAACCGGCCATGGAAGTTTTCCCCGGGTGGCAGCAAAAGGGCCGCCGAACGTCTCGCCGCTGCTGGAAACCAGCGCGCCAGGTGTGGGTCTGGCTTGTTTTCGCGGGGCGTCGCTGGTATCCGAGTCCGCATCGGCACGGGCCTGGGCCTCACGCAAACGCTTTTTTTCGGCTTCCTGCTGGGCGATGAGCGCTTTCTGTCGCGCTTCTTCTGCCTCACGGGCCTGGCGGGCCAGGGTTTCTTCAATGGTTTTAAGGACTTTAGACAGGTCTGCCTGGTCCTGCTCGCGGGCGGCCAGTTTCTGGTCCCGGGCTTTCACGTCGTCATTGAGTTTGGCAAGGGCCTGCTGGCGCTCCTTGCGGACCTTGTCGAGCGCTTCGCGCTGAGTGTCGAGATCGCTTTGCTGCACCAGCAATTGCGCCTGCTGCAAGCCGATGTCCTTTTCGACATTGGCCAGTTGGCGCAGGGTTTCGTTGAAGCTTTTCAGCTGTTCCAGGCGAGCCTGGCTCAGGTAGTCGTAATAGGTGAGGGTGCGGGCGAATTTCTCGGGATTCTGCTGGTTGAGCAGCAGCTTGAGGTATTCCTGGCGACCGTTCTGGTAGGCGGCGCGGGCCTGGATGGCGATCAGTCGCTGCTGTTCAGTGCGCGCGCTCTGGAGTTTTTTTTTCTCCGCATCGAGCCGCTGCAGCTCGGATTCGCTCTTCTTCAGCTCTTTCTGCAGGGCTTCGACCTGTTTCTCGAGCTTGCCCATCTCGGTTTCGGTGCCCTTGAGCTCCTTTTGCACGCCGGATTTTTCTTCCTGGAGCTTGCCCAGCAGTTTTTTCAGCTCGGCGATGTCCTGGCGCGTGGCGTCCAGTTGCTGTTGGGTTTGCGCGCGCTCATCCGCGAAGGCCGGTTGAAGCAGGCATGTCAGAGCGAGGGCGATCAGGACGCGAAGCATAGAGGCGGGCGGCACCAGGGTAAGGGACGGTCTAGTATGCCCGCCCGACGCAGCAAAAAAAACGCCTCAAAGCCAACTGCTTTGAGGCGTTCGTCATAAAAAGCCGTTTCAGGCTGATTACAGGGCGTTTTTGATATCAGACCAGAATCGAAGTGCCAGTCATTTCCGCCGGTTTTTCCAGACCCAGCAGTTTCAGCATGGTCGGCGCCACGTCCGCCAGCACGCCGCCTTCGCGGACTTTCAGATCGCGCTTGCCGACATAAATGAACGGTACCGGCTCGGTGGTGTGTGCGGTGTGCGCTTGCCCGGTGGATTCGTCAGCCATCTGCTCGACGTTACCGTGGTCGGCGGTGATCAGCGCTTCACCGCCGACTTTTTCCAGAGCCTCGACGATGCGGCCTACGCAGGTGTCCAGGCATTCCACGGCTTTCACCGCGGCTTCGAACACGCCGCTATGGCCGACCATGTCGCCGTTGGCGTAGTTGACCACGATCACGTCGTAACGCTGGTTCTCGATGGCCTCGACGATGCGGTCGGTGACTTCCGGCGCGCTCATTTCCGGCTGCAAGTCATAGGTGGCGACTTTCGGCGACGGGATCAGGATGCGCTCTTCGCCCGGGAACGGTTCTTCGCGGCCACCGGAGAAGAAGAAGGTCACGTGGGCGTATTTCTCGGTTTCGGCGATGCGCAGCTGGGTCTTGCCGTTTTTCGCCAGGTAGTCGCCGAGCACGTTTTCCAGGCTGCCCGGGGCAAAGGCTGCGGGAGCCGGAATGCTGGCGGCATATTGAGTCAGGCCCACGTACTGCACGTTTGGCTGGCGTGCGCGTTCGAACTCCTTGAAACCGTCTTCGACAAACACACGGCTCAGCTCGCGGGCGCGGTCGGCGCGGAAGTTCATGAACACCACGGCGTCGCCGTCTTCGACTGTCACCGGCTCACCGATGCTGGTGGCCTTGACGAATTCGTCGCTCTCGCCACGGGCGTAAGCGGCTTCCAGACCTTCCTGGGCGGTGGCGGCGTTGAATTCGCCCTTGCCGTCGACGATCAGGTTATAGGCCTGAGCCACGCGATCCCAACGGTTGTCGCGGTCCATGGCGTAGTAGCGGCCGATCAGGCTGGCGATGCGGCCCTTGCCGAGGGCCTGGAAGGTCGCGTCGAGCAGTTCGATCGACGAGGCAGCGCTTTTCGGCGGCGTGTCACGGCCGTCGAGGAAGGCGTGCAGGTAGATTTTTTCGGCGCCGCGCTTGAAGGCCAGTTCGGCCATGGCGATCAAGTGATCCTGGTGGCTGTGAACCCCGCCGTCCGACAGCAGGCCCATGAAATGCACGGCCTTGCCGGCGGCCACAGCCTTGTCCACGGCGGCGCAGATGGTCGGGTTCTCGAAGAACTCGCCGTCGCGGATCGCTTTGGTCACGCGGGTGAAGTCCTGATACACCACGCGCCCGGCGCCGAGGTTCATGTGGCCGACTTCGGAGTTGCCCATCTGGCCGTCCGGCAGACCGACGTCCATGCCGCTGCCCGAGATCAAGCCGTTCGGTACGGTGGCCCACAGGCGATCCAGCACAGGCTTCTTGGCCGCATAGACGGCGTTGGACTCGGGGCTGTCGCTGTGACCGAAGCCGTCGAGAATCATCAGGACCAAAGGTTTAGGCGTGGTAGTCATGGAATCCACTCGTGGCTAATAAGAAGAGGGCGATGGAAAAGGGAGTTGGAGTTTAAAGCGAAGTTCCGGCGGCGTCACCGCCGGACGGGGTTTGGCCGACCATAGTGGCTGTGTATACTGGCCGACATTTTAACGCCCTGGAACCTCCTTCGATGGTTGCTCACCTGATTGAATTTGCCACTAACCACTACATTCTTGTCGGTATCTTCGTCGTACTGCTGGCTTTGCTGCTGGCGCATACGGTGCAGGGCGGCGGTAAAAGCCTGAGCACGGGCGAGCTGACCGCGCTGGTCAACAAGGAAGCCGGCGTGGTGGTGGACATCCGTCCGAGCAAGGACTACGCCGCCGGTCACATCGTTGGCGCGGTGAACATTCCCCAGGACAAACTGGCCGCCCGCATCGGCGAGCTGGAAAAACACAAGGCCAAGACCATCATTCTGGTCGACGCCCTGGGCCAGACCGCCGGCACCCACGCCCGCGAGCTGATGAAGGCCGGCTTCACCGCCGCCAAGCTGTCCGGCGGGATTTCCAGCTGGAAAGGCGACAACCTGCCGTTGGTGAAGTGACATGAGCGACGTCATCGTCTACTCCAGCGATTACTGCCCTTACTGCTCGCGCGCCAAGTACCTGCTCGCGAACAAAGGCGTGGCCTTCGAAGAGATCAAGGTCGATGGCAAGCCGCAGGTGCGCGCCGCCATGGCCCAGAAGGCCGGACGCACGTCCGTGCCGCAGATCTGGATCGGCGACACCCACGTCGGCGGATGTGATGATTTGTATGCCCTGGAGCGCGCCGGCAAGCTCGACGCGCTGCTCAAGGCCTGAACTGCTGCACCTGCAAACCAAGAACCCTAAAAGACCCAAGATCAGAAAGGATCTGAGATGACTGACCAACAGAACACTGCAGCCAGCGAAGAAGAAACCGCACCGCAATTCTCCTTGCAGCGCATCTACGTACGCGACCTGTCCTTCGAAGCCCCGAAAAGCCCGGCAATCTTCCGCCAGCAGTGGGATCCGGCGGTCGCTCTGGATCTGAACACCCGCCAGAAAGCCCTGGAAGGTGATTTCTACGAAGTCGTGCTGACCCTGTCCGTCACCGTGAAAAACGGTGAAGAAGTGGCCTTCATCGCTGAAGTGCAACAGGCCGGTATCTTCCTGATCAAGAACCTGGACGCGGCTTCCATGAGCCACACCCTGGGTGCGTTCTGCCCGAACATCCTGTTCCCGTACGCTCGCGAAACCCTGGACAGCCTGGTGACCCGCGGTTCGTTCCCGGCCCTGATGCTGGCCCCGGTGAACTTCGACGCCCTGTACGCGCAAGAGCTGCAGCGCATGCAGGAATCCGGCGAGACCCCAACCGTTCAGTAAGCGGTCGATGCAACAACGAAAAAAGCGCCGTTACCGGCGCTTTTTTCTTGGGCGATCGAATGGCGTTACTTGAAGTCGTTCTGCCGCCACGCTTCGTACACGGCCACCGCCACAGTGTTGGACAGGTTCAGGCTGCGGCAGCCTTCGCGCATCGGCAGGCGCAGGCGCTGTTCGCCGGGCAGGGCATCGAGCACTTCCGGCGGCAGGCCACGGCTTTCCGGGCCGAAGATGAACGCATCGCCGGGGACGAACGCGGCATCGTGAAACGGCCGCGAACCCTTGGTGGTGAAGGCGAACAGCCGTGGATGACCGAGGCTTTCCAGGCAGCTGGCGAGGTCGGCGTGGCGCTGCAGAGTGGCATACTCGTGGTAGTCGAGACCGGCGCGGCGCAGGCGCTTGTCGTCCATCTCGAAGCCCAGCGGTTCGATCAAATGCAGGTGGCAGCCGCTGTTGGCGCACAGCCTGATAACGTTGCCGGTGTTCGGCGGAATTTCCGGTTGAAAAAGGATGACGTGAAACATGCACGGCTCCGAAGGTAAAGATGACGCGCATTCTACGCCGCAAGCGGATCCGCGTTCGAAACTATTCCCGCGGGTGATGGCATCGCTGGCGATCGTCGGTGTGATGGTCGGAATGATGATCGGTCGTTTGACCACGCCTGACCCGACCGTCTTGCAGCAGGTCGAGGTGATTGATGATGGTCTGGCGGTCTGGTTCAACAACGAGCCGAAGCTGCACGGCGAGATCGTCGATGGCAGCGTTGCGCTGTTGTTCGGGGCTGAAGGCAAGCCCCAGAAAGGCCAGCTCAAGCTCAACGGCAAGGACGTGAACTGGCGGACGCGTTTGAGTGACGGGGGATTGTTGCTGACGCTGGTGGCGGCGCGGTCGCTGCAGGGCGACTGGGCCGGCCAGGCGGTCGATGACCGCTGGCGGCTGGAGATCCATCTCCGGGAGCAATAAAAGAGGGAATCCCCGGCCTGCCTGTACCAAGGTTCCCGAAACGGGCGGGCTCATCGCATCGCGTTCTGAGCCGGTGTAAAGAAGGAACCCCTGACCTGCCTGTATCAAGGGCCCCAAAAGGGTGGACTCGCTGAGTCCGGTGTAAAGAGGGGAATCCCCGGCCTGCCTGTACCAAGGCCCCCGAAAGGGTGGGTGAATCGAATCACCTGAAGGAGTTATTGCAGGGGGCGTGCCAGTTTTTCTCGTTTTGAAACAAAAAAGCTCGGCACAACGACGAAGGCCCCGTAATACGGGGCCTTCGGCTTTTCACAGGACGGGATTTTCAGCGGTTTACAGTGCGAGACTGAGTCAGTTGCCGTGCCCGATTAAGGGTCACGGTGCCTTGCGGCGGTGCAGGCTGGCGCTGAATCTCAGCCTTCATCGCCCTCATCGTCATCCCCGCCATCGACCTTCATGCCGAGTTCCTTGATCTTGCGGGTCAAGGTGTTCCGGCCCCAGCCCAGCAGCACGGCCGCGTCGCGACGACGTCCGGCGGTGTGCTTCAGTGCTGTCTCGATCATGATTCGCTCGAACGCCGGCACCGCGCTGTCGAGCAGGCTCGACTGACCGCGCGCCAGGGCCTGATCGGCCCACTGTCGCAGCGCCTGTTCCCAGTTGGTGACCGGCGCCGAGTCCTGCGGCAGGCTCAGCAGTTCCGGCGGCAGGTCGCTGATGTGCACTTCGCGCCCGGAGGCCATTACGGTGATCCAGCGGCAGGTGTTTTCCAGCTGCCGCACGTTGCCTGGCCACGGCAGGTTCTTCAGGTATTCCTCGGTCTCGCTTTTCAGCAGCTTCGGCTCCACCGCCAGCTCTTGCGCGGCGCGGCTGAGGAAGTGCTTGGCCAGGGTCGGGATGTCTTCGCGACGGTCCGACAGGCGAGGGATGTGGATGCGGATCACGTTGAGGCGGTGGAACAAGTCCTCACGGAATTTCCCGGCGTGAACCAGGGTTTCCAGATTCTGGTGCGTTGCGGCGATGATCCGCACATCGACTTTGACCGGCACGTGCCCGCCAACGCGATAGAACTCGCCATCGGCCAGCACCCGCAGCAGGCGAGTCTGGGTGTCCGCCGGCATGTCGCCGATTTCATCGAGGAACAGCGTGCCGCCGTCGGCCTGTTCGAAACGGCCACGACGCAGGTTGGCCGCACCGGTGAACGCGCCTTTTTCATGGCCGAACAGCTCGGATTCCATCAGGTCTTTCGGAATCGCCGCCATGTTCAGCGCGATGAACGGCGAGGCCGCGCGCGGGCTGTGGCGGTGCAGGGCGTGGGCCACCAGTTCTTTACCGGTGCCGGATTCGCCGTTGATCAGCACGGTGATGTTGGAGTGGCTCAGGCGCCCGATGGCGCGAAACACTTCCTGCATCGCCGGCGCTTCGCCGATGATTTCCGGGGTGCGGGTCAGCGCTGGCGCGACTTCCAGACCTTGCTGTTCCTGGGCGTGCTGATTGGCGCGCTTGACCAGCGACACGGCTTCGTCGACGTCGAACGGCTTGGGCAGGTATTCGAACGCGCCACCCTGATAGGAGGCGACAGCGCTGTCCAGATCGGAATGAGCGGTCATGATGATCACCGGCAGCCGCGGGTGCTGCTCGCGGATCCGTGCCAGCAGGTCCAGGCCACTGGCGCCGGGCATGCGGATGTCGGAGATGATCACGTCCGGCTGCTGGCGCGCGAGGCGGCTCATCACGCCATCGGCACTGTCGAAGCTCTGGGTGGTCATGCCTTCCTGTTGCAGGGCTTTTTCCAGAACCCAACGGATAGAACGGTCGTCATCGACGATCCACACGGTTTCACTACGGCTCATGTCGATGTGGCTCCTTGTTCCAGTGGCAGAAAGATCGAGAACGTGGTGTGGCCTGGATGGCTGTCACACTCGATCAGGCCCTGGTGCTGGCTGATGATGTTCTGGGTGATGGCCAGGCCCAGCCCGGTACCGTCCGGACGGCCGCTGACCATGGGAAAGAAGATGGTTTCCTGGAGTTCCGCAGGAATGCCCGGGCCGTTGTCGATGATCTCGATCTTGGTCACCAGGCGATGGCGGACGTGGCCGATGGTGAACTGGCGCATGGCGCGGGTGCGCAGGCTGATGCGGCCCAGGCGCAGTTCGTTCTGGCTGCTGATGGCCTGCATCGCGTTGCGCACGATGTTCAGCACCGCCTGAATCATTTGTTCCCGGTCGATCAGGACGTCTGGAATGCTCGGGTCGTAATCGCGCACCAGCGTGATGCAGCCCTGGCTTTCGGCCTCGACCAGTTGGCAGACCCGCTCCAGCACTTCGTGTACGTTGCACAGGGCCAGCGACGGCAATTTGTTCGAGCCGAGCATGCGGTCGACCAGATTGCGCAGGCGGTCGGCCTCTTCGATGATCACGTTGGTGTAGTCGCGCAGGCTGTCTTCCGGCAGTTCCCGGGCCAGCAACTGCGCGGCACCACGGATGCCGCCCAGCGGATTCTTGATCTCGTGGGCCAGGCCGCGCACCAGCATCTTGCTGGTTTCCTGTTTCGACAGTTGCGCCTCTTCCTTGGTGATCCGCAGCAGGCGGTCACGGGGATGGACTTCCAGCAGGAGCAGGGTCGCGCCGTTGCTGAGGATCGGCGTCACCGCGTAATCCACGGTCAGGGTCTGGCCGGTGAGGGCGGTGAGCATCGCTTCGCGCTTGGTGAACGGGTGCGCCTGCTCCACCGCCTGGCGCAGCGAGTTGAGCGCCTCGGTGGACTCGGTGAACAGCTCGCTGATGAACTGCCCATGGCTGCGCTGACCGCTGATGGCCAGCAGCATCTCCGCCGCCGGGTTCATGTACTCGAGGCGCAATTCGCTGTCGAGCAGGATGGTGGCGGTGGTCAGGTTGTCGAGTAGCAAGCGATGCAGTGCGTCACTGATGGTCATGAGGACCTCTTTTGGAGCATGGCGCGCGCAGGGATACAGCGCTGATGCGAGGAAAATGCAAAAACCAAACCAAGGCTCCGAAAAGAAGCGTTCAACCCCTGAAACGGGCGTTTGACGCTCGTTTGCGTGGCAGTCAAACCGCTCTGGCGGGTACTTTCGAACCAAAATGGGTTGGAATGTGAGTACGGTGCAGCGTATTGCACCAATATAGTGCGCAAAGCTGAACGACGTCAGAAGAAACGCAGGAAAGGATTTTTCGGTTCGGCGGGTTTGTCTTTCAGCGGGCATTCCGGGCGAACGCCGTAGTCGGCGCTGACACACGGTTTGACCTGACGCTTCTGTGCCAGGGAAATGCGCTGCATGTGGAACGGCTGGTTGGCGGTTTTCTCCACGGTCCGGCCTTGGGCGTCGAGGATTTCCACCGACAGGTTGTGGCTGCCACGATCGATGTTGCTCAGCGGGAACACCGGGCTCAGGCCGGGTTCGCCGACGGCCTGGCCATCCAGCAGCAGGCGATACAAATGACCTTTTTGCAGGCCCGGCTCGCTGGTGACGCTGACGATCAGCTCTCCGGCGCTGCTGCGAATGGTCGCGTCCGGCTCGGGGATCAGCACCCGCAGCATGTCGTAGTGGAACAGCGGCGGCTCTGCTGATTTCATCGACGGCTTGACCGGTGCAGTGGCGGTTGGATTCGAGGCCATGCGATTGCTGGTGGCCAGCGGCACACGCTTGGCGTTGCCGCGCGGTTGATCGGTGTAGACGCGATTGCCCTGTGCATCGATGTAAGTGAACACCTCGGCCGATGCGCCAAACGCGATCAGCGACAGGCACAAGGCAATCAATCCTCGCCTCATGGCTTGTGCACCCGCTGCACGGTGAACACCACCGCCGGACTCTGCTGAATGATCGTCTCGCCATTGATCACCTGCACCGCCAGCCGATGCTCGCCCCGGTCGACGTTAACCAGTTGCAGGATCGGCACGTTGCTCGGTTGGCCATAAGGCGCGTCGTCCAGCAGCAGGCGCAATTGATGCGGCGGTTGCAGGCGCGGCTTGATCAGCACGCTGACCGTGAAGGTGCCGTTGTTGGCGCGCAGGGCTTCCTCGGTGGGCAGGCCGGTCAGCTCCAGCACTTCATAGACGTTACGCGCCGGCTCACGAGTGGCCGTATCGGCAGAGGGCGCATTCGGTGCCTGAGGCTGGACGCTGTTGAGCGGCGGCAACGCCACCGGCTGCACCTGCACGCCGTCCGGCGCGTGATCGCTGTAGACCGTGTTGCCGTCGGCGTCGGTGTACTTGTAAATCTGTGCGGCAGCGGGCAGGACGATCAGCAGCAACAGGAGAAAAAAACCACGACCCATGGATTCGACCGATCAACAATGAGATTGGCTTGCAGCATAGGCCAGGGGCGGCGGTAAGCCCAATCGGGACAATATCTGCTCACACAAACCGCTCAGGATTTATTGCGCGGCGCCAGGCGCACCCGTATTTTCGCGGGCGCCGGACAGGACACCTGCCTTGTAGTGCTCGATCAGGACCGGCACACCCTTGGCGTCGACTTCGCGCCATTCGCCTTCCTTTACGTCGTCAACGAAGTTGACGTTGAGGGTGTGGCCATTGTCGAGTCTGGTCACCCAGAGGCCTTGGCGTTTGTCATCGCGATATTCGCCGCGCTCGGTAGTGCCACGAACAGTCAATTCACTCAGGCCGTTGAGTTGGCCGTGGACATAGGTCTGGAATCCGGTGGCGACCCATTCCATGTCGTCGTGGTTGAGAAGCTGCCAACGACCCTCGCGCAAATCATTGTGGAATTCGCCCTCCAGTGTTTGCCCATCCTGGTACAGCGTCCACTGGCCCTCTCGTTTGCCCTCTACGAAATTGCCGGACTCCGAATATTTCTCGTCTTTGGAAGAAGACCACGGACCGACCCGAACGCCCTGCTTGTAGGCACCTTGGGCCGAGAGCGAGCCGGAATCATAAGACACCGATTGGCCGTCTTCGCTGCCGGTGAATTTAGTCGGTTCGGTTTCCCAGGCAATACGCCTCACCCGATAGTTGTAGAGCGTGCGCTTGCCCTCGACGAGCGTCTGGTCGAGCCATCGCCAGAAAGTAACGGTAAGGAACCGGCCGTTTTTTTCCTGATAGGTCTTCTTGAAGAAGTAAGGTTCGTCATCTGGCGTCGGGTCGCTCAGTGGGTCGTAGTACTGGCCGTAAAAGCTCACCAGTTTCCCTTGGCTGAAATCGAGCTGGTCGAATTCCGGTATGCCGGACTCTTCAAGGAAGAGGCTGTAGTTGAGCGGGGTGATTTGGCTCAGAGCCTTCTTGATGGTCAGGGCGTCGAGGTGTTTGCGACCTTCGGCGATGCGGTCCAGCGCCGGCTGCAATCGCGTGACGCGGCTGTAGAGGTGGTCGTTGGCGTTGTATTTGTAGGCGTAGATTTTGTAGCGGTCGTTTTGCCGAAAAAGCACGAAGCGGGTCGGATCCTCACTGTCGAGCGACATGAGAAAAACCGATTCGATGTTCACCTGGCCGAACTCATCAAGCAGTTGTGGGCGTTCGCCCGGCGTGTCGCAACGGCAGTAATAGCCTTTGACGCCGTTCGTTTCCTTGATGAACGCCAGAGTCATCGAGCTTTCCTGCAAGCCCTGGATCAGCGGGTGAGCCAGCGGCTTGTCTTCATAGAACTCGGCAGCGCCAGTTGTTGAGCGGGCGAGGCCGGCCATCAGGGCGATAGCCCGTAACCACTTCATGCGAATCCCTTCGTCAAGGCGCCGGTCGTGGCGCGAAAGCGGCGGATTATCCATGGATGAGCGGGCACAAAAAAGGCCTCCCGAAGGAGGCCTTTCTTTGTCACGCCGCGTAGCGCGGCGCTACCGGATCAGCAGCTGTAGTACAGCTCATATTCCAGTGGGTGTACGAAGGTGCGGACCTTGATTTCTTCTTCGGATTTCAGCGCGATGTAAGCGTCGATGAAGTCGTCGGAGAACACGCCGCCCTTGGTCAGGAACGCACGGCCCTTGTCCAGCTCTTCCAGGGCTTCTTTCAGGCTGCCGCAAACTTGCGGGATCTCTTTCGCCTCTTCAGGCGGCAGGTCGTACAGGTTCTTGTCGGCAGCATCGCCTGGGTGGATCTTGTTCTGGATACCGTCCAGACCAGCCATCAGCAGCGCTGCGAAAGCCAGGTACGGGTTGGCAGCCGGATCCGGGAAGCGGGCTTCGATACGACGGCCTTTCGGGCTGTTGACGTAAGGAATACGGATCGAGGCGGAACGGTTGCGAGCCGAGTAGGCCAGCATCACTGGAGCTTCGAAGCCTGGCACCAGACGCTTGTAGGAGTTGGTGGCCGGGTTGGTGAAGCCGTTCAGGGCCTTACCGTGCTTGATGATGCCGCCGATGAAGTACAGGGCGGTGTCGGACAGGCCGGCATAGCCTTCACCCGCGAAGGTGTTCTTGCCATCTTTGGAGATGGACATGTGAACGTGCATGCCCGAACCGTTGTCGCCGTACAGAGGCTTCGGCATGAAGGTCGCGGTACGGCCGTAGGCGTCGGCAACGTTGTGGACAACGTATTTCAGGGTCTGGGTTTCGTCGGCTTTCTTCACCAGGGTGTTGAACTTGACGCCGATTTCGTTCTGGCCGGCAGTTGCCACTTCGTGGTGGTGAACTTCAACGGTCAGGCCCATTTCTTCCAGTGCGTTGCACATGGAGGTACGGATTTCGTGGTCGTGGTCGAACGGCGGAACCGGGAAGTAGCCACCTTTCACGCCTGGACGGTGGCCTTTGTTGCCGCCTTCCACGTCCTGGTCGGACATCCACGAGCCTTGCTCGGAGTAGATCTTGAACATCGAACCGGAGATGTCGGACTTGAACTTCACTTCGTCGAAGATGAAGAACTCAGGCTCTGGACCGGCGAATACGGTGTCACCGATACCGGTGGTCTTCAGGTATTCCTCGGCGCGGCGGGCGATGGCGCGCGGGTCGCGATCGTAACCTTGCATGGTCGAAGGTTCGATGATGTCGCAGACCAGGATCAGGGTCGGCTCTTCGGTGAACGGGTCCAGAACGGCGGTTTCGTCGTCCGGCAGCAGGATCATGTCGGAGGCTTCGATGCCTTTCCAGCCAGCGATGGAGGAACCGTCGAACATCTTGCCAACTTCGAAGAAGTCGTCTTCCAGCGCATCGCGAGCCGGCATGGTCACGTGGTGCTGAGTGCCTTTGGTGTCCGTGAAGCGCAGATCAATCCACTTGACGTCATGATCTTTGATGAGTTGAACCGACTTCGACATAGTGTCCTCCGGGTGAATTAGGGCGGGTAGTGGATGCCCTTAATAGTGGTGATGCCGGCGCGAATACTCTGCCAAGGCAACCTGCCTCACAAGGGAGCAAATTGCATGCCAGTGCCCCAGCATGGGTTTTTTGCCCCAAATTCACGCTTCTAAAGGTCGAAAGCGCCTTAATGGCAGAAAACTCGCCCTTTAATGTAGCGTTTGAACTGAGAATTGACCCGTTTTGGTGCGCGCAAAACCTTCTGCACATTAACTGGTTAAACCTTGAGCAATTTCCGCTATAATCCGCGCCCCCCTTTTTCGGCTGGCCCTGCGCGCGCTGTTTTCATGAAACTAATCGTAAAAGTCTTCCCCGAGATCACCATCAAAAGCCGACCTGTCCGGACGAAATTCATCCGCCAGCTGGCCAAGAACATCCGCACCGTGCTCCGCGACCTGGACCCGGCCGTGGTGGTGAACGGTGTGTGGGACAACCTCGAGCTGGAAACCCGCGTCACCGACCCCAAGGCCCTGAAAGAGATGGGCGAACGCCTGACCTGCATGCCGGGCATCGCGCACTTTCTGCAGATCGACGAGTACCCGCTGGGTGACTTCGACGACATCACCGAGAAGTGCAAACAGCACTACGGCGATGCGCTGGCCGGGAAGATCTTCTCGGTGCGCTGCAAGCGTGCGGGCAAGCATGCGTTCAGCTCGATGGACGTCGAAAAATACGTCGGCAGCAAGCTGCGCCGTGAGTGCGGTGCCGCCGGAATCGACCTGAAACAGCCGGAAATCGAAGTCCGTATCGAAGTTCGCGACAAACGGTTGTTTGTGATCCACAGCCAGCACAATGGTATCGGCGGTTACCCGCTCGGTGCGCTGGAACAGACGCTGGTGCTGATGTCAGGCGGCTTTGACTCGACGGTTGCCGCGTACCAGATCCTGCGTCGCGGCCTGATGACGCACTTCTGCTTCTTCAATCTGGGCGGTCGTGCCCACGAATTGGGCGTGATGGAAGTCGCGCATTTCATCTGGAAGAAGTACGGCAGCTCGCAACGCGTGCTATTTGTCAGTGTTCCGTTCGAAGAAGTCTTGGGCGAAATTCTCGGCAAGGTCGACGACAGTCATATGGGCGTCGTGTTGAAGCGTATGATGTTGCGCGCCGCATCGAGCATTGCCGAACGCCTGCACATCGATGCGCTGGTCACCGGCGAAGCGATTTCCCAGGTGTCGAGCCAGACGCTGCCGAACCTGTCGGTCATCGATTGCGTCACCGACAAGCTGGTGCTGCGACCGCTGATCGTCGCCCACAAGCAGGACATCATCGACACGGCCGACCAGATCGGTACCGGTGATTTCGCCCGGCACATGCCGGAATACTGCGGCGTCATCTCGGTCAACCCGAAGACCGCCGCCAAGCGTGGCCGGGTCGAGCACGAAGAGCAGGAATTCGACATGGCGGTGCTCGAGCGTGCGCTCGCAAACGCCAGACTGGTGCCGATCGATCGGGTGATCGACGAATTGGGCCAGGATTTGCAGATCGAAGAAGTCAGCGAAGCACTGGCCGGTCAGATCGTCATCGACATCCGCCACCCGGATGCCGCCGAGGATGACCCGCTGGAACTCGCCGGCATAGAGGTACAGACGATGCCGTTCTACGCAGTGAACGCTCGTTTCAAGGAACTGGACCCTACTCGCCAGTACCTGCTGTATTGCGACAAAGGCGTGATGAGTCGCCTGCATGCTCACCATTTGCTCAGTGAGGGGCATGCCAATGTGCGCGTTTATCGACCGAGCTAAGTGCCCGGGGCTGTTTGCCTGTGGCCTGCGTCACCGGCCCCCCGACACCGCCGTCAAGCTGTAACGGCCATGCCGGACACTACTGTCAATCGCTGCCAAGACTTGTCAGCAAACCGAATCCTCTGATCGAGATACACAAGTGATCGAAAATCTACGCAACATCGCCATCATTGCCCACGTTGACCATGGTAAGACCACCCTGGTAGACAAACTCCTGCGTCAATCCGGCACCCTGGAGCGCAACGAGCTCAACGACGAGCGCGTGATGGACTCCAACGACCAGGAAAAAGAGCGCGGCATTACCATTCTGGCGAAAAACACCGCCATCAACTGGAACGGCTACCACATCAACATCGTGGACACCCCGGGCCACGCCGACTTCGGCGGCGAAGTCGAGCGCGTAATGTCCATGGTTGACTCCGTGCTGCTGCTGGTCGACGCTCAAGACGGCCCTATGCCGCAAACCCGTTTCGTGACCAAGAAGGCTTTCGAAGCCGGCCTGCGTCCAATCGTGGTCATCAACAAGGTTGACCGTCCGGGCGCGCGTCCTGACTGGGTTCTGGACCAGATCTTCGATCTGTTCGACAACCTGGGCGCTACCGAAGAACAACTGGACTTCCAGGTTGTTTACGCTTCGGCCCTGAACGGCATCGCCGGTCTGGACCACACCGCCATGGGCGAAGACATGACCGCGCTGTACCAGGCGGTAGTCGACCACGTTCCGCCTCCGGCTGTTGACCGTGACGGTCCGTTCCAGATGCAGATCTCCGCTCTGGACTACAACAGCTTCCTGGGTGTTATCGGTGTTGGCCGTATCGCTCGTGGTCGCGTCAAGCCGAACACTCCGGTTGTCGCTATCAGCGCCGACGGCAAGCGCCGCAACGGTCGTATCCTGAAGCTGATGGGTCACCACGGTCTGCACCGCGTTGACGTTGAAGAAGCAGCAGCCGGCGACATCGTCTGCATCAGCGGTTTCGACGAGCTGTTCATCTCCGACACCCTGTGCGACATCAACAACGTCGAGGCGATGAAGCCGCTGACCGTTGACGAGCCAACCGTTTCCATGACCTTCCAGGTAAACGACTCGCCATTCTGCGGTAAAGAAGGCAAGTTCGTGACCTCCCGTAACATCAAGGATCGTCTGGACAAAGAGCTGCTGTACAACGTTGCACTGCGCGTTGAAGAAGGCGACTCGGCTGACAAGTTCAAGGTTTCCGGCCGTGGTGAGCTGCACCTCTCGGTACTGATCGAAACCATGCGTCGCGAAGGCTTCGAGCTGGCCCTGGGCCGTCCTGAAGTGATCATCCGTGAAGTTGACGGCGTGAAGCAGGAACCGTTCGAAAACGTGACCATCGACATCCCTGAAGAATCCCAGGGCAAGGTCATGGAAGAAATGGGTCTGCGTAAAGGCGACCTGAGCAACATGGTGCCGGATGGCAAGGGCCGTGTTCGTCTGGAATACAACATCCCTGCTCGCGGTCTGATCGGTTTCCGTAACCAGTTCCTGACCCTGACCAACGGTGCTGGCATCCTGACCTCGATCTTCGACCGTTACGCTCCAGTGAAGTCGGGCCACATGTCCGGCCGTCAGAACGGCGTTCTGGTTTCGGTTGAAACCGGCAAGGCACTGACCTACTCCCTGGAAACCCTGCAGGCTCGTGGCAAGCTGTTCGTAGAACACGGCCAGGAGATCTACAACGGTCAGATCGTTGGTCAGAACTCCCGCGACAACGACCTGGGTGTGAACCCGACCAAAGGCAAGAAGCTCGACAACATGCGTGCTTCGGGTAAAGACGAAACCATCGCTCTGGTCCCACCTGTTCGCTTCACCCTGGAACAGGCTCTGGAATACATCCAGGAAGACGAGCTGTGCGAAGTGACTCCTAAGTCCATCCGTCTTCGCAAGAAGATCCTGGACGAAAGCGAGCGTACCCGCGCTGCCAAGAAAGCCAAGGCGTAATTTAGCCCAGGCTTAAAAAAACGCCCCCGGTCGAGAGACCGGGGGCGTTTTTGTTTATTCGGGGAAAAGTGCTGAACCTCAAAAGCCCCCTCACCCTAACCCTCTCCCGGAGGGAGAGGGGACCGATTGGGGGATGCTCAAGAAGTACGCCGACCTGATCGGGATTTACCGAATCCATAATCGACTGGTTGTTTCAGGTCGATGTATGACGCAAGACGACCTCGGTCGGCTCCCTCTCCCTCCGGGAGAGGGCTGGGGTGAGGGGGCGAGGTTCGAGGGTTGGAGTGAGGGTCGGCTTTTAGAAGCGTTCGATCGACCGCGAATTCTGTACCCGTTCCACTTCCTTTGGCTTGTACGCGCAGTAACCCGGGCGCGGGCCGATTTTCGGGTGGTTGCGGCAGGTGTCCGGGCGCTTGTCATAAATGGTGCACAGGCGGCTTTTGCGATCCAGGTAGTAGCAATCGTTGTTGCTCATGCGCTGCAGGGTGAAGATCCCCGACTTCTGGTTGAAGCGCTCGACCAGCCCTTCCTTTTGCAGACGCTTGGCGATGTTCTTCGGCGGGTCGCCCAGTTCGAACTCGTCGACCACGCCGATGCGTACCAGGTCCTTGATCTTGACCTCGACCGGCAGCGTGCAGCAGCTGGAAACGCACGAGCCGCACATCGGGGCCGAATATTTGGCCCAGGTATCGAGACGGTCGATCTCGGCGGCGGCGATCAGGTTGGGCTTCATCATCGGTGTTTACCAGGCGTGTGCATCAGGGCGCGCGATCATACCGGGACTGGTGGATTTTTGAACAACCTTTCGCCAGATTTTTTCTTCATGCACCCGCATCGTCCGACAATTCGGCACGGCCCCTGCATTCATTGAGGCATTCGCCAGAGTATTGCCGGTCGATCTCACACTCTCGGTAAAAACTGCCGAACCAGAGCCCTTACCGTCGGTCAGACCGTCTAGGCTCTGACAACTCCCCGCTCGCTCGAGGTCCTATCGATGACTCAAGAACCACTAGTTCGCGAAGCAGAGGTGGCCGCATTCCGCGACGCCGTCCTGACCAAACTCACCTACGCGGTGGGCAAAGACCCGGATCACGCCTTCGACCATGACTGGTTCGAAGCCATCGCCCTGGCGGCGCGCGATCACATGGTCGAGCACTGGATGGACCACACCCGGCAGATTTACCGCAAAGGCCAGAAGCGGGTGTATTACCTCTCGCTGGAATTCCTCATCGGGCGCCTGCTGTACGACAGCCTGAGCAACCTCGGTTTGCTGGACGTCGCCCGTGAAGCCTTGACCGAGCTGGGCGTCGATCTGGAGCGCATCCGCATCCTGGAGCCGGATGCGGCGCTGGGCAACGGTGGCCTCGGACGGTTGGCGGCATGCTTCATGGAAAGCATGTCGACCCTCGGCATCGCCGGCCATGGCTATGGCATTCGTTATGAACACGGGCTGTTCCGTCAGGCCATCGTCGACGGTTGGCAACAGGAGCAGACCGAGCACTGGCTGGATTTCGGCAACCCCTGGGAGTTCGAGCGGCCGGAGGTGGTCTATCCGATCGGCTTTGGCGGCAGCGTCGAGACCGTCACCGACGCCAATGGCAACTCCCGGCAGGTCTGGCACCCGGCGGAAACCGTCCGGGCGATTGCCTACGACACCCCAGTGGTCGGCTGGCGCGGGGCGAGCGTCAATACCTTGCGCCTGTGGCGGGCCCGAGCGATGGAGGACTTGCACCTGGAGCGCTTCAACGCCGGCGACCACCTGGGCGCCGTCGCCGAAGTGGCCCGGGCCGAAAGTATCTCCCGCGTGCTCTACCCGGCGGACAGCACCGAAGCCGGGCAGGAACTGCGCCTGCGTCAGGAATACTTCTTCGTCGCCGCCTCGCTTCAGGACCTGCTGCGCCGTCATCGCAACATGCACACCTCGGTGCTGACCCTCGGCGATCACGCGGCGATCCAGCTCAACGACACCCACCCTTCGATCGCCGTCGCCGAACTGATGCGCCAACTGGTCGATGTCTACGACGTGGCCTGGGACGCGGCGTGGCAAGTGACTGTCGATACGCTGTCGTACACCAACCACACGCTGCTCCCCGAAGCGCTGGAAACCTGGCCGGTGGGGCTGATGGAACGCATGCTGCCGCGGCACATGCAGATCATTTACCTGATCAACGCCCAGCACATCGATTCGCTGCGGGCCAAGGGCATCCACGATTTCGACGTGCTGCGCGCGGTGTCGCTGATCGAGGAAGACAACGGGCGCCGGGTGCGCATGGGCAACCTCGCGTTCCTCGGCTCCCACAGCGTCAACGGCGTGTCCGGGCTGCACACGCAACTGATGCGCAAAACCGTGTTCGCTGAACTGCACAAGCTGTATCCGGAGCGAATCAACAACAAGACCAACGGCATCACCTTCCGCCGCTGGCTGTACCAGGCCAACCCGGAGTTGACCTCGATGCTGGTCGATGCCCTTGGCCCGGACGTTCTGGATAACCCCGAAGAGCGTCTGCTCGATCTTGAACCGTTCGCCGAGAAACCCGCCTTCCGCAAAGCCTTCGCCGAGCAACGGTTGCACAGCAAAAAGGCCCTCGCTTACCTGATCCATGAACGGCTGGGGATCGCGGTCAACCCGGCGGCGATGTTCGACGTGCAGGTCAAACGGATCCACGAATACAAACGCCAGCTGCTCAACCTGATGCACACCGTCGCGCTGTATCAGGCGATCCGTGCCGAGCCGGAAATCGACTGGGTGCCACGGGTGAAAATCTTCGCCGGCAAGGCTGCGGCGAGTTATCACCAGGCCAAGCTGATCATCAAACTGACCAACGACATCGCCCGGGTGGTGAACAACGACCCGACCGTGCGCGGCCTGCTCAAAGTGGTGTTCCTGCCCAACTACAATGTCAGCCTGGCGGAAAGCATCATTCCGGCGGCGGACCTGTCGGAGCAGATCTCCACCGCCGGTTTCGAGGCCTCGGGCACCAGCAACATGAAGTTCGGCCTGAACGGTGCGCTGACGATCGGCACCCTCGACGGCGCCAACGTGGAAATGTGCGAAAACATCGGCGCCGAGCACATGTTCATCTTTGGTCTCAGTGCCCAGCAGGTCGAGGCGCGCAAGCAGAACCACGAGTTCAGCGCGGTGCCGGACATTGCCGCGTCCCATCGCCTCAACGATGTATTGCAGGCGATCCGCAGCGGGGTGTTCTCGCCGGACGACACGTCGCGCTACACCGGGCTGATCGATTCGCTGGTGGATTACGACCGGTTCTTCGTCTGCGCCGATTTCGACTCCTACTGGGAGGCGCAGATGCGTGTCGATGCGCATTGGCACGACGCCAACAACTGGTGGCGTTCGGCGGTGCTGAATACCTCTCGCATGGGTTGGTTCTCGTCCGACCGGACTATCCGCGAGTACGCCACGGATATCTGGAAGGCACTCGAGTAACTTTTAGCGACAAATGTGCGCCCGGCCCCACGATTGTTGGGCCGGGCCGATATACTGAGCCTTGGTTCCGCCCCGCCACGGGGCTGCTCAGGGATATCGACCATGCAATGGATGTTCATGTTGATCGGGCTGCTGCTCGGCTGGCTGCTCGACGAGTCGTTCAGCGATGCGCTGTTGGGCGCCTTGCTCGGGCTCGCCATTGGCCAGGCGATGCGTATCGCGCGGCTCGGTTCACAGGCTGCCGAGCAACAGCGTCAGCTGGATCACGCGAAGATTGCGTTGCAGGGCGTCGAACAGCGTCTGTTTCTGCTGGAAGGCGCTCCGGCGCATTCGCCAGCGTCGCCGAGCGTCGCGCCGGTCAGCGAAACGATCGTTGAACCCGTCACGGTATTTGAACAACCCGCTGCCGCAGAACCCGAGCTGGTCTGGGAACTGCCTCCCGAGCTCGAACCTGTTGCTGTCGCCGCCAGCGCATCCAGCCAGCCGCTGCCGGTCGATGTCTGGCGTCTGGACGCCGTTACGCCCGAGCCTGAACCCCGACAACCCGCCGAACCCCGTGGCCCGAACCTCATCGAGCGCGGCATCAGCGCTGCGCGCAACTGGCTGTTCGGTGGCAACACCGTGCTGCGGGTCGGCGTGGTGTTGTTGTTTTTCGGTCTGGCGTTCCTGCTGCGCTACGCCACCGAAGGCATGGTGGTGCCGATCGAATTGCGTTACGCCGGAGTTGCGGCGGCAGCACTGGGCTTGCTGGCGCTGGGCTGGTGGTTGCGCCATCGCAACAACAGCTACGCCTTGATGCTGCAAGGCACCGGGATCGCAGTGCTGTACCTGACGGTGTTTGCGGCGATGCGTCTGCATCCGCTGCTCGATCCGTCTGCCGCGCTGGGATTGCTGGTGGCAGTGACGGTGTTTTCGGCCATTCTGGCCATCACCCAGGATTCCCTCGCTCTAGCCTGCGTCGCCGCACTGGGCGGTTTCGCCGCGCCGATTCTGACCTCCACCGGCGCCGGCAACCACGTCGCGCTATTCAGTTATTTCGCGCTGCTCAACGCCGGCATTCTGGCCATCGCCTGGTTCAAGGCCTGGCGCCTGCTCAACCTGATCGGCTTCGTTGGGACCTTCGGCATCGGTTTCGCCTGGGGCCTGCGTTCGTACACGCCGGAACTGCTGTGGAGCACCGAACCGTTCCTGATTCTGTTCTTCCTGATGTACCTGGCCATCGGCCTGCTGTTCGCCCGACGCAAGTTGCTGGACATGCCGGACGCCCCGGCGGACGACGATCGCGAGGCGCTGCTGCACTGGTCGGCGCGCAAGGGCGATTACGTCGACGGGACGATGCTGTTCGGCCCGCCGCTGGTGGGTTTCGGCCTGCAATTCGCGCTGGTGCAGCATCTGGAATTCGCTGCCGCGTTCAGTGCGCTGGCGCTGGGCATGATCTACATGGCCCTGGCCAAAGTGCTGATGGGCGGCCGGGCGTTGTTGCTGGGTGAGACTTGCCTGGCGCTTGGGGTGATTTTCGCCAGCCTGGCGATTCCGCTGGGGCTGGATGCACGCTGGACATCTGCCGCGTGGGCGGTGGAGGGTGCGGGGATTTTCTGGCTGGGCTTGCGCCAGCAACGGCCGTTGGCCCGGGCTTTCGCATTGCTGTTGCAACTGGGTTCGGCGCTGGCGTTTCTCAGCCAGTTGCGCGTCGGCGAAAGCAGCCTGCTCGACGGAGCGCCTCTGGGCGCATTGATGCTCGGCGCGGCGTTGCTGTTCAGCTTCTATCAATTGCGCAAGGCGTCGCCGGAGCAAACTTCACCTTGGGAGCGTCAGGGTTTGCCGGTGCTGGCGTGCCTGGGGCTGACCTTCCTGTATCTGCTGGCGTCGCTGTTCTTCTTCATTCAGGGCACGGCGATCAGTTGGGCATTGGCCGGGCTGGCGACCTTGTTCGTCGGCTTGCGCCTGCAATCGCGCACGTTCCTGTTCACCGCGTTTGCCGTGCAGTTGCTTGGCGGGGCGTTATTCCTGTTGCGCCTGCAAGGGGCGGGCGAGGATTCGGCGGCCGTTTTCAGCGCCGGCTGGAGCGGTCTGCTCAGCGCCTCGCTGATCGGTCTGGCGCTGATCGCCGGCATGCTGCTGGCGGCGCGTGACGAGATGGTGCGCAGCGATGTGCGGCTGCTGCGCGGTTTGTCGGTGGTGCTGCTGGCGGGGCTGGTACTGATCAATCTGGCGGTGTTGTTCGTGCTGCCGTGGCAAACCGCGAGTGCCGTTTGGGCGGCCAGTGGCTTGCTGATCATCTGGCTCAGTCTGTACCTCAAGCAGCGCGTGAGTTTTGTGTTCGGTCTGCTGTTGCAACTGATCGGCGGCGCGGCGTTTCTGCTCGCCGGTCCCGAGCTGCTCGGGCTGCTGTCCAGCGAGGGGCTGCGACCGCTGGCCCATGGCGGATTCTGGACGCCACTGGTGCTGGGCCTGGCGGCGATGATCGGAGCGTGGCGCCTGCAACTTGGCAATCATGCCTCGGCGTTCGATGTGCTGAGTCTGCAGCGACTTTCGGAAGTGTTGCTGGTGTGGGGCGCCGGTTGGTGGGCGCTGGCGTGGGTCAGCGAAGTGCTGCGGTTTGCGCCGCAGAATCTCCAGGCGACGCTGTTGCTGCTGGTGGCCGCGCTGAGCGTCGCGTTGTGGACGTTGTTGGCCTTGCGTCTGAAATGGCCTTCGCTCGGGTTGCTCTGCACCGTGCTGATTCCGGCGGCCGGACTTGTGTTGCTCGGCGCGTGGCACTCGCGTTATCACCCGGCGGCGGATTTCGGCTGGCTGGTGTGGGCGGCGGTGTTCGTTGTGCATTTCATCAGCCTGCGACGTCTGGCACCGATGCTGCCGGCGCGGGCCTTGAGCACGGCGCATGTGCTCGGTTGCTGGCTGCTGATCGGCGTGCTGGCGCTGGAATTGCGCTACGGCCTGCTGCTGTTGTCCGAGCAATACAACGCCTGGCGCTGGCTGGGCTGGGCGATTCTGCCGAGTTTGTATCTGTTGCTGATGGCCGCACCGCGTCAGTGGCCATGGCCGGTGGCAGCGTTCCCTCGTGAATATCGCCTGTACGCGGCGGCGCCGCTGGCGGTGTTGATGCTGGTCTGGTTCTGGCTGGCCAATGGCGTCAGCGATGGCAATGCCGAACCGTTGCCTTATGTGCCGCTGCTCAACCCGCTGGAGTTGGGTCTGCTGTTTGCGCTGTTCGGTGTTTACGTCTGGTCGCGCAGCGCCGTAGCCGAGCTGTCGATCCGCCAGGATTACGCGGCATACGCTACGCAACTGATTGCCGGCGTTTCGCTGTTCGCGTTCTGCACTGCGCTGGTGACCCGCGCCGCGCACCATTGGGCGGGGATTCCGTTCGAACTCGATCTGCTGCTCGAATCGATGCTGGTGCAGGCCGGTCTGTCCATCGTCTGGACGCTGATGGCGCTGGGTCTGATGATCGGCGGGCACCTGCGTCATCGCCGCGAAGTGTGGCTGATCGGCGCGGCGCTGATTGCGCTGGTGGTGGCCAAACTGATTTTTGTCGAATTGAGCAACCGTGGCGGACTGGCCCGGATCGTCTCGTTCATCGGCGTCGGCGTTTTGTTGCTGGTGGTGGGCTACTTTGCGCCGCTGCCGCCCAAACGCGTTGACGCTGCACCGGCGGCGGACAAACCGGCCCCGGAAACCGAAGGAGTGTCGTCTTGAGTCGCAAGCTTAATTTCGGGTGGCTGTTGCTGGGCGTGGCCATGACGGCCGGCGCCCAGGAAAAACCGGCGGACTTCGCCGCGCAGGTGCCGTTGTCGGTCAGTGGCGCAGGCCCGTGGTATCGCCTCGAACTGCCGCTGAACGTGCAGTTGCAGGCGCGTCAGACTGATCTCAGCGATCTGCGGGTGTTCAACGCCGCCGGAGAACCGCAGGCCTATGCGCTGGCCCGGGAATCGGCGCAGACCCGCGACGATGGCCAATTGCATGAGGTGAAGTGGTTCCCGCTGTACAACTCGGCGGATGCCACCGAACGTGCGCCGAGCGTTCGCGTGCAATCCACCACCACCGGCACGCTGGTGGAAGTGCAGCCGTCCAGTCAACTTGAAGCCGGTGAAGAAGTACTGCGCGGCTGGCTGCTCGACGCCAGTGCGATCAAGGCGCCGTTGCAGCAACTTTTCCTCGACTGGACCAGCGAGCGCGACGGCTTCCAGCGTTTCAGCATCGAGGCCAGCGACGACCTGCAGCACTGGCAAGCCTGGGGCGAAGGCCAGGTCGCGCGCCTGACCTTTGCCGACGAACGGGTCGAGCAGCATGAAGTCGCGCTGCCAGGGCAATCGGCGCGGTATCTGCGTCTGCTTTGGGATTCACCGGCCTCGGCGCCGGTCCTGACGTCAGCGCAACTGAAAAGCAGCGACCCGCGCAACTTGCCGCTGCCATTGGTCTGGTCGCCAGCGTTGGCCGGCAGCAGCGGCAAGCCCGGCGAATACACCTGGCAGTTGCCGATGGGGCTGAACATCGAGCGGGTGCAGGTCGAGCTGAAGCAAGCCAACAGCCTCGCGCCGGTGACACTTTCGGGGCGTCGCGAAAGCAGTCTGCCGTGGCAAGCGATTAGCAGCGGCTTGCTCTATCGCCTGACCCAGAATGGCCAGGACGTGGTGCAGAACGAATTGCAGCTGTACGGGCAGACCGTGCAGCAGTTGAAACTCACGGTCGACGAACGCGGCGGCGGTCTCGGCGAGCAGGCACCGAGCGTGAAATACGCGGTGCGCGCCACTCAGGTGATCTTCCTCGCGCGCGGCGACGGGCCTTACAGCCTGGCGCTGGGCAGTCCGACGGTGAAGACGGCGAACCTGCCGCTGACCACGCTGATCCCCGATTTCAAACCGGAGAAACTGGCCACGCTGGGCAAGGCCACGGTGCAGGGTGAAGCGCTGGCGACTCAGACCTCGACGGCCACCACGGCTGCGACCACCGACACCCACTGGAAGAAGTTCGGCCTGTGGGCGGTGTTGCTGCTCAGTGTGCTGTTTCTGGCGGCGATGGCCTTCAGTCTGCTGCGCAAGCCGCCGGCCAAATCCTGAATATGAAGGGTGTGGCCTCTACACCCGTCGGGTTTCCAACTACGCTGAATCCGGTGCCTGAACTCTCTGGGTTCGATCACGTCTGATAGCAGGAATTGCACCCGACGCACGTTACCGGGCGTCATTGCTCGCTACGGTTTCAGACTCCCTGTAAACTGCGCGGGTTTTTAGCCCCCCATTCCACCGGAGCCGTCCATGTCCCGCGTTACCCTGAGTCGCTATTTGATTGAGCAGACCCGCAGCAACAACACTCCTGCCGATCTGCGTTTCCTGATCGAAGTGGTGGCGCGCGCCTGTAAAGAAATCAGCCACGCCGTGTCCAAAGGCGCCCTGGGCGGTGTTCTGGGCAGCATGGGCACGGAAAACGTGCAAGGCGAAGTGCAGAAGAAGCTCGACGTGCTGTCGAACGAAATCCTGCTCGAAGCCAACGAATGGGGCGGTCACCTGGCCGGCATGGCGTCCGAAGAAATGGACAACGCCTACCAGATCCCGGGCAAATACCCGAAAGGCGCCTACCTGCTGGTATTCGACCCGCTGGACGGTTCGTCGAACATCGACATCAACGCGCCGGTCGGCACCATCTTCTCCGTGCTGCGTTGCCCGAACGAATACCTGAGCCAGAACGAAGCCCTGGATGAAAAGGCCTTCCTGCAGCCGGGCACTCAGCAAGTTGCCGCCGGTTATGCCATCTATGGCCCGCAGACCATGCTGGTGCTGACCCTGGGCCACGGCGTCAAAGGCTTCACCCTGGACCGCGAAATGGGCAGCTTCGTCCTGACCCACGAAGACATCACCATTCCTGAATCCACCCAGGAATTCGCCATCAACATGTCCAACCAGCGTCACTGGGAAGCTCCGGTACAGCGCTACGTTTCGGAACTGCTGGCCGGTGAAGAAGGCCCGCTGAAAAAGAACTACAACATGCGCTGGGTCGCGGCGATGGTTGCCGACGTGCACCGCATCCTGACCCGTGGCGGTCTGTTCATGTACCCGCGCGACAGTCGCGAGCCGTCCAAACCGGGCAAACTGCGCCTGATGTACGAAGCCAACCCGATGTCGTTCCTGGTGGAACAGGCAGGCGGCGCTTCCACCGACGGTCACCAGCGCATTCTCGATATCAAGCCTGAAGGCCTGCACCAGCGCGTAGCGGTGTTCCTCGGCTCGAAAGAAGAAGTCGCCCGCGCCACGGCGTACCACAAGGAATAAACCATGACCGCGCCCTGGCAGCCGTTGCTCGATTGGTGGTTCGGTCATGCCGAATCGGCTACTGAAGTGACGGCGCAACAGGGCGGGTTGTGGTTCGGCAAGAAAGACAGCCAGGATCTCGAAGCGCGTGAGCGTTTCGGGGTCTTTGTCGATCAGGCCCTCGCTGGCGAATTGACCGAGTGGACGCAACGTCCCGAAGGCTGGCTGGCGCTGGTGCTGTTGCTCGACCAACTCCCGCGAATGATCTTTCGCGATACGCCCAAGGCTTTTTCCGGTGATCTACGGGCCCAGAAACTGGTCGCTCAGGGGATTGCTGCAGACTTCGATCGGCAGTTGAAGCCGATCCAGCGCCTCTTCATCTACCTCGTCTTCGAACACTGCGAAAACCTCGCGGTGCAGAATGAAGCGGTCTCGCGATTCATCAAGCTGGTGGCTGAACAGCCGGAGGCGGAGCGCGGGGTGTTTGCCGACAACCTGGATTATGCCGAGCGGCATCAGAAGGTGATTGCGCGGTTTGGACGGTTTCCGCATCGCAATGCGGTGTTGGGGCGGGAGTCTACGGTTGAGGAATTGGAGTTTTTGAAAGAGCCGGGTTCGCGGTTTTAGGGCGATTTTCGGCAACCTCAAAAAGCGGCCCTCACCCTAACCCTCTCCCAGAGGGAGAGGGGACTGACCGAGGTGTTTGGTCGTGATACATCGACCTGAAGGTCCAGAGTCGAACTCCGGATTTGAAAGGCATGGAGATCGGCTCCCTTTCCCCCTCGCCCCCTTGGGGGAGAGGGTTGGGGTGAGGGGGTTGCTCTTGATCTTCAGATTCTGAAACTACCCACCAACTGCTTGAGTCGCGCAGCCTGCTGCTCCAGATCCGCACAAGCCCGCAACGTCGCCTGCAAGTTCTCCACGCCTTCCTGGTTCAGCGTATTGATCTCGTTGATATCCACGTTGATCGACTCGACCACCGCCGTCTGCTCTTCCGTCGCGGTCGCCACCGACTGGTTCATGCCGTCGATCTCGCCGATGCGCTGGGTCACGCTGCCCAGACGTTCGCCGGCCTGGTTGGCGATGCCGACGCTGCTTTCGCTCTCACGCTGGCTCTCGGTCATGATGCCGACCGCCTGACGCGCGCCGACTTGCAGCTCTTCAATCATCTTCTGCACTTGCTGCGCCGAATCCTGGGTGCGGTGTGCCAGGTTGCGGACTTCGTCGGCCACCACGGCGAAACCACGACCGGCTTCACCGGCACGGGCCGCTTCGATGGCGGCGTTGAGCGCCAGCAGGTTGGTCTGCTGGGAGATGCTGGTGATCACTTCCAGAATCTGCCCGATGTTCACGGTGTTGCTGTTCAGGGTTTCGATGTTGCCGCAGGAGTCGCTGATCTTCGCCGACAGTTGCTGCATCGCGTGGATAGTCTTGTCCACCACCTGCTGGCCGTCTTCGGCCAGGCTGCGCGCATCGCTTGAGTGTTGCGAGGCGAGGGCGGCGTTCTGGGCGATTTCCTGGGCGGCAGCGCCGAGCTGGTTGATCGCGGCGGCCACGCTATTGGTGCGCGAGGCCTGCTGGTCGGAGTTGAACATCGACGAGTTCGACGCCGCGACCACGCGCAGCGCGACTTCGTTGACTTGCCCGGTGGCCGAGGAGACTTCGCGGATCGAGGTGTGGATGCGCTCGACGAAACGGTTGAACGACAGCCCCAGCGCACCGAATTCATCGTGGCCGTGGATGGTCAGGCGTTTGGTCAGGTCACCTTCGCCTTCGGCGATGTCGTGCATGGCGCGGCCCATGGTCAGCAGCGGCTGCATCAGCACGCGGATCAGCATGCCGAGCAGGGCGATGATGATCACCACGGCGATGACCATCGCGATCAGCGCCGAGGTGCGGAACTCGCTGAGCATCGAGAACGCGGTGTCCTTGTCCAGCACCAGCGCCACGTACCAGTCGGCCGACGGCACGCCGTTGACGCGGGTGAAGGAGATCAGTTGGGTCTTGCCGTCGAACTCGACTTCTTTCAGGCCCGGGCTGACGTTCGGCGCGCCGTTGGGATAGGCCTCGGCCAGGGTCTTGAGTACCAGCTTGCTGTCCGGGTGGATCAGGATCTTGCCGTCGGCGCTGACGATGAACGCATGGCCGTGGCCGCCGAAGTTCAGTGAGTTGATGATTGCGCTGACGCTGGACAGATCAATGTCGGCACCGGCCACACCAATCATCTGGCCCTGGCGCTGTACCGGCGTGGCGACGGTGATCACCAGTTTGCCCGACGAGGCGGCGATGTACGGTTCGGTGACGATGGTCTGTTGCGCAGCGTTGGCGGCCTTGTACCAGCCACGGGCGCGCGGGTCGTAATCCGGTGCGCGGTTGCCGGCCGGGACCGAGAACATCACGCCGTCGGCGCCGCCGAAGTAGCTGAGCTGGAAATTGCCGGTGTAGGCGGGCAGGTCGATGATGCGTTTCAGGCTGGCCGGGGCGTTGCCGTCGGCGACAACCTGCTGCGCCATCGATTGCAGCAACTGGATGCGGCTTTCCAGCCAGGTCTGGATGTTGCTGGTGGTCAGGCTGCCCAGTTCCTGCATCGATGCTTCGGTGCTACTTTGCAGGGCTTCGCGCTGGCGATAGTCGTTGAACAAAATGAAACAGGCGAATGCAACGGCCACCACGAGGGCGGCAGCCAACAAGATCTTGTGGCTGAATTTCATGTTTCTGGTCATTAAGAGAGCTACCGCGAAGGGGCTGGTCAAGAAAGGGCGGCAATTTGCCACACTCTGGGGCTTTGCGCTGCTGTTATTTCGACCGCCACGCGCCAAAGATTAGGCGCCTTTTGCTAAAAGCGACGAAATGCTCGATAGCCTTACAAACTGTCTGATTTACCGGCAAAAGCCGGACGAGCGGGTTAACAAATAGCCAGCCTCCCAGGGAACCAGACAGGGGTTTTCTCTTCTAAGCTTCTGGTTGGCGCCATGCCATCCCCCTTCCGTTCCAGGAGTTACACCATGTCGCTGCGATCTATCGCCCTTCTGTCGTTTTGCGTGCTGTTGGCCGCATGCAGCAAGGTCAATCAGGAAAACTATTCGAAGCTCTCGGCCGGCATGGCCAAGGCCGAAGTGGAGACGCTGCTTGGCAAGCCCACCGATTGCTCGGGCGCGCTCGGCATGTCCAGTTGCACCTGGGGCGACAAGAACAGCTTTATCAGCGTGCAGTACGCCGGTGACAAAGTGCTGATGTTTTCCGGCCAAGGCCTGAAGTAAACCGGGGCTTCGCGCCCACGGGAGAAAAACAATGAAGCGGTTATTGCTTGTCCTTTTGGCCGGCCTGGTATTGGTCGGCTGCGCCACGTCCGGTGAAGATCCGCTGGCGCCGAAGACGGTCAACAGTGTCAATCTCAAGCGTTACCAGGGCACCTGGTACGAACTGGCGCGTCTGCCGATGTACTTCCAGCGCAATTGCGCGCAGTCCGAAGCCCGTTACTCGCTCAAGCCCGACGGCAATGTGGCGGTGTACAACCGCTGCCTGACGGCGGACTGGACGTGGGAAGAAGTCAAAGGCACGGCTTATCCACAGGTGCCGGGCAAGACCGACAAGCTGTGGGTCGAATTCGATACCTGGTTCTCGCGCCTGATTCCGGGTGTGGCGAAGGGTCAATACTGGGTGCTGTACGTCAGCGATGACTACAAGACCGCCCTCGTCGGTGACCCGAGTCGTCGCTACCTGTGGCTGTTGTCCCGCACGCCGACCGTCAACGGTGTGGTGCGTGAGGAGCTGTTGAGCAAGGCGCGTCAGCAGGGTTATGACACCACGCGCCTGATCTGGCGTACGTCGGATCAACAAATGGCCAAGACGTCCAACTGACTTCTCCTGTTCTGATCGTTCCCACGCTCCGCGTGGGAATGCCTCAATGGACGCTCTGCGTCTGCTTTTGGGACGCGGAGCGTTCCGGGCTGCATTCCCACGCAGAGCGTGGGAACGATCAGTAACAGAAGTTTGTGTCAGCCCAAAAGCTCTCGCAGGACCTGGGTAAAGGCGCGATTGCTGTCCTCCTCCCCGGCATGTCGCCCCTCGCGCACGACCCACTGACCGTTGACCAGCACATCGCGCACCTGACGGTCGCCACCGGCAAACAGCCAGCGATTGAGAATCCCGTCACCGCTGGCCGTGGCCAGATACGGATCGTTGCCATCGAGTACGATCCAGTCGGCACGCTTGCCGACTTCCAGCGCACCGATCGGCTGGCCCAGTGCCTGAGCGCCACCGTCCAGTGCCGCGTCATACAGCGTACGGCCGACCATCGGCTGATCCGCGCCATACAAGCGATTGCGCCGCTGATCGCGCAGACGCTGGCCGTATTCCAGCCAGCGCAGTTCTTCCACCACACTCAACGACACATGGCTGTCGGAGCCGATGCCCATCCGCCCGCCCTGAGCGAGGAAATCCACCGCCGGGAAAATCCCGTCGCCGAGGTTGGCCTCTGTGGTCAGGCACAGGCCGGCGATGGCGCGACTCTTGGCCATCAGCGTGACTTCTTCCGGATTGGCGTGGGTCGCGTGCACCAGGCACCAGCGCTGATCGACCTCGGTGTTTTCGTACAACCATTGCAGCGGACGGCGACCGCTCCAGCTCAGGCAGTCGTCGACTTCCTTCTGCTGCTCGGCGATGTGGATGTGCACCGGGCATTGCTGGTCGCTGGCCGCCAGTACTTCGCTGATCTGCTGTGGCGTGACCGCGCGCAACGAGTGAAAGCACAGGCCCAGCGACTGCGCCTTTTGCTGTGCCAGCAGCGGTTGCAGGCGCGATTGCAGCTTCAGGTAGTTTTCGGTGCTGTTGATGAAACGGCGCTGGCCTTCGTTCGGCGTCTGGCCACCGAAACCGCTGTGGCTGTAGAGCACGGGCAGCAAGGTCAGACCGATGCCGACGGAACTGGCCGCCTGGCTGATGCGCAATGCCAGTTCCGCCGGGTCGGCGTAAGGCTGGCCGTTGTTATCGTGGTGGACGTAATGGAATTCGGCGACCGAGGTATAACCGGCCTTGAGCATTTCGATGTACAGCTGACGGGCAATCACACCGAGCTGATCGGGGCTGATTTTTCCGACGAGCCGATACATCAGATCGCGCCAGGTCCAGAAACTGTCGTTGGGATTGCCGGCCACTTCCGCCAGTCCCGCCATCGCTCGCTGGAACGCGTGGGAGTGCAGATTCGGCATCCCCGGCAGCAGCGGACCGCTCAGCCGTTCGGCGCCGTCTGCAGTGGAATCGGCCTGGATTCGGGTCAACACGCCATCGGCGCTGACCTCGAGACGTACATTGTTGGCCCATCCGTTAGGCAGCAGCGCGCGTTCGGCAAAGAAGGCGGACATGGTTCAGCACCCCATCGTGTGTTATTTGTATATACATATACAGACGTTTGCCTGCCCGGTAAACTCCGGCAAGCTAGCAACTTTCATCCAATGAACAGGGATCCACCGTGCCGACTCCGCCTCCAGTCTCCCCGTTGGCCGCGAACATGGGCGACAGTCCGGCGCCCTTGTACGCCCGCGTCAAACAGATGATCACCCAGCAGATCGACAGCGGTAACTGGCCGCCGCATTACCGCGTGCCGTCGGAAAGCGAGCTGGTCAGCCAGCTGGGTTTCAGCCGCATGACCATCAACCGCGCGTTGCGGGAAATGACCGCCGACGGTCTGCTGGTGCGTATGCAAGGCGTCGGCACTTTCGTTGCTGAGCCGAAGAGCCAGTCCGCGCTGTTCGAAGTGCACAACATCGCCGACGAAATCGCCTCCCGTGGCCATCGCCACACTTGCCAGGTGATCACCCTGGAAGAAGAGGCTGCCGGTTCCGAGCGCGCGCTGGCGCTGGACATGCGCGAAGGGCAGAAGGTCTTTCACTCGCTGATCGTGCACTACGAAAACGATGTTCCGGTGCAAATCGAAGACCGTTTCGTCAATGCGCTGGTCGCCCCGGAATACCTCAAGCAGGACTTCACCCTGCAAACGCCTTACGCCTATCTGAACCAGGTCGCGCCGCTGACCGAAGGCGAGCACGTGGTCGAAGCGATCCTTGCCGAAGCGTCCGAATGCAAATTGCTGCAGATCGAAAAAGGCGAGCCTTGCCTTTTGATCCGTCGTCGTACCTGGTCGGGTCGTCAGCCGGTGACGGCGGCGCGCCTGATCCACCCCGGTTCCCGTCATCGTCTGGAAGGTCGGTTTCATAAATGAGTGAAGTGAAGGTTTTACGCGCTGAGGGCTACCCGCGCATGCCGTGGAAAAACGGCGGCGGCAGCACCGAGGAAATCACCCGTGACGCCGGCGCCGGCCTCGACGGTTTTGGCTGGCGTCTGTCGATTGCCGACATCGCCGAATCCGGCGGTTTTTCGACCTTCGCCGGTTACCAGCGGGTGATCACGGTGTTGCAGGGCGACGGCATGACCCTGTGTGTCGACGGCGACGATACCCGGCCACTGTTACCCCTCGACCCGTTTGCCTTCAGCGGCGAAAGCCAGGTGTCCTGCACCTTGCTCGGCGGCGCGATCCGCGATTTCAACCTGATCTACTCGCCCCAGCGTTACCGTGCGCGCCTGCAATGGCTGGACGGCGACCAGCGGTTTTTCAGTTCGGCGAGCACCGTGCTGGTCTTCAGCGTCAGCGAACTGCTGGAGGTCACGGTCGGTGACAGTGCATCGCAACTCGGCCGCCATGACTGTCTGCAACTGGACGGTAACACCGGGCTGACCGAGATCGCCGTCAATGCCGGCTGCTGCGTGATCGAACTGTCCCCGCACTGATTCCTTCACACGCTCTGCGTGGGAAACGATCAAAAACCGCTGCTTTGAAAGCAGCGGTTTTTTTTCGTCCCGACGTTCCCGAAATGCGCACCAACTTGTTACCGAACGCCCCAGCGTGGCGCAAAACCGCGCTTCCGTAACAACCTCTCGCCACCCTCAATTCACCCCACGGAAAATTTCATGAACGCCAGAGCCCTTGATTCAGGCGCTCTGCAGCCCTGTTCGGAATTTTTATTGAACAGCCCTCCAACAAGTTGGCCGCTTGATTGCATATGCTTGTATGTACAAGTAAAGACGTATGCGTATGAGTCGAACGAGACTCTCCGCAGCGTCCACTGATTCGCTTGTCGCGCACTGAGGCGCACAGGCTGCTTGCCCACTGCCAGGGTTGGTTTGAATTGATCGCTGAGGAGTCTTTTTCGTGACTGACAATAAGCCTACTAAGTTTCGTAATGTTGAGATCCGTGCCGCCCGCGGTAACAAGCTGACCGCCAAGAGCTGGCTGACCGAAGCGCCGCTGCGCATGCTGATGAACAACCTCGACCCGGAAGTCGCC
The DNA here is from genome assembly GCF_030209075.1 of Pseudomonas sp. lyk4-R2A-10. Classification (NCBI taxonomy): domain Bacteria; kingdom Pseudomonadati; phylum Pseudomonadota; class Gammaproteobacteria; order Pseudomonadales; family Pseudomonadaceae; genus Pseudomonas; species Pseudomonas sp. lyk4-R2A-10. Next base: position 339,039 of record NZ_JARVSR010000012.1, on the reverse strand, counting down.
GAGAACCCGAAAGAGCTGGTGGTCTATGGTGGCATCGGCCGCGCGGCGCGTAACTGGGAGTGCTACGACAAGATCGTCGAGAGCCTGACCAACCTCAACGAAGACGAAACCCTGCTGGTGCAATCGGGCAAGCCGGTCGGCGTGTTCAAGACCCACAGCAACGCCCCGCGCGTACTGATCGCCAACTCCAACCTGGTGCCGCACTGGGCGACCTGGGAACACTTCAACGAACTCGACGCCAAAGGCCTGGCCATGTACGGCCAGATGACCGCCGGCAGCTGGATCTACATCGGCAGCCAGGGCATCGTCCAGGGCACCTACGAAACCTTCGTTGAAGCCGGTCGCCAGCACTACAACGACAACCTCACCGGCAAATGGGTACTGACCGCCGGCCTCGGCGGCATGGGCGGCGCCCAGCCACTGGCCGCGACCCTCGCCGGTGCCTGCTCGCTGAACATCGAATGCCAGCAGATCAGCATCGATTTCCGCCTCAAGACCCGCTACGTCGACGAGCAGGCCAAGGACCTTGACGACGCGCTGGCCCGCATCGCCAAATACACCTCCGAAGGCAAGGCGGTTTCCATCGCCCTGTGCGGCAACGCCGCTGAAATCCTCCCGGAGCTGGTCAAGCGCGGCGTGCGCCCGGACATGGTCACCGACCAGACCAGCGCCCATGACCCGCTCAACGGTTATCTGCCGGCCGGCTGGACCTGGGACGAATACCGCGCCCGCGCCAAGACCGAGCCAGCCGCTGTGGTCAAGGCCGCCAAGCAATCGATGGCCGTGCACGTCAAAGCCATGCTCGACTTCCAGAAGATGGGCGTGCCGACCTTCGACTACGGCAACAACATCCGTCAGATGGCTCAGGAAGAAGGCGTCGAAAACGCATTCGATTTCCCGGGCTTCGTACCGGCCTACATCCGTCCGCTGTTCTGCCGTGGCATCGGCCCGTTCCGCTGGGCTGCACTGTCGGGTGATCCGCAGGACATCTACAAGACCGACGCCAAAGTCAAAGAACTGATCCCGGACGACGCCCACCTGCACAACTGGCTGGACATGGCCCGCGAGCGCATCAGCTTCCAGGGTCTGCCGGCGCGTATCTGCTGGGTCGGCCTGGGCCTGCGCGCCAAGCTCGGTCTGGCGTTCAACGAAATGGTCCGCAGCGGCGAGCTGTCGGCTCCGATCGTGATCGGTCGCGACCACCTCGACTCCGGCTCCGTATCCAGCCCGAACCGTGAAACCGAATCCATGCAGGACGGCTCCGACGCAGTCTCCGACTGGCCGCTGCTGAATGCCCTGCTGAACACCGCGAGCGGTGCGACCTGGGTGTCTCTGCACCACGGCGGCGGCGTCGGCATGGGCTTCTCCCAGCACTCGGGCATGGTGATTGTCTGCGACGGTACCGACGAAGCGGCCGAGCGTATCGCTCGCGTGCTGCACAACGACCCGGGCACCGGTGTCATGCGTCACGCCGATGCCGGTTACCAGATCGCCATCGACTGCGCCAAGGAACAAGGGCTGAACCTGCCGATGATCACCGGCAAGTGAACATCTGCGGGAGCGGGCACCCTCGCTCCCGCAGGGCCACAACAATAACCAGAACAATCCACAGAGGTTGAATCATGGCGGGCAACACCGATCGTGCAGGCAGTAAACCGTTGATCGAAAGGCGTTCGATCGACTACATCCCGGAAGCGGAAAGACACGGTCGTCTGTTCAGTCAGTTCACCCTGTGGATGGGTGCCAACCTGCAAATCACCGCGATTGTCACCGGGGCCCTGGCCGTGGTGCTGGGCGGCGATGTGTTCTGGTCGTTGATCGGTCTGCTGATCGGTCAACTGCTGGGCGGCGGGGTGATGGCGTTGCATGCGGCGCAAGGGCCGAAGCTTGGCCTGCCGCAGATGATTTCCAGCCGGGTGCAGTTCGGCGTCTACGGCGCGGCGATTCCGATCGTGCTGGTGTGCCTGATGTATCTGGGCTTCACCGCCACCGGAACGGTGCTGTCCGGTCAGGCGCTGGGCCAGTTGTTCGGGGTCAGCGACACCGTCGGCATCCTGCTTTTCGCCAGCGTCATCGTGGTGGTCACGGTGCTCGGCTATCGGGTGATCCACTGGATCGGCCGCATCGCCAGTGTCATTGGTGTGATCGCTTTCGTGTACCTGTTCAGCCGTCTGATGAGTCAGGTGGACGTCGGTGCACTTCTGCAAATCCGCCATTTCAGCTGGAGCAGTTTCCTGCTGGCGGTGTCGCTTGCGGCCTCTTGGCAGATCGCTTTCGGCCCGTACGTGGCGGACTACTCGCGTTACCTGCCGAGCAAGGTGTCTTCGGTGAAAACTTTCTTCGCCGCCGGTGCCGGTTCGGTGATCGGTGCGCAGGTGGCGATGATCCTCGGTGTGTTCGCGGCCGCTTCGGCCAACGGGCAATTCGCCGGTCATGAAGTCGCTTACATCGTGGGTCTGGGCGGAACCGGTGCCACCGCCGCGCTGCTGTATTTCAGCATCGCGTTCGGCAAGGTCACCATCTCCACCCTGAACTCCTACGGCAGCTTCATGTGCATCGCGACCATCATCAGCGGCTTCCGTGGCCACCTGACGGTCACCCGCATGCAGCGTCTGGTGTTCGTGCTGGGGATCGTCGGCGCGGCGACCCTGATCGCGCTGCTCGGCCAGCATTCGTTCCTCGGTGCGTTCAAGTCCTTCATCCTGTTCCTGCTGGCGTTCTTCACGCCGTGGAGCGCGATCAACCTGGTGGACTACTACTGCATCACTCGCGAGCGCTATGACGTACCAGCGCTGGCGGATCCGAACGGTCGCTACGGCCGCTGGAACCTTCTCGGTATCAGCGTTTATGTGTTCGGGGTGCTGGTGCAACTGCCGTTCATCTCCACCAAGTTCTATACCGGTCCATTGGTAGCGGCCCTGGGGGATGTGGATATTTCCTGGATCATCGGTCTCGTGCTGCCCGCAGCGCTGTACTACGTCTGCGCGAAAAAATGGCACGGCACCGTACCCGATCGACTGATTCTGCCCGTCGAGCAGGACAGCGTTGTACAACCTAAAACAAGCGGGGCCGGTCGCGCTGCGGCGCAGGCCTGATTTGGACGTGGACAGGGCTGGATGCCTCTTGACTGCCGTAAGCCAATTCATGATTAGGAGCGTCACAACAATGAAATCGAACAAGACCCTGCTGACCACCTTGCTTTCCATGGGCCTGCTGGCCAGCGCCGGCGCGACCCAGGCCGCCGGCTGGTGCGAGTCCGGCAAACCGGTGAAATTCGCCGGCCTGAACTGGGAAAGCGGCATGCTGCTGACCGACGTTCTGCAAGTGGTGCTGGAAAAAGGTTACGACTGCAAGACCGACAGCCTGCCGGGCAACTCCATCACCATGGAGAACGCCCTGAGCAGCAACGACATCCAGATCTTCGCCGAAGAATGGGTCGGCCGCAGCGAGGTCTGGAACAAGGCCGAGAAGGCCGGCAAGGTCGTCGGTGTCGGCGCCCCGGTGGTGGGTGCGATCGAAGGCTGGTACGTGCCGCGCTACGTGATCGAAGGCGACGCCAAGCGCAAGATCGAAGCCAAGGCACCGGACCTTAAAAACATCGCTGATCTGGGCAAATACTCGGCCATCTTCAAGGACGCCGAAGAACCTTCCAAGGGCCGCTTCTACAACTGCCCGGCCGGCTGGACCTGCGAGCTGGACAACAGCGAAATGCTGAAAAGCTACGGTCTGGAAAACAGCTACACCAACTTCCGTCCGGGCACAGGTCCAGCGCTGGATGCGGCTGTGCTGTCGAGCTACAAGCGTGGCGAGCCGATCCTGTTCTACTACTGGTCGCCAACCCCGCTGATGGGCCAGATCGACGCGGTGAAACTGGAAGAGAAACCGGGCGTCGACAAGACCGTGACCATCAAGGTCGGCCTCTCCAAGACCTTCCACGAGCAAGCGCCGGAACTGGTGGCCGTGCTGGAAAAGGTCAACCTGCCGATCGACCTGCTGAACCAGAACCTGGGCCGCATGGCGAAGGAACGTATCGAGTCGCCAAAACTGGCGAAAATCTTCCTCAAGGAACATCCTGAAGTCTGGCACGCGTGGGTGAGTGAAGACGCTGCCAAGAAAATCGACGCGGCGCTGTAGGTCGAATTCCTCCCGGCCAACCGAGAGGCTGGCCGGGGTGTTCGCCGCAATCGCTTGATTGAGTTTCCTGATTGAGAGCCGCTTATGTTTCCCGAAAGCTTTACCTTTTCCATCGCCGACTGGGTCAACGGTTGGGTCGATGCGCTGGTCACCAACTACGGCGATGTGTTCCGCCATATCTCCGACACCCTGCTGTGGGCCATCGTCAATCTTGAAGGCCTGCTGCGCGCCGCGCCGTGGTGGTTGATGCTGGCCATCGTCGGTGTCGTGGCCTGGCACGCAACGCGCAAAGTCGTGACCACCGCCGTGATCGTCGGTCTGTTGTTCCTGGTCGGCGCCGTCGGCCTGTGGGACAAGTTGATGCAGACCCTCGCGCTGATGATGGTGGCGACGGTCATTTCGGTACTGATCGGCGTACCGCTGGGGATTCTCTCGGCGCGCAGCAATCGCCTGCGTTCGGTGCTGATGCCGCTGCTCGACATCATGCAGACCATGCCCAGCTTCGTGTACCTGATTCCGGTGCTGATGCTGTTCGGCCTGGGCAAGGTGCCGGCGATTTTCGCCACCGTGATCTACGCCGCGCCGCCGCTGATCCGTCTGACCGATCTGGGCATCCGCCAGGTCGATGGCGAAGTGATGGAAGCGATCAACGCCTTCGGCGCCAACCGCTGGCAGCAACTGTTCGGCGTGCAACTGCCGCTGGCCCTGCCGAGCATCATGGCCGGGATCAACCAGACCACCATGATGGCCCTGTCGATGGTGGTGATCGCCTCGATGATCGGCGCCCGTGGCCTGGGTGAAGATGTGCTGGTGGGCATTCAGACCCTCAACGTCGGACGCGGTCTCGAGGCCGGTCTGGCGATCGTGATTCTCGCAGTGGTCATCGACCGCATTACCCAGGCGTATGGTCGGCCACGGCATGAGGTGAGCAAATGAGCAACGCAACCGTGAGCAAGATCGAAGTCAAAAACGTCTTCAAGATTTTCGGCAACCGCGCCAAGGACGCTCTGGCGATGGTCGGCCAGGGCAAGACCAAGGATCAGGTGCTGAACGAAACCGGTTGCGTGGTCGGGGTCAACGACTTGTCCCTGAGCATCGGCACCGGCGAGATCTTCGTGATCATGGGCCTGTCCGGCTCCGGCAAATCGACCCTGGTGCGCCACTTCAACCGCCTGATCGACCCGACCAGCGGCGCGATCCTGGTGGACGGTGTGGACATCCTGCAATACGACATGGACGCCTTGCGCGAATTTCGCCGGCACAAGATCAGCATGGTGTTCCAGAGCTTCGGTCTGCTGCCGCACAAGACCGTGCTCGACAACGTCGCCTATGGCCTGAAAGTGCGCGGCGAGAGCAAGCAACTGTGCGCCGAGCGCGCGCTGCACTGGATCAACACCGTGGGCCTCAAGGGCTACGAAAACAAATACCCGCACCAGCTCTCCGGCGGCATGCGCCAGCGTGTGGGTCTGGCCCGGGCATTGGCGGCGGACACCGACATCATCCTGATGGACGAAGCGTTCAGTGCGCTGGATCCGCTGATCCGCGCCGAGATGCAGGATCAGTTGCTGGAGCTGCAAAAGACCCTGCACAAGACCATCGTCTTCATCACCCACGACCTCGACGAGGCCGTGCGCATCGGCAACCGCATCGCGATCCTCAAGGACGGCCGCCTGATCCAGGTCGGCACGCCGAAAGAGATCCTGCATTCGCCGGCGGACGAGTATGTCGACCGCTTCGTGCAGCGGCGGGCGGCGGTGGTTTAAACAGATTTGTGTTGGCTGGGCCGGCCCCATCGCGAGCAGGCTCGCTCCCACAGTTGGAATGCGGTCTCCTGTGGGAGCGAGCCTGCTCGCGATAGCGTCGGCAAAGCTGCATCAATGTTCGGATGAGGTTTTAGATGTCCCAGGCTGAAAAAATCGTTATCGCCGACGCTCCGATGCGTTGGCAGGATGTGGTCGCAGTCGCCCGTCACGGCGCGCAGCTCGAGCTGTCGGCGCAGACCTGGGCGCGCATTGAAAACGCGCAGGGCATCGTCCAGCGTATCGTCGCCAGCGGCGAACGCGCCTATGGCGTGAACACCGGGCTCGGTGCGCTGTGCAACGTCTCGCTGAAAGACGAGCAGCTCAGTCAGCTGTCGCGCAACACCTTGCTCAGCCATGCCTGCGGCGTCGGTCCGGTCCTGGCCGACGAGCAGACCCGGGCAATCATGTGCGCCGCGATCCGCAACTACAGCCACGGCAAATCCGGCATTCATCGCCGGGTGGTTGAAGCGCTGCTGGCGCTGCTCAATCGCGGCATCACCCCGCAAGTGCCGTCCCAGGGTTCGGTGGGTTACCTGACCCACATGGCGCACATCGGCATCGCGCTGCTGGGCGTGGGTAATGTCAGCTATCGCGGGCAAGTGGTTTGCGCGCAGCAGGCGCTGGCCGAAGAGGGCCTGCAACCGGTGCAGCTCGGGGCGAAGGACGGTCTGTGTCTGGTCAACGGCACGCCGTGCATGACCGGCCTCGGTTGCCTGGCGATCGCCGACGCCACGCGCCTGCTGCAATGGGCCGACGTGATCGGCGCCATGAGCTTCGAGGCCCAGCGTGGCCAGATCGCCGCGTTCGATGCCGAGATCATTGCGCTCAAACCGCATCCGGGCATGCAGCAGGTCGGCGTCAATCTGCGCGCCTTGCTCGATGGCAGTGAAGTGATTGCGTCGAGCAAAGGCATTCGCACTCAGGATGCCTTGAGCATCCGTTCGATCCCACAGGTGCACGGCGCCGCCCGCGATCAACTGGAACACGCAATCAAACAGATCGAAACCGAGCTCAACGGCTGCACCGACAACCCGTTGCTGCTGGGCACGCCGGATGACTTCCGTGTCATGTCCCAGGCCAACCCGCACGGACAATCGGTGGCGCTGGCGGCGGATCTGCTGGCGATTGCGATGGCCGAAATCGGCTCGATTGCCGAGCGGCGTCTGGATCGCCTGATCAACCCGCACGTCAGCGGTCTGCCGGCGTTTCTGGTGGCCAATCCGGGGGTGAACTCCGGGATGATGATCGTGCAATACGTCGCCGCGTCGCTGTGCGCGGAAAACCGCCAGTTGGCGCAACCGGCGGTGCTAGACAACTACGTCACCTCGGGCCTGCAGGAAGACCATCTGAGCATGGGCACCAACGCCGCGCTGAAGCTGCATCGCGCGCTGGAAAACTGCACGCAGATCCTCGCCATCGAGTACCTGCTGGCGGCCCAGGCGTTTGAATTTCTCAAGGAACAGCGATTCGGCGCCGGCACCGATACCGCCTGGCGACTGCTGCGCGAAAAAGTCCCGGCCTACGATCAGGACCGCTGGCTGGCGCCGGACATCGCCGCTGCTGCAAGCGTTCTGAAAGACCCGGATCTGCTGCACAACGCATTACCGAATCTGCACTGACAACTACCCATACCAGCGTGCCAAGGCGCGGATCGTCCAAAAGACGAGAGGCGACGGATAACGGAATGCTCCGGAGCGACTGGTAGTTAATAACAATGCCTCAAAAGGAGCATTTAAATGACTGCGCTGAACCTGATCCCCGGCCAACTGAGCCTGGCCCAACTGCGTGACGTTTATCAGAACCCGGTCAAGCTGACCCTCGACAACAGCGCCAGCGCGCAGATCGAAGCCAGCGTGGCCTGCGTCGAGCAGATCCTCGCGGAAAACCGCACCGCCTACGGCATCAACACCGGTTTCGGCCTGCTGGCCTCGACCCGCATCGCCAGCGAAGACCTGGAAAACCTCCAGCGCTCGCTGGTGCTGTCCCACGCCGCCGGCGTCGGCCAGCCGATCAGCGATGAGCTGGTGCGCCTGATCATGGTGCTCAAGGTCAACAGCCTCAGCCGTGGTTTCTCCGGCATCCGTCGGGTGGTGATCGATGCGCTGATCGCCCTGATCAACGCCGAGGTATATCCGCACATTCCGTTGAAAGGCTCGGTCGGTGCCTCCGGTGACCTGGCGCCATTGGCGCACATGTCGCTGGTGCTGCTGGGCGAGGGCAAGGCGCGCCACAAGGGCGAGTGGATGGATGCGACCGAAGCGCTGAAAGTCGCCGGTCTGACGCCGCTGACGCTGGCGGCGAAAGAAGGTCTGGCGCTGCTCAACGGTACTCAGGTTTCCACTGCATTCGCGTTGCGTGGTCTGTTCGAAGGTGAAGACCTGTTCGCCGGCGCGCTGGCGCTGGGCGGTCTGACGGTGGAAGCGGTGCTGGGCTCGCGTTCGCCGTTCGATGCGCGCATCCACGCCGCCCGTGGCCAGAAAGGCCAGATCGACGCCGCTGCCGCTTACCGCGATCTGCTGGGCGAGCGCAGCGAAGTCTCCGACTCGCACCAGAACTGCGAGAAGGTTCAGGACCCGTATTCGCTGCGTTGCCAGCCGCAAGTCATGGGTGCGTGTCTGACTCAGTTCCGCCAGGCCGCCGAAGTGCTGGCCATCGAAGCCAACGCCGTATCCGACAACCCGCTGGTGTTCGCGGCCGAAGGCGACGTGATTTCCGGCGGCAACTTCCACGCCGAACCAGTGGCCATGGCCGCTGACAACATGGCGCTGGCCATTGCCGAAATCGGTTCCCTGAGTGAGCGCCGTATCTCGCTGATGATGGACAAGCACATGTCGCAACTGCCGCCGTTCCTGGTGGCCAACGGTGGCGTGAACTCCGGTTTCATGATCGCCCAAGTGACCGCTGCGGCCCTGGCCAGCGAAAACAAGGCGCTGTCCCATCCGCATTCGGTGGACAGCCTGCCGACTTCTGCCAACCAGGAAGACCACGTCTCCATGGCCCCGGCTGCCGGCAAGCGCCTGTGGGAAATGGCCGAGAACACCCGCGGGATCCTCGCGGTGGAATGGTTGGCGGCGGTGCAGGGCCTGGACCTGCGCAACGGCCTGAAGACCTCGGCCAAACTGGAACAGGCCCGTGGGATTCTGCGTCGCGAAGTGCCGTTCTACGAGAAGGACCGCTTCTTCGCGCCGGATATCAACGCGGCGACCGAGCTGCTGGCTTCGCGCATCTTGACTGAACTGGTCCCGGCGAAACTGCTGCCGAGCCTGTAAGAGCCACCCCTCACCCCAACCCTCCCGAAACGTCGGACCGCCCCAAGGGGGAGAGGGGGAAAGGGAGCCGATCTTCATGATTTTCCAGACTTGAGTTCGACTCGGTATTTCAGGTCGATGTACCTCGAAAGAACAACGCGGTCAGTCCCCTCTCCCTCCGGGAGAGGGTTAGGGTGAGGGGGCTTTTGAAGGCTGCCCACCGAACAGAATCCAACGGAGGCTCACAGTGAAAACCCTCTGGCAACACTGCCACGTCGCAACCATGGCGCAAGGCGTCTACTCGATCATCGAGGATGCGGCCATCGTGACGTCCGGTGCACTCATCGAGTGGATCGGCCCGCGCAGCCAATTGCCGTCAGGCGAATACCCGGCGGTCAATGACCTGCAAGGCGCGTGGGTCACTCCCGGCCTGATCGACTGCCACACCCACACCGTGTTCGGCGGCAACCGCAGCGGCGAGTTCGAGAAGCGCCTGCAAGGCGTCAGCTATGCCGAAATCGCAGCGGCCGGCGGCGGCATCGCCAGCACCGTGCGTGCCACGCGTGAGGCCTCGGAAGACGAGCTGTTCGCCAGCGCCGCCAAACGTCTGAAAAGCCTGATGCGCGACGGCGTGACCACGGTCGAAATGAAATCCGGCTACGGCCTCGATCTGGCCAGCGAGCGCAAGATCCTGCGGGTCATCCGTCGCCTCGCCGCCGAGCTGCCGATCAGCGTGCGCAGCACCTGCCTGGCCGCCCACGCCTTGCCGCCGGAGTACCAGGATCGCGCCGATGATTACATCGATCACATCTGCGCCGAAATGCTCCCCGCGCTGGCTGCCGAAGGCCTGGTGGATGCGGTGGATGCCTTCTGCGAATACCTGGCGTTTTCGCCGGAGCAGGTCGAGCGGGTGTTCATCGCCGCGCAAAAACTCGGTCTGCCGGTGAAGCTGCACGCCGAGCAATTGTCGTCGCTGCACGGCTCCAGCCTGGCCGCGCGTTATCACGCATTGTCCGCCGATCACCTGGAGTTCATGGACGAAGCCGACGCCATCGCCATGGCTGAGTCCGACACCGTCGCGGTGTTGCTGCCGGGCGCGTTCTACTTCCTGCGTGAAACCCAGTTGCCGCCGATGGAAGCCCTGCGCAAACACAAAGTGAAAATCGCCATCGCCAGCGACCTCAACCCCGGCACCTCGCCAGCGTTGTCGTTGCGCCTGATGCTGAACATGGCCTGCACCTGTTTCCGCATGACCCCGGAAGAAGCCCTGGCCGGCGCGACCATTCATGCGGCACAAGCCCTGGGCATGGCCGAGACCCACGGTTCGCTGGAAGTCGGCAAGGTCGCGGATTTTGTCGCCTGGCAGATCGACCGCCCGGCGGATCTGGCGTACTGGCTGGGTGGTGAACTGGACAAACGCGTCGTGCGTCACGGCGTTGAATCAAGTCTGTAGGAGAGCGGTTGTGGATAAGGTTCTGAACTTCAAACAAGGTCGCGTGCCGCTGCTGATCAGCATGCCCCACGCCGGTGTGCGCCTGACCCCGGCGGTCGAGGCCGGGTTGATCGCGGACGCGAAAAGCCTGCCGGACACCGACTGGCACATTCCGCAGCTCTACGATTTCGCCGCCGAACTGGGCGCCAGTACTCTGGCGGCCGAATACTCGCGTTTCGTCATCGACCTGAACCGGCCGTCCGACGACAAGCCGCTGTACGCCGGCGCCACCACCGGTCTGTACCCGGCGACGCTGTTCGATGGCATTCCGCTGTTCAAGGAAGGCCAGGAGCCGTCGAAAGAAGAACGCGCGACCTATCTGGAGCAAATCTGGACGCCGTACCACCGCACCTTGCAGGAAGAGCTGGCGCGGCTGAAGGCAGAGTTCGGTTACGCGTTGCTGTTCGATGCGCATTCGATCCGTTCGGTGATCCCGCACCTGTTCGATGGCAAGCTGCCGGACTTCAACCTCGGCACCTTCAATGGCGCCAGTTGCGATCCACAGCTGGCCACGCAACTGGAAGCCATCTGCGCACGCCATGGCGATTACAGCCATGTGCTGAACGGACGCTTCAAGGGCGGCCACATCACCCGTCACTACGGCAACCCGGCCGAGAACATCCACGCCGTGCAACTGGAGCTGGGCCAGTGCACCTACATGGAAGAGTTCGAACCGTTCCGCTACCGCGCCGATCTGGCGGAGCCGACGCGGGTTGTGTTGAAGGAACTGCTGGAAGGGCTGCTCGCCTGGGGCAAAAACCACTACAACTGAGTCTGCTCTGATCGTTCCCACGCAGACGGTTCGACGCCTCGGCGTGGGAACGATCGGGAGAAGTCGCCACCGTGCAAATCCCGGTCGCCTCAGTTCGCTTTTCCCGCTCGTCCGCTGCGTAATGTTTCGACCACGGTGCAAGAAGACACCGATCCGAACAATAATCCGCTGCCGCACGAGACGATCCCTCATGAAAAAACTGTTCACTCGTTGTGCGTTAATCCTCACCGGCAGTGCGCTGCTCAGCGCCGGCGCCATGGCCTCCGACGATGCCTCCTGCAAAACCGTGCGCATGGGCGTGGTCAACTGGACCGACGTGATCGCCACCAGCGGCATGGCCGACGTGCTGCTCAACGGCCTCGGCTACGAAAGCAAGCAGACCAGCGCCGTGCAGCAAATCATCTTCGCCGGCATCCGCGACAAGCGTCTGGACATCTTCCTCGGCTACTGGAAACCGGCGATGGACAAGAACATCGCGCCGTTCCTCGCCGCCAATCAGGTCAAGGTCATGGACAAGCCCAGCCTGGCCGACGCCCAGGCGACCCTGGCGGTTCCGGACTATGTGGCGGCGGCAGGGCTGAAGACCTTTGGCGACATCGCGAAATTCAAGGATCAGCTCGGTGGCAAAATCTACGGCATCGAGCCCGGCAGCGGCGCCAACACCACGATCAAGACGATGATCGAAACCAACCATTTCGGCCTGAAGGATTTCAAGATCATCGAATCCGGTGAGGCCGGCATGCTCGCCGCCGTGCAACGAGCGGTGAACCGCAAGGAATTCGTGGTGTTCGTCGGCTGGACCCCGCACCCGATGAACATCAACATGAAAATCACCTACCTGACCGGCAGCGAAGACGTCTACGGCCCGAACGAAGGCGCCGCCACCGTGTCCACCGTCACCGCGCCGGACTACGCCGAGCGCTGCCCGAACGTCCATCGTCTGCTGGAAAACCTGACCTTCACCGCCGCCCAGGAAAGCCAGTTGATGGTGCCGATCATGGAGCGCAAGACACCACAGGAAGTGGCGAAAACCTGGCTGCGCGAGCATCCCGAAGACCTGCAACGCTGGCTGGCGGGTGTCAGCAGTTTCGATGGCAAGGACGGCGTGGCCACGGTTCAGGCCAGCCTGAAAAACTGATGGGCACTTATCCACTCTCGCCGTCGATGGCGGCGTTCGTCGCCAGAACCGAAAGCTTCGCCAGCGATGACAGCAGCCTCGGCGGATTGCGCAAATCCTATGACGACATGTGCCGCGCCTTCACGCCCGGACGGCCGGCGGGCCTTGAGGTGGTGGATTTTCAGTTGAGCGGGGTGGCGGTGCGTTCGTATCGCCCGCCTGTCCGGCCATCGGCCAGTGGCTGGCCGTGCGTGTTGTATCTGCATGGCGGCGGTTGGGTGGTCGGCGGGCTGGATTCCCATGACTTCATCTGCTGCGAGCTGGCCATGGCGCTCGGGGCGATGGTGGTGGTGGTGGATTACCGGCTGGCGCCGGAGCACCCGTTCCCGGCCGGTTTCGAGGATTGCCTGAGCGTCTGGCGCGCGTTGCGCAGCGGACCGTTCTGGTTCGATCCCGGACGGATGCTGGTGGCGGGCGACAGCGCCGGCGGCAATCTGGCGGCGGCGCTGTGCCTGGCGCTACGCGATGCCGGCGAGCCGCTGCCGGGCGCGCAGGTCTTGATCTATCCGGGGCTGGGTGGCGACGCACAGTTACCGTCGCGCAGCGAATGCGCCGATGCGCCGTTGCTCGCCAGCAGCGATGTCGATTGTTATCACGCCTTGTACCTGCGCGGCACCGCGAAGCCGAACGCCTATGCGATGCCATTGCTGGCCGGGGACTTCAGCGGTTTGCCACCGGCCTGGATCGCCGTGGCGCAGTTCGATCCGCTGCGTGACGACGGCGTGTGCTATGCCGAACGGCTTAACGCAGCGGGCGTCGACGCGGCGCTGTATTACGGCGAAGGGCTGGTTCACGGCTGCCTGCGGGCGCGACATCAGGTCGCCGAGGTCGATCGTCTCTTTGAGAACCTGCTGGGGTTCATGGCTGACAAAATGTGACAGCGCACGGGCATGCTCATTGACGTAAATCGGGTTTATGATGCCGAACGGCAGAATAATAGAAGTCCCCCCAGGGATGACCTCGACCCCTTACGGAGCGCGCAATGCAGACTTTGTTTCCGCAGATCAAACCTCACGCACGGCACGATCTGGCCGTCGATGACACCCATACGCTGTACGTCGACGAAAGCGGTTCACCGGAGGGTTTGCCGGTGGTGTTCATCCACGGAGGTCCCGGCGCCGGGTGCGACGCCCAGAGTCGCCGTTACTTCGATCCGAATCTGTATCGCATTGTCACCTTCGACCAGCGCGGCTGCGGTCGCTCCACGCCCCACGCCAGTCTGGAAAACAACACCACCTGGGATCTGGTCGAAGACCTCGAGCGCATCCGTAAACATCTGGGCATCGACAAATGGGTGCTGTTCGGCGGTTCCTGGGGTTCGACCCTGGCGCTGGCCTACGCGCAGACCCATCCGGAGCGCGTACATGGCCTGATCCTGCGCGGGATCTTTCTCTGCCGTCCGCAGGAAATCGAATGGTTCTACCAGGCCGGCGCCAGCCGTCTGTTCCCCGATTACTGGCAGGACTACCTCGCGCCGATTCCGCTGGACGAGCGCGACGACCTGCTCAGCGCGTTCCACAAACGCCTGACCGGCAACGACCAGATCGCCCAGATGCACGCGGCCAAGGCCTGGTCGACCTGGGAAGGGCGCACCGCGACCCTGCGGCCGAATCCGCTGGTGGTCGACCGTTTCTCCGAGCCGCAGCGCGCCTTGTCGATCGCGCGGATCGAATGCCACTACTTCACCAACAATGCGTTCCTTGAGCCGAACCAGCTGATCCGCGACATGGGCAAGATCGCCCATCTGCCGGGCGTGATCATCCACGGCCGCTACGACGTGATCTGCCCGCTCGACAACGCCTGGGAACTGCATCAGGCCTGGCCGAACAGCGAGCTGCAGGTGATCCGCGATGCCGGCCACGCCGCGTCCGAACCGGGCATCACCGATGCACTGGTGCGCGCCGCCAGCAAAATGGCCCGTCGTCTGCTCGACCTGCCGCCCGAAGAAGCATGAAGGGTCTGTTGCAGCGCGTGAAAGGCGCGCGGGTCGAAGTGGCGGGCGAGGTGGTTGGCAGTGTCGATCAGGGTTTGCTGGTGCTGGTGGCGGTAGAACCCGACGACACGCCGGCCAGCGCCGACAAACTTCTGCATAAGCTGCTTAACTATCGAGTGTTCAGCGACGCCGAGGGCAAGATGAATCTGTCCTTGGCGGATGTGGGCGGCGGGTTGCTGCTGGTCTCTCAGTTCACCCTCGCCGCCGACACCAAAAGCGGGTTGCGCCCGAGTTTCTCGACCGCCGCCCCTCCGGCGCTGGGCGAAAAATTATTCGACTATCTATTAAGCAGAGCGAAACAGATGCATGGCACAGTGGCATCAGGTAGATTCGGCGCGGATATGCAGGTGCACCTGGTCAACGATGGCCCGGTAACCTTCCTGTTACAGACATGAAAGCGCTTGAAACATCTTTTTAAGGGCTTTTCGACTGAAAACAGGAAATTTTCGCGATAAATACTTTGTTACCCCTGATGCGTTGTCACGCGGGCTACTAGATAATCGCGCGCTACGGGGATCAGCGTTCGTTGGTCCATTTTGACTTAGGTAGAGACTTGTCCGGATCCGATTGGGGAATCATTTTGACCCAGCGGAGTCGGAACAATGCTCGCCAACTTGGCAAGGGTGCCCTGAAAGATCGGTTTTTTTGTACCGAATCCCTCACAGGCACTTCATCTGGCCGTTGGTTTATTGATCTGTTTTCGGCGAGGGTTGCTCGTGATTGTTAGTCCCTGTAATGCAGCAAAATTGTCTGCCAAACGCTTGCGCAGCGCTCTGGTAGCGGGCTCGGCAGTACTCTGCCTGCTCAGCGCCGGCCAGCTTTGGGCATTCAATCTTGACGATGTGTCGGCCAAGGCCAAAGAGCTGGCCGGGCAGAAGTTCGAAGCCCCGCGCAGCAACCTGCCGAACGAATTCCGTGAAATGAAATTCGCGGACTATCAGAAGATTCGTTTCCGCACCGAAAAAGCCGAATGGGCCGACCAGAAGACCCCGTTCAAGCTGTCCTTTTATCACCAGGGCATGCACTTCGATACGCCGGTGAAAATCAACGAAATCACCGCGAACACCGTCGAAGAGATCAAATACGATCCAAGCCGTTTCGATTTCGGCGACCTGCAGTTCGATCCGAAGGCCACCGAACAACTGGGCTACGCCGGTTTCCGTGTGCTGTACCCGATCAACAAGGCTGACAAGCAAGACGAAATCATGACCATGCTGGGCGCGAGCTACTTCCGCGTTGTCGGCAAGGGGCATACCTACGGTCTGTCGGCCCGTGGTCTGGCAATCGACACCGCCTTGCCGTCCGGCGAAGAATTCCCGCGTTTTCGCGAGTTCTGGATTCAGCAGCCGAAGCCGGGCGACAAGCACCTGGTGATCTTCGCCCTGCTGGATTCGCCACGTGCGACCGGCGCCTACCGTCTGATCCTGCGTCCGGGCAGCGACACCATTGTCGACGTCAAGGGCCAGATGTACCTGCGTGACAAGGTTGGCAAGCTCGGCATCGCGCCGCTGACCAGCATGTTCCTGTTCGGCGCCAACCAGCCGTCGAAAGTGCTCAACTACCGTCGCGAACTGCACGACTCCAGCGGTCTGTCGATCCATGCCGGCAACGGCGAGTGGATCTGGCGCCCTCTGAACAACCCTAAACATCTGGCTGTGAGCCAGTTCAGCGTCGAGAACCCGCGTGGTTTCGGTCTGCTGCAACGTGGCCGTGATTTCAGCCACTACGAAGACCTCGACGACCGCTACGACAAGCGCCCAAGCGCCTGGATCGAGCCGAAGGGCGACTGGGGCAAGGGCACCGTTGATCTGGTCGAAATCCCGACTGCGGACGAAACCAACGACAACATCGTTGCGTTCTGGAACCCGGAAAAACTGCCGGAGCCAGGCCAGCCGCTGGACTTCGCCTACCGCATGCACTGGACCATCGACGAAGCCGCGCTGCACGCGCCGGACAGCGCCTGGGTCAACCAGACCCTGCGTTCGACCGGTGACGTCAAGCAATCGAACCTGATCCGTCAGCCGGATGGCAGCGTGGCGTACCTGGTCGACTTCGAAGGCCCGTCCCTGGCCGCTTTGGCCCCGGATGCAGACGTTCGCAGCCAGGTCAGCGTCGGCGACAACGCCGAACTGGTCGAAAACAGCGTGCGCTACAACCCGGAAACCAAAGGCTGGCGCCTGACCCTGCGGATGAAGATCAAGGACCCGAGCAAGTCCACCGAGATGCGCGCGGCACTGGTGCAGCCAGTGGTCACCGCTGATCTGGCCAAGTCTTCGGTGCCGACGTCCAACTCGTCGGTGGCCAAAGCCGACAAGGTTGCCGCCAAGCAACAAGAGAAAGCCGACAAGGAAGCCAAGGCCGCCGAGGCCAAACAGGCCGACGCCAAGCCGGTTGCAGATGCCAAGGACAAGGCCAACAAAGACGCCAAGCAGCCAGCCGCTGCGGACGCGGCCCCAGCCACACCGGAATCGGCACCGACTGAAGAAGTCCTGACCGAGACCTGGAGCTATCAGTTGCCTGCCGATGAGTAACTCTCAAGTACAGCCAGAGACTCTGTCCGAGTACCTGGCGCATCTGCCGATGACCGACGAGCAGCGCGCGGAACTCGCGGGCTGCCAGTCCTTCAGCGAATTGCATGAACGCCTGTCGTCCAAGACCTTTGACGCGCCGACCGAAGCCGCCCAGGCTTCGGTGGGCCAGCGCCTGATCCTGAGCACCGCCGAAGAGCTGCAAGACGCGGAAATGCTGGTGCTCGACGCCAGCGGTCGGGTCAGCATGAAGGCCACGCCGCCGATCCGTCGGACCAAGGTCGTGCCGGAGCCGTGGCGCACCAACATTCTGGTGCGTGGCTGGCGCCGCCTGACCGGCCGGACCAACCCGCCGCAACCGCCGAAGGACGCCAACGTGCTGCCGGCGGCGCGCTGGCGCACGGTCGGTTCGATCCGTCGCTACATTCTGCTGGTGCTGATGCTGGGTCAGACCATCGTCGCCGGCTGGTACATGAAAGGCATCATGCCGTACCAGGGCTGGTCGTTCGTCGATCTGGAAGAAGTCCTGCATCAACCGCTGCTGCAAACCGCCACGCAAGTGCTGCCGTATGCGCTGCAGACCAGCATCCTGATCATGTTCGGGATTCTGTTCTGCTGGGTGTCGGCCGGTTTCTGGACTGCGCTGATGGGCTTCCTCGAATTGCTCACCGGCCACGATAAATACCGGATCTCCGGTAAAAGTGCCGGCAACGAGCCGATTCCGAAGGATGCGCGCACCGCACTGGTGATGCCCATCTGCAACGAAGACGTGCCTCGGGTGTTCGCCGGTCTGCGTGCGACGTTCGAGTCGGTCGCCGCTACCGGTGACCTGGACCGTTTCGACTTCTTCGTCCTCAGTGACAGTAACGACACCGACATCTGCGTTGCCGAGCAGCAGGCCTGGCTGGACGTCTGCCGCGAAGCCAAGGGCTTCGGCAAGATCTTCTATCGCCGCCGTCGCCGTCGCGTCAAACGCAAGAGCGGCAACCTCGACGACTTCTGCCGTCGCTGGGGCGGCGACTACAAGTACATGGTCGTACTCGACGCCGACTCGGTCATGAGCGGCGAATGCCTGACCAGTCTGGTACGCCTGATGGAGGCCACTCCAGACGCCGGCATCATTCAGACCGCGCCGCGCGCTTCGGGCATGGACACGCTGTATGCACGCATGCAGCAGTTCGCCACTCGCGTGTACGGTCCGCTGTTCACGGCCGGTCTGCACTTCTGGCAGTTGGGTGAATCCCACTACTGGGGTCACAACGCGATCATCCGCATGAAGCCGTTCATCGACCACTGCGCCCTGGCGCCGTTGCCGGGCAAGGGTGCGTTCTCCGGTGCGATCCTCTCTCACGACTTCGTTGAAGCGGCGCTGATGCGCCGTGCCGGCTGGGGCGTGTGGATTGCCTACGATCTGCCGGGCAGCTACGAAGAACTGCCGCCGAACCTGCTCGACGAGCTCAAGCGTGACCGTCGCTGGTGCCACGGTAACCTGATGAACTTCCGTCTGTTCCTGGTAAAAGGCATGCACCCGGTGCACCGTGCGGTGTTCCTGACCGGCGTGATGTCTTACCTGTCGGCGCCGTTGTGGTTCTTCTTCCTGGTGTTGTCGACCGCGCTGCTGGCGGTGAACACGCTGATGGAGCCGCAGTACTTCCTCGAACCGCGTCAACTCTATCCGCTATGGCCGCAATGGCACCCGGACAAGGCGATCGCGCTGTTCTCGACGACCATCGTGCTGCTGTTCCTGCCGAAGCTGTTGAGCATCATCCTGATCTGGGCCAAGGGCGCGAAAGAGTTCGGCGGCAAGTTCAAGGTGACCCTGTCGATGCTGCTGGAGATGCTGTTCTCCATGCTGCTGGCGCCGGTGCGGATGATTTTCCACACCCGTTTCGTTCTGGCCGCGTTCCTCGGCTGGGCCGCGACGTGGAACTCGCCGCAGCGTGACGACGACTCCACGCCGTGGAGCGAAGCGGTCAAGCGTCACGGTCCGCAGACCCTGCTGGGCTTCTTCTGGGCGCTGCTGGTGATCTGGTTGAACCCGAGCTTCCTGTGGTGGCTGGTGCCGATCGTCGGTTCGCTGATGCTGTCGATTCCGGTGTCGGTGATTTCCAGCCGTGTGGGCCTGGGCCTGAAGTCCCGTGACGAGAGCCTGTTCCTCATTCCCGAGGAATACAATCCGCCACAGGCGCTGCTGGCCACCGATCAGTACACCCACGAAAACCGCTGGCACGCGCTGAACGACGGCTTCGTCCGCGCCGTGGTCGATCCACAGCAGAACGCCCTGGCGTGCTCGCTGGCGACCTCGCGTCACGGTCAGGCCGAGCCGATCGAATGGCTGCGTCAGGAACGCGTGCGTCACGCGATCAAGGTCGGCCCGGCCGGGCTGAACAACCATGATCGCCTGCAACTGCTGAGCGATCCGGTGGCCCTGGCCCGTCTGCACGAGCAGGTGTGGGCCGAAGGTCACGCCGAGTGGCTGGACGCCTGGCGGGCCTCGGTGAAAGCCGATCCCCACGCGCCGCTGCTGCCGCTCAAGCCGGTGAGCTTGCAGGCACAACCGGCCTGATGAAGAAACCCCGCTAACTGGCGGGGTTTTTTTATGCTCGCTGAAAAGCCCCCCTCACCCTAACCCTCTCCCGGAGGGAGAGGGGACTGACCGGGTTGAATGTTCGAGTTACGCCGACGTGAGATACCGAGTTGAACTCTGGTCTGGAAAACGACGGAGATCGGCTCCCTTTCCCCCTCGCCCCCTTGGGGGAGAGGGTTGGGGTGAGGGGGTAAATCTTGAATGTTAAACAAATCGTCCATTAAACCTTGTGCAAAAAATCGAGTGCGTTAGCATCCGTCCCCGAATTGGCGCACCCGGACAATCTTGTCCATTTCTGTCGGTTTTCGCGCCGCAAACGCAATGGTTTTGGGGACTTGAAGATGAAGAAGTATCTGTCGATGCTGCTGGTCGGCGTCACGGCACTGGTTGCAGTCAATGCGGCGCAGGCCGGCGCAATCGACGACGCGGTCAAGCGCGGCTCGTTGAAAGTCGGTATGGATCCGACCTACATGCCGTTCGAAATGACCAACAAGCGCGGCGAAATCATCGGTTTCGAAGTCGACATCCTCAAAGCCATGACCAAGGCCATGGGCGTCAAGCTGGAGCTGGTCTCCACCGGTTACGACGGGATCATCCCGGCGCTGATGACCGACAAGTTCGACATGATCGGCAGCGGCATGACCCTGACCCAGGAACGCAACCTGCGCCTGAACTTCAGCGAACCGTTCATCGTGGTCGGCCAGACCCTGCTGATCCGCAAAGAGCTGGAAGGCACCATCAAGTCCTATAAAGACCTGAACACCGCCGACTACCGCATCACCTCCAAGCTCGGCACGACCGGCGAGATGGTCGCCAAGAAGCTGATCTCCAAGGCCAAGTACCACGGCTACGACAACGAGCAGGAAGCCGTGCTCGACGTGGTCAACGGCAAGGCTGACGCCTTCATCTACGACGCGCCGTACAACGTCGTTGCCGTGAACAAGGTCGGCGCCGGCAAACTGGTGTTCCTCGACAAGCCGTTCACCTACGAGCCACTGGCCTTCGGTCTGAAGAAGGGTGACTACGACAGCCTCAACTTCATCAACAACTTCCTGCACCAGATCCACGAAGACGGCACCTACGATCGCATCCATGACAAGTGGTTCAAGAGCACCGAGTGGCTCAAGGACATGGAATAAGCCCGGTCAGATAGACCGAGTCGCCCCATTCGCGAGCAAGCCCGCTCCCACATTGGAATGCGTTCCCTGTGGGAGCGGCGGTGCGACGATTCCACTTGCCCGCGAAGGCGGCCTCCCCGGCGACATAACTTTCGGATTTCGCTAAACCCATGAAACAGAAAAAAGCCCAATGGCCCTGGCACGTCCTGACCGTGCTGGTGCTGGTCGGCCTGGCCGGCGCGCTGTATTACGCCACGTCGCTGATGTCCTACGAATGGCGCTGGAACCGCGTGCCGCAGTACTTCGCCTATCAGGCCGAGGAAACCCAGCGCGCGACCGACATTTCCACCGTCAGCGAACTGGTGCGCAAAGGTGGCAGCGCGCAGGTCACCCTGCGCAACGATGCCGGTGACGAGCAGCACCTGACCGTCGACGAAAACAGCCTGCAATTCGCTCAGGGCGACGATGTGGCCGAAGGCGACGTCGTGGGCGTGACCCGGCATTGGGCGGCGGGCCCGCTGTTGTGGGGCCTGTGGACCACGCTTTGGCTGTCGGTGGTGTCCGGCGTGCTGGGCTTGCTGATCGGTCTGGCCACCGGGCTGTGCCGGCTGTCGAGCAACCCGACCCTGCGCGACCTGTCGACCATCTATGTCGAACTGGTGCGCGGCACGCCGCTGCTGGTGCAGATCTTCATTTTCTATTTCTTCATCGGCACGGTGATGAACCTGTCCCGGGAGTTCGCCGGGATCGCCGCGCTGTCGCTGTTCACCGGTGCCTACGTGGCGGAAATCATCCGTTCCGGTGTGCAGTCGATTGCCCGCGGCCAGAACGAAGCGGCCCGTTCGCTGGGGCTGAGTGCCGGCCAGTCGATGCGCCACGTGGTGCTGCCGCAGGCGTTCAAGCGCGTGCTGCCGCCGCTGGCCGGGCAGTTCATCAGTCTGGTCAAAGACACTTCGCTGGTGTCGGTGATCGCCATCACTGAGCTGCTGAAAAGCGGCCGTGAAGTCATCACCACGTCGTTCTCGCCGTTCGAGATCCTGTTCTGCGTCGCCGGCCTGTACCTGTTGATCAACCTGCCGCTGTCGAAAATCGCCAGCCGGCTTGAGCGGAGGCTCGCGCAAAGTGATTGAAGTCCGCGATCTGGTAAAAGTCTTCGACACCCGTGGGCAAGTGGTGCGCGCGGTGGATAACGTCAGCACCCGTGTCGCCAAGGGCGAAGTGCTGGTGGTGATCGGCCCGTCCGGTTCCGGCAAGTCGACGTTCCTGCGTTGCCTCAATGGTCTGGAAGAATTCGATTCCGGCTCGGTGAGCATCGACGGCCTGCAACTGGCCGACCCGAAAACCGACGTCAACGCCTACCGCCGCGAAGTCGGCATGGTGTTCCAGCATTTCAATCTGTTCCCGCACATGACCGTGCTGGAGAACCTGTGCCTGGCGCAGAAAGTCGTGCGCAAGCGCGGCCAGAAGGAAAGCGAGGCCAAGGCTCTGGCATTGCTGGAGAAGGTCGGCATCGCCCAGAAGGCCCGCGAATATCCGTCGCGCCTGTCCGGCGGTCAGCAGCAGCGCGTGGCAATTGCCCGGGCGCTGGCGATGGACCCCAAGGTCATGCTGTTCGACGAGCCGACCTCGGCCCTCGATCCGGAAATGGTCGGCGAAGTGCTGGACGTGATGAAGAACCTGGCCGTGGAAGGCATGACCATGGTCTGCGTGACCCACGAAATGGGCTTCGCCCGTGAAGTGGCGGATCGGGTGCTGTTCTTCGATCACGGCAAACTGCTGGAAGACGCCTCGCCGGCCGAGTTCTTCGATGCACCGAAGGATCCGCGAGCCCAGGCGTTCCTGCGGCAAGTCCTCTAAACGCAGGACAAAAAAAATCGCAGCCAATGGCTGCGATTTTTTTGTGTGCGCGGTTTACACCTTGAACCGGCCCACCAGTGTTTGCAGGTGGGTGCCCAAACGCGCCAGCTCGACGCTGGAGGCCGCTGTCTCTTCACTGGCCGCCGAGGTCTGGTCCGAGACATCCCGCACGTTCAGCACGCTGCGGTTGATCTCTTCAGCCACAGCGCTCTGCTGCTCGGCCGCCGCAGCGATCTGCTGGTTCATCGCCTGAATCGCCGAAACGGTGCGGGTGATGCTTTCCAGCGAACCACCGGCACGCCGGGTCAGCTCGACGCTGCTGTCGGTCAGGGTGCGGCTGTTGTCCATGATCGTTGCCACTTGCTGGGTGCCGTTCTGCAGTCCGACGATCAGCTCTTCGATCTCTTCGGTGGACTTCTGGGTGCGCTGGGCGAGGCTGCGAACTTCGTCGGCGACCACCGCAAAACCACGTCCGGCTTCACCGGCACGGGCGGCCTCGATGGCGGCGTTGAGGGCCAGCAGGTTGGTTTGCTGAGCCACGGACTTGATCACGTCGAGCACGCTGCCGATCTTGTCGCTCTCGCGCTTGAGCTCGCCCATGGCCTCGGTGGAGTGGCCGACTTCGGCAGCCAGACGTTCGATCTGGGCGATCGCCTCGCCAACCACCTTGTCGCCTTCACGGGCCTGCTGATCAGCAGCGACCGCGGCTTCCGAAGCTTCCTCGGCGTTGCGCGCGACTTCCTGCACGGTGGCGGCCATTTCGTTCATGGCGGTGGCGACCTGGTCGGTCTCGATTTTCTGATTGTTGACCCCGGCGCTGGTCTGCTCGGTCACGGCGGACAATTCTTCGGCGGCGCTGGCGATCTGGGTCACGCCGTCGCTGATGCCGCCGATCAATTCGCGCAGGCCCTGAGTCATGCTCTGCATCGAGCGTTGCAGTTGACCAAGTTCATCGCGGCGCAGGGATACCAGATTGTGGGTCAGGTCACCGGCGGCCACGCGCTCGGCGACTTTCAGGGTTTGCTCCAGCGGAATGATGATCTGCCGGGTGATCGCCCAGGCCGCCAGCAGACCGAAGGCCAGGGCCAGCAGGGTGGCGATCATCAGCATGTTTTTGGCGTGCGCGGCATCGGTGTCGCGGACGATGGTCTGAGATTCGGTAAGTTTCTTGCTGACGTCGAGCAGGATGTCGCCCTGAGCGGTCATTCGCGCCATGGCCTTCGCGTTGTTCACCTGGGAGTCGCGGAACTGGCTGACGGCGGCGCGATAAGCCTTCAGCGATTCGGTGGCCTGTTGCAGGTTGGCGATGTGTTGCTCGGGCAGTTTGCTCGGCAGGCTTTCCAGATTGTTCAGGGCGGCGGCGATGGCATCCAGCGCCGGTTGTTCGGCTTCGGCCTTGCCGCTGTAGGTGTAGCCGCGCACCTGATAGCGCGCCTGCTGCAGCAGTTTGCTCAGCTCGATCACGCTGTTGAATTGCGCAACGCTGTCGCCTTGCAGCAGGGATTTCTCGACTTCGCTGACCTTGGCCACGGCGTTATCGGCGCTGGCGCCGAGTTTGCTGCGGGCGTCTTCACGCTGCACGGTGGCCTGGGTCATGTCGGCAAAGGCGCGTTTGTACTCGGCGACCGCCGCGAGTTGCTGGTCGATCATGGCCACGTCGGACGGTTGCTCGATCATGCCGCGCGCGCTTTGCAGGCCGCTGTCGAGCTTGCCGAGCAGGTCGTTGACCGCGCCAGGGCCCTGTTCGCCACGGCGGGCTTCATAGTCCAGGCGTGCCAGGCGCAGGTCTTTGGTCAGCTCGTTGAGGCTGGAGATGAACCCGAGCTTGTCACCCCGGCTGATGATCCCGCTCATGCCGGTCCAGCCGGTGAAGGTGATCAACAGGGTCAGCAGCAGCACCAGGCCGAAACCGATTCCAAGCTTACGTTTGACGCTGACGTTTCCAAGACTCTCGGCTAACCAACGGTACATGCGACGACTCCCCTCGGACCACTAATTGGACTTATGGGGAGTGTATCGGCCGCATGATGGCAATCTGTAACGCCTTTTGTCTGGCGAAGCGCTTAGAACAGAAGCGCTCAGAACAGCCGGGCGAGCAGCGCGGTGACGGCGGTTTCGACCCGCAGGATTCGCTCGCCCAGTTGCACCGGTTGCAGCCCGGCCTTGGCCAGCAGATCGATTTCGTAGGGAATCCAGCCACCCTCGGGGCCGATGGCCAGGGTCACCGGTTCGTTCAGGGCGCGGGGGCAGGGCGGGAAGTTGCCCGGATGACCGACCAGACCGAGGGTGCCGTCGGTGATGGCCGGCAGGCGATCTTCGACGAACGGCTTGAAGCGCTTCTCGATGATGATCTCCGGCAGCACCGTATCCCGAGCCTGTTCGAGGCCGAGGATCAGTTGTTCGCGGATGGCGTCCGGTTCGAGGAACGGCGTCTGCCAGAAGCTTTTCTCGACCCGGTAGCTGTTGACCAGAATCACCTTCGACACGCCCATGGTCGCCACGGTCTGGAACACCCGGCGCAGCATCTTCGGGCGGGGCAGGGCGAGCACCAGGGTCAGCGGCAGTTTGGCCGGTGGCGGTTGATCGAGGTTGACTCGCAGCTCGGCTTCGCCCGCGTCAAGGCGCAAAAGCTCGGCCGAGCCCATCAGCCCGCCAATGCACCCGACCCGCAGGCTGTCGCCGACTTCCGAACGGTGGACTTCCTGCATGTGGGTCAGGCGCCGATCACGCAGCACGACGCGGTCGGCCGCAATGAAGTCGGCCTCTTCGAGCAGCAGCAGGTTCATGGCTGAGTCGCTGGCGGCTGGTCGTTGTGATCGTCGGCGGTTTCTTCCGGGCGCTCGCGCTTGCTGACCAGACTGCCGAAGAGGATGCCGACTTCGAACAGCATCCACATCGGCACGGCCAGCAGGGTCTGGGAGAAGATGTCCGGCGGGGTCAGGATCATGCCGACCACGAAGCAGCCGATGATCACGTACGGACGGATCTTCTTCAGGTATTTGACGTCGACCACGCCGATCCACACCAGCAGCACCACGGCCACCGGGATTTCGAACGCCACGCCGAAGGCGAAGAACAGCGTCATGACGAAATCGAGGTAACTGGTGATGTCGGTCATCATTTCCACGCCGGCCGGGGTGGCCGAGGCGAAGAACTTGAAGATCAGCGGGAACACGAAGAAGTAGGCGAACGCCATGCCGGTGTAGAACAGCAGGATGCTGGAGATCAGCAACGGCACTGCGACACGCTTCTCGTGCTTGTACAGACCCGGTGCGATGAAGCCCCAGATCTGATGCAGGATCACCGGAATCGCCAGGAACAGTGAGACCATCATCGTCAGTTTCAGCGGCGTCAGGAACGGCGACGACACGTCGGTGGCGATCATCGTCGCGCCGGCCGGCAGGTATTCGCGCAGCGGCGTCGAGACGAAGGTGTAGATCTGCTGGGTGAAGGCAAACAGCCCGGCAAAGATGATGAAGATCGCCGCCACGCAACGCAGCAGGCGGGTGCGCAACTCGGTGAGGTGCGAAACCAGCGGCATGTGCTGGTCGTTTTCGGGGAGGCTAGGGCCTGTCATCGGTCATTTCCTGTGTCGCGCCGAGCCCGTATTTGCGCAGGGCAAGGCGCGAGGCGCGTAGTTTGGCGTTTCAAATAAGCAACGAGTAACGCAGCCCTGCGCAAATACAGGCCGGCCCTTCGGGTTGTGCCTGAAAGCGGGCCAGGCTGCGTTGTAGTCCTTGGAAAGGTAAAACACATTCCCTGCGGACTACGCCTTGCCTGGCCCGCTTTCAGGCGACAACGCGACACAGGAAATGACCGATGACAGGCCCTTGTCATGGGGCTCGCGGCGGCTGAGTGGTGTCGTTTGGCGCTGGTGTGGTCGGCGCGGCGGTTTGGGCTACGTGTTCAACCGAGGCTGGCGCGACGACAGGCGCTGATTCGGTTGGCGCTACAGCAGGTGCCGCTGGCGTTGGAGCGGCAGGGCTGTGAATCGTCTGCTCACCCACGTGCTCGACCGGCGTCGGCTCCTGCTGAACCGGCGTGAAAATCTTCCGCGCCTCCTGTTCCAGTGACAGGATGTGCTCGTTGTGCAGTTGCCGACGGATTTCGTCGGCACCGATTTCACGCTCAACTTCCTGTTTGATCGCGTTGAAGCTGCGCTTCAGCCGCCCGACCCACAGGCCGGCGGTGCGTGCAGCGCCCGGCAGACGCTCGGGGCCCAGCACCAGCAGGGCGACGAGGCCGACGAGCAGCAGTTCAGAGAAGCTGATACCAAACATTAGTCAGTGCTCACACGTCTTTGCGGATCGGCTCTTCGACTTTCTGCGCCTGCACGTCGATGGTGTGCGGCGGGTTGGCCTGAGCGGTGGCTTGCGGCTGTACCGGCGGTACCGGTTGCGCAGGCGTGACGGTCGGATCGGCCGGTTTTTCGTCGTCGTTCATGGCTTTACGGAAGCCCTTGATCGACTCGCCAACGTCGGTGCCGAGGTTCTTCAGTTTCTTGGTACCGAACACCAGTACCACGACCACCAGGATGACGATCCAGTGTTTCCAGTCAAAAATGCCCATGTTGCTGTTCCTCTCTTGAAGTTGTTCAGGCGGACGGGCGCGAGGCTTTCTCGACGTGTCCGGACAGGCCGAAACGGCGATCCAGTTCATCCAGCACCGCCTGCGGATGCTGCCCCAGCTGGGCAAGCATGACCATGCTGTGGAACCACAGGTCGGCGGTCTCGTAGATCACGTCGCTGCAGTCGCCGCTGACGGCGGCGTCCTTGGCGGCGATGATCGTTTCGACCGATTCTTCGCCGACCTTTTCCAGAATCTTGTTCAAGCCCTTGTGATACAGACTAGCCACATACGAACTGTCGGCAGCAGCGCCCTTGCGCTCTTCCAGCACCTGAGCGAGGCGGGTCAGGGTGTCACTCATGTTTGTGTCCTGCGGAGTAAATAGCGTGCGGGTCTTTCAGGACCGGGTCGACCGTTTTCCAGTCGCCGTTTTCGAAGACGCGGTAGAAGCAGCTTTGACGGCCGGTATGGCAAGCAATGTCGCCGATCTGCTCGACCATCAGGATGATGACGTCGGCGTCGCAGTCCAGACGCATTTCATGCAGCGTCTGTACGTGGCCGGACTCTTCGCCCTTGCGCCACAGCTTGCCACGGGAACGTGACCAATAGATGGCACGGTTTTCCGCCGCGGTCAGCTCCAGGGCTTCGCGGTTCATCCAGGCCATCATCAATACGCGTCCGGTCTTGTGATCCTGGGCAATCGCCGGCACCAGGCCATCGGCGTCCCACTTGATCTCGTCCAGCCAGTTTTTCATCTTCGACTCCGACAGCGAACCCACACTTCAATAGTCGGGTTCAGGCGTTGAAACAGTGTGCCAGCCGATCACGGAACTGGCTATCGGCGAACGACCAGATACAAGCCGACTGCCACCATGATCCCGGCGGGCCAATGCCCCAGTTCGTGCAACGGGCCCCCGGCGGCGAGGATCGTACCGCCCGCCAGATGGGCGCTGCCGAGCAGGCGCAGGAACCAGTCGTCCTTGCGTTTTTTCCACGGCGGTGGCGGGTCGTTGGCGTGGGGCTGGGACATGCGTTCGAGCAGGTCGCGAGCCATGTTGGCCAGGTGCGGCAGTTGTTCGAACTGGCTCTGGACGTTGCCGAGCAAGGCTTTCGGGCTGACGCGCTCGCGCATCCAGCGTTCGAGGAACGGCTGCGCGGTGTTCCACAGATCGAGGTCCGGGTACAGCTGACGGCCCAGGCCTTCGATATTCAGCAGGGTCTTTTGCAGCAATACGAGTTGCGGCTGCACTTCCATGTTGAAGCGGCGCGCGGTCTGGAACAGGCGCATCAGCACCTGGCCAAATGAAATATCTTTTAATGGTTTTTCGAAGATCGGCTCGCACACGGTACGGATCGCCGCTTCGAATTCGTTGAGCTTGGTTTCCGCCGGCACCCAGCCCGAATCGATGTGCAATTGCGCCACGCGGCGGTAGTCGCGCTTGAAGAAGGCGAACAGGTTGCGCGCCAGATAGTCCTGGTCTTCCGGGGTCAGGCTGCCGACGATGCCGCAGTCGATCGCGATGTACTGCGGGCTCCACGGATTGACGGTGCTGACGAAGATGTTGCCCGGGTGCATGTCGGCGTGGAAGAAACTGTCGCGGAACACCTGGGTGAAGAAGATCTCCACGCCGCGCTCGGCGAGCATTTTCATGTCGGTGCGCTGGTCGGCGAGGGTCGCCAGATCCGTCACCTGAATCCCGTAGATGCGCTCCATCACCAGCACTTTCGGCCGGCACCAGTCCCAATAGACTTGCGGCACATACAGCAGCGGCGAGCCTTCGAAGTTGCGCTTCAACTGGCTGGCGTTGGCTGCCTCGCGCAACAGGTCGAGTTCGTCGTAGATGGTTTTTTCGTAGTCGCTGACCACGTCCACCGGGTGCAGCAGGCGGGCGTCGGCCGAGACCTTTTCGGCAGCGCGGGCGAGGATGAACAGCCACGCCAGATCCTGCGCGATGATCGGTTTCAGGCCCGGGCGGATCACCTTGACCACCACTTCTTCGCCGGTCTTCAGTTGCGCGGCGTGTACCTGCGCCACCGAGGCCGAGGCCAGCGGTTCGACGTCGAAGCGACTGAACACTTCGCTGATCTTCTTGCCCAGTTGCTCTTCGATCAGCTTGACCGACAGCTGCGAATCGAACGGCGGCACGCGGTCCTGCAACCGCATCAGCTCATCGGCGATGTCTTCCGGCAGCAGGTCGCGGCGGGTCGAAAGGATCTGCCCGAACTTGATGAAGATCGGTCCCAGGTCCTGCAGCGCCAGGCGCAGGCGTGCCCCACGACTGAGCTCCAGCGGCTTGCGCGGAAACCAGCGCCACGGCAGGACGTAGCGCAACGCCAGCAGGAACCACGGCAAAGGCAGATCGAACAGCAGGTCATCGAGGCGGTAGCGGATCACGACGCGCTGGATGCGCAACAGACGGCGGACGGCGAGCAGCTTCATGCGTTATCGCTTGGGTCGAGGGATCGGGAAAGGCGCTCGAAGCGCGCCTCGAGACGTTCCAGATCGAGTTTGATCCGGTCCAGTTCGCTGAAACGGGCTTCGGCTTCGCGCTGCCCGACGAGGGTGCGCGATTCTTCGGCCAGGTATTCGGCGAGGTTCTGGTTGAGGCTGGCAAATCCTTGTTGATACCAGCGGGCGCGGCTGCGCAGGTGACCGCCGACCAGTTGCGTGGCGACCGGGCCCAGCCAGCGCGAGAGTTCGTACTCCCAGTCCAGCTCGAGGTCCTGTAGTACGCCGGCCAGTTCCAGCAGCACGCCGCTGTCACCGTCGAGTTCGACTTCCGGTGCGTGCAGCACCGCCGTCTTGTCCTTGCTCAGGGCCAGTTTCACCAGGCTCGAGGCCGGGGCGCGCAGGGTGCAGTCGACGCCGGTTTCCCAGTGGGACGCCAGCATCAGGCCTTCGTCGCTCGGCAGGATGAACAGTTGCAGCGCCGGGCTGCGGCAATCCACGGCAATCACTTTGCCGGTCAGATGCGCCAGTCGCGGCAGCGCCGTGCTGTCGAGACGCAGCACACGGTTGAGGCCGAGTTCGACGCTGGCGAGCAGCCCGGTCAGCAGCATCAGGGTTTGATGCCGCGGTGCAGGGCGACGATGCCTGCGGTCATGTTGTGATAGGTCACGCGGTCGAAACCGGCGTCGACCATCATCGACTTCAGGGTTTCTTGATTCGGGTGCATGCGGATCGATTCGGCCAGGTAGCGATAGCTTTCCGAGTCATTGGTGATCAGCTTGCCCATCAGCGGCATGAAGGCGAACGAGTAGGCGTCGTAGGCCTTGGACATCAGCGCGTTGGTCGGCTTGGAGAATTCCAGCACCAGCAGGCGGCCGCCCGGCTTGAGGACGCGCAGCATCGAACGCAGGGCGTCTTCCTTGTGCGTCACGTTGCGCAGGCCGAAGGCGATGGTCACGCAGTCAAAGTGGTTGTCCGGGAACGGCAGCTTTTCAGCGTCGGCCTGAACGAACTCGACATTGCCCGACACGCCGACATCCAGCAGGCGGTCACGACCGACCTTGAGCATGGATTCGTTGATGTCGGCCAGCACCACCTGACCGGTCGGGCCGACCAGGTGCGAGAACTTCTTGGTCAGATCGCCCGTGCCGCCGGCGATGTCCAGCACGCGATTGCCGGCGCGTACGCCCGACAGTTCGATCGCGAAACGCTTCCACAGACGGTGCATGCCGCCCGACAGAAGGTCGTTCATCAGGTCGTACTTGGCGGCCACGGAGTGGAACACCTCAGCGACTTTTTCCGCTTTCTGGCTTTCCGGAACGTTTTTGAAGCCGAAGTGAGTGGTGGGTTCGGCATCGCTGCCTTTGCGCTGATCAGTCATATCGCTGTCACCAAAAGAGAATGCGCGACATTCTAATCCCCAAGCCATGCTTTGTCTTGGAATGGCTAAAGGTAAGATGGGCAACCTTCGGGACGATTTGCCGCAGTGGCGGTCAAGATTCGTTGCAGGCATTCATAGCCCCATTCAAAAAGCAGGAGTCATTCAATGGCCCATATCAGTGTTGAGCGTGCCCACAGCCTGGGCAAGGAAGCGGCCCGCGAGAAAGCCGAAAAACTGGCGCAGAAACTCTCCGATCAATATGGCCTGGAGCCGCAGTGGTCGGGCGATGTCCTGAACCTCAAGCGTTCGGGCGTGAAGGGCGCGGTGCATGTGGCCGAGGATTCGATCCGGGTCGACGTCGAACTGGGCCTGATGATGTCGGCCATGAGCGGCATGATCAAAGCCGAGATCGAAAAGGCGCTGGATAAAGCGCTGGTCTGATCAGGACAAAACGGGGAGCTTTGGGCTCCCCGTTTTTTTCTCGTGCACCTGCCTTTTATGTCAGTTGTTAGGGTGCCGTTTCTAATTTTTCTCCCTACTTTGTGCCTGAGCCCGACACTCGTCAGGGCAGTTCCTCAAACCTTCTGCGCGTGAGGTGCACCATGGCCAAAGTCATTTTGAAGAAAAAAATCGACGCTTCGACTTCCGCTCTGAGCGACGTCAAATCCTATGCCCGCAAGATCTGGCTGGCAGGCCTGGGGGCCTACACCAAGGTCGGTCAGGAGGGCAGCGAGTACTTTCAGGAGTTGATCAAGGCTGGTCAAACTGTTGAAAAGAAAGGCAAAAAAGCCGTCACCGAAAAACTCGAAGCAGCCAACGCCGAGATCGATGAAGCCAAGAGCGAAGTCAGCTCTTTCAAAGGCCGGGTCGAAGTTCAGCTGGACAAGGTCGAGAAGGCCTTCGACACACGTGTCGCCAGTGCCTTGAATCGTATCGGCATTCCGTCTAAACATGACGTTGAGGCACTCTCTGCTAAGCTCGATGAGCTGACGGCATTGCTCGAACGCGTCGCGCGTAAATCTTAAGGAGAACGGGATGGCTGGTAAAAAGAACACCGATAAAGAAGGCAGCTCGTGGATCGGAAAAGTCGAAGACTATTCCCGCAAGATCTGGCTGGCTGGTTTAGGCGTGTACTCGAAGATCGACACTGACGGCAGCAAGCTCTTCGATACATTGGTCAAAGACGGCGAGAAAGCCGAGAAGCTCACCAAGGCTGCAGTCGGCAAGAAAGTCGATGCTGCCAAGGATTCTGCAAGCTCGGCAAAATCGCGCATCAGCGGCGTGAAAGATCGCGCGCTGGGCACCTGGGATCAGCTGGAAGGGGCTTTCGACAAGCGCCTGAACAGTGCGATTTCGCGCCTGGGCGTACCGAGCCGCAACGAGGTGAAGGATCTGCACAAGAAGGTCGATACCCTGACCAGGCAGATCGAAAAACTCACCGGCCTGAAAGCTCAGCCTGTCGCGGCCAAAACCGCAGCAGCCAAGCCTGCGGCCAAAGCCGCAGCCAAGCCACTGGCTAAAGCCGCCGCCAAGCCGGCCGCAAAAGCAGCAGCCAAAACCGCTGCCGCCAAGCCTGCAGCGAAAGCCGCGGCCAAACCGGTTGCCGCCAAGGCCGCCGCCAAGCCGGCAGCAAAACCAGCCGCCAAACCTGCGGCCAAGTCAGCAGCCAAGCCAGCAGCGAAAACCGCTGCCGCCAAACCCGCTGCCAAGCCTGCCGCCAAACCGGCTGCGGCGAAAAAACCGGCAGTGAAAAAACCGGCCGCGCCGAAAGCCGCTGCGCCGAAAGCTGCAGCACCAAAACCGGTGACCACACCGCAAGCACTGGCAAGCACGTCGAACTCCGCCTCGGCTCCAACCCCGGCGCCTGCTCCGACTGCTGCATCGACTCCGTCGACGCCAACCAGTCAGTCCTGATTTTTCAGGGCTCAAAAAAACGCCCGGCCTGTGAAGGTCGGGCGTTTTTGTTTGGGCGATTTAAAACTTACCCCTCTCCCCAAGGGAGAGGGGGCTTTGGCGTTACTCGTGATCTTCGAGGTACTGCAAAGCCATCCTCTCCGTCGCCACCTTCACCGGTGGCAACAGATGCGGCGCCACCAGCATCATGATCTGGTACACCACCAGCCGCACTTCCCCTTCGCGATCGAGAATCCGCTGATAGTCCAGCGAGAACAGCAGCGTCATGGTGATCTGCTCCACCAGTTGCCCCAGCGCCTGGGTGTCGCTGACCAACTGCCCCGACGCCTTCAACCGCGCCAGCAATGACGCGAGCGTACGCTTGAGCACGTTGAGAAACTGGCGAATGCCCTTGGCCAGTTTCGGCAGACGCCCGGCCAGGTTCGACAGGTCCTGGAACAGGAAGCGGTACTGCGCCAGCCGTTCGACGATCAGGTGCAGGAACAGCCAGTAATCCTCCGGCGCCAGTTCGACATCAGCGGGCGGGTCGAGCAGCGGGGCGAGGTCGTTCTGGAAACGCTCGAACAACCCGAGAATCAGCGGTTCCTTGCCGTGGAAGTGGTAGTAGAGGTTGCCGGGGCTGATCCCCATCTCATTGGCAACCTCCATGGTGGAGACGTTCGGCTCGCCCTTTTCATTGAACAACTGCAGGGCACATTCGAGGATCCGTTCGCTTGTTTTCATCCAGTCTTCTTAAAAGGGCTTGGGTCAGTCAGCGCACACGCACATAGGTGCCGGGTGCCGCTTCCATCGGTGGATAATTGGCGTTGCCGAGGGTCATCCGGGTTTCGTGCAGGGTGCCGGAGCGCTGCTGCACCCACTCCAGCCATTGCGGCCACCAGCTGCCGTCGACTTTCTTGGCGTCGTAGTACCAGGCGCGCGGATCGCTGCTGAGCTTTCCGTTCTCGACGTAATGGGCTTTCGGGTTGCCCGGCGGGTTGAGGATGCTCTGCACGTGGCCGCTGTTGGACAGCACGAAGCGCCGCTCGCCGCCCAGCAACAGTGTCGAGCGATACACCGCGTCCCACGGCGTGATGTGGTCGTTCATGCCGGCCACGCTGAAACTGTCGACCGTGACCTTCTGCAGGTCGATCGGCGTGCCGCACACTTCCAGGCCCCCCGGATGGGTCAACGGGTTGTGCTTGAAGAAGTCCAGAATGTCGCCGTGAAACGCGGCGGGCAGGCGGGTGCTGTCGTTGTTCCAGTAGAGAATGTCGAACGCCGGCGGCTCCTTGCCCAGCAGATAGTTGTTGACGAAATAACTCCAGATCAAATCGTTGGGGCGCATCCAGGCGAACACCTTGGCCATGTCGCGGCCGTCCAGCACGCCTTTCTGATAGGAACGCCGCTTGGCCGCTTCGAGCGTTTGCTCATCGGCGAACAGGGTGGCCGGGGTGTTCATCTCACTGTCGAGCAGGCTCACCAGATAGGTGGCGCTGGAGACTCGCCGCAACTGCCGCTTGGCCTGCAGATGCCCTTGCAGTGCCGCGATGGTCAGCCCGCCGGCGCAGGCGCCCATCAGGTTGACCTCACGGGCGCCGGTGATCGCCCGGCAGATGTTCATCGCTTCCTCCACGGCTTCGACGTAGGTCGAGAGGCCCCATTCGCGATGCCGCACATCCGGGTTGCGCCAGCTGATCATGAAGGTCTGCAAACCGTTCTTCAGGGCGAACTGGACGAAGCTGTTGCTCGGGCTGAGGTCGAAAATGTAGTACTTGTTGATTTGCGGCGGCACCACCAGCAACGGTTTCGAATACTGTTTTTCGCTCATCGGCCGGTACTGGATCAGCTCGAGCATTTCATTGCGAAACACCACCGAGCCGGTGGTGGTGGCGACGGTCTTGCCGACTTCGAAAGCTTGTTTGGTGACCTGGCGTGGCAGGCCGTCGTTGTGCAGCAGGTCATCAATCAGATGGCTGAGACCGCGCACCAGACTGTGGCCGCCGGAGTTGAACAGTTCTTTCACAGCCAGCGGATTGAGCAGGGTGTTGGAAGGCGCCACGGCGTCGTTGAGCAGGGTGAAGGCGAAATGCGCGCGGGCGCGGTCGTCGTCACTCATGCTGCTCTCGTCGATCCAGCTCTTGACCTGTTTCTGCCAGGTCAGATAAGCCTGCAGGCTGCGCCGATAGAACGGGTTCAGGCTCCACGCCGGATCGGCGAAGCGGCTGTCCTGCGGATTGGTCGGGTGCAGGGTTTCGCCGAGCAGCACGCGTCCGAGCGCACCTCCCAGCTTCAAGGCGTGTTTTGCACTGTGGATCGGATTGCGCAAGCCGTGGGCTGCCACGCTGCGCAAGGTCGAGATCAGGTCGCGGCCACGCAGACCGGTCATGGCACTCTGTGCATTGATGAACACGGCGGGGCTGGGCACGACGCCCGTCGCTGGTTTGTCACGCATGACTCAACACTCCTTCGTCTTCAGGCCAAAAACAAACACACCGAACCAGAACACCATAGACGCTGTTGCGGGTTGCTGCTTGCGCGGCCTCCTGCCACGCACCTGTCCAGACGCGCTGCAAAACGCTGTCCAGAAATCCGTGCCGGGACGGTTATCCGCCCAGCGGTGTCGGGTGCGGATGCATCACCGCACGCTGACGTTCCTCCTGGAGGAATTTCATGATGATCGGCGCCACCGCCTCGGCCCTGGTAATCAGGAACAGATGCCCGTCGTCGATGATGTGCAGC
The DNA here is from genome assembly GCF_030209075.1 of Pseudomonas sp. lyk4-R2A-10. NCBI lineage: Bacteria > Pseudomonadati > Pseudomonadota > Gammaproteobacteria > Pseudomonadales > Pseudomonadaceae > Pseudomonas > Pseudomonas sp. lyk4-R2A-10. Next base: position 303,300 of record NZ_JARVSR010000012.1, on the reverse strand, counting down.
TGCGCGTTGGGGATTCGCCAGGCGAGCATGCGCATGTTGATCAGCGGGATCAGCGGATCGTCATCACCGGCCAGCACCAGGGTCGGCTGGTGGATCTTGTGCAGCCAGTGAATGCTGGTCCAGCCCAGGCCCGCGAACAGTTGCCAGTAGTAGCCGAGCTTGCCCGCCGAACGCACCTTGGCCGCATGGCTGGCGGCGAGTGTCGGGTCGCGGCGGAACGAGCCGCCGTAGATCATCGGGGCGATGCGGATCACATGGGACGGCTGGATATAGCGCCGCGGACTGGCCATCATCCACAGCACTTTCGGCTTGCCCGGCACCATCACCGCACCGGCAGCGGTCGCCGCCAGCACCAGCTTCTTGCAGCGCTCGGGATAGTCGTAGGCGAACTGTTGCGCCAGCGCGCCACCCCAGGACACGCCGATCACGTTGACCTGTCCGTAGTCGAGGTAATCGAGCATCCGCGCGGTGAGCTTCGCCAGCCCCGGAAAGCGATACGGCCGGCTCGGCGTCGAGGAACCGCCGACACCGGGCACGTCGAAGGCGATCACTTCCAGATCCGGATCCAGCGCCGCGACAAAAGGAAACACCAGCTCCAGGTTGGCGCCGATGCCGTTGAATATCAGCAAGGGCGTCAAGTGAGGCTTGCCGGGGCGGACCGCCGTGCGGATGGTCTGGCCATCCAGCTCGACAGTTCGAAAGATGAACGGGTGCGGCATGCTTCAAGGCCCTGTGGGTCGCAATCTCAGTGATCACCTCACTCCCCGCAGGGAGTGAGGGGTGTCGGTTACCGCTCGTGAACGTAAGTGCCCGGTGAAGCTTCGCCTGCCGGATACGCCTTGTTGCCCAGCTTGGTCGGCGCCTTCTTCAGCTCGCCCGAACGCGCGGCCTGCCATGCCTGCCAATACAGCCACCAGGAGTCGGCGTGCTTGGTCGAGTTCTCCTGCCAGTCATCGGCATTGGCGGTCATTTCATCGCTGGTCATGTAGCGCGATTTCGGGTTGCCCGGCGGGTTCAGAATGCTCTGGATATGCCCGCTGCTCGACAGCACGAATTCCACCTTGCCACCGAACAGCTGCGCCGACTTGTAGCAGGACTTCCACGGGGTGATGTGGTCGTTGGTGCCGGCCAGCGAGAAGATGTCGGCGGTCACCTGCTTGAGGTCGATCGGCGTGCCGCACACTTCCAGTGCATTGGGGCGGATCAGTGGGTTGTTTTTGAACATCTCGATCAGGTCGCCGTGGAACGCGGCCGGCAGTCGAGTCGTATCGTTGTTCCAGAACAGGATGTCGAACACCGGCGGCTCGTTGCCGAGCAGGTAGTTGTTGACCCAGTAGTTCCAGATCAGATCGTTGGGACGCATCCAGGCAAAGACTTTGGCCATGTCTTTGCCTTCGAGCACGCCGGCCTGATAGGAGTGTCGCTTGGCCATTTCCAGCGTCTGCTCGTCGACGAACAGTGCGACATCACTGTCGAGGGTGGTGTCGAGCACGCTGACCAGCAGGGTCAGGGCATTGACCTTGTTCTCGCCCGTGGCGGCATAGTGGCCGAGCAGGGCGGTACAGGTGATGCCGCCGGAGCAGGCGCCAAGCATGTTGACGTCCTTGCTGCCGGTGATCGCGGTGACCACGTCGACCGCTTCCTTCAGGGCTTCGATGTAGGTCGAGAGGCCCCACTCGCGCTGTTCCTTGGTCGGGTTGCGCCAGCTGACGATGAAGGTCTGCACATTGTTGCGCAGGCAGAAACGCGCCAGGCTCTTGTCCGGGCTCAGGTCGAATACATAGAACTTGTTGATCTGCGGCGGCACGACGAGCAGCGGGCGCTCGTGCACTTGCTCGGTGATCGGCTTGTACTGGATCAGCTCCAGCACGTCGTTGCGAAACACCACCGCGCCTTCGGTCACGCCCAGGCTCTTGCCGACCTCGAACGCGCCCATGTTGACCTGGCTCGGCATGCCGCCGTTGTGCACCAGATCCTTGGCCAGGTGCGAGAGGCCGTCGAGCAGGCTCTTGCCGCCGGTCTCGAAGAAGCGTTTGACCGCCGCCGGGTTGGCCGCCGTGTTGGTCGGGGCCATGGCCTCGGTCATCAGGTTGATCACGAAGTGGCCGCGCGCGATGTCCTTGGGCGAGAGGCTGCTGTCGTCGATCCAGGCATGGAGTTCCTTGCGCCACGCCAGGTAGGTCTGCAGATAACGTTTGTACAGCGGGTTCTGACTCCACGCCGGATCGACGAAGCGACGGTCATCGCCCGCCGGTTGCAGGTCGGATTTGCCGAACAGCACGTTCTTCAGTTCGAGGCCGAACTGGGTGACGTGTTTGACACTATGGATCGGTTGTTTGATGGCCTGGGTCAGCACCATTCGAGCAGAGGCCAGCAGATCCTTTCCGCGTAGCCCAACGACAGGATTCAGCCCCAGGGTGTTCTCCGAGGCCTGGTACTTCAAATCATCGTTATTCTTGTTACTCATCTACGACGCTCCATTGTCCTGAGACGAGTACCCGGTTTTCTGCTGTGCAGTTCCACAGCCAATGCCAGGTACTACTGCTCGGGTGACCGTTGATTCTGCATAGCTGCTTTACAGTCGTAGAGCACTGCAGGGAACTTGCCAGTTCCATTGGTTACCCGAGATTGATTTTTTTCGCAAGCAGCCGATCCCGGGCCGCTTTAACGGAGCATTCAAACAGATGAATCTAGAAAATGCCCTCTAAACAGTCCGAGGCGCGGACTAGAGCATCAGCTTGACGACGGACTGGTCCGGGTCGCGGGTTTTGCCGGCGGCTTTGAGTTCGGCCAGATAATCCGCCCAGAGTGCGTCATGACGTCGCCCCAGCTCGTACAGGTAATCCCAGGTGAACAGACCGCTGTCGTGACCGTCGTCGAAGGTCAGTTTCAGTGCGTACTGACCGGCCGGTTCTACCTTGGTCAGGCCGACGTGCAGCTTGCCGAATTGCAGGATCGGTTTTCCGTGACCCTGGACCTCGGCGGAGGGGGAGTGCACGCGCAGGAATTCGGCGGGCAGGGTGTACTCCTCGCCGGACGCGTATTTGAGCGACAGGGTTTTCGAGGCTTTGTGCAGTTTGATGTCGGTGGGGAGTTGGGTCATTGCCGGCGTTCCGTCAGGTGGAAAAAATTGTGGGAGCCGATGGCTCCCACAGTTTCACGACCACTGTAAGTATGGCTTACAGGATATAACGGGACAGGTCTTCGTTCTGCGCCAATTCGCCCAGGTGGCTGTTGACGTACTCGGCGTCGATCTGGATCGCTTTGTCGTCGTGGGCGCTGGCCAGATCGCCGGCACTGAACGACACCTCTTCCAGCAGACGCTCGAGCAGTGTGTGCAGGCGACGGGCACCGATGTTCTCGGTCTTCTCGTTGACCTGCCAGGCGATTTCCGCCAGACGCTTGATGCCTTCCGGCTGGAACTGGATGTTCAGGCCTTCGGTTTTCAGCAGCGCGCAGTACTGCTCGGTGAGCGAGGCGTGCGGTTCGCTGAGGATGCGTTCGAAGTCCTGCGGGCTCAGGGCCTTGAGTTCCACACGGATCGGCAGACGACCTTGCAGTTCCGGCACCAGATCGCTCGGCTTGCTCAGGTGGAACGCACCGGAGGCGATGAACAGGATGTGGTCGGTCTTGACCATGCCCAGCTTGGTGTTGACGGTGCAGCCTTCGATCAGCGGCAGCAGGTCACGTTGCACGCCTTCGCGGGACACATCAGCGCCGCCGACATTGCCGCGCTTGGCGACCTTGTCGATCTCGTCGATGAATACGATGCCGTGCTGCTCGACGGCTTCCAGGGCCTTGGCCTTCAACTCTTCTTCGTTGACCAGGCGACCGGCTTCTTCATCGCGTACCAGTTTCAGCGCTTCCTTGACCTTGAGCTTGCGGGCCTTCTTCTTGCCCTTGCCCATGTTGGCGAACAGGTTCTGCAACTGGTTGGTCATTTCTTCCATGCCCGGAGGCGTGGCGATTTCGATGCCGGCCATTTCGGCGACTTCGATCTCGATTTCCTTGTCGTCCAGCTGACCTTCGCGCAGGCGCTTGCGGAACAGTTGGCGAGTATTGGAATCCTGGGTCGGCGCTTCTTCATTGCTGAAGCCCATGCGTGCCGGTGGCAGCAGGGCGTCGAGAATACGGTCCTCGGCGGCGTCTTCGGCACGGTGGCGAACGCGGGTCATTTCCTGCTCGCGCAGCATCTTGATCGCGGCGTCGGCCAGATCACGGATGATCGATTCGACGTCACGGCCGACGTAGCCGACTTCGGTGAATTTGGTCGCTTCGACCTTGATGAACGGCGCGTTGGCCAGTTTGGCCAGGCGACGGGCGATCTCGGTTTTACCGACACCGGTCGGGCCGATCATCAGGATGTTCTTCGGGGTCACTTCAACGCGCAGCTCTTCAGGCAGCTGCATGCGGCGCCAGCGGTTGCGCAGGGCAATCGCGACGGCGCGTTTGGCATCGTCCTGGCCGATGATGTGGCGGTTGAGTTCGTGGACGATTTCGCGGGGAGTCATGGACATAATAATTGACGGTCCTCAAGCAGAAACAAGCCGTGGCACAGGGGCCGCGTCAGGCTCATTCAGCGAGATCCTGCTCCTCAATGGTCTGGGTGTGGTTGGTGAATACACAGATGTCGCCGGCGATGCCGAGAGCGGTCTCGACGATTTCGCGGGCCGACAGGTCGGTCTTTTTCAGCAGCGCGCTGGCGGCGGCTTGCGCATAGGCGCCACCGGAACCCATGGCGATCAGGCCGTCTTCGGGTTCGACCACGTCACCGTTGCCGGTGATGATCAGGGATGCGTCCTTGTTGGCGACCGCGAGCATCGCTTCGAGGCGGCTCAGGGAGCGGTCGGTGCGCCATTCTTTGGCGAGTTCGACGGCGGCGCGAACCAGGTGACCCTGGTGTTTTTCAAGCTGGCCTTCGAAACGTTCGAACAGGGTAAAGGCGTCGGCGGTGGCACCGGCGAACCCGGCGATGACTTCGCCGTGGTACAGGCGACGAACTTTCTTCGCGTTGCCTTTCATCACGGTATTGCCGAGAGAAACCTGGCCGTCGCCGCCCATGACGACTTTGCCGTGGCGGCGGACTGAAACGATGGTGGTCAAGGGAAGAGTCTCCACACTGCGGGGCGAAAATGCCTTATGCCCATTCATATGGGGGTGGTGGAGAGGATTTCAACTGCGGGGCGGGAGAGGGGACGAGCGGTGGTTTGCGCGGGGGCGTTCCCACGCAAAGCAACGTGATCGTTCCCACGCTCCGCGTGGGAATGCCTCAATGGAGGCTCCGCGTCCCTGCGGCAAGGGACGCGGAGCGTCCCGGGCTGCATTCCCACGCAGAGCGTGGGAACGATCGGTGAGGAGGATCAGCGGCTCTGGCGTTGTTGTAACAACAGGTTGCTGAAGCCGGCGCCCGCCAGTTGTTTCTGGGCGGTGGTCAACTGTTCGCGGTTGCTGAACGGGCCGACCAGTACGCGATACCAGGTTTCATCCTTCACCGTCCCGGATTCAACCGCGACCGCCTGACCGAGCAGAATGATCTGCGCGCGGACCTTGTCGGCATCCGTCTCTTTGCGGAACGAGCCGGCTTGCAGGAAGAACTTGGTCACCGGTGCAGCCTTGGTCACCGGCGGCGCTGGCGGCGGGGTGATCCCGGCCAGTGCAGCCTGTGCCCGTGCGGTGTCGATCTTCGCCGCTTCCGCCGGGGTCACCGGCGTGGTCGGGATTGCCGGCACCTGTGGCGTCGGCAGGGTTTTCTCAGGCACCGCGTCCGGCGGCACGATCACTTCCGATTCCGGCAGCAAGGTGTAGAAGTCGTACTTCGGCTTCACCGGTTGCGTCGGGCTCGGCGGGGTCTTGTTGGCCTCGGCGATCTTGGAGGCTTTCTGTTGTTGCTGTTGCTCGATCTTCTCGCGCTTGACCGTGTCGCTGCCCTTGCCCGGCTCCAGTTTCATCAGAAACACGATGAACGCGCCGACCGTCAGGCCGATGGCCATCCACAGCCAACCCGGGATCGGTTGCTTCGCTGGAGCTTGGTAACGGCTGGCGCCACGCTTGGGTGCAGGTTTTTTCTTGGCAGCCAACTTACATGCGCTCCAGGGTTTCCAGGCCGAGCAGTTCCAGGCCTTGCTTGAGGGTACGGCCGGTCAGCGCGGCAAGGCGCAGACGGCTTTGCATTTGTGCCGGGGTCTCGGCGGTGAGGATCGGGCATTTCTCGTAGAAGCTGGAGAACAGGCCGGCCACCTCGTACAGGTAGGTGCACAGGGTGTGTGGCGTGCCCTTTTCCGCAACGTTGTTCAGCACTTCACCGAACTGCGCCAGTTTGGCTGCCAGATCGTGTTCCTGCGGCGCTTCGAGGACGATCTGGCCATCGACTTCGCTGTATTCCTTTTCAAGCTTGCGGAACACACCGGCCACGCGGGTGTAGGCGTACAGCAGGTACGGGGCGGTGTTGCCTTCGAGGTTGAGCATCTGGTCGAAGTTGAAGCTGTAGTCGCTGGTACGGTGCTTCGAAAGGTCGGCGTATTTCACCGCGCCGATGCCCACAACCTTGGCGATGCTGCGCAGTTCGTCGTCGGCCAGTGTCGGGTTTTTCTCTTTTACCAATGCGTAGGCACGTTCCTGCGCTTCGGTTAGAAGATCGATCAGCTTCACGGTGCCGCCATCTCGGGTCTTGAACGGACGACCGTCGGCGCCGTTCATGGTGCCGAAGCCCATGTGCTCCATTTCCATCGGATGGGTCACGAAACCGGCCTTGCGCGCCACGGCGAACACTTGCTGGAAGTGCAGGGCCTGACGCTGGTCGACGAAGTACAGCGCACGGTCGGCCTTCAGCTTGCCGCTGCGATAACGCACGGCCGCCAGGTCGGTGGTGGCGTACAGGTAGCCGCCGTCAGCCTTGACGATGATAACCGGCAGCGGCTCGCCTTCGGCGTTCTTGAATTCGTCGAGGAACACGCACTGGGCGCCGTTGCTTTCGACCAGCATGCCGGCGGCTTTCAGGTCGTTGACCACGTTGATCAGGTCGTCGTTGTAGGCGCTTTCGCCCATCACGTCGGCCATGGTCAGTTTGACGTTGAGCAGTTCATAGATCTTCTGGCAGTGCGACAGCGAGATGTCCTTGAACTTGGTCCACAGCGCCAGGCATTCAGCGTCGCCGGCCTGCAACTTGACCACCAGGCCACGGGCGCGGTCGGCGAATTCCGGCGATTCGTCGAAGCGTTGCTTGGCGGCGCGGTAGAAGTTTTCCAGGTCCGACAGCTCGTCGCTGGTGATCGGGTTTTCCTGCAGGTACGCCATCAGCATGCCGAACTGGGTGCCCCAGTCGCCGACGTGGTTCTGACGGATCACGGTGTCGCCGAGGAATTCGAGTACCCGCGCCACGCCGTCGCCGATGATGGTCGAGCGCAGGTGGCCGACGTGCATCTCTTTGGCCAGGTTCGGTGCCGACAGGTCGACCACGGTGCGTTGTGCCGGGCCGGCCTTGCGCACGCCGACGTGAGCGTCGGCCAGAGCCGCGTCGAGGCGCGAGGCCAGCGCCTGGGTGTTCTGGAAGAAATTGATGAAGCCAGGACCGGCGATTTCGGCCTTGGTGACGTTCTCGTCAGCCGGCAGGGCGGCGATGATTTTCTCCGCCAGGTCGCGTGGCTTCATGCCCGCAGGCTTGGCCAGCATCATCGCGATGTTGCTGGCGAAGTCGCCGTGGGTCTTGTCCCGGGCGTTTTCCACCTGGATCGCCGGCGTCAGGCCTTCAGGCAACACACCTTCGTTGACGAGTTGGGTGAGGGCTTGTTGGATCAGCTGGCGAATGGTGTCTTTCATGGTCTTCTCTTTCGACCGCAAGCGCGGCGGCGCATCGATGCGCGGGTGGAAAAACTGGGCATTATCCGTTGCGAAGACGGGCTTGCCAACCTTAGCAGGCAGGATGTGGATGTGTGGTGACAATTCGGCCGGTTTTGCCCGGTCAGTACAGATCCACCGGATCGACATCCAGCGACCAGCGCACCGCCCGACCGCTTGGCATCTGCTCCAGTACCAGCAGCCAGCTCGCCAGCAATCGGTGCAACGGCGCCCGGGCCGTGGCCTGTAACAGCAGCTGCGCGCGGAAGCGTCCGGCCCGGCGTTCCATCGGCGCCGGCACCGGTCCAAGCAGTTCGATGCCGGTCAGGTTCTGTTCGGCCAGCAAACGCTCGGCCTCGCTGCACGCTTCATCAAGAAAACCTTCGGCCTGCCCCGGCTTGTGCGCTTCGGCGCGCAACAGCGCCAGGTGCGCGAACGGCGGTAGGCCGGCGGCGCGGCGTTCGCTCAGGGCCTGTTCGGCGAAGGCGAAGTAACCCTGCTCGGTCAGTTGCACCAATAAAGGATGGTCGGCCAGATGCGTCTGGATGATCACTTTGCCCGGTTCCTCCGCACGCCCGGCGCGCCCGGCAACCTGCACGATCAGTTGCGCCATACGCTCGCTGGCGCGGAAGTCGCCGGAGAACAGCCCACCGTCGGCATCGAGGATCGACACCAGCGTCACCCGAGGGAAATGGTGCCCCTTGGCCAACATCTGGGTGCCGACCAGAATGCACGGCTGACCTTTCTGGATCGTGGCGAACAACTGGTTCATCGCGTCCTTGCGCGACGTGCTGTCCCGGTCGACGCGCAACACCGGATAGTCCGGGAACAGAATCGCCAGCCTTTCCTCGGCCCGCTCGGTGCCGGCGCCCACGGGGCGCAGATCGACCTTGTTGCACTTCGGGCATTGGCGCGGCACGCGCTCCACGTAACCGCAGTGGTGGCAGCGCAATTCGCCGTAGCGCTGGTGCACGGTCATCCGCGCATCGCAGCGCTGGCATTCGGACATCCAGCCGCAATCGTGGCACAGCAGAGTAGGGGCAAAACCCCGACGGTTGAGGAACACCAATACCTGCTGGCCGGCGGCGAGGGTCTGGCCGATGGCTTGCTGCATCGGCCCGGAAATGCCGCTGTCCAGTGGACGACTTTTCACATCCAGGCGCAGGAAGCGTGGCTGCTTGGCGCCACCGGCCCGCTCGTTCAGTCGCAGGAGTCCGTAACGACCGGTGTAGGCGTTGTGCAGGCTTTCCAGGGATGGCGTCGCCGAGCCGAGCACGATCGGGATGTTTTCCTGCCGCGCCCGCACCAGCGCCAGATCCCGCGCGTGGTAGCGCAGGCCTTCCTGCTGTTTATAAGAGCCGTCGTGTTCTTCGTCGATGATTATCAGCCCCGGATTCTTCATCGGGGTGAACAGCGCCGAGCGGGTGCCGATAATAATGTCGGCCTCGCCATCGCGGGCGGCGAGCCAGGCATCCAGACGATCACGATCGTTGACCGCCGAGTGCAGCAGGGCGATGCGGGCGTTGAAGCGTTGTTCGAACCGCGCGAGGGTCTGCGGGCCGAGGTTGATCTCCGGGATCAGCACCAGCGCCTGCTTGCCGGCCTCGAGGGTTTCGCGGATCAGCTGCAAATAGACTTCGGTCTTGCCGCTGCCAGTGACCCCGGCCAGCAGGAACGCGTGATAACTGTCGAACCCGGCGCGAATCGCTTCATAGGCGGCGCGCTGTTCGCTGTTGAGCGGCAGTTCCGGCTGGGCCAGCCAGTGTTCATGGCGTGCGCCGGGGGCGTGGCGGCGCACTTCGACCTGCACCAGATCCTTGGCCAGCAGCAGATCAAGGCTGTCCTTGCTCAGCATCAGTTTGCTCAGCAACTGATGGGCCACGCCGTGAGGGTGCTGGGCCAAAGTCGCCAGGGCTTCACGCTGGCGCGGGGCGCGGGCGATGCGTGGGTCATCGAGGCTGGCGCCGGGAGCGGCGGACCAGAAGCGTTCCTGCCGAACTTCGGCCAGTTCGCCCTGGCGCAACAGCACCGGCAGCGCCCAGCTCAACGTGTCGCCGAGGCTGTGCTGATAATACTGAGACGTCCACAGGCACAGCTTGAACAGCGCTGGCGGCAGTGGTGCGGTGACGTCGAGCAGCGCCAGTGCCGGTTTGAGCTTCTCCACTGGCACTTCGCTGGTGTCAGCGACCTCCACCAGAATCCCGATCATCTCCCGTCGGCCGAACGGCACCCGCAGGCGCATGCCCGGTTGCAACTGCGAACGCAGCACGCCGGCCGGGGCCCGATAGTCGAACAGGCGGCGCAGGGGCGAAGGCAGGGCGAGGCGCAGAATGGCGTCGGGCACGCGGAGGATTCTCATAGGCGGGGCGGTGGAGAAGGGCGCGAGCCTAGCAGACGGTCGGTCTCAGTGACAGCTTGCGTGATTGGCATTGTCTGGTAGAATCCGCGGCCTAATTACGTGCGGTATTCAACAATCGTGTTGGATGGCGGCACGCCAGCTGAGGAAAACACCATGAAAGCCGATATCCACCCGAATTACCCAGAAGTTGCAGTAACTTGCAGCTGCGGCAACAAGTTCGAAACCCGTTCGACCTTCGGCAAAGCCCTGGCGATCGACGTTTGCAACGAGTGCCACCCGTTCTACACCGGTAAGCAGAAGACTCTGGACACCGGTGGTCGCGTTCAGAAGTTCGCCGACCGTTTCGGTGCTTTCGGCGCGAAAAAGGCCTAAGGCCCTTCATTCTGGAAAACCTCAGCGGCTTTTCCGGTCTGATGAAAAAGGCGTCCCTTGCGGGCGCCTTTTTTGTGTCCGCGATTTGGCTCTCCGCCGCCCAGGCCTTCTGCCCCGTGCCGGCCAGGCTGGACAGCGCCACGGTGCAGCGGGTGGTCGACGGCGACACCCTGCGCCTGAGCGACGGGCGCAATGTGCGGATGATCGGCCTCAATACGCCCGAACTCGGCAAGCAGGGTCGTAGCGACGAGCCGTTTGCGGTAGCGGCGCGCAAGCGCCTGGAAGCCCTGGTCGCCGAGAGCGACGGGAGGGTTAGTCTGCGACTGGGCGCCGAGTCCAAGGACCGTTACGGCCGAACCCTGGCCCATGTGTTCAGCGCCAAGGGTGAGAACATCGAAGCGCAGATGCTCGCCGATGGCCTCGGTTTTCAGGTCGCGGTGGCGCCGAATGTCGATCTGGTCGATTGCCAGCAAGCGGCCGAACACCGCGCGCGACAGGCCGGGCTCGGCCTGTGGAAGCGCTCACCTGTACTGAAAGCGGAGCAGATCGAGCGCTCGGGTTTCGCGCTGGTCAGCGGTCGTGTGAGCAAGGTTCAACGCAATCGCGGCGGAATCTGGATCGAGTTGCAGGACAAGCTTGTACTGCGCGTTGCACCCAATCTGCTGGATCGCTTCGATGGCGCTGCTCTGCAGGCGTTGAAGGGCAAGCAGATCGAGGCCCGTGGCTGGGTGGTCGACCGTTCCCGGCGCGGTGGACTGAAATCAGGTCAGGCGCGCTGGCTGTTGCCGCTGACCGATCCTTTGATGCTCCAGCCGTCCCGTTGAATAAAAAGTTGTAGACATTTTTTCTGTCGATTGTGAACAGTCTAACCCTTGTGCGCCGTGGCTCTTGGCCCAAAGTCTTAGGGCAGGGCGCTTGACAGGGGTGACCGGGCAGTCTTGTGGGGACTTTGCGAGGCGCGTATCCTCGCTGACCAGTCTGTCCAACAGTAAAAAGCGGAATGCCAAAATGTCTGATCTGAAAACTGCCGCTCTCGAATATCATGCCAATCCTCGTCCAGGAAAGCTGAGTGTCGAGCTCACCAAGGCCACTGCTACCGCCCGCGACCTGTCGCTGGCCTACAGCCCCGGCGTAGCTGAACCAGTGCGCGAGATCGCCCGCGATCCTGAACTGGCCTACAAGTACACCGGCAAGGGCAACCTGGTTGCAGTCATTTCCGATGGCACCGCGATTCTGGGCCTGGGTAACCTCGGCCCACTGGCTTCCAAGCCAGTCATGGAAGGTAAAGGCGTGCTGTTCAAGCGCTTCGCCGGCATCGACGTCTTCGACATCGAAGTCGACTCCGAGAGCCCGCAAGCCTTCATCGACACCGTAAAACGCATTTCCATCACCTTCGGTGGCATCAACCTGGAAGACATCAAGGCACCTGAGTGCTTTGAGATCGAACGCGCTCTGATCGAGCAGTGCGACATTCCGGTCTTCCACGATGACCAGCACGGCACCGCAATCGTGACCGCTGCGGGCATGATCAACGCCCTGGAAATCGCTGGCAAAACCTTGGCCGACGCCAAGATCGTCTGCCTGGGCGCTGGCGCCGCCGCCATCTCCTGCATGAAACTGCTGGTGAGCATGGGCGCCAAGGTCGAAAACATCTTCATGGTTGACCGTACCGGCGTGATCCACGCTGGCCGTGACGACCTGAACCAGTACAAGGCTGTGTTCGCTCACCCTACCGAGAAGCGCACCCTGGACGACGCCATCGAAGGCGCTGACGTATTCGTCGGCCTGTCGGGTCCAAACCTGCTGAGCGCCGAGCAACTCAAGCGCATGGCGGCCAACCCGATCGTCTTCGCCTGCTCCAACCCGGATCCGGAAATCTCCCCGGAACTGGCTCATGCCACCCGTAACGACGTGATCATGGCCACCGGCCGTTCGGACTACCCGAACCAGGTCAACAACGTACTGGGCTTCCCGTTCATCTTCCGTGGTGCCCTGGACGTTCGCGCCAAGCGCATCAACGAAGAAATGAAGATCGCTGCCGCCAACGCCCTGCGCGAACTGGCCAAGCTGCCGGTCCCGCAGGAAGTCTGCGACGCCTACGGCGGTATCTCCCTGGAATTCGGCCGTGAGTACATCATTCCGAAGCCAATGGACAAACGCCTGATCACCGTGATCTCCGACGCCGTGGCCAAGGCCGCGATCGAGACTGGTGTGGCGACCCTGCCGTATCCGAAGAACTACCCGCTGAAAAGCGTGGATGACGTGTTCAACGGCTAAGTCGTTGTAGCGCTTCAAGCGAAAGCCCTGACTCGTGAGAGTCGGGGCTTTTTTATGCCTGTTGATTTTGGGGTGATCTTAAGGGCCTCTTCGCGAGCTTGCTCGCGAAGAGGCCGGCCCAGACAACACAAAAATGAACAGGTAATAAAAAGCCCCGCACTTCAATCGAAGGCGGGGCTTTTTAGCGATTCAGGATCAGGATCAGAACAAATCGATCGGCGCCTGTTCATCCGCCGGCAGCGGGCTACCCGGCACGGCACCATTGCCGATCTCGTTGACCGACGGCGGCGTGTCCTCAGCCTTGAACAGCTCGAAGTACGCACCCGGCGTGCTCGGCGATGCCGCACGACCGCTGACCGGATCCACCCGCAGGCTGAGGATGCCTTCCGGCTCCGGCTGGACATGCGGCGGCTTGTCCTTGAGCGCGGCGGCCATGTAGTTCATCCAGATCGGCAGTGCCACGGTGCCGCCGAATTCCCGGCGACCGAGGCTTTCCGGCTGGTCGAAACCGGTCCACACGGTGGTCACGTAGTCGGCGTTATAGCCAGAGAACCACGCATCCTTGGATTCGTTGGTGGTACCGGTCTTGCCGGCGATGTCGCTGCGGCCCAGAGCCAGTGCGCGACGGCCGGTGCCGAGCTTGATCACGTCCTGCAGCATGCTGTTGAGGATGTAGGTGGTACGGCCATCGACGATGCGCTCGGCGACGGCTGGTGCTTGGGGCACGGCAGCGTTGCCCGGCGCTTCACCTGGAACCGGCGCTGCATTGACCGTGAACGCCTGGGTGGCGGGTGCGGCAATGCCGTCGGTAGCTGCGGCGCCCTGAGGTACGGTCGGCGGGTTGGCGACGAACAGCGTATCGCCGTTGCGGCTTTCGATCTTGTCGATGATGTACGGGGTGATCTTGTAGCCGCCGTTGGCAAAGGTGCTCCAGCCAGTGGCGATTTCCATTGGCGTCAGGGTCGCGGTGCCCAGCGCCAGCGACAGGTTTGGCGGCAGGTCCTGCTTGTTGAAGCCGAAGCGGGTGATGTAGTCGATGGTCTTGCCTACGCCCATCGCCTGCAACAGGCGGATCGACACCAGGTTGCGCGACTTGTACAGCGCCTCACGCAGGCGGATCGGGCCGAGGAAAGTGTTGGTGTCGTTCTTCGGACGCCAGACCTTGTCCAGGTACTCGTCGACGAACACGATCGGTGCGTCGTTGACCAGGCTGGCGGCGGTGTAGCCGTTATCCAGCGCGGCGCTGTAGACGAACGGCTTGAAGCTCGAGCCCGGCTGACGCTTGGCCTGCATCGCGCGGTTGTAGTTGCTCTGCTCGAAGGCGAAACCACCGACCAGCGAACGGATCGCGCCGTTCTGCGGATCCAGTGACACCAGCGCGCCTTGCGCCTGCGGAATCTGGCTGAACTTCAGCGAATTGTTCGGCTGGCGCTGCACGCGAATCAGGTCGCCGATCTGTGCCACATCCGACGGCTGACGCGGCGCGGCGCCCATGCTGTTGGTGTTGAGGAACGGTCGCGCCCATTTCATGGTGTCCCACGCCACATGCTCTTCGCCGGTGCGGGTCAGCACTTGCAGGCCGGTCTTGTCGACCTGGGTGACGATGGCCGGCTCGAGGCTGCTGATGGTGCGTTGCTTGGTCAGTTCGGTGGCCCAGGCTTCACGGGTCTTGCCCGGCAGGCGTGATTCAGGGCCACGGTAGCCGTGACGCTGGTCGTAGGTCATCAGGCCTTCATGCAGCGCGGTGTTGGCCATTTCCTGGAGGTTGCTCGGCACCGTGGTGGTAACGCGGAAACCTTCGGTATAGGCGTCGCTGCCGTAGCGACCGACCATTTCCGCACGGGCCATCTCGGCGATGTACGGCGCGTTCACTTCCGGGGTCGGCACGTGATAGCTGGCATTCAGCGGCTCGTTGATCGCGGCGGTGTAGTCGGCTTCGGTGATCTTGCCGAGCTTGTACATGCGGCCAAGGATCCAGTCACGACGCTCCTTGCTGCGCGCCGGGTTGGCCAGCGGGTTGAAGCGCGACGGGGCTTTCGGCAGGCCGGCGATCATCGCCATCTGCGCCAGGCTGACTTCGCGGATCGACTTGCCGTAATACACCTGTGCCGCCGCCTCGATGCCGTAGGCGCGGTTGCCCAGATAGATCTTGTTCACGTACAGCTCAAGGATCTCGTCCTTGGTCAGTTGGCGTTCGATCTGCAGGGCGAGAAGGATTTCAGTGGTCTTGCGCGAGAAGCTGCGCTCGCTGGTCAGGAAGAAGTTCTTCGCCACCTGCATGGTGATGGTGCTGCCGCCGGACTGGATGTGCCCGCTCTTGACCAGTTGGGTCGCGGCACGCATCAGGCTGCTCGGATCAACGCCGTAGTGGTTGGCGAAGTTGTCGTCTTCAGCACTTAGTAACGCATTGATGAAATTGGGGGGAATGTCGGCGAAACGGATCGGTGTGCGGCGCATTTCGCCAAATTCTGCGATCAACTTGTTGTCGCTGCTGTAGACCCGGAGCGGAATCTGCAACTGAATGCTTCTCAGCGCCTCCACAGATGGCAAACCCGGACTAAGGTAAAGAAACGCGCCGCTGAGACCTAAAAGCAGTCCGCAGAAAACGGCGACGATGGACCAACCGAAAAATTTCAGCAGACGAATCAAGGCTTTTGGACATCCACGGCAAAGAATGAATTGGGCGACAGGGTCCCGGCTAACACACAGAACGACCCGCGCCGGCAGTAAAAAGCGGAAAAAAACGCTGGGCATTATAAGCACTTTTCCGCTGGGGGCGTCATTTGCGCTTCTGTCAAGACGGGGCGAGGGAACGCAATGCGCATTACAGAGTCCGTAACTCACGGAAAGTCATAGGGAATTGGTAGTGCTAGGACTCTTCAATAAAAAGGCCAATACGTTACTGGGGATCGACATCAGCTCCACATCGGTCAAGCTGCTGGAGCTGAGCCGTCAGGGTGAGCGCTACCGGGTTGAGGCGTACGCGGTGGAGCCGTTGCCGGCGAACGCCGTGGTCGAAAAGAACATCGCCGAGCTCGAGGGCGTTGGCCAGGCTCTGTCCCGGGTGCTGGTCAAGGCGCGCACCGGGCTGAAAACCGTGGCGGTGGCGGTGGCTGGATCTGCGGTGATCACCAAGGTCATCGAGATGGACGCCGGGCTGTCCGACGACGAGCTGGAAAACCAGCTCAAGATCGAAGCCGATCAATACATTCCCTATCCGCTGGACGAGGTCGCCATCGACTTCGAAGTCCAGGGCGTTTCGCCGCGCAACCCCGAACGGGTCAACGTGCTGCTGGCCGCCTGTCGCAAGGAAAACGTCGAAGTCCGCGAAGCGGCGCTCGCTCTCGCCGGGCTGACCGCGCGGGTGGTGGATGTAGAGGCGTATGCGCTGGAGCGCTCGTTCGGCCTGCTGGCCACGCAACTGGCCGCGTCCCAGGATCGGTTGACGGTGGCGGTGGTCGACATTGGCGCCACCATGACCACCCTGAGCGTCCTGCACAACGGCCGGATCATCTATACCCGCGAACAGCTGTTCGGCGGTCGACAACTGACCGAGGAAATCCAGCGCCGTTACGGCCTGACCCTTGAGCAGGCGGGGCTCGCCAAGAAGCAGGGCGGCCTGCCGGACGACTACGTCAGTGAGGTGCTGCAGCCATTTCGCGAGGCGCTGGTACAGCAGGTGTCGCGCTCCCTGCAGTTCTTTTTCGCCTCCGGCCAGTACAACGCTGTCGATCACATTCTGCTGGCCGGCGGCACGGCGTCAGTGCCCGGCCTTGACCGGCTGATCGAAGAGCGCCTGCACACCCCGACCCAGGTTGCCAACCCGTTTTCCGACATGGCCTTGAGCAGCAAGGTCAACGCCGGGGCCCTGGCGAGCGATGCGCCGGCCCTGATGATTGCCTGCGGGCTCGCGCTCAGGAGTTTCGACTGATGGCGCGGATCAACCTTTTACCCTGGCGCGAGGAGCGTCGCGAAGAACGGCGCAAACGCTTCCTGCTGGCCTTGACCGGTGTGGTGGTCGGTTCGGTGGGGGCGGTGCTCATTGCCGACCAGATCATCAGCGCCGCCATCGCGCGGCAGGTCGCGCGCAATGACTACATCGGCAAGCAGATCGCCGTGGTCGACGAGCGGATCAAACAGATCAGCGAGCTCAAGGCTCATCGCCAGCAACTGGTGGAGCGCATGCGCATCATCCAGGACTTGCAGGGCAACCGGCAGATCAGCGGACGGATCTTCGATCAGCTGGCGCGCACCTTGCCTGACGGGGTGTATTTCACCGACGTGAAAATGGTCGGCAAGACCCTGTCGATCAGCGGCGCGGCGGAGTCGAACAATCGGGTGTCCGACCTGATGCGCAATCTTGATGCCTCGGACTGGTTCGATGCGCCCAACCTCAATGAAGTGAAAGCCACCACAGCCGGACAAGTGGATCAGGCCAACGTCTTTCAGCTGACCGTTCGCCAGACTCGTCCCCGGCTCGAGGAGGACGACCAATGAAGCCGTCCGAGTGGCTGGACAGCCTGCGCAATGTCGATTTCAACGACCTCGACACCAGCAACATCGGCTCCTGGCCGCCAGTGGTCAAAGGTCTGGCCGGCGGGCTGTTGATGGTGCTGGTCCTGGCGCTTGGCTATAACTTTTTCATCAGTGATCTGGAGAGCCAGCTCGAGCTCAAGCGTGAGGAGGAGGTCACCCTCAAGGAGCAATTCGCGAGCAAGGCACACATGGCGGCCAATCTCGAGCTGTACACCCAACAGATGAAGGAGATGGAAAACTCGTTCGGCGTGCTGTTGCGACAACTGCCCAGTGACACCGAGGTGCCAGGGTTGCTGGAAGACATCACCCGTACCGGGTTGGGTAGCGGTCTTGAATTCGAAGAGATCAAACTGCTGCCGGAGGTCACCCAGCAGTTCTACATCGAGCTGCCCATCCAGATCACCGTGACCGGGGCCTATCACGACCTTGCCACCTTCGTCAGCGGCGTGGCCGGGCTGCCACGGATCGTCACCCTGCACGATTTCGAGCTGGCGCCGGCCAATCCCGAAGGCGGGCCGAAGTTGCGCATGAGCATTCTCGCCAAGACCTACCGCTACAACGACAAGGGGCTGCAGAAATGAGCCCGATCCGTTTTATCGCCTTGTCGGCATTGTTATTGGTGCTCGGTGGCTGTGGCGGCGATGACTTCAGCGACCTCGACGCCTACATGAATGAAGTGCGCCTGCGTCCACCGGGCAAGATCGAGCCGACTCCGACCTTCCGCTCCTACCCGACGTTCACCTACAGCGCCGCCAATCTGCGCAGTCCGTTTTCGCGCCAGTTGCGGGTCGATCTGGCCGGGCAGAAACACGGTTCGCGCGACGTGAAACCCGATCCCAACCGGGTCAAGCAATACCTCGAAGGTTTCAACATCGAGCAGTTTGAAATGGTCGGCACGATTGCCAACGCCTCCGGTTCCTTCGCCCTGCTGCGAGGCGCGGGCGGGGTTCATCGGCTCAAGGTCGGCGACTATCTGGGGCGCAACGACGGGCGCATCGTCGCCATCAGCGCTTCACAGGTCGATGTGGTGGAAATCGTTCCGGATGGCCAGGGCGCCTGGCTTGAGCGGCCGCGCACCATTCCTTTGAAAGAGCATTCATAAGTGGAAGTCGAACAATGAACAGGATTTTCTCCACCCTCGGTTTCTCGCTATGGATAGCGCTGCTTTCGCCGATGGTACAGGCAGCCAATCTGAAGGCGCTGGACGTCGCGGCACTGCCGGGCGACCGGGTCGAGTTGAAGCTGTCGTTCGACGGCCCGCCTCCGCAGCCCAAAGGCTACACCACCGATTCGCCGGCGCGGATCGCCCTCGATCTGCCGGGTGTCGCCAGTCAGCTGGCGAGCAAGACCCGTGACCTGGGCAGTGGCAATGCCCGCACGGCCACGGTGGTCGAGGCCAATAACCGGACGCGGCTGATCATCAGCCTGACGCAACTGGCGCCGTACGACACCCGGGTCGAAGGCAATACGGTGTTTGTGGTGGTCGG
Organism: Pseudomonas sp. lyk4-R2A-10; assembly: GCF_030209075.1. NCBI lineage: Bacteria > Pseudomonadati > Pseudomonadota > Gammaproteobacteria > Pseudomonadales > Pseudomonadaceae > Pseudomonas > Pseudomonas sp. lyk4-R2A-10. The sequence continues at coordinate 284,436 of NZ_JARVSR010000012.1, read as the reverse complement.
GCAGGGCAGCAAAGCCGCTGCCCCGCGTACGGCGGCTCGTGCACCGCGTGCGGCACCTGCGGCAGCGCCGGTCCGCACGTATACGCCGACCGCCAGGGCCATTCGCGGCGTGGATTTCCAGCGTGGCACGGCGGGTGAGGGCAATGTGGTCATCGACTTGTCCGACCCGGCTATCGCTCCGGACATCCAGGAACACGACGGCAAGATCATCCTCAACTTCACGCGTACCCAATTGCCCGAACCGCTGCGGGTGCGCCTCGACGTCAAGGATTTCGCCACCCCGGTGCAGTTCGTCAATGCCGGTGTCAGCGGTGATCGGGCGACGATCACCGTCGAACCCAGCGGTACGTTCGACTATTCCACCTACCAGACCGACAACAAGCTGACCGTCAGTATCCGGCCGTTGACCGTCGATGACCTGCAAAAGCGCAACGCCGACCGCAACAGCTATAACGGCGAAAAGCTCTCTCTCAACTTCCAGGACATCGATGTGCGTTCGGTGCTGCAACTGATCGCCGACTTCACCAACCTCAATCTGGTAGCCAGCGATACGGTACAGGGCGGGATCACCTTGCGCCTGCAAAACGTGCCGTGGGATCAGGCGCTGGATCTGGTGCTCAAGACCAAGGGGCTGGACAAGCGCAAGGTCGGCAATGTGTTGCTGGTGGCGCCGGCGGATGAAATCGCCGCCCGCGAACGGCAGGAACTGGAATCGCAAAAACAGATCGCCGAGCTGGCACCGCTGCGCCGCGAGCTGCTGCAAGTGAACTACGCCAAGGCTGCGGACATCGCCAAGCTGTTCCAGTCGGTCACCAGTGCCGAGGCCAAGGTCGACGAACGGGGTTCGATCACCGTCGATGAGCGGACCAACAACATCATTGCCTATCAGACCCAGGATCGGCTCGATGAACTGCGGCGGATCGTGGCGCAGCTGGATATTCCGGTGCGTCAGGTGATGATCGAGGCGCGGATCGTCGAGGCCAACGTCGACTACGACAAGAGCCTGGGCGTGCGCTGGGGCGGCTCGATCCAGAACAAGGGCAACTGGAACACGTCCGGGGTCAGCAACGGTTCCTCGACCACCATCGGCACGCCGGGCAGCACCAGCACCAACTCGCCGTTCGTCGACATGGGCACGGTCAACAACACCTCCGGGATCGGCATCGCGTTCATCACCGACAACGTCTTGCTCGACCTTGAGCTGACCGCGATGGAGAAGACCGGCAATGGCGAAATCGTCTCGCAGCCCAAGGTGGTCACGTCCGACAAGGAAACCGCGAAGATCCTCAAGGGCACCGAGATTCCGTATCAGGAAGCCAGCTCCAGCGGTGCTACGTCGGTGTCCTTCAAGGAGGCGTCGCTGTCGCTGGAAGTGACGCCGCAGATCACCCCGGACAACCGCATCATCATGGAGGTCAAGGTCACCAAGGACGAACCGGACTACCTGAACAAAGTGCAGGATGTACCGCCGATCAAGAAGAACGAGGTCAATGCCAAGGTGCTGGTGAACGACGGCGAGACCATCGTGATCGGGGGCGTTTTCTCAAATACTCAAAGCAAGGTCGTAGATAAGGTGCCATTTCTTGGCGATGTGCCGTATCTTGGCCGCCTTTTCCGGCGTGATGTGGTTTCGGAGAAAAAATCCGAGCTGCTGGTATTTCTCACTCCGCGTATCATGAATAACCAGGCGATTGCTGTGAGTCGTTGATTCTGTGCGAAATTTGATTCTTGTAGGACCGATGGGGGCTGGAAAAAGCACCATCGGCCGATTACTGGCCAAAGAGCTGCGCCTGCCGTTCAAGGATTCCGACAAGGAAATTGAACTGCGTACGGGCGCCAATATCCCGTGGATCTTCGACAAGGAAGGCGAGCCCGGCTTTCGTGACCGTGAGCAAGCGATGATCGCCGAGCTGTGCGCGTTCGACGGCGTGGTGCTGGCGACCGGCGGCGGCGCGGTGATGCGCGATGCCAACCGCAAGGCCCTGCACGAGGGCGGGCGGGTGGTGTATCTGCACGCCTCCGTCGAGCAGCAGGTCGGACGCACCTCTCGCGACCGCAACCGGCCGTTGCTGCGCACCGCCAATCCGGAGAAAACTCTGCGCGACCTGCTGGCGATCCGTGATCCGCTCTATCGGGAAATTGCCGATCTGGTGGTGGAAACCGACGAGCGGCCACCGCGCATGGTCGTGCTCGATATTCTCGACCGCCTGGCGCAGCTTCCGCCCCGTTAAAGCATCGCTCGAAATGCGCTATCCTCGGCGTCCTGTTACAGCCCGCCGAGGTTGTGGCGGATGGCGAGCGAGCGGCGTCATACCCGCTATAGGCCGCAGACAACCAATAATTCAGGGCAGGACGCCTGCTTCCATCTTCACTGTGGGGACACATGCAGACACTCAAGGTCGACCTAGGCGAGCGCAGCTACCCGATTCACATTGGCGAGGGACTGCTGGACCAGCCAGGGCTGCTGGCCCCGCATATCCATGGGCGGCAAGTGGCAATCATCTCCAACGAGACCGTTGCGCCGCTCTATCTCGAGCGTCTGACCCGCAGCCTGGCGCAGTTCTCGGTGGTTTCCGTGGTGCTGCCCGACGGCGAAGCCTTCAAGAACTGGGAAACCCTGCAACTGATCTTCGACGGCCTGCTGACCGCCCGTCATGATCGCCGCACCACAGTGATCGCCCTCGGTGGCGGTGTGATCGGCGACATGGCCGGTTTCGCGGCCGCCTGCTACCAGCGCGGCGTCGATTTCATCCAGATTCCTACCACGCTGCTGTCCCAGGTCGATTCGTCGGTGGGCGGCAAGACCGGGATCAACCATCCGCTGGGCAAGAACATGGTCGGCGCGTTCTATCAGCCGAACGTGGTGCTGATCGATACCGCGTCCCTGAAAACCCTGCCAGCGCGTGAGCTGTCGGCCGGCCTGGCGGAAGTCATCAAGTACGGTCTGATCTGCGATGAACCGTTCCTGACCTGGCTTGAAGACAACGTCGACGCCCTGCGTGCGCTGGATCAAACGGCCCTGACCTATGCCATCGAGCGCTCCTGTGCCGCCAAGGCGGCGGTGGTCGGCGCTGACGAGAAGGAAACCGGCGTGCGCGCCACGCTCAATCTCGGTCACACCTTTGGTCACGCCATCGAAACCCACATGGGCTATGGTGTCTGGTTGCATGGTGAAGCGGTCGCCGCTGGCACCGTGATGGCGCTGGAAATGTCCGCGCGCCTGGGCTGGATCAGCGAGCAGGAGCGTGATCGCGGCATCCGCCTGTTCCAGCGTGCCGGTCTGCCGGTGATCCCGCCGGAAGAGATGACCGAAGCCGATTTTCTTGAACACATGGCAATTGACAAAAAAGTGATCGACGGTCGCTTGCGCCTGGTGCTGCTGCGCCGGATGGGCGAAGCGGTGGTGACCGACGATTATCCGAAAGAGGTTCTACAGGCCACGCTGGGAGCGGATTACCGCGCTCTGGCTCAGCTTAAAGGTTAATAAGATTCCGATGACTAGTTTGCATGCCGACGAGGCGTTCCTCGGCCATTTCCAGTTAAGTCACGACCCTTTCGCGCCGCGGGTGCCGGGCTTCAAATTCTTCCCGGCCCAGCGCAAGCCGGTGCTGGGTCAGCTGCATCATCTGGCGCGTTACAGCCAGTTGCTGCTGGTGGTCACCGGCCCGCAGGGTAGCGGCAAGACCCTGCTGCGTCAGGCGCTGGTGGCCAGCACCAACAAGCAATCGGTGCAGAGCGTCGTCGTTTCCGCCCGTGGCGCAGGCGATGCAGCCGGTGTGCTGCGTCAGATTGCCCAGGCGCTGGATGTGGCCCAGGCCGAAGTCGGGGCGATCCTCGATCAGGTCGTGCAGCTCGCGCTGACCGGTCAGGAAGTCTATCTGCTGGTGGATGATGCCGAGCAGCTCGACGAGTCCGCGCTTGAAGCACTGATGGCGCTGGGCGCCGGCGCGCCGGAAGGTCGCCCGCATGTGTTCCTGTTCGGCGAGTCGTCACTGATCGCGCAGCTCGAGGCTTTGCACCTTGAGGAAGAGCGCTTTCACGTCATCGAACTGCAGCCGTACACCGAAGAAGAAACCCGCGAGTATCTTGACCAGCGGCTCGAAGGCGCCGGCCGCGGTGTCGAACTTTTCACCGCGGATCAGATCTCTGATATTCACGAAAGCTCAGAGGGTTGGCCGGGCAACATCAACCAGGTCGCTCGCGATGCTCTGATCGAAGTCATGATTGCCAGCCGCTCTGCGGTCAAGCGTCCAAGTATGGGGTTCAACATGCCGAAGAAACACGTATTGGCGATCTCCGCCGTCGTTGTGGTCGCGGTCGCTGCCGCCTGGCTGATGCCGGGTCGCAACAAGGCACCGACCACCGGTGCGCCGGCCAACGAGCAGGCGCAACTGCCCTTGGGCCAGGGTGCGCCGCAAGCGGGTGGCGCACCGTCCGTCGAATTCAACGGCAATACCCAGCCGATGCCGCTGCCATTGGTCGGCAACTCGCAGCCGGTAATGCGCGGTCCGCTGGCTGAAGCCGCTGGGGGCATCACTGAAGGCGACGACGGCGTGCCGGTCGAAGGTTCCAGCAACACGCCACCGACCGTGACCACCACCGCGCCACCTGCGGGCGTTCAGGCCGGCCCTGCGCCGACACCGGTTCCGGTTCCAGTCCCGGCGGCCAAGCCGACCCCGGCGCCGACCCAGGTCGCGACCGCCAAGCCTGCTCCGGCCGCTCCAGTGGCCAAACCGGCTCCGGCACCTGCCAAGCCTGTTGCCGCCGCGAAACCTGCCGAGAAGCCGGTCACCGTCGCCAAGGCTGCCGGTGGCAGCTGGTACGCCGGTCAGCCGACCAGCAACTACGTGGTGCAGATCCTCGGTACCAGCTCCGAAGCGACCGCGCAAAACTTCGTCAAGGAGCAGGGCGGCGAGTACCGTTATTTCAAGAAAGTCCTCAACGGCAAGCCTCTCTACGTGATCACCTACGGCAACTTCGCCAATCGTGATGCAGCCGTTTCTGCCATCAAGGCCTTGCCAGCGAAGGTTCAGGCTGGTAAACCTTGGCCTCGCACTGTCGCCAGCGTCCAACAGGAACTGGCAACAACTCGCTGAAGATTCGGCGGCCTTACCCAGGCCGCCTCTCCAAGCACCTCAAAATCTCTACAAGTGCGCGCCGTCTTCTCTACAGACCGCGTGCCTTGTGGTGTCTGCGTCACAGTAGTCTTTGAGTCGTTGCGGTCAAAATTAAAAAAGTTTTGACTAGCACAGCAGATCGCTTTAAACCTTTCACAAATGCGACATGAATTTGCGACATTTCGTCGTCAAATTTGTGAGCCTCTGTGTCGCTGTGTACAATGACCACCCTTTTGCCCCCGCAAAGCCGGCGTACGTTCGGCGCGGCAAGCAAGTGGTTGAATTGAAAAGAAATTTGCCTCGGTAAGAGGCAGCCTGGTGAGAAAGTGTCTATGAAAGCAGGTCTGTACCAACCAGATGAATTCAAGGATAACTGCGGTTTCGGCCTGATAGCCCATATGCAGGGCGAGCCCAGTCATACCCTTTTGCAAACGGCCATTGAGGCCCTGACCTGCATGACCCACCGCGGTGGGATTAATGCCGACGGCAAGACCGGTGACGGTTGCGGTCTGCTGATTCAAAAGCCCGACGCGTTCCTGCGTGCCATTGCCCAGGAAACCTTCAGCGTCGAGCTGCCCAAGCAATATGCCGTGGGCATGGTCTTCTTCAATCAGGATCCGGCCAAGGCCGAAGCCGCTCGCGAGAACATGAACCGCGAGATCCTGGCCGAAGGCCTGCAACTGATCGGCTGGCGCAAAGTACCAATCGACACCAGCGTCCTCGGCCGCCTGGCCCTTGAGCGCCTGCCGCAGATCGAGCAGGTGTACATCGGCGGCGAAGGCCTGAGCGATCAGGACATGGCGGTCAAGCTGTTCAGCGCCCGTCGTCGTTCGTCCGTGGCCAACGCCGCCGACACCGACCACTACATCTGCAGCTTTTCCCACAAGACCATCATCTATAAAGGCCTGATGATGCCGGCCGACCTGGCCGCGTTCTATCCGGACCTGGGTGACCAACGCCTGCAAACCGCGATCTGCGTGTTCCACCAGCGCTTCTCCACCAACACCCTGCCGAAATGGCCGCTGGCTCAGCCATTCCGCTTCCTTGCCCACAACGGCGAGATCAACACCATCACCGGCAACCGCAACTGGGCGCAGGCCCGTCGGACCAAGTTCACCAACGATCTGATGGATCTGGAAGAACTCGGCCCGCTGGTCAACCGTGTCGGTTCCGACTCATCGAGCATGGACAACATGCTCGAACTGATGGTGACGGGCGGCATCGACCTGTTCCGTGGCGTGCGGATGATCATTCCGCCAGCGTGGCAGAACGTCGAAACCATGGACCCGGATCTGCGTGCGTTCTACGAGTACAACTCGATGCACATGGAGCCGTGGGACGGCCCGGCCGGCGTGGTCATGACCGACGGCCGCTACGCGGTGTGCCTGCTCGACCGTAACGGTCTGCGCCCGGCACGCTGGGTCACCACCAAGAACGGTTTCATCACCCTCGCGTCGGAAATCGGCGTCTGGAACTACCAGCCTGAAGACGTGCTCGCCAAGGGCCGTGTCGGCCCGGGCCAGATCTTCGCCGTGGACACCGAAACCGGGCAGATCCTCGACACCGACGCAATCGACAACCGTCTCAAATCCCGTCATCCGTACAAGCAATGGCTGCGCAAGAATGCCCTGCGCATCCAGGCGACCATGGAAGACAACGATCACGGTTCGGCTTTCTACGACGTCGATCAGCTCAAGCAGTACATGAAGATGTATCAGGTCACGTTCGAAGAGCGCGATCAGGTACTGCGTCCGCTTGGCGAACAAGGCTACGAAGCCGTCGGCTCGATGGGCGACGACACGCCGATGGCCGTGCTGTCCCAGCGCGTGCGCACGCCGTACGACTATTTCCGCCAGCAGTTCGCGCAGGTGACCAACCCGCCGATCGACCCGCTGCGTGAAGCGATCGTGATGTCGCTGGAGATCTGCCTCGGTGCCGAGCGCAACATCTTCCAGGAGTCGCCGGAACACGCCTCGCGCGTGATCCTCAGCTCGCCGGTCATTTCCCCGGCCAAGTGGCGCTCGCTGATGAATCTAGACCGCCCGGGTTTCGAGCGGCAGATCATCGACCTCAATTACGACGAAAGCGTCGGCCTCGAAGCGGCGATCCGCAACGTCGCCGATCAGGCTGAAGAAGCCGTGCGTGCCGGTCGTACCCAGATCGTCCTGAGCGACCGCCATATCGCTCCGGGCAAACTGCCGATCCACGCCTCGCTGGCCACCGGCGCGGTGCACCACCGCCTGACCGAAAAAGGCCTGCGCTGCGACTCCAACATCCTGGTGGAAACCGCCACTGCACGCGATCCGCACCATTTCGCGGTGCTGATCGGTTTCGGCGCCTCGGCGGTCTATCCGTTCCTGGCGTACGAAGTGCTGGGTGACCTGATCCGTACCGGTGAAGTGCTGGGCGACCTCTACGAGGTGTTCAAGAACTACCGCAAAGGCATCACCAAAGGTCTGTTGAAGATCCTGTCGAAGATGGGCATCTCGACCATCGCGTCGTATCGCGGTGCTCAGTTGTTCGAAGCGATCGGCCTGTCCGAGGAAGTTTGCGAGCTGAGCTTCCGTGGCGTGCCGAGCCGTATCAAAGGGGCGCGTTTCGTCGACATCGAAGCCGAGCAGAAAGCACTGGCCACCGAAGCCTGGAGTCCGCGCAAGCCGATCCAGCAGGGCGGTCTGCTGAAGTTCGTCCACGGTGGCGAATATCACGCGTACAACCCGGATGTGGTCAACACCCTGCAAGCCGCCGTGCAGCAGGGCGACTACGCCAAATTCAAGGAATACACCTCGCTGGTGGACAACCGTCCGGTGTCGATGATCCGCGACCTGTTCAAGGTCAAGACTCTCGACACGCCGCTGGACATCAGTGAAGTGGAACCGCTGGAATCGGTGCTCAAGCGCTTCGACTCCGCCGGTATCTCGCTGGGCGCCCTGTCGCCGGAAGCTCACGAAGCCCTGGCCGAAGCCATGAACCGCCTCGGTGCGCGTTCCAACTCCGGCGAAGGCGGCGAAGACCCGGCGCGCTACGGCACTATCAAGAGCTCGAAAATCAAGCAGGTCGCGACCGGCCGTTTCGGGGTGACCCCGGAATACCTGGTCAACGCCGAAGTGTTGCAGATCAAGGTCGCACAGGGCGCCAAGCCGGGCGAGGGCGGGCAACTGCCGGGCGGTAAAGTGAACGGGCTGATCGCCAAACTGCGTTACGCAGTGCCAGGCGTGACCCTGATTTCGCCACCGCCGCACCACGACATCTATTCGATCGAAGACTTGTCGCAGCTGATCTTTGACCTGAAACAGGTCAACCCGAAGGCGCTGGTCTCGGTGAAACTCGTGGCTGAAGCAGGCGTCGGCACCATCGCCGCCGGTGTGGCCAAGGCCTATGCCGACTTGATCACCATCTCCGGCTACGACGGTGGCACCGGTGCTTCGCCGCTGACCTCGATCAAATACGCTGGCGCTCCGTGGGAACTCGGCCTGGCCGAAACCCACCAGACCCTGCGCGGCAACGACCTGCGCGGCAAGGTTCGGGTACAGACCGATGGCGGCCTGAAAACCGGCCTCGACGTGATCAAGGCTGCGATCCTCGGCGCCGAAAGCTTCGGCTTCGGTACCGCGCCAATGATCGCGCTGGGCTGCAAATACCTGCGTATCTGCCACCTGAACAACTGCGCCACCGGCGTCGCGACCCAGAACGAGAAGCTGCGCAAGGATCACTACATCGGCACCGTCGACATGGTGGTGAACTTCTTCACCTACGTCGCCGAAGAAACCCGTGAGTGGCTGGCCAAGCTCGGCGTGCGCTCCCTCGAAGAGCTGATCGGCCGTACCGATCTGCTGGAAGTCCTCGAAGGCCAGACCGCCAAGCAGCATCACCTGGATCTGACTCCGCTGCTGGGCAGCGATCACATCCCGGCGGACAAGCCTCAGTTCTGCGGCGTCGAGCGCAACCCGCCCTTCGACCAGGGCCTGCTGGCCGAGAAAATGGTCGAGATGGCGACGTCGGCGATCAACGACCTCAGCGGCGCCGAGTTCGATCTGGATATCTGTAACTGCGACCGTTCGATCGGCGCACGGATCTCCGGCGAAATCGCGCGCAAGCACGGCAACCAGGGCATGGCGAAAGCGCCGATCACCTTCCGCTTCAAGGGCACTGCAGGTCAGAGCTTCGGCGTGTGGAACGCCGGCGGTCTGAACATGTACCTGGAAGGCGACGCCAACGACTACGTCGGCAAAGGCATGACCGGTGGCAAGCTGACCATCGTTCCGCCGAAGGGCAGCGTTTATAAGACTCAGGAAAGCGCCATCATCGGCAACACCTGCCTGTACGGCGCCACGGGCGGCAAGCTGTTCGCCGCCGGCACCGCAGGCGAGCGTTTTGCCGTGCGCAACTCCGGTGCCCACACGGTCGTGGAAGGCACTGGCGATCACTGCTGTGAGTACATGACCGGTGGTTTTGTCTGCGTTCTGGGCAAGACCGGTTACAACTTCGGCTCTGGCATGACCGGCGGTTTCGCCTACGTGCTCGACCAGGACAACACCTTCGTTGACCGGGTCAACCACGAACTGGTGGAAATCCAGCGGATCAGCGGCGAGGCGATGGAAGCCTACCGCAGCCACCTGCAGAACGTGCTGAACGAGTACGTCGCGGAAACCGACAGCGAGTGGGGTCGTGAGCTCGCCGAGAACCTCGATGACTACCTGCGTCGTTTCTGGCTGGTCAAGCCGAAGGCTGCCAACCTGAAGTCGTTGCTTTCCAGCACCCGTGCCAACCCGCAGTGATATGCGCCTGAAGAGTTTGATGAGGTTTTAACAATGGCTGAACGTCTGAATAACGACTTCCAGTTCATCGATGTCGGGCGCAAGGATCCGAAGAAGAAACTGTTGCGTCAACGCAAGAAAGAGTTCGTGGAAATCTACGAACCGTTCAAACCCCAGCAGTCGGCCGACCAGGCTCACCGCTGTCTGGGTTGCGGCAACCCGTATTGCGAATGGAAGTGCCCGGTGCACAACTTCATTCCGAACTGGCTGAAGCTGGTGGCCGAGGGCAACATCCTCCAGGCCGCCGAGCTGTCGCACCAGACCAACACCCTGCCGGAAGTCTGCGGCCGGGTGTGCCCGCAGGATCGTCTGTGCGAGGGTGCGTGCACCCTCAACGACGGCTTCGGCGCGGTGACCATCGGTTCGGTCGAGAAGTACATCACCGACACCGCGTTCGCCATGGGCTGGCGCCCGGACATGTCCAAGGTCAAACCGACCGGCAAGCGTGTCGCGATCATCGGCGCGGGCCCGGCGGGCCTCGGTTGTGCCGACGTGCTGGTGCGCGGCGGCGTGACCCCGGTGGTGTTCGACAAGAACCCGGAAATCGGTGGTCTGCTGACCTTCGGCATCCCCGAGTTCAAGCTCGAGAAGACCGTGCTGAGCAATCGCCGCGAAGTCTTCACCGGCATGGGCATCGAATTCCGCCTCAACACCGAGGTCGGCAAGGACGTGACCATGGAGCAACTGCTCGCCGAATACGATGCCGTGTTCATGGGCATGGGCACCTACACCTACATGAAGGGCGGTTTTGCCGGTGAGGATCTGCCGGGCGTTTATGACGCGCTGGATTTCCTGATCGCCAACGTCAACCGCAACCTGGGCTTTGAAAAGTCGCCGGAAGATTTCGTCGACATGAAGGGCAAGAAGGTCGTGGTGCTGGGTGGCGGCGACACGGCGATGGACTGCAACCGCACGTCGATCCGCCAGGGCGCCAAATCGGTGACCTGCGCCTATCGTCGTGACGAAGCGAACATGCCCGGCTCGCGCAAAGAGGTGAAGAACGCCAAGGAAGAGGGCGTGAAATTCCTCTACAACCGCCAGCCGATCGCCATCGTCGGCGAGGACAAGGTCGAAGGCGTGAAGGTGGTCGAGACCCGTCTCGGCGAACCGGATGCCCGTGGCCGTCGCAGCCCCGAGCCGATCCCGGGCTCCGAAGAGATCATCCCGGCCGACGCCGTGGTCATCGCGTTCGGTTTCCGCCCGAGCCCGGCGCCGTGGTTCGAGCAGTTCGAGATCCAGACCGACAGCCAGGGCCGCGTCGTTGCGCCCGAGCAAGGTCAGTACAAGCACCAGACCAGCAACCCGAAAATCTTCGCCGGTGGCGACATGGTGCGCGGTTCCGACCTGGTGGTGACGGCGATCTTCGAAGGCCGCAATGCGGCTGAAGGGATCCTGGACTACCTGGGCGTCTAAACCTTCCTCTGATCGTTCCCACGCTCTGCGTGGGAATGCCTCCCGGGACGCTCTGCGTCCCAAAAGGCGTGACGCGGAGCGTCACTGGCGGCGTTACCACGCGGAGCGTGGGAACGATCTTCTGTGAAAAAAACGCGACAAATTGACCCGATAGACAAAAGGCTGACCTGCATCCGTGCCTTTTGCGTCGCGCTCTGAGAAAATGCCCGCACTTTTTTTCCGGATGCCGACATGACTGCCCTGAAGAACGACCGTTTCCTCCGCGCCCTGCTCAAGCAACCCGTAGACGTCACCCCAGTGTGGATGATGCGCCAGGCCGGCCGCTACCTGCCGGAATACCGCGCCAGCCGCGCCCAGGCCGGTGATTTCATGAGCCTGTGCATGAATCCGGAATTCGCCTGCGAAGTCACGCTGCAACCGCTGGACCGCTATCCGCAACTGGACGCGGCGATCCTGTTCTCCGACATCCTCACCATTCCCGATGCCATGGGCCAGGGCCTGTACTTCGAGACCGGTGAAGGTCCGCGCTTCAAGAAAGTCGTCAGCACCCTGGCCGACATCGAAGCCCTGCCGATCCCGGATCCGCACAAAGACCTCGGTTACGTGATGGACGCCGTCAGCACCATCCGCCGCGAACTGAATGGCCGTGTACCGCTGATCGGTTTCTCCGGCAGCCCTTGGACTCTCGCCACGTACATGGTCGAAGGCGGTTCGTCGAAAGACTTCCGCAAGACCAAGGCGATGCTCTACGACAACCCACAAGCCATGCACCTGCTGCTGGACAAACTGGCGCAGTCGGTGACTTCGTACCTGAACGGCCAGATCCAGGCCGGTGCGCAAGCGGTGCAGATCTTCGATACCTGGGGCGGCAACCTGTCGGCGGCGGCATATCAGGAATTCTCACTGGCCTACATGAAGAAAATCGTCAGCGGCCTGATCCGCGAGCACGACGGTCGCAAGGTGCCGGTGATCCTGTTCACCAAGAACGGCGGCCTGTGGCTGGAAAGCATCGCCGAGGCTGGTGCCGACGCACTGGGCCTGGACTGGACCTGCGACATTGGCAACGCCCGCGCTCGCGTTGGCGACAAGGTGGCACTGCAAGGCAACATGGACCCGACCGTGCTCTACGCCAAGCCGGAAGCGATCCGCACCGAAGTCGGGCGCATCCTCGCCAGCTACGGCAAAGGCAGCGGCCACGTGTTCAACCTCGGCCACGGCATCACGCCGGAAGTCGATCCGGAACACGCTGGCGCGTTCCTGCGCGCGGTGCACGAGTTGTCGGCGCAGTATCACGAGTGATCGGCGCTCAGCTCTGATGGTAGAAAAAAACGCCCGGCTTATGCCGGGCGTTTTTTGTGGGCGTGAATCAAGCTTTGACGCCACCCAGCGGCGGCAGCTTCGCCAGTTTCAACGCCACCAGCAGCGCCACCAGCAACAGCGCGCCGATGAACAGGCCAATCCCGTTCCACCCGGCCATGTGCCAGAACACCCCGCCCGCTGTCCCGGCGATGCTCGACCCGGCGTAATAGCTGAACAGGTACAACGACGACGCCTGGCCCTTGGCCTTGAGCGCCCGGCGGCCGATCCAGCTGCTGGCCACCGAGTGGGCGCCGAAGAAGCCAAAGGTGAAGATCAGCATGCCAATGATCACCAGCGGCAGCGGTGTGAACATGGTCAGGGCGAGGCCGGCGAACATCAGGGCGATGGTGGCCCACAGCACTTTGCGGCGTCCCAGTTTGTCGGCCAGCGAACCGATTTTCGCCGAGCTGTAGATGCCCGACAGGTACACCACCGACAGCAGTCCCACGAACACTTGATCCATGTGATACGGCTCGGCCAGCAGGCGGTAACCGATGTAGTTGAACAGGGTGACGAACGCACCCATCAGCACGAACGCCTCAAGGAACAGCAGCGGCAGGCCGGCATCGCGAAAATGCATGGTGAAGCCGTCGAGCAGGCTGCGCGGATGCAGCGAGCTGGAGCGGAAGTTGCGCGATTCCGGCAGGATTTTCCAGAACACCGCCGCCGCAATCAGCGCCAGGCCGCCGATCACCATCATCGCTGTGTGCCAGCTGACGAAGTCGATCAGTACGCCGGTGATCAACCGCCCGCTCATGCCGCCAATCGCGTTGCCGCCGATGTACAAACCCATCGCCAGCCCGATGTGCTGCGGATGGATTTCCTCGCTCAGATACGTCATCGCCACCGCCGCCAGGCCACTCAATGACAGCCCGGTCAGCGCGCGCATGATCAAGACGCCGTGCCAGCTCGGCATCATCGAACTGGCGATGGTGCATAGCGCAGCAGCAAACAGCGCGGCGACCATCACCGGTTTGCGCCCGACCCGATCGGAAATCGGGCCGGTGATCAGCAGACCGAACGCCAGCATGCCGGTGGCCACCGACAGGATCAGGCTGCTCTGCGCAGCGTTGATCGAATACTCGTGGGACAGCAGCGGCATCATCGGCTGCACGCAGTACAGCAGGGCGAAGGTGGCGAAGCCTCCGCTGAACAGCGCGAGCACCGTGCGCATGAACGCGGGCGTGCCTTTCTCGATGTAGATCTCTTGCAGTTCGGTCATCACATCGTCCGCCGCAGCGGGCGGGACTTCATGGGCCAGTGGAGCGACGGCGGTTTTCACATCAGACCTCGGAGGGCGCGGGCAGACAGGCAATGAAAAAATCATATAGCTGGCTAATGTTTCTATCCAATATATTGTTCGACCTGTTTGATAGCTTTAACGACCTAATGGGGTGCCCATGGAATTACGTCATCTGCGCTACTTCATCGCCGTCGCCGAAGAACTGCACTTCGGCCGCGCCGCACAGGTGCTGGGCATCTCCCAGCCACCGCTGAGCCAGCAGATCCAGGCGCTGGAACAGGAAGTCGGCGCGCGACTGTTCGAGCGGACCAATCGTCGGGTCGAGCTCAGCGAGGCCGGGCGACTGTTTCTGGAGGAAGCGCGGCTGGTGCTCGCGCAAGTCGATAAAGCGGCCGACGTGGCTCGCCGCGCGCAACTTGGTGAGTTGGGTGAGCTGAAGATCGGCTTTACCTCATCGGCGCCGTTCAACTCGACCATTCCCCAGGCGATATTTTCCTTCCGTCAGCGTTTCCCGGCTGTGCACCTGAATCTGCGTGAGATGAGCAGCACCATGGTGGCCGACGCGTTGGTGGACGAATCGATCGAAGTCGGCATCATGCGCCCGCTGGGTTTGCCGGATTCGCTCAGCGTGGTCGAACTGATGCGCGAGCCCTTGGTGGCGGTGCTCAGCTCCAAACATCCGCTGGCGCAGGGCTCTGAAGAAGGGCTGTTCCTCTCGGCGCTGGCCCTGGAGCCGTTCGTGTTTTTCCCGCGCAGTTACGGCAGTGGTCTGTATTCACAGTTGATCAGCCTGGCCCGCGACGCGGGATTCAGTCCGCACTTTGCCCAGGAGGCCGGCGAAGCAATGACCATCATCGGTCTGGTGGCAGCCGGCCTGGGCGTGTCAGTCATGCCGGCGTCGTATCAGCGGATGCGCATCGACGGCGTGGTCTATCGACCGCTGCTCGATCCCGAGGCCGTGACGGCGGTGTGGCTGGTGCAGCGCAAGGACCAGAAATCGCCGATGGCCAAGGCGTTTGTCGAACTGCTCACGCGCAAGGTCGAAGCCGGTTGATCAGGGCAGCCGCACCAGATCACCCTTCAACGCCACCCGCGTGACAAAGATGCCGGCCCGACATTCGTAAGTGTTCAGATCCTTGCGCACATGCTGGTCGTAGTAGCTGACGATGTTGGTCACCGCATTCGCCCCGACACGCTTGGCCTCGGCCTGCAGCGCAATCAGATTCGACTGCAACACCCACTCGCACGAGTCGTGATCGCTCTTGTTGAAGCCGTTGGTCTTCAAGTCGCTGACCACCCCGCGTTGTAACAACCGCTGAGTGCCCTGAGGTCCGTTGCCGACCAGATAAAACTTCACACTGCCATCCAGCCGCCCGGCGCGCATTGCATCCGACACGACGGTTTCGAACGGCATGTACATCAGATTGGTGGCGTGGCTGGCACTGGGGAGCAGGCTGAAAAGGGCGGCAGCGATCAGGGCTTTCGCTTGCATGGTCATCTCCTTGATGTAACGCGCAGCAAATCATGGGTATGACGAGTGTAGACGCCATATATCGCGCACTGTCAGGCGAGGTAAATCCCGAGTTTGGAACGATCCTCAAAGTCATGAAAGCGCTGGGGCTGAAGTTGCATGCCAGCACATGATCTGAATTGAAAAGGGCGCCGAAAGGCGCCCTTTGTCGTTTCCGGCCGTTACTGAACCGTCGCCAGATCGCCCTTCAACGCTACGCCCGCCATGATGGCGCCCGCGTGGCATTCGTAGGTTTTCGCATCCTTGCGCTCGTTGCTCTTGTAGAAGCTGACGATGTTGGTCACGGCGTTGGCGCCAGCGTTTTTTGCGGCCTGGTGCAGGCTGATGATCGCCGATTGCACGACCCACTCGCAGGCTTCCTGGTCGGACTTGTTGAAGGCGTTGGTCTTCTTGTTGGTCACGGCGCCGGGGCTGACGACAGTGACCTTGCCAGCCGGGGCGTTGCCCGCCAGATAGAACTTCACGCTGCCGTCGATCTTGCCGGTGCGGGTCGCTTCGGCGACGGCCTTGTCGAACGGCAGGTAGACCGCCGTGTCACGGGCCTGGCTGACGGCCGGCATGGCGCAGATGAGCAGGGTGGCAGCGAGTTTCTTGAAGTGCATGGAGGTCTCCTTGACCTGGATTAATTCGGTTGTGACCAGCGACGGAAAATCAGCGAGGTGTTGACCCCGCCGAAAGCGAAGTTGTTGTTCATCACGTATTCGTGGCTCATCTGGCGGAACTCGCCGCGCAGGTAGTCGAGTTTGCCGCAGTGCGGGTCGACCTCGTCGAGGTTGAGCGTGTGCACGTACAGGTCGCGGTTGAGCATCTCGATGCTGAACCACGACTCCAGCGCCCCGCAGGCGCCGAGGGTGTGGCCCAGGAAGCTCTTTTGCGAGCTGATCGGCATGCGTTCGCCGAACAGGGCACTGGTGGCCAGGGTTTCAGCGACATCGCCCTGTTCGGTGGCGGTGCCGTGGCCGTTGACGTAGCCGATGACGTCCGGCGCAAGGCCTGCATCTTCCAGCGCCAGTTCCATTGCCCGGCGCATGGTGATCTGTTCGGGGCGGGTGGTGTGCTGGCCGTCGGCGTTGCTGCCGAAACCGACGATCTCGGCGTGAATGTGCGCACCGCGCGCCAGGGCATGTTCCAGTTCTTCAAGCACCAGCATGCCGCCGCCTTCACCGATCACCAGACCGTCGCGGCCCTTGTCGTACGGGCGTGGCGAGGTGTGTGGCGCATCGTTTTTCAGGCTGGTGGCGTACAGCGCGTCGAACACCATGGCTTCGGTCGGGCACAGCTCTTCGGCGCCACCGGCGAGCATTAGCGGCAGGCGTCCGAATTTGATCGCCTCGTAGGCGTAGCCTATGCCCTGGCTGCCACTGGTGCAGGCGCTGGAGGTCGGGATCAAGCGGCCAGTGAGGCCGAAGAAGATGCTGATGTTCGCCGCCGTGGTGTGCGGCATCATGCGCACGTAGGAGTTGGCGTTGAGGCCTTCGGCCACCGAGTTGAGCAGCATGTTGCCGAACGCCTTGATCTCGTCGGTGCTGCCGGTGGACGAACCACAGGCCACGCCCATGCGCCCGTCCTTGATCGATTCGTCGCCGAGCAGGCCGGCATCGGCCAGCGCTTTTTCCGCCGCGCCGACAGCCAGCCGCGAGACACGGCCCATGCTGCGCAGCTGTTTGCGGGTCCAGTGCGCCGGCACCTGGAAATCATCGATAGGCCCGGCCAGGCGCGTGTTGAGCTCGCTGAAGCGATCCCACTCGTCCATCCGGCGGATGCCGCTGCGGTTGGCGGCGAAATTGCCGGCGATGGTGTCCCAGTCGCTGCCCAGCGAGGTAATGCCGGCCATGCCGGTGACGACGACGCGCTTCATCAGCACAAGCCTCCGTTGACCGCCAGCACCTGGCGGGTGATGTACGACGCTTCCGCCGACATCAGGAAATTCACCGCACCGGCCACCTCTTCAGGCGTGCCCATGCGTTGTGCGGGGATCATTTTCAGCAGTTCTTCCACCGGCACGTTTTCATCGAGCATGGCGGTATCGATCAGACCGGGCGCGACGCAATTCACCGTGATTTTGCGCTTGGCCAGTTCGATCGCCAACGCCTTTGCCGCGCCGATCACGCCGGCCTTCGAGGCGCTGTAATTGACCTGGCCACGGTTGCCGATCAGCCCCGAAACCGAGGTGATGCAAACGATGCGACCAGCGGCGCGGCGGCGGATCATCGGCATCATCACCGGGTGCAGGACGTTGTAGAAACCGTCGAGGTTGGTGCGCAGCACTACGTCCCAGTCATCGTCGCTCAGGGCCGGAAAGGCACCGTCGCGGGTCAGCCCGGCATTGAGCACCACGCCGTAGTAGGCACCGTGGGCTTCAACGTCGGCTTCGAGGATGGCTTTGCAGGTTTCGCGATCCGCCACGTCGAATTGCAGGATGCGCGCGGTGCGGCCGAGGGCTTCGACTTCGGCTTTCACTGCTTGTGCTTCCGTCACGCCGCTGCGGCAATGCAGGACGATATCGTGGCCGGCGCTGGCCAGGCGCAGGGCGATGGCGCGGCCGATGCCACGGCTGGAGCCGGTGACCAGGATGGATTCAGTCATCGTTCGACTCCTTGGATTGTTCCAGATAGTCCGCTGCCTGGGGCGGGCGGAACACGTTCAACCGGGCGCTGGCCTCGATGCCGGGCGCATTGATATGGCATTCGAATACACCCATGCCGTTGTCGTCTTCCAGCGAGCGCAGGCCATGGATGGTCAGTTCGCTGCCAACCGGAAAGGCCGCGACATTGCATTCGAACTTGCGTGTGCCGAGCAGAAAGCCCAGCTCCACCGGGTTGCCTTTCTGCCGCGCATGGCAGCCGGCAAACGCGGCGACGCTTTGCGCCATCAGCTCAACGCCGACCCACGCCGGCAGGCTGCCGTCGGGCAGGCTGAACAGGCCGCCGGGCCGGACGGTGAGCGTGGTGTGGATCTGTTCGTCGTCAAAGCTCAGGATCCGGTCGATCAGGATCATGTCGCCAGCGTGGGGCAGCAATTCGGCGAGCGGCCAGTGGGTCATGGGGCGTCTCCGATAATCAGGCTGACGTTATTGCCACCGAAGGCAAACGAGTTGCTCATCAGGTAGCGGGGTGCAATGGACGCCAGGCGTTCGCTTGCGGTCACCCACTTGAGCGGTGGAAGGTCGGGATCCGGCTGGCCGTCCCAGACGTGCGGCGGCAAGGCGTGGTCGGGATTGTCGGCACTCAGGCTCAACCAGCAGAACGCTGCTTCCAGTGCACCGGCGGCACCGAGGGTGTGGCCGGTCATCGGTTTGGTCGAGGAACACGCCACGTCGTCGGCGAACAGCGCGGCGACGGCCTGGCTTTCCATGGCGTCGTTGTGCTGGGTCGCGGTGCCGTGCAGGTTCAGGTAGCTGATGTCGTCGGCTTGCAGGTGGGCTTGATCGAGGGCTTTTTGCATCGCTTGCAGCGCGCCGCGGCCGGTCGGTTCCGGTGCGGAAATGTGGTGCGCGTCGGAGCTGGCGCCAGCGCCCAGCAAGGCGATGCCCGGCCCTGCGCCGCGTTCTTTGCTCATCACGAACAGCACCGCCGCTTCGCCGATGTTGATGCCGTTGCGGTTGGCGGAAAACGGGTTGCAGCGCTCGTCCGACACCGCTTCCAGCGCACTGAAACCGTTGAGGGTCAGTTTGCACAGGCTGTCGACACCGCCGCACAGCACGGCGTCGCACAGGCCCAGATCGAGCAGGCGTCGGGCGCTCATCAAGGCGCGAGCGCTGGAGGTGCAGGCAGTGGAAATCACATAGGTCGGGCCGCTCAGTTGCAGCCAGTCGGCGAGGAAGTTCGCCGGTGCGCCTAGTTCCTGTTGCCGGTAGTCGTAATCGGCCGGGAACTGCTGGTCACGAATGTAGTGCGCCAGGCCTCGGCTGGCTTCGTCGATACCGGAAGTGCTGGTGCCGAGCACCACGCCGATGCGATCGCGCCCGTAAGTCTGGATCGCCTGCTCGATGTCATCGCGAATCTGCAACGCGGCTTCCAGCAACAGTTGATTGTTGCGGCTGCGCTGGTCGGCCAGCGCCTCGGGAATCGGCGCCAGATCGCCGTGTACGGCGGCCACCGGCAGTTCGCGCTCCGGCACCCAGCCGGACTCGCGGCGCATGCCGGAGCAGTCGCCGGCAAACAGGTTGCGTGCCACGGTTTGCTTGTCGCGCCCCAGGGCGCAGATCACGCCGAGGGCATTGAGGTAGGCGGTCATGACGTCGGTTCACCGAGTGGCGTTACGCGATAGTGCGGGCCTTGTGGCAGGTTCAATTCGAAACTCAAGGGTTGGGTGTAACGGATGTCCCAGCGCGCCGGCAGGGACCGTCGGCCGCCCTGTTGCTGCGCGTCGGGGTAGTTGCGCGACAGCTCGCCCGCGGGGGTCAGGGCGAACAGCAGCGCGGCGAACAGCTCCCGGGCTTCCGGGTTGGGCGGCAGCAGGCCGTCGGCCTGCCAGTGCCCGTCGATCAACTGCTGACGCGCCTGGGGAATGCCCAGCGGATCCATCATCGACCAGCGGATGCCCGGCCCTTCGCGCTGGATCACCAGCAACCAGTCTTGCTGTTGTCCGGCCAGGTGCCGCTCGATATGCAGTTGCATCGGCAGCGGCAGGCTCGGGTTGCCGGCCGGCAGCGGCGCCTGACTGGCGCAGGCACCGAGCAGCAGGACGCAGGCGAGCAGTAGAACACGCAACATCAGACAGCCTCGTTCAAAGGTTTGCGGGCCACCACGTTGACCAGGGTTTCTTCCCGCTGGCCAAAGGGCTTGGGCTGGCGCAATCCAAAACGTTCGAGCAGACCGAAATCCTTCGACCGGCTCCACCACAGATACGGGTACGAAACGTTCTGTTCGGCGAACTCGAAACCCTGCTGGCGAATCATCTCCAGGTACTGCGCCGCGCTCTTTTGCACGTGCATCGGATGACGGAACAGCCAGCGAATCACCCACGTATCAATGTAAGCCTCGGTGGACTCGGCGAACAGCAGATAACCGCCCGGCTTGAGCACCCGATAGAACTCGGCGAGGGCTTTTTCCTGCTCCACCAGATGATGGAACGTCTGGTGACAGAACAGCAGATCGACGCTGGCGTCCGGCACATTGAGCGTCGCACAGTCGCTGCCGATCAGCTCGACGTCGAAGCCCAGGCGCGCGGCCTCGGCGGCGCTCAGTTCAAGGCTGTGCGGATCGGCATCGACCCCGATCAGGCGCTGCGGTGCGAAGGTCTGGCGCAGGTGACCGAACGACTTGCCCTGGCCGCAACCGGCATCCAGCAGCACCGGACTGGCTGGCAACGATTCGCTGAACAGCCCGCGCAGATCGTTGATTGCCACCCGCAGCACATGGTGCTGCCAGGTGTGGCTGCGCAGGAACCAGAAGCCGAAGCGGGTTTCCTCGACGTAATTGTCGCTCAGGTAATTCATGTGTCGTCCCTTGCACAGAGTTCGGAGATCATCTTCAGCCGACGGCGCGCTTCACTGACGAACGGGTTGCGTTCGTCCCAGGCGTAACCGGCGAGGATCGAGCAGATCATGCGGCGGATTTCCGGCGAGCCTTGCTCGTGGAAAATCACGTCCTGAAAGGTGCCGGCGTACCAGCCTTCGACGTAGCAGCGGAAGGTGTCGACCCCACGTTTCAGCGGCTCGGCGAACTCCCGTTGCCAGTCCACCGTTTCGCCCTGCAGCTGTCGGTGCAGCACTGCGGCGGCCATGCTCGCGGAACGCATGGCAATGGTCACGCCCGAGGAGAACACCGGGTCGAGAAATTCCGCCGCGTTGCCCAGCAGCGCGAAGCCCGGGCCGTGCAGGGTTTTGACGTTGGCCGCATACCCGCCGAGAGTGCGCGCCGGGGTATCCCATACGGCGTTGTTCAGCACTTTGGCCAGGCTCGGGGTTTCGGCGATGAACCCGCGCAGGCAGGCGTCGAGGTCGGCATCGCGACCTGCGAAATGTTCAGCGGCAGCCACCACGCCCACCGAGCAGCGACCGTTGCTGAACGGGATCGACCAGAACCAGATATCGCGGTGCTGCGGGTGGGTGGTGATGAGGATCTTCTCGCGGTCGAAGCCGGGGTGGTCGATGTGGTCTTCGACGTGGGTGAAGACAGCTTGGCGAACCGGGAAATTCGACGGCGCTTCGAGGTCGAGCAGGCGCGACAGCACGCGGCCGTAGCCGCTGGCATCGAGCACAAAATCAGCTTCGACGCGGTACTCGCTGCCGTCTTCGCGATGCACATTCAGCTGTGGTCGCGGACGTTCGAAATCAACGCTGACAATCGCGTCGCCATAGCGGATTTCCGCACCCTGCAACGCCGCCTGATCGGCCAGCAACTTGTCGAAGTCGGCGCGTTGCACCTGCAGGGTCGTCGGCTTGCCGGCGGTGAAGGTGTCAGCAAAATCGAAGGCGCTGTAGCGCTCGCCCCAGGCAAACGCCGCACCGTTCTTGCGCTGGAACCCGGCGGCATTTACCGCCTCGAGCATGCCGGCTTCTTCGACGAAATCCAGGCAATGGCAGAGCAGGCTTTCACCGATGGAGAACCTCGGGAAATGCTGACGCTCGATCACCAGCACGTCGTGCCCCTTGCGCTTGAGCAATGCGGCGGCGATGGCGCCGGAGGGGCCGGCGCCGATGATCACGACCTGACGGGATTCCATTTCAACGATTGGCACGCGAGCTCCTGGGTACGGCGATAGGGTTCAGTGACGCCCGGTGCAGGCCGATGAAGGCCGGCAGCAACGTCGCGATCAGACCCATCAGCATCAGCGCAAAGTACAGCGCCGGGCTGATGAGTTGTTGTTGCAACAGCAGGTTGAGAAAGACGATTTCGCTCAAGCCGCGAATGTTCAGCAGCACGCTTTCGCGCCAGCGACTGGCGCCTGCGAACGACGCGCCGGCCCAGCCGAGGCCGAGCCAGTTGCCCAGGATTTTGCTGGCGACCGGCAACAGCAGCAGCGCCGCCCATTGCACGGCGCCGAGGCTGGCGAGGGCGCTGTGCACGTCGATCTGGACGATGCCGAAAGTCAGGATCAGCGGAATCGCCACCCACGTCTGCAAGCGGTTCATCCAGTGCGCCGGGATCGGCAATACCAGTGGCACTTTGAGCGCGGCCATGCACAGCAGATAGCCGATGCCAAAAATCAGCGCGTTGAGTTTGTAGTGTTCGGCCAGCACCAACAGCGCAAAAAAACCGAGGCTGTAGGTCAATGGTCGGCGTATGCCGAACACCCGCAGCAGCACCGGCACGCAGGCCAGCCCCAGCGGCAGCAACAGACTGCTAAGGTGCAGGCTGCCCTGAGCGAGACCGAACAGCGTCCAGCAAGTCAGGTCGATCAGGATCGCGGTCTGCACCAGACGCCGGGTGGCGGCGGGCGGGTAGTCGATGTGGCGCAGGTACAGGTACAACACCGGGATCGCGGTGATGGCGAACACCAGACCGATGGCCAGCGAGTTGATCCATGGCTGCGTCGGCAGCAGCCAGTACGCCGTCGCCAGGCCGCAGACGAATGGCACGGCGAAACTCGGCAGGGCGATCTTCACGCTCTGGCGGTCCAGGCGCAGGTCGATCACGTCGCTGAGAATGTGCCCGAGCAACAGGGCGAAGCTCAGGCTGTAGAGGTTTTTCAGCCAGCCCGGTGCGATCAGTTCGGCGCCGTTGAGTTGCCAGCCCGGCTCGATCCAGAAGTACATCAGCAGCGGCAGGCCGAAGCTGGCCAGCAGCAATTGACTGACGATCGGGATCAGCCCGAAATGCCGGCCGACCCGGGTGGCGACGAAGAACAGCGCCAGGGCCATCAGCCAGAAAATCACCACCATCATGCTGCAGGCTCCGTGACGGCAACCGCATGGGTCTGACGCCCGGCCCACGGCGCGAGCATGAAGCTGAACGCCAGGCCGAGGCTCACCGACAGGCCGAAGTTACTCACCGCCGGGGTGCTCGACACCGCCAGCAGGCCGAACGACAGCCAGGTGGTGGCGGCTGCGAGCAAAGTGCCGAGCAGGCTGACGGCCGCGCCGCCGACCTGCTCGCGCATGAGGATCGCATAGTCGACGCTGATCGCCGTTACCAGCAACAGGCCGAACAGGCTGAACAGGGTCAGCGGCTGACCGAGCCAGCCCAGGCTGGCGAGGCTGCACAGCGCAGCGAGCAGCGGCAGGGCGACGATCCGCAGCGCGCCACCAAGACCGAACGGCAGCATCAGCACCAGCACGATCAACACGCAGGACGCGAGTTTCAGTTCCGCGGCGCTGATCTGGGTCTGGGCGAACACCTTGTTCAGTTCGCCGAGCCGATCCACCAGCATCACCCCCGGCAGATCCAGCGCCTGCACCCGCAGCAGCGACGGATTGTTCAGGCCTTGCAGGCTGACCATCGCCGCCACGCCGTCCTCGGTCGGCCCCAGCCACAGCGTGCGGTAGGGCTCGCCGAGCGGGCCGGCCAGCGCCGCATCGATGTCTTCGGCGGGCAGGGCCTGCAACTGTTGCAGCTCGGTTTGCAGCGCCGCCAGCGGCACGCCGACCTCCAGCAACGGCTGCCAGAACTGCGGCAACTTGCTCAGCGCCTCACGCACTTGTTGCTGCTGGGCCGGCGGGCTGACCAGTTGATTGAGCGCCAGATATCCCTGCAACTTGTCGAGGTTGACCAATTGATCCAGGCGCTCGCTCAGGGCCGCTTGCCGCTCCAGCAATTGCTGCTGATCGGCGGCGCGCACCAGGAAGAACTGGCTGGTCGGCTGATAGCCGGTAATCCGCGCGATGGTCTGCGCCTCATCGGTCAGGCGTTGCGGCGCGCCGACCCACTGGCGAATGTCGTTCTTGCTCTCCAGTTGCAGCAGACCACCGACGCAGAAGGCGATCAGCAGGGCCAGCAACACCGGCGTTCTGATGTGTTCGAGCAGGGTTTCCCGCAGTCGCACCAGACGCTCGGCCAGTTGCAGCGGCCATTGCGCCGGGCGCAGTTCGACGTTTTTCAGCAGCGCCGGCAACAGGCACACCGCCGACAGGTAGGCGCCGAGCAAACCGGCGGCGGAGAACACGGCGATCTGGGTCAGCGCCGGGAAAGGCGTCCAGGCCAGCGCCAGGTAACCGATGGCGCTGGTGATCAGGCTCAGCGTCAGCCCGGACAGGGTCAGGCGCAACGCCGGCCAGCTGTGCCACGGCTTGAGGCTCCAGCTCTTGGACAGATAGTGCAGCGGGTAATCCACCGCCACCCCGATCAGGCTCGAACCGAGCACCAGCGTCATCACATGCATGTGCCCGAACAGCGCGACGCAGGCCACCGCGCCGAACAGCATGCCCACCAGCACCGGAATGAACGCCAGCAGCACCCGCCAGCGGCGGAAGGCGAGCAGCAACAGCAACAGGATGCCGACGGTGGCGCCGCCGCCGACCCAGGTCATTTCCCGGGTCGCCTGCTGCTGACCGTTGGCGGCGTACAGCAAGCCGCTGGCGGCCAACAGTTGCACGTCGGCGCGAGCTGCTTGCTCACGGCTGTGTTGCAGCAGGGCGGCGACTTGCAGCGGTTGATTCATGTCGAAGGCGCTGCCGGTGGTGCGTGCGCGCAGCAGCACCCAGCTCTTGCCGTCGGCGTCGGCGATCAACGCACCGCTGCCGATGTCCAGCTGCACCGCGCCATGTTGTGGCTGGCTGTTCTGGATGCGCCCGGTCAGGCCCAGCCAGTCGTCCTGGCTCGGCACCAGACTGAACCCGGTGAACGGGTCGAACAGTGCCTGCACCCGTTGCTGGATGAAGGCGTCGGGGTGTTCGGTCAGCAGTTGCCGGTCATCCGCCGAGAGCATCGCCAGCTGCCCTTGCAGCAATTGCGTGCGCAGGGCCGGCAGATCGGCCTGCAGGTTCCACTGGACCTTTTCGAACAACCCGCTGGCCTGCCATTGCTCGCCCAGGGTCTGGGCCATGGCGACGGCTTGCTGGCGATCGGTGTGGCCGACCAGCACCAGCATGTCGCGGTTGAGCGGTTCCTGCATGCGTTGTTCGGCGCGCAGTTCGAGGGCGTCCGGGTGGGTGCCGGGCACCAGCTCCATCAGGTTGGCCGACAGCGGCGCGCCGTCGCGCCACTGCCAGGCGCCCAGTGCGACGACCGCCAGCAGCAGGATCAGGAACAGCCAGGGCAGCCTGCGTTCACTCGGCAAAGTCATGTTGCTCCGCGTCGCTCAGAGGTTGGCCGGCGGTGCTGTCCTGCATGCGCAATACGGTGCTGTCGCCCTGGGTTTCCAGCAGTTCGATGGTGTTCACCAACGTGCCGCCGCTGATGTTGATCTGGTTGAAGACCTGCTTGAGCAGCACCGAACGCGGGGTCAGGGTCAGTTGCCATTTCTGCGCATCGCCGCTCAGGGCCAGTTCGAAATCCCGTTGCAGACCGCTGCTGTCGCCTTGCAGCACGGCGAGGAACAGTCGGTTCTGTTCGGCACCGGCACTCTTGTTCGGCAGCAGTTGCCAGCCGGTGGCATCACGTCGGGCGATGCCCTTGGCGCTGATGCGGTAATCCTGTTGCAGCGGGGTTTTCAGCAGCCAGAGCAAACCGTGGTTTTTCGCCAGCACGAAGCTGCCCTTGCTGATCAGTGGCTGAGGCAGGGCGCGCAGGTGTTTTTCCTGGATGAACTGGCCGTGGATCACGTCCGGTTTCGCCAGTTGCTCGCTCAACTGTTGCAGGTCGAAGGCGTTGGCCAGTGACGACAGCGTCAGCAGCGCCAGGGCCCCGAGGGATTTCAACAGCACATTCATCGCAGCATCCTTTCCACGGCATCGGTGAAGACTTTCGGCGAGGCCAGTTGCATCTCGCGGCTGCTCATCTCGACGGCGACCTGAACCGAGCTGGCGCGGGTCAGGCGTTCGCCGGTCTGGGCATCGGTGATCAGGTAGTGGATCTTCAGGCGGTTCTCCCACTCCACCAGACTGGCGCGCACGTTCAGCCGCTGACCGAACACCGCGCCGCGCACGTAGCGCAATTGCAGGTCGATCACCGGCCAGGCGTAGCCCGAGTCGACCATCTGGTTGTAGTTGTGGCCGATCCTGTCGAGCAACGCGCAACGCGCCACTTCCAGGTATTTCACGTAATGGCCGTGCCAGACGACATGCATGGTGTCGACGTCAAAGAACGGCACGAGGATTTCCGTATCGGCGTGAAGCACTCCGGCGCTACGCATGCAGCCTCCAGTGTTGCTCGGCGATGCGTTGCAGGCACAGACGCAGTTCGCCTTCCAGAGCACGGTCTTCGATCACTGGCGGGAAGTCCTGGGCCAGTTGTTCATGCATGGCGGCCAGCGACGGTGGCAGTGGGCGAGCGTCTTCATCACGGCCGCGCAGCCATACACCCTGATTGGCCGCGAGCAGTGTGGCGGCGGCCACCTGTTCGGTCAGCTCCAGCACACGAATGGCGTCGCGGGCGGCGATGGTGCCCATGCTCACCTTGTCCTGGTTGTGGCACTCGGTGGAGCGTGAGAACACGCTGGCCGGCATGGTGTTTTTCAGCGCTTCGGCAGTCCAGGCACTGGCGCCGATCTGCACGGCCTTGAAGCCGTGGTTGAGCATCGCGCGGTCGGCGCTGGCGCCGGACAGGTTGCTCGGCAAACCGTGGTTGTAACGCTCGTCCACCAGCAGCGCGAATTGTCGGTCGAGCAGGTCGGCGACGTTGGCCACGAGGTTTTTCAGGCTGTCCATGGCGAACGCGATATGCCCGCCGTAGAAGTGTCCGCCGTGCAGCACGCGCTCGGCTTCGGCGTCGATGATCGGGTTGTCGTTGGCGCTGTTGAGTTCGGTTTCGATGAACGAGCGCAGCCAGTTCAGGCTGTCGGCCAATACGCCTAGTACATGCGGTGCGCAGCGCAGCGAGTAGCGATCCTGCAAGCGGTGCAGCGGCGCGGTCGGCGCGTCGATTGCCAGATCCTTGCGCAGCCACGCGGCCACCTGCATCTGACCCGGATGCGGCTTGGCGGCGAACAGGCGCTCGTCGAAGTGTTCCGGATTGCCTTGCAGCGCCACCACGTTCAACGCGGTGATGCGGGTGGCCAGTTGCAGCAGGTAATCGGCGCGGGCGTAGGCCAGGCAGGCGAGGCCGGTCATGACGGCGGTGCCGTTCATCAGCGCCAGCGCCTCTTTCGGGCGCAGCACCAGCGGCGTCCAGCCCAGTTCACGGTGCACATCGGCAGCCTGGCGGCGTTCGCCACGGAACATCACTTCACGCTCGCCGGACAGGGTTGCGGCGACGTAGGACAACGGCGTCAGGTCGCCGCTGGCGCCCACCGAACCCTCTTCAGGGATCAGCGGCAAAATGTCGTGTTCAAGGAAGGCATGCAGACGTTCCAACAGCTCGATGCGCACCCCGGACACGCCGTGGCACAGCGACTGCAAACGCGCTGCGAGCACTGCACGAGTGGCCTGGGGGTCGAGCAGTTTGCCCAGTCCGCAACCGTGGAACGTGTAGAGATGACGCGGCAGCGCCTCGACGTGATGCAACGGCACCGCGACCACGCAGGAGTCGCCGTAACCGGTGGTCACGCCGTAGATCACGCCTTCCTTGTCCAGCAGCGAATCGAGGAACCGCGCGCCCTTGGCGATGCGTTCGCGATAAGGCGCGTCGCTCTGCAACTGCACGGGCGCCTGACGGTTGGCCAGAGCCAGCACGTCTTCGATGCGCAAAGGGCGTTCGCCGAAGGTAACCGGCTCAGGAGTTGGCGTTGTCATCGGTTTTCCAGAATGGGTAAAAGTTGAACCATTGGCACGGTGCTTCGAGGCAATAGTGACTCAGGCGTTGCGCATAGCGGGTGGCCCACTGATGAATGACCTGTTCGCGCTCGCGGCGTGACCACACCACGGCGTCGGCGAAGGGTTCGAGGGTCAGGCGATAGTGGCCGTCAGGCTGCTTGAGGCACATCAGCAGGTTGACCGGGCATTTCAGCAGGCCGGCCAGCAGCCACGGCCCTTGCGGGAACGGCGCCGGGTGGCCGAGAAAGTCCACGGTCACGCTGCGCCCGCCATGCAGTGGCACGCGGTCGCCGGCAATCGCCAGCCACTCGCCGCGCTCCAGGCGTTCGTGCAGTTGCAGCATGATCACCGGGTCCAGCTCGCTGACCTGAATCAGTCGCAGATTGGTCGCCCCGGCCTCGCCCAGCAGGCGATTGAACTGCTCGGCATGCTTGGTGTGCACCAGCACGTTCATCGTGACTTTCTCGCCCAGCTCCGCCAGCGCCCGGCACACTTCGAGGTTGCCCAGATGCGCGCCCACCAGCATTTGCCCGCGACTGCCGCGCAACTGGTTGCGCAACAGCGCCGGGTCGATGATTTCGATCTGCTCGATCTTCAGCTTGCCGTTCCACACGTCGAGCTTGTCGAGCAGCGAATCGGCGAAGGCCATGAACTGGCGGAACACCCGCCACCGGGTCGGACGCAATTCGTGGCGACCGCTCCAGTCGGCGAGGCGCTGCTGATACTGCCAGGCACTGCGCCGCGCAGTGCGGCCGAACAGGAAAAAGTACAGGACGATGCCGTACAGCAACGGGCTAAGCAGGCGTCGGCCGAGAACCTTGGCGGCGAGTGCGGTGAATTTCATCAGCAGGAAACTGCCACGCTCTTCGCGGTCGGCCCAGTGCTTCTTGTCGGTCTCGACGGTCATGGACGCCACCGTCGCCAGAGGATCACGGGCAGACGCAGCAACATGCCGAAGAACAGGCGCGTGTGCATGCTCGAGATCAGCACGTTGTCGTGGAACAGGCGAAAGTGCGACACGCCGTCCAGCGGGTAGTGCACGCTGGTCTGCAACCAGCGCATCGGCTGATTGCGCCAGGCCAGGCGCACCAGAATGTCCGAGTCGAAATCCATGCGCTTGCCGATCCGCGCCGAGTCGATCACGCCCAGCGTCGGTTCCAGCGGATACACCCGGAAGCCGCACATCGAATCGCGAATCTGCAGCGACAAGGTGTTGATCCACACCATTACATGGGTCAGGTAACGCGCATACAAACGGCCCTTGGGCACGCTGGCGTCATACAGCGGATAGCCGCAGACCAGCGACTCGGGGTGAGCGCGGGATTCTTCGATGAAACGCGCGACATCCTGCAAGTCGTGCTGACCGTCGGCGTCGACCTGCAAGGCATGGCTGAAGCCCAGCCGCGCCGCTTCACGCAGACCGGTCATCACCGCGCCACCCTTGCCCTGATTGGCAGTGAGGCGCACCAGATAAACCCGTTCGCGCTCGGCCAGGGCGTCGAGCACCGCCGCGCAGGATTTGCTGCTGGCATCGTCCACCAGAATGCACGGCAGATCCTCGGCGAGCAGGGCGTCGACCACCGTGCCGATGGCGGTTTCGTGGTTGTAGACCGGAATCACGGCGCAAGGGTTATGCATCGCCAGCCCCCAGCAGAATCCGCCCGCTGGAGCAGGTGGCGGTGTCGTTGCGGTAGGCGAAATACAACTTGCCGCGTTCCGGATCGAAGCGCAGATGCAGCTGGATTTCATCGCCGGGGCGCACCAGTTGCTGGAACTTCAGCACTTCCATGCCGGCGAACGCGCCGGGCAGGTTCAGCAGTTGCCGACCCAGGTTCAGTGCCCATTCGACCTGCACCACGCCGGGCAGCACCGGGGCCTTGGGGAAGTGGCCGCTGAAGTAGGCAAGGTCCGGCGGAACGCTCAATTGCAGGTTCCATTCACCCTCGGTTTCGGCCTGTTCCAGGATTTCCGGCGCTTTCGGTCGTGGTGCCAGCAGCAAGGCTTCGACGTCGGCTTGAGGCAACTTGCCCTGCGAGGTCAGCGGCATTTGCCGCAGCAGGCGCCAGCGGCGGGGCAGGGCCAGGGCTTCGCAGTGGTCGCCGAGATGACGGCGCAGGGTTTCGGTCAGGCTGCGCCGACCGTGTTCGCGCAGGGCAAACAGGCCCGATTCGCTGAGCACCAGCAGAGCGCCGAGCGACGCGCGGTTTTCCTGCACCACGCCCAGACGCGCTTCGGCGACCCAGTCGTGGGCCACCAGCGCCTGTTCAAGCATCGGCAGGGATATGCGTTTTTCTTCGAGTTTGACGATCCGGTCGAGCCGCCCGAGCAGTTCAAAGCGGCCATCGGCCTGAATGCGCGCCGCATCGGCGGTGTGTTCGACCTGCCCGGCGGGCAGGTAAGGCGAAGCGATCAACAGGGCGCCGTCGCTGTCCTGGCTCAACTCGATACCGGCAAACGGCTGCCACAACGATTCGCCTTGGCGCCAGGCGATGCCGCCGGTTTCCGAGCTGCCGAGGATTTCCGTCGGCCACTGCCCCAAGCGTTGATGCAGGCTTTTTGCGGCGTCTGTCGGCAATGCGCCTCCAGAGGAAAACACCCGGCGCACGGCGCTCAGCGCTGGCCAGTCGAGGTTGTCGCCCATGCGTTTGAGCAGCGCCGGGCTGGCGACCCAGGCGAAGGCCGGATGCTCGCGGCTGGCGCGTTGCAAGTCTTCCGGGAAGGCCAGTTGCTTGCGCAGGAACGGACGCCCGGCGCACAGCGGCCACAGCACGCGGAACAGCAGGCCGTAGATGTGCTGGGTGGCAACGCTGCCAAGAATGCAGGCTTCACCGAGATCCGCACCCCACAGCTGTTCGAGGGCTTCGACTTCGTTGGCCAGTTGCCGCAGGGATTTGTCGATGCGCTTGGGCTCGCCGCTGGAACCGGAGGTGCACAGGCTGAGGCGGCACTGGTCGAGATCCAGTTCGGCTGCGGGCAGGGCCGGTTGTTGCAGATCGCTCAGGCGCGTGTCATCGGAATGATCGGTCAGCCACAGATCGACGTCGTTCGACCAGCGCTGGCGGGTCTGCGCTTGCAGATCCGAGGGCAGCAACACGCTGATGCCGGCACGCCAGGCACCGAGCAGGGCGACGGCCAGATCGGCGGCATCTTGCAGATGCACCGCCAGACGCTTCACGCCGCGTGCTTGCAGACCGGCGGCCAGGCTCAGGGCCTGTTCGCGCAGTTGTGCGTGATCGAGTGCCGGTGCGCTTGTTACTGCGCGCGCCGGCAGGGCCTTGAGCAACAGCTGCTCAAGTTTTATCCAGTTCATGGGCGACCTCTTACCCGTTGTCGTATCAGCCATTCAATGGCAAACATCAGGCCGATCAATCCGTAGGAGATCAGGCCGGTGTACAACATCCACCAGTTCAGCGGCGCCCACAGTGTCAGCAGGGCGGCGCACAAACCGTTGCAAAAGAAAAACACGCTCCAGGCCACGGTGACCTGGCGGGTGTAACGAATCGCCTTGGGCGGCAGTTGCGGCTCACGCAGGCGAGCCAGACGCTCGACCATCGGCGGGCCGTATTTCAGGCTCAGGCTGAACAGCGCCAGCATGAAGCCGCTGATCAGCACCGGGTACCAACGCAGCAGCAAAGGGCTGTCGAACACCGCCAGCAGCAGGCAGAACACGATCGCCACAAAGGCCATCCACAGGCTGCCGGGCTTGCGTTCGCCGGTCAGCGCGCGGGCCAGCCACAGGCCGCCCAGCAGCAGGCCGAACTGCCATGGCGCGAAATGCTCCATGCCGAAATACACCGCAAAGGGATACAGCAGGCCCGCCAGCAGCAGGCCGAGACCGATCAGTCGGCTCATGCCGCCGGTTGAACCAGACGGTAGACCGCCTCGACCACGTCGCTGACGGTGCGCACCGACTTGAACTCCTCGGCGGCGATTTTCTTGCCGGTCTGGCGCTTGATGTGATCGATCAGGTCGACGGCGTCGATGCTGTCGATTTCCAGATCCTGATACAGGTTGGATTCCAGGCTCACGCGGGCCGGGTCCAGTTCGAACAACTCGACCAGGGCATCGCGCAGGGTGTTGAAGATGTCGTCACGAGTTTGCATGGTCCGGTCTCAAGCTGCCTGTTTTGCCGTGACGAACGCCGCAAGGCTCGCCACGTTGGAGAAATGGTTGCGGGTGTCCTTGGCGTCGGCGTCGATTTTGATGCCGTACTTTTTCTGGATCGCCAGGCCAAGTTCCAGAGCGTCGACGGAATCCAGGCCCAGGCCTTCGCCAAACAGCGTCTGGTCGTCGCCGATGTCCTCTGCGCTGATGTCTTCGAGGCCCAGGGCGTCGATGATCAGCTCTTTGATGTCACGGTTTAGATCGCTCATCTTCGGCGAGCTCCTTGATAAAGAATTGGTGCAAATAGTCGTTGAGCTTGCGCGAAGCCTGAGGCGCGGGGCCCTGCGCGGCGAAAGTCTGTGGGTCTATATCGGCCCCGACGTGAAAACTGAAGTGC
This sequence comes from Pseudomonas sp. lyk4-R2A-10, assembly GCF_030209075.1. Lineage (NCBI taxonomy): Bacteria > Pseudomonadati > Pseudomonadota > Gammaproteobacteria > Pseudomonadales > Pseudomonadaceae > Pseudomonas > Pseudomonas sp. lyk4-R2A-10. The sequence continues at coordinate 251,722 of NZ_JARVSR010000012.1, read as the reverse complement.
ACGCGGCGACCGGGAATGCGATACCAGGGCTCGGCCTTGGTCAGGGTGGTCGGACTGACCTTGATGACTACCGGGGTGACGATTTTCGCACCGCGCAGCGCGATGGCCGCCGCCCCCCGATGAAAGGCCGGCGCCTGACCCGGCTGTGTGCGGGTACCTTCAGGGAAAATGATCAGGGTCTGCCCGCTTTGCAGGGCACCGGCGGCAGCGTCGAGCATGTCCATGCTGCCGTCGTTGCTGATGTATTCGGTGCTGCGCAGCGGGCCGCGAGTGAAGGGGTTTTCCCACAGGCTTTTCTTCACCACGCAATTGGCCCCGCGCACCAGACCGATCAGGAACACCACATCGATCAGCGACGGGTGGTTGGCGATGATCATCTGCCCCGGACGGCCGAGACGTTCGGCGCCCTGAATGTCGTAGGTCAGCACGCCGGTACGGGCCATGAAGCGGACAAAAAACCAGAACAGCCGACTGACGGTCTGGCGCGCCCGCTCGCGGTGCGCAATGGCGTCGCCCGGCAGGAAACCGAGCAATGGAAATACCAGCAGGCGCAGGCACAGACCACCGAGCCCGAACAGGGCGAAGCTGGTGGCAGTCGCCAGCAGACGCCAGTAATAGGCATCGCGATTTTTTCCGATCACGGGTTGCGTTGCCAGGTCCATAGACGATTCTTCCAGGCATGTTGGCAATGGGGTTGCTGATCGAGCAGGGTTCGCAGCAGATTCAGCGCATGAGGCCGCTGCGTTTTTGACCGTGCTTCGGGGGCGCTGTTCAGGGTCAGCCGCCAGTCGGTACCGGGGGTGAGCAACAGCCCGACTGCATAGGGAAATGGTACGTCGTCGATCCACGTCGAATAGGCTTCGGGCGGTTGTTCCTCGGTGATCACCAGCAGCACTGCCGGGGCTCCTTCGTTCAACAACGTCGCCGCTTCGAGCATGCCGTGTTCGAGGCCGTCGCCGGCTGCGGCGAGGGCAGTCATTTCGCTGGTTTCGCCGCGCATGATCGACCACAGGCCGATGATCGCGTTATGCACCGACAGGCTGAACTGGGTCGGCGACAGCGGCTGATCGTTGGCCAGATCGCTGAGAATTTCAAAGGTGCGCGGGGTTTCGCCGTGCCGGGAAACGAATACCAGCGGCAGACTTTCCCGACCGTCGGCCAGCGGCCAGCCGACACTGAACGCCATCCGCGCCAGACGGCTGAGACGACGGCGCTGCATGGCCGGCAGAAACGACACATCGGGTGCGGCATCGCTGCTTTCGAGCACGACCGGTTGTCGGCTCCAGGCTTGCCAGGCTTCCACACTGTCGAGCCCGGGAGCCCAGGCGCGCCATTGGGCGATGTTGAAGTTGATCACGGACATTTATCCCGCCCCTGCGGGCTGAGTTGACGCGGTTTCGCCAACGTCGCCGCTGAGCTGATTTAGCCTGAAATGGCATGGCGCGTGGCGCCGGGTGGCGCGCATTATCCCGGTGCGACGAGTGTGTAGCAAATGCTGGTTACATTTTGAACGACGAAATGAACCGAATGGTACGCGGCATGAGCTGTCACTTGGCCATTATCCAGATTGCCGGGTGTCTGTCTGTCAGGCGAATCGGCGATCAACGGGTGTCTTTGCGCCGTATTCATTGGGAGATTGGCGCCTGACTTTGTAGTCCGCGTCCATCGAGGTAGCGAATCGGCACCGGGCACCACTACACTCGGTCATTCTTTGATACACGGAGGTTTTGTCATGCGGCGCGTGGTGTTCAATCAGAAAGGTGGCGTAGGCAAATCCAGCATTGCCTGCAATCTGGCGGCGGTAAGCGCCAGCGAGGGTTATCGCACGCTGTTGGTCGACCTTGATGCCCAGGCCAATTCCACTCAGTATCTGACCGGGCTCACGGGTGATGACATTCCGATGGGCATTGCCGATTTCTTCAAGCAGACCCTGTCTTCCGGGCCGTTCTCGAAAAAGAACCAGGCGGATATCTACGAAACGCCGTTCGACAACCTCCACATCATTACCGCCACCGCCGAGCTGGCTGACCTGCAGCCCAAGCTTGAGGCCAAGCACAAGATCAACAAGCTGCGAAAGCTGCTCGACGAGTTGTCGGAAGATTACGACCGGATCTATCTGGATACGCCGCCGGCGCTGAATTTCTATGCGGTCTCGGCCCTGATTGCCGCCGATCGGGTACTGATTCCCTTCGACTGCGACAGCTTCTCGCGTCAGGCCCTGTACGGTCTGATCGCCGAGATCGACGAGTTGAAGGAAGACCACAACGAAGGCCTGGAAGTTGAAGGCATTGTGGTCAACCAGTTCCAGGCCCGAGCCAGCCTGCCGCAGCAGATCCTCGACGAACTGATCGCCGAGGGCCTGCCGGTGCTGCCGGTCTACCTCGCCAGTTCAGTGCGCATGCGCGAATCGCATCAGGCCAGCATGCCGCTGATCCACCTCGATCCACGGCACAAGCTGACGCAGCAGTTCGTCGAACTGCACAACCTGCTCGAAGACGCCTGAGGCCTCGTCAGATGCCCTGGCTGCGCAGCCAGGCCATCAACTGCGGCAACGGGAAGGCCCCGCTCTGACGGGCCACTTCCCGGCCGTTGCGCAACAGAATCAGGCTCGGAATCGAACGAATCCCCAACTGCGCCGACAACTGCTGATTGGCCTCGCTGTCCAGCTTGGCCAGCCGGCACTTGCCTGCCAACTGCGCAGCCGCCTGCTCGAACACCGGCGCAAACGACTTGCACGGCCCACACCAGTCCGCCCATACGTCCACCAGTAACGGCAGATCGCCCTTGATCTGACTGGCGTAATCGCCTTGCTTGAGTTCGAACGGCTTGTTCAACAGCACCTCGGACTTGCAGCGCCCGCACTTCGGGTGGTCGTTGAGGCGCTCGGCGGGGATGCGGTTGAGGCCGTTGCAGGAGGGGCAGGGGATGAGGAGTGGGTCGGTCATGATCGGCTCGGTGAATAAAACGGGATCGTACGACTGATCTGGAGCCGTACGGATCGATTATCAAGGTTCAGTCGTTCCCGCTTACGACGAACAACTGATCTCCAAATGCTTGCCCCACTCCGGCGGACGTTCCGCGTAACTCTCCATTCCGGGCTGTTCCTCGAATGGATTGCTCAGCACCGCATGCAATCTGCGCACTTCTGAATAGTCACCCTGCTCGGCAGCATCGATTGCCTTCTGCGCCAGGTAATTGCGCAGGATGTACAGCGGATTCACCGCATGCATGCGCGCACGGCGCTGTTCCTGATCGGTCGCGCCGTCGCGTGCGACACGGGCGACATAGCGCTCGCCCCAGGCATCGAAACCCTTGATATCGACGAAGTCATCGCGCAGGCGAGCGACGGCCTGCTCGGCTGACTCTTCGCCCAGTCGGCGGAAGAACAGCGTGTAGTCGACGCCGCTGTTCTGCATCAGTTGCAGCAGTTGTTCCAGGAGCATCTGGTCGTCGTCCTCGGCGGTGGTGAAGCCGAGGCGGCGGCGCATCAGGTCGAGGTAGTGCGCCTGGAACAGTGGCAGGTACAGGCCTAGGGTTTCGCGCAGGGCTTCGACGCTGATGAACGGCGTGAGGGCCTGGGCCAGGGCGCTGAGGTTCCACTGGCCGACCGGCACCTGATTGCTGAAGGAGTAGCGGCCCTGATCGTCGGAGTGGTTGCAAATGAAGTTCGCGTCGAAATCGTCGAGGAAGGCGAACGGGCCGAAGTCAAAGGTGATGCCGAGGATCGACATGTTGTCGGTGTTCATCACCCCGTGGCAGAAGCCGTACGCCTGCCACTTGGCAATCAGTTCGGCGTTGCGCTCGACGATTTCGCGGAACATCGCCAGATACGGTTCCGGCTGTTCCAAACACTCGGGGTAGTGCATCGCCAACACGTGTTCGCCGAGCAGCTTCTGCTGTTCGGGGCGCTTGGTGTAATAGAAGTATTCGAAGTGGCCGAAACGGATGTGGCTCGGCGCCAGGCGCAGCACCATCGCGGCGCGTTCCTGTTTCTCGCGCCAGACCGGGGTGTCGGAGCCGATCACGCAGGCGGCGCGTGAAGACGGGATGTTCAGCGCATGCAGCGCTTCGGAAGCGAGAAACTCGCGGATCGACGAACGCAGCACCGCGCGACCGTCGCCCATGCGCGAGAACGGTGTCTGCCCGGCGCCCTTCAGATGCAAGTCCCAGTGCTCGCCGGCGGCGTTGTAGACCTCGCCCAGCAACAATCCGCGCCCATCGCCTAGTTGCGGGGTGTAGCCGCCGAACTGATGTCCGGAATAGACCATCGCCCGCGGCTCGGCGTCGGCCCATAGCTTGTGGCCGCCGAACAATTCGGCAAATTCCTGGGTGTCGGCCACTGCCGGGTCGAGATCCAGCAGCGCCAGGGCCGCCGGGCTGGCAACCACCAGTCGCGGATTGTCGATCGGTTCGGGCAGCACGTGGGCCGAGAACGCATCGCCCAGGCGGGCGAAGCGGTTGTCGAAGGTCAGTTCGTCGAGGGCTTTCAAGGACCGGCTCCAGCAGAATGTCCGAGCATTCTGCTGGGATTAGCCGGGTTAGTCGAGTTTGGCCGGCGGCGGTTCCTGCAACGGTTTCTGGTCATCGCTGACCGGCACGATGGTTTTGGTTTCCGGCTCGATCGGCACCATCTTGTATTCCTGACCGTGGAGGTTCTTCAGGTAAACCTCCATCTGGCGGAACGAGATGTTGATGTGCTGCTTCTTGAACTCGCGGTTGATGAAGCGGTTGACCTCATCGAGCACCGGGTTGCGGTCGCCGAGATCACGCACATGCATGCGCAATTCGTGGTCGAGGGTGCTTTCGCCGAAGTTGAGGAAGTACACATGCGGCTCGGGCTCCTTGAGCACGCGCGGGTTTTCCCGGGCGGCCTTGAGCAGCAATTCCTTGACCAGATCCAGATCCGAACCGTAATCGACGCCCAGTTTCAGGGTCACCCGGGTGATGGTGTCGGTCAGCGACCAGTTGATCAGTTGCCCGGTGATGAACGTCTTGTTCGGGACAATGATGTCCTTGCGGTCGAAGTCGGTGATGGTCGTGGCGCGGATGCGGATCTTGCTCACCGTGCCCGACAGGTTGCCGATGGTGATGGTGTCGCCGATCCGCACCGGGCGCTCGAACAGGATCATGATGCCGGAGATAAAGTTCGCGAAGATCTCCTGCATGCCGAAGCCGAGGCCGACCGACAGTGCCGCCACCAGCCATTGCAACTTGTCCCAGCTCACGCCGAGGGTCGACAGGGTCGAGACGAAACCGACCCCGGCGATCACGTACGACAGTAGCGTGGTGGTCGCGTAGGCACTGCCCTGGGCCAGATTGAGTTTCGATAGCACAAACACTTCAAGCAGGCCCGGCAAGTTGCGGGCGAGCGCAAAGGTGATGCCGATGATGATCAGCGCGCCGAGCATGTCGCCGATGCTGATCGGCACCATGCTCATGTTGGCGCCGGTGCCGCTGGTGTATTCGTAGAGGGTGATGTTGTCGAGGTACGAGAACACGGTGATCAGGTCGGCCCAGACCCAGTACAGCGCGGCGATGAAACCGCCGAGCAGCGCCAGGCGGATCAGGCGCAGGGACTGTTCGTTGACCTTCTCGATGTCCAGGGTTGGCTCTTCGATCACCGCTTCGCCGTCGCCGGCTTCTTTCGCGGCCTGACGTTTGGCCAGGGCGCGCTGGTAGGCCAGACGGCGTGCCGCGACCGCCAGACCTCGGACGAAAGTCGCTTCGATCACCAGCCAGAACATCAGCAGGTACAGGGTGTTGATCAAGCGGTCGCTGAGCTTCAGCGCGGTGTAGTAGTAGCCGAAGCACACGGCGACGAACAGCGCGATGGGCAGCAGGGTGAACATCACGCCCACAGCCTTGCGGAACAGCGAGGCGTTTTCGTGGGTCGGGCTGCTGATCAGCAGGCGGCTGAGCAGCCACGCCATCAGCGCATAGCAGGTCAGCACCACCGGCATGCCCAGTACATCGTCGGCCAGCGCCGCCGGTTGCAGTTCGGCAACCGCCACCACGGCCACCAATGCCATGACCACCAGACCGAGGCGACGCACCCAGCCTTGCAGGAATTCGACCTGCGGCTTTTCCCAGCGGAAGTGCAATTCGGCCACGCCGCCCGGCGCGAGGATCCGGTAAGCGGTGTAGAACACCAGCCACGCCTGGGCCATTTGCAGCAGCGCCGCGCCCATGTTGGCGTTCTGCCCACGGGCGTCGATCTGCAACGCCAGCCCGCACAGAGCCAGGCCCAGCGCCACCGGCATCGCCAGCAGAATATTGATCAGGATCGCCTGTGGCGTATGCCACTGGCTGTCACGCTTGAAGTGACCGATGTCCTGGTGAACCTTGTTCAGGCGCGAATACAGTTGCTTGCGCCGCCACAGGAGCGCGCCGATCAGCAGCGCCAGCGGCAGGAACAACAGTGGTCGCTGGGTCAGGCCGTCGGTCAGTTCGCTGAAGCTTGAGGCCAGCGGCAGGGTATCGATCTGACGCTTCAGACGCTCCGGCACGCCGCGCATCCATTCGGTGTCCAGCGGCTTGTTGCTCGGAATCCAGAACATCTGCTCGTCGAGAGTCGCGCGCAGGCTTTGCGCGGTGCTCAGCAGTTGTTTCTGGTTCAGTTGCAGGGTGATCGATTCGTTGAGCATCGCGCTCAGTTCGCGGCTCAGCCGTTCCAGCAGATCGACACGGGTGTTGGCCAGCTCCAGCAGACTCTTGCGCAGTTGTGGCGTGACTTGCTCCGGTGGCTGAGTGGACAGCAGGTTGTCGACGTAAGTCGCCGGATTGCTCAGCTGTTCACGTTGTTGATTGATTTCGAACTGGTACAGGCGAATGTCGGCGATCTGGTCCGCCAGATCGCGGTCGACCTTGAGGCGCGGCAGCGCTTGCTTCTGTTTATAGAGAATCTTCGACAGCAGCAGGCTGCCCTTGAGCACGTTGATCTGCTCGTCGAGGGCCGAATCGCTCTGGGTCACGCTGTCCAGTTGCTGCTTGGTCTGCAGGTTCTGCTGGGTCAGTTCGTTGAGACGGTCGGTGCTTTTGAGCAGGTAGTCGGAGAGCTTGAGGTTGGCCGCGCTTTCCGTGGCGAGCAGGGCGCTGCTGCCGGACTTTTGGGCCTCGATCGACTGCTGCGTCACGGTTTCCTGCGACAGGGTCAGACGTTTCTGGTTGATCAGGGTTTGCAGTTCCTGGATCTCGCGATCCAGACGGTCGGACTTTTCCGAGAGCAGGTCATGCTGACTGTTGCCCAGATCCTGCAATTGGTTGTTGCCGGCCAGTTCCTGACGGCGCAGCGGGATCAGCGCATTGAGCGCCGCCAGTTCGGCGTTGAGCAGGTCGCGCTGCTCGGCGCTGACGGTCTTGCCGGCGTCCTTGCCGGTCTTGAGGATGTTATTGATCTGCTGGATGCGCGTCTGGCTGCTGGAAATCTCGGCCTGGGCACGTTCGGGACGGGTCTGGGCGGTGATGATCAGGCTGTTGGCGTCGGCCAGGGCCTTTTGCAGATCGCTTTGCTGGGTCGAGCGCTCGGTGAGCATCTGCTCCAACTGCTGGATGTTTTCCTTGGGGAAGCGCTGCGCTACCGGTACCACGGCGCTGGCCTTGAGGCGGGTCAGTTCGCGCGAATTCTCGATGGTCTGCTTCGGCGCAGTGGCCAACTGCTGCTTGAGGTCGATCAGCTTCTGCTCGTAGTCACGCCGGTTGTTGAGCTGGTTCAGCGTGTTTTGCAGGACCGTCTGCAGGGCCTTCTTGTCGGCCTCGGGCAGTTTGCTGTCGGTGAGCTTGTCCAGGCTGGCCTGCACGGCGTCGCTGGACGGTGGTTCGGCGGCTTGCAGCGGGCCGACGGAAAGACTCAGGCCCAGCAGGGCCGCGAGGAAAAAGGAGCGCAGGGTAGGCATAGAGACCGGTCAAGCAAGTGAGAGTGGACGCAGTTTAGAGGAAGAGCCCGGGGCCCGGGCGACTTCCTTCGGGGAATCTGACGCCCACTTTGCCGATCTTGTTCCCGTCCATGACCGCAACCGTCCAGTGGGTGTTGTTCCATTCCACCTGGTCGCCAACGATCGGTGCACCGCCGACTTTCTGGGCAATGAAGTGGCCCAGGGTCATGTCCGGATCGATGCCTTCGGCGGGCAGGCCGTACAGGGCGGCAACCGCTTTGAGCTGGGCATCTCCTTCGAGTACGAAGTCGCCGAAGAAGCGCAGATCGAGGCCGCGTTGCGGCGCCTGGCTGAACAGTTTTCCGAGGGCCGGCAGGTTGTGCTCATGGCCGATAACACACAGCAAATCATCGACTTCCAGCACCGTACTACCCGACGGATGGAGCAGTTGCTGACCGCGAAACAGGGCGGCGATACGGGTGCCTTCGGGCATTTTCAGTTCGCGCAGGGGCGAACCGATGCACCATTTTTCCGCGCCGAGCTTGTAGACGAACAGTTCCCACTCGCTGGTGACGTGTACTTCGAGGGCGGCGCGGGAAATCGGCGCCGGCTCCGGCGGTACCGTCACCTTGAGCAGCTTGGCCACCCACGGCAGGCTCGTGCCCTGCACCAGCAGCGACACCAGCACGATGAAGAACGCGAGGTTGAAGTACAGCTGCGCATTCGGCAGCCCGGCCATCAGCGGGAACACCGCCAGAATGATCGGCACCGCGCCGCGCAGACCGACCCAGGAAATGAACGCCTTTTCGCGGCCATGGAAGGCTTTGAACGGCAGCAGCCCGACCAGCACCGACAGCGGCCGTGCGAACAGAATCATCCACAGCGCCAGACCCAGCGCAGGCAGGGCGATCGGCAGCAAGTCATGCGGGGTGACCAGCAGGCCCAGCACCAGGAACATGCCGATCTGCGCCAGCCACGCCATGCCGTCGAGCATGTGCAGAATGCCGTGACGGCTGCGCACCGGGCGGTTGCCGATCACCAGACCGCACAGGTACACAGCAAGGAAGCCGCTGCCGTGCAGGGCGTTGGTCAGGGCGAACACCACAAGACCGCCGGCGATCACCAGAATCGGATACAGACCGGTGGCCAGGTTGATCCGGTTGACCAGTTGCAGCATCAGCCAGCCACCGCCCAGACCGATCACCCCACCGATGCCGAATTCGCGGATCAGGTGGGTCAGCAGGCTCCAGTGCAGGCCGGTCTGGCCGCTGGCGAGCATGTCGATCAGGGTCACGGTGAGGAACACCGCCATCGGGTCGTTGCTGCCGGATTCGATTTCCAGGCTGGCGGTCACCCGCTCGTTCAGGCCCTTGCCGCCGAGCAGCGAGAACACCGCGGCGGCGTCCGTGGAGCCGACGATGGCGCCGATCAGCAGGCCTTGAATCAGGTTGAGGTCAAACAGCCACGCGGCCGCCATGCCGGTGAGGCCGGTGGTGATAAGGACGCCGACCGTGGCCAGCGACAAGGCCGGCCACAAGGCCACGCGGAAACTGGACACCCGGGTGCGTAACCCACCGTCGAGCAGGATCACTGCCAGTGCGAGGTTGCCGACCAGATAGGCCGTCGGGTAGTTATCGAAAATGATGCCGCCGCCATCGACCCCGGCACTCATGCCGACCGCGAGGATGATCACCAGAATCGGGATGCCGAGACGGGAGGAAAGGGAGCTGACAAGAATGCTTGCGCCTACCAGCAACGCGCCGATCAAGAACAGGCTGTTGATGGTCGTCGCATTCAAAGGCAGTACTCCAGAAGCGGAAAGACGGGCACAAACTGACCATGCAGTCTGCGTGCCAGCGATTCTAACCTGTTGAAATGTGATGCTGTCAAAAAGGTTTTTGCGGCGGAGTCATTAGCGGTTGTGCCTGGCTTCAGACCGCTGCCCTCACCCTAACCCTCTCCCGGAGGGAGAGGGGACTGATCGCGGCGTTTATGCGAGTTGCACCGACTTGCAATTGCGAGTCGAACTCACGATCTGAAAAGCCCCCCGATCTGCTCCCTTCCCCCTCGCCCCCTTGGGGGCGGTCCGACGTTTCGGGAGGGCTGGGGTGAGGGGGGCTTTTGATCTTGATCTCAAAATTACAGGCTAAACCGCCCAACCATATTGTTCAGATCCAGCGCCAATCGCGACAGCTCATTACTCGCCGCACTGGTCTGATTCGCCCCGGTCGCCGATTGCACCGACAGATCGCGGATGTTCACCAGGTTGCGATCCACTTCCCGCGCCACCTGCGCCTGCTCTTCGGCGGCGCTGGCGATCACCAGGTTGCGCTCGTTGATTTCAACGATGGCCGTGTTGATCGTGTCCAGCGACAGGCCGGCACCACGGGCGATGTTCAGGGTCGATTCGGCGCGCTCGGTGCTGTTGCGCATCGAATCCACGGCGTGTTCGGTGCCGCTCTGGATGCTGCCAATCATGCGCTCGATTTCGCTGGTCGACTGCTGGGTGCGGTGCGCCAGGGCGCGAACTTCGTCGGCGACCACCGCAAATCCACGACCGGCTTCACCGGCGCGGGCCGCCTCAATCGCAGCGTTGAGCGCCAGCAGGTTGGTCTGGTCGGCCAGGCCACGGATCACGTCCAGCACCTTGCCGATGTCGCGGGATTCGTTGGCCAGATCACCGATCAGGGTGGCGGTGCTCTGCACGTCGGCGCTCATGCGTTCGATGGCGCTGACGGTTTCCTGCACCAGATCGCGGCCGTCGCCGGCGGAGGTGGTGGCGTTCTTCGAGGCTTCCGAGGTGCTGACCGCGTTGCGCGCGACTTCTTCCACGGCGCTGGTCATTTCGTTGACGGCGGTGGCGGCCTGCTCGATTTCGTTGTTCTGCTGAGTCAGGCCACGGGCGCTTTCGTCGGTGACGCTGTTCAGCTCTTCGGCGGCGGACGCCAGTTGGGTTGCCGAGCCGGAAATCCGCTGCAGAGTATCGCGCAGCTTCGACTGCATTTTGGCCATGGCCGCCAGCAGGCGTCCGGCTTCGTCGGTGCCGTCCACGTGGATCGGCTGGGTCAGGTTGCCTTCGGCGATGGTTTCCGCTGCATCCAGCGCCTTGGCGATCGGCTTGGTGATGCTGCTGGTCAACAGCCAGGCGAACAGCAAGGTCAGACCGGTGGCGATCACCAGCAGGGTCACCACCAGATTGAACGACATCGAATACTGATCCGTGGCGCCCTGATTGGTCTCGGCGATCTGTTGGGTGTTGATCTCCAGCAAACGCGCGAGAGCGGTATTCACCGCTTCGGAATTGGCGAGCAACTCGGTGTTGAGCATCTGCCGCAGTTCGTCGACCTGATTGTTGCGCGACAGAGTCTTCATGCGGTCTTCGAGCTGACGGTACTGCGCCAGCAACTGCACATACTGGTCGTAGGCCGCACGTTCCTGTGGGCCATCGATCAGCGGCTCGTAGGCGCGTTGCGCGTCGGCGATCTGCCGGTTGCGCAAATCGAACAGCTCGATGGTTTTCTGTTGTACGTCTGCTTCACGGTTGATCAGCAGGCGATAGGACAGCACCCGAAGACGCAACGTGAGTTGGGTGAACTCATCCAGAGCCTTGATCGAAGGCACGCTGGCGGTGGCGATGTCTTCGCCTGCTGCGCGGATCTTGCTCATCTGATTCAGGGCGAACACGCCGAGAATCAGCATCAGGCCGCCGATCAGGGCGAAACCGGTGAACGCCCGGGGGGCGATATTCATATTGCGAAGGGACATGGAGGCGGATACCAGGGAAGGGCCGCATCCGTGCGGGCTGAGACTGCTGTTGGGTGACTTATCGGTCATACGACTAAAGTCTTGAGGTGGTGTGCGTATTTGTCGCATGGGGCGTCGGGCGACGAAGTGCAGGAACCAGATCGGCAGATCACAGTCTCTAGCACTCGCAAGAACGGTCGAGCCGCCAGGAAAATCAAGGCCTTGCGCCGGTTTAACCCTGGCGTCAACGACGACTTTTCTTTATCGTACGCGCCCTTTGAAAAAGCCCTGGAAGATCAAAATGTTGGAAGCATCCCTCAGCCAATTGGAACAGCTCGTCAGTGATCTGGTGCAACAGAACCAGGCCCTGTCGGAAACCAACCAGACCCTGTCCACGGAACTGGCCCAGGCCAAGGATGAAAACGAAAGCCTGCAACTGAGCCTGATGGAACAGGAAGAAAAGCACGGTGCCACCGCCGCGCGCATCCAGGCGCTGGTTGATCGCGTCAACGCAGGTCCTGTCAGCGCATGAACCACGGCACAGCAGGGGTAAAAGTCATCTCCATCCTGGGGGAGGACTATTCGATAAAGGCACCAGCCGGGGAAGAACAGACCCTGCTGGACGCCGCATTGATGCTCAAGGCCGCACTGGCCGACACCAAGCGCAAATACCCGACCCTGATCGGCGACCGCCTGCTGGTGCTGGCGGCGATGAATCTGTGCTCGCAGCAGATTGAAATGAAGAAGCAGCACGAGCAGGAACTCGAGCGTTACCAAGAGCAAGTCAGCGCCACGGTCGAGACTATTGCCAAAGCAATAGATAGAAATTAATTGGTTATAGATTAAATGGCTGGATGATTTATTAAGTTCTGAAGTTTTTAGTATAGGTTAATAATGGAGTCCCCTGAGGGACTCCTGGCTTATTAAAGCAGAATCGCCGTCCAGACTGAGATTTTAAAATCGAACTGATCATTCACCTGAGTATACATTTTTCTATAGATGCGATGGTTCGTTCCATCCGAGAATAGCATTTCATCTCCTATATTCATGAATAGCTCGGCTTTTTTTGGGGGGAGAATAACTTCCTCATAACTATTTGTTGAGTTGTTGATTGCTTTATTGATTACTACTTCAATGCTCATAAAGAATTTCCTTTAATTTTTTTAGTTATGCCTGTCTAAAAATAGGAGATAACTTGAAAGTGATGTTGTGCACTGATTCAAGTTACTTAATTATAAAATGGCATTTGAATTTGTAACCTGTCATATCTGACAGGATGTTTGTATGTACAGTGTTTCTGCGAATTAGCGGTAGCGAATGTACTCACGATGAAATATGCGAATCAGTACAATACTAAAGCGATATTGTCAGTCGGAATGTATACAATCGGCACGGCTGTTGCAGTGTTTCAGCCTCTTATTCTTTGGGGGTGCTCCATGCAGTTCTGGCGTCGCAGTATTCAATGGCAGTTGATCCTCGGCATGGGCACCGCCCTGCTGGTCAGCATTCTGATCGTGGTTGGCATTTATACCCTGGTGGTCAACCGCCTCGCCCAGAGCTATCTGGTCGAACAGGCGCTGCCGTCGAGCATCGAAGCGACGCGCAACGACATCGAACGAATCCTCGTTCAACCCCTCACCGCCGCCAAGGATATCGCCAGCAACACCATGGTCCGCGACTGGCTGGCCAATGGTGAGGACTCCGCCAAAACCGCGGGTTTCGCGCAGTATCTGGAAGGCATCCGCGCCGAACACAAGGCTTTTACTGCTTTGATCATCGGCACCGAATCCAATCACTACATCACCGAAAAAGGCCTGGATCGCACCCTCAGTCGCGACAAACCGGCCGATGCGTGGTTCTACTCCTTCCTCGACAGCAATCAGCCGCGAACCTTGAACATCGACAACGACGGGGCCACCGGAGAGCTGGCGCTGTTCATCGATTTGAAGGTGGAGCAGGCCGGCAAAGTGGTCGGTGTCGCGGGGCTCGGGCTGAGCATGAAAGAGCTGTCGGAGCTGATTCACAACTTCAGCTTCGGCGAGCGCGGGAAGGTCTATCTCGTGCGTTCCGACGGTCTTATCCAGGTCCATCCCGAGGCACAGTTCAGCGGCAAGCGCACCTTGAGCGAGCAGATCGGCGTCTCGGCAGCACAAGCGGTCATGGGCCATAAAGTCGCCGCCAACAGCAGCTTTCAGCGCGACGGCGAAGATTTCCTCGCCTTCAGCCTGCCTTTGCGCGATCTCGGCTGGACCCTGGTGGCCGAAGTGCCACGGTCGCAGATCTACGCCGAAGCCCGCCGGGCGATGTGGATGAGCAGCGGCATCGGCCTGGTGGTGGCGCTGGTTTGCCTGGCGCTGGTGATCTGGCTGGCCCAGGGCTTGGTGCGACCGATTCGTCAGGTAACAGCTGCATTGGTAGCAATCGGTAGCGGTGGTGGAGATTTGACTCATCGGTTAGATTCCAGCCGCGCCGATGAACTGGGCGACCTCGCCCGGGGCTTCAACCGTTTCCTCGACAGCCAGCGCGGGATGATCGGCGAAGTGCTGACCACCAGCGTGCGTCTGCGCGTTGCCGTGGGCCAGGTGGCCAGGGTTGTGGATAACACCGCCGAGCGCTCCGGCCGCCAGCAGGAAATGACCGACATGGTTGCCACCGCCGTCCACGAAATGGGCCTGACCGTGCAGGAAATCGCCCAGAACGCCGGTAATGCGGCACTCGCCTCGCAAACCGCCCGCGATGAAGCGATGCAGGCGCGGGAAGTGGTCGGCGGCTCGATTCGCCATATAGAAAGCATGTCCGATGAAATTGGCGTCGCGGCGGGCGCGGTGGGTGAGCTGGCGCATCAAGTGGCGTCGATCGATCAGGTGCTGGCGGTGATTCGCGGGGTGTCCGAGCAGACCAACCTGCTGGCGTTGAACGCTGCCATCGAGGCTGCTCGAGCCGGCGATATGGGGCGTGGTTTTGCAGTGGTGGCCGACGAGGTGCGGACATTGGCGCGCCGGACTCAGGCGTCTACCGACGAGATTCAGCAGATGATCGGCAGCCTTAAACAGGGCGCGGAGAATGCGGTGTCATCGATGCGCACCGGGCAGGCCGCGACGGGTACCGGAGTCGAATCGAGCCAGCGTACCGGGGCGTCTTTGACGGCGATTACCGGGCAGGTCGAGCGCATCAGCGACATGAACCATCAGGTGGCGACAGCGACTGAGGAGCAGTCGGCGGTGACCGAGGAGATCAACCGCAACGTACAGGGCATTTCCGATCTGGCCCGGGCGACGGCGGGGGAGGTTCGGGCGTGTCGTGAGGATTGTCAGATGTTGCAGCGGCTGGCGGATGATCTGGCGCGGCAGATGGGTGGGTTCAAGTTGAGCTGATGTGTCGTCAGATTGATCGTTCCCACGCTCTGCGTGGGAACGATCGCTAACGATCACCGTGGGATCAGAACCACGCATCCTGCATTGCCAGACACGTATCATCCCGCGCCTCCAGCAACGTCAGCTCATGCTGGCAGCCCGGCACTTCCCACGTCAGGAAATACCGCGCCGCCTGCAACTTGCCCTTATAGAAGTCGGCATCCGCCGCATTGCCTTTGGCCAACCCTTCCTCCGCCCGAATCGCCTGCTCCAGCCAGCGCCAGCCAATCACCGCATGCCCGAACACCTTCAGGTACAACGCCGAGTTCGCCAGGCTGCTGTTGACCTTGCCCTGAGCCAGGTCGGTCAGCAGACCAATGGTCACGCTCTGCAAGCGCGCCACCAGTTTCTCCAACGGCTCACGCAGTGCGGTCAAGGATTCGTACGGGACTGCGCGCTCGGCGGTGTTGGCGATCAGGCGAATCAGTTGCTTGAGCCCGGCACCACCGTTCTGCGCCAGTTTGCGTCCCAGCAAGTCCAGCGACTGAATGCCGTGAGTGCCTTCGTGGATCGGGTTCAGGCGATTGTCGCGGTAGTACTGCTCCACCGGGTATTCGCGGGTGTAACCGTGGCCGCCGAGAATCTGGATCGCCAGTTCGTTGGCCTTCAGGCAGAACTCGGACGGCCAGGATTTGACGATCGGCGTCAGCAAATCCAATAGCTCGTGAGCCTGTTTGCGCTCGGCTTCGATCTCCAGCGTGGTGGTGTCATCGAACAGGCGCGCCGCATACAGACCGAGATCGAACGCCCCTTCAACGTAGGATTTCTGTGTCAGCAGCATGCGTCTGACGTCCGCGTGCTGAATGATCGCCACCGGCGCCGTCGTCGGGTCCTTGCTGTCCGGCACCCGACCCTGCGGCCGTTCGCGGGCGTATTCCAGCGAGTACAGGTAACCGGCGTAACCGAGCATCACCGCGCCCATGCCGACACCGATCCGAGCTTCGTTCATCATCTGGAACATGTAGCTCAAGCCGTGATGCGGCTTGCCCACCAGATAACCGACGCACTCACCGTTATCGCCGAAGTTCAGCGCCGTGGACGTCGTTCCGCGCCAGCCCATCTTGTGGAACAGCCCGGCCAGCAGCACGTCGTTGCGCTTGCCCAGGCTGCCGTCATCGTTGACCAGAAACTTCGGCACGATGAACAGTGAAATACCTTTCACCCCGGCCGGCGCGTCCGGCAGCTTGGCCAGCACCATGTGCACGATGTTTTCCGAGAGCGGGTGGTCACCGCCGGAGATGAAGATCTTGTTGCCCTTGAGGCGATAAGTGCCGTCGGACGCAGGCTCGGCTCGGGTACGAATATCCGACAGCGACGAACCGGCATGGGGCTCGGTCAGGGCCATGGTGCCGAAGAAACGGCCGTCGATCATCGGTTGAAGGAAGCGTTGCTTCTGCTCTTCGGTGCCGAAACTTTCGATCAGGTTGGCCGCACCCATGGTCAGGAACGGATAGGAGGTCGACGCCGCGTTGGCTGACTGGAAGTGGGCGAAGCAGGCCTGGGACAACAGTGTGGGAAGTTGCATGCCGCCGGCGTCGAAACTGCGCGCCGCGTTGAGGAATCCGGCTTCGAGGAACGCATCCACCGCCGGTTTCACCTCGGGAATCAGAATTGCCTGACCGTTCTCGTAGCGCGGCTCGTTCTCGTCGCCCTTGCGGTTGTGCGGTGCGAAGTACTTCTCGGCGATGTTGCGCGCCGTGCCGATGGCGGCATCGAAGGTTTCGCGGTTGTGCTCGGCAAACCGCTCGCGCCGGGTCAGGCCCTCGGCATCGAGGACTTCGTACAGCTCGAAAGCCAGATTGCGGGAACTGAGCAGCGTCTCGGACATGGCGGCCTACCTTTTTTTGGAATGAACCGAGTCTAGGCGTGCGAATAAAGGCTGAACAGGAAGATTGATAACGGTGATGGAGAGGCCAAAAAAATGGGCGCCGGTGAGGGCGCCCATTTTTATGTTGCTGACAGAGTTGCTGATTAACCGATGGTCATCAGACTGGCGTTGCCGCCTGCTGCCGCGGTGTTGACGCTCAACGCACGCTCGATCACCAGACGCTCCAGTGCAATGTTGGTCTCGCCCTGGGACAGGCCCTGAACCCCGACGATGGCGCCGGCACGCTTGGCGATCTGCTGGCAGACCGCACGCAACTGGTCGGAATGGCCGTGATGCAGAACCGCGTCGAACACCACGTCGTCCTTGTTCCAGTCGGAAACCAGTTTGATTCGCGCCTGAATTTCCTTCGGCAGGCGTGCGAACAATGCCTTGCTGGTGTCGGATTCCGGCCAGACTGCCGAACCGCCTACTGCCAGTACTGCAGCGAGTTGGGTCAGCAGATCACCTTCGATGTCCGCCAGGCACAGCACGTGCTCGCGCGGCAGGATCGCGTAGCTGTTCTTCTCGCCGGTCGGGCCGGCCAGTACGCGGGTGATACCGCTTTGCGACTGCGCCGCGTACTGCACGCACAGGGTGCTCAGGTCGGCGAACTTGTTGCTGTCGGCCCAGGCTTTCAGAGCGGTCAGCGGTTTGCTCATGGCGTCGCGCAGACGAACGTCCGGCGCCACGGCAGCATCAGCGCGAGCGAAGGATTGTTCGATGGCATCGGTAGGACGCGTCGACAGCAGACGGTACAGGTACAGCGGGCCACCGGCTTTCGGGCCAGTACCCGACAGGCCTTCACCACCGAATGGCTGGACGCCGACCACGGCACCCACGATGTTGCGGTTGACGTAGACGTTACCGGCGTTGACGTTGTCGATCACCTTGGCGATGGTCTCGTCGATGCGGGTGTGCACGCCGAGGGTCAGGCCGTAACCGGAGGCGTTGATCTGGGCGATCAACTGGTCGATCTCTTTACGCTTGTAGCGCACCACGTGCAGCACCGGGCCGAAGATCTCGCGTTGCAGTTCGTCGAAGCTTTCCAGCTCGATCAGGGTCGGCATGACGAAGGTGCCGCGTTTGACTTCCTCGGTATCGGCAATAGCCACCTGGTACACGTTGCGACCTTTGTCGCGCATGCCCTGGATGTGCTTCTCGATGCCGGCCTTGGCTTCGGCGTCGATCACCGGGCCGATGTCCACGGACAGGCGCTCCGGGTTGCCGAGACGGCTTTCAGCCATCGCACCTTTAAGCATTTCGATGACGCGATCAGCGGAATCTTCCTGCAAGCACAGGACGCGCAGGGCCGAGCAACGCTGACCGGCGCTGTCGAAGGCCGACGACACCACGTCGATCACCACCTGTTCGGTCAGTGCCGAAGAGTCGACGATCATCGCGTTCTGGCCGCCGGTTTCGGCGATCAGCGGAATCGGACGGCCCTGGTTGTCGAGGCGACCGGCGATGTTGCGTTGCAGCAGACGCGCGACTTCGGTGGAGCCGGTGAACATCACGCCTTTGACGCGTTCATCGCCGACCAGACCGGCGCCGACGGTTTCACCGCGACCCGGCAGCAGTTGCAGCACGCCTTCCGGAATCCCGGCTTCGAGCAGCAGGCGTACGGCTTGTGCGGCGACCAGCGGAGTCTGTTCGGCCGGTTTGGCCAGCACCGGGTTACCGGCGGCCAGTGCCGCGGCAACTTGGCCGCTGAAGATCGCCAGCGGGAAGTTCCATGGGCTGATGCACACCACCGGGCCCAGTGGGCGGTGGGCGTCGTTGCTGAAATCGTTGCGTGCCTGCACCGCGTAATAACGCAGGAAATCGACGGCTTCGCGGACTTCGGCGATGGCGTTGGCGAAGGTCTTGCCGGCTTCGCGGGCCAGCAGGCCCATCAGCGGCTGGATCTCGCCTTCCATCAAGTCAGCGGCACGTTCCAGAATCGCGGCACGTTCGGCCGGCGGGGTGGCCTGCCAGATCGGTGCGGCGTTCAGGGCGCATTGAATGGCGTTGTCGACGTCTTCGACCGTGGCTTCCTGCACATGGCCGACCACGTCACGCAGATCGGACGGGTTCAGCACCGGTGCCGGCGCTTCGTTGCTGGAGGCGCAACCGAGCATCGGCGCGGCTTTCCAGTTGTTGTGCGCGGTGGCCAGCAGGGCGCAGGACAGCGACGCCAGACGATGTTCGTTGGCCATGTCGATGCCGGCAGAGTTGGCGCGCTCGGAGCCATACAGGTCACGCGGCAGCGGGATGCGCGGGTGCGGCAGGCCGAAACCACCTTCCACGGTCGCCATCTGCTCGATCTGTGCCACCGGATCGGCCACCAGCTCCTGAATCGAAACCGACTGGTCGGCGATGCGGTTGACGAACGAGGTGTTGGCACCGTTTTCCAGCAGACGACGTACGAGGTACGCCAGCAGGGTTTCGTGGGTGCCGACCGGAGCGTACACGCGGCACGGACGGTTCAGCTTGCCTTCGGAAACCTTGCCTACAACCTGTTCGTACAACGGTTCGCCCATGCCGTGCAGGCACTGGAATTCGTACTGGCCCGGGTAATAGTTCTGACCGGCAATGTGATAAATCGCCGACAGGGTGTGGGCGTTGTGCGTAGCGAACTGCGGGTAAATGACTTCCGGCACCGACAACAGTTTGCGGGCGCAGGCGATGTAGGAAACGTCGGTGTACACCTTGCGGGTGTAGACCGGATAGCCTTCCAGGCCTTCGACCTGGGCGCGCTTGATTTCGCTGTCCCAGTACGCGCCTTTCACCAGACGGATCATCAGGCGATGACGGCTGCGGCGAGCCAGGTCGATCACGTAGTCGATCACGTACGGGCAACGCTTCTGGTAGGCCTGGATCACGAAACCGATGCCGTTCCAGCCGGTCAGTTGCGGCTCGAAGCACAGACGCTCGAGCAGATCCAGCGACAGCTCCAGGCGGTCGGCTTCTTCGGCGTCGATGTTCAGGCCGATGTCGTATTGCTTGGCCAGCAGGGTCAGCGACAGCAGGCGCGGGTACAGCTCGTCCATCACGCGCTCGTACTGGGCACGGCTGTAACGCGGGTGCAGGGCCGACAGCTTGATCGAGATGCCCGGACCTTCATAAATCCCACGGCCGTGGGACGCTTTGCCGATCGAGTGAATGGCTTGTTCGTACGAGGCCAGGTACTTCTGGGCGTCGTGTTCGGTCAGCGCCGCTTCACCGAGCATGTCGTAGGAATAGCGGAAACCCTTGGCTTCGAACTTGCTCGCGTTGGCCAGGGCTTCGGCGATGGTTTCGCCGGTAACGAACTGCTCGCCCATCAGGCGCATGGCCATGTCGACGCCCTTGCGGATCATCGGCTCGCCGCTCTTGCCGATGATGCGGCTCAGGGACGAAGTCAGGCCGGCTTCGTTGTGAGTGGAAACCAGTTTGCCGGTCAGCAGCAGACCCCAGGTCGCCGCGTTGACGAACAGCGACGGGCTGTTGCCCAAGTGCGGCTGCCAGTTGCCGGTGCTGATCTTGTCGCGGATCAGCGCATCGCGAGTGCCTTTGTCCGGGATCCGCAGCAGTGCTTCGGCCAGGCACATCAGCGCCACGCCTTCCTGGGACGACAGGGAAAATTCCTGCAACAGGCCCTGAACAATACCTGCACGACCGCCGGCACTCTTCTGGTTACGCAGTTTTTCCGCGATGGTTGCGGCGAGTTTGTTGGTGGCTTCGGCCATCGGCGCCGGCAGGCGCGCCTGCTCGATCAGCATCGGCACCACTTCCGGCTCGGGGCGTCGGTAAGCGGCGGTGATCGAGGCGCGCAGCACCGATTGCGGCAGGATGCTTTCGGCGAATTCGAGGAAGCATTGGTGAGCGTGATCGGTATGGACTTCGCCCGCGTCGTCGGCGTCCTTGGCGGTCAAACCGTTCAGCTCGGTCAGGGTTGCACCACCCTCGAGTTTCTCCAGGTAATTGAAAATTGCCTGCTTGATCAGCCAGTGCGGTGTGCGATCAATCGAGGTTGCGGCGGCCTTCAGGCGTTCGCGGGTCGGGTCGTCAAGTTTGACCCCAAGGGTGGTGGTAGCCATATTTTTATCCTCATAGGTGCCGCAGTTGCGCGACAACAGCTGGCGGCAAGATTAGCCGCGAGCCGAAACAGGTGCAACCGGGTGCAACCCTTTTTTGTCGGAATATTCTGCAGCTCGTCAGGAAATAATTTCTGGTACGAAAGTGCTGCTCTTGCTTGGTGCTTTTGCTTCTAGAAAACCTCTGCGACTGCGTTAAAAAGGAGCAAAAAGCCACTTCCGTAGGATAAATCCGACTGGGTGCAACTAATTCCCAAGAAACTGGTTGCACCTGTTTTGCTTTGTTGCATAGGATTCGCGCCCAAGGTGCAACCGGGGAAACCCGGTGCACCGGCCAATGGCTTTCCTGGGGAAACATTGGTCATAAATGCGCGGCCGTGCGATTCGTCTGTCAGGCGTCAGTCTGCAAACGGTGCAACCGCCGCCGCTACATAAAAACAAAGCCAGGGCACGTACGTAATGAGCGCAAGCAATCCAACCCTGATCACGTTCGTGATCTACATCGCAGCAATGGTGCTGATCGGCTTCATGGCCTATCGCTCCACCAATAACCTTTCTGACTATATTCTGGGCGGCCGCAGCCTGGGCAGCGTGGTGACGGCATTGTCCGCCGGCGCTTCCGACATGAGCGGCTGGTTGCTGATGGGCCTGCCGGGCGCCATCTACATGTCTGGCCTGTCCGAAAGCTGGATCGCCATCGGCCTGATCGTCGGTGCCTACCTGAACTGGCTGTTCGTCGCCGGTCGTCTGCGTGTTCAGACCGAGCACAACGGCGATGCACTGACCCTGCCGGACTACTTCTCCAGCCGTTTCGAAGACAAGAGCGGTCTGCTGCGCATCATTTCGGCAGTGGTGATTCTGGTGTTCTTCACCATCTACTGCGCTTCCGGCATCGTGGCCGGTGCCCGTCTGTTCGAAAGCACCTTCGGCATGTCCTACGAGACAGCGCTGTGGGCCGGTGCTGCGGCGACGATTGCCTACACCTTCGTCGGCGGTTTCCTCGCGGTGAGCTGGACCGACACCGTACAAGCCACCCTGATGATCTTCGCCCTGCTGCTGACGCCGATCATCGTGCTGCTGGCTACCGGCGGTGTCGACACCACGTTCCTGGCGATCGAAGCACAGGACCCGAGCAACTTCGACATGCTCAAGGGCACCACTTTCATCGGCATCATCTCGCTGATGGGTTGGGGTCTGGGCTACTTCGGTCAGCCGCACATCCTGGCGCGCTTCATGGCCGCTGATTCGGTGAAATCCATCGCCAACGCCCGTCGCATCTCCATGACCTGGATGATCCTGTGCCTGGGCGGTACCGTGGCCGTGGGCTTCTTCGGTATCGCTTACTTCTCGGCGCACCCGGAGGTGGCAGGTCCAGTGACCGAAAACCACGAGCGTGTGTTCATCGAACTGGCGAAAATCCTGTTCAACCCGTGGATTGCAGGCGTGCTGTTGTCGGCTATTCTCGCGGCGGTGATGAGCACCCTGAGCTGCCAGTTGCTGGTGTGCTCGAGCGCCCTGACCGAAGACTTCTACAAGGCTTTCCTGCGTAAATCCGCTTCGCAAGTCGAACTGGTATGGGTCGGTCGCGCCATGGTGCTGCTGGTTGCACTGATCGCCATCGCGATGGCCGCCAACCCGGACAACCGTGTGCTGGGTCTGGTGTCCTACGCCTGGGCCGGTTTCGGTGCAGCCTTCGGTCCGGTCGTGCTGATCTCGGTGATCTGGAAGAAAATGACCCGTGACGGCGCACTGGCCGGCATCCTGGTCGGCGCGATCACCGTGATCGTGTGGAAGCATTTCGAACTGCTGGGTCTGTACGAAATCATTCCGGGCTTCATCTTCGCCAGCCTGGCGATCTACTTCGTCAGCCTGATGGGCCAGCCGAGCGCCGGTATGGTTCAGCGTTTTGAAGCGGCCGAGAAGGATTTCCATCTGAACAAGTGATGGGAATGAGCTGAGACTCACCAGAAAACGGCCCGCGTCCTAAAGGAAGCGGGCCGTTTTTTATTGCCTGCGATTTTTCTGAAGGAAAAGTCTGTAGTCGAATGCGCCGATTTTTGAAGGGGAGATCGAAGTTTCAAGTAGGGGAAATCTGATTTTTCGGTCACCCCGTCTTCACCCCTCGCGCCTCATGCAGAATCGCCCGCCCTCAATCTGCAGAGAGACATCGGATGTTCGCGCCTGCCAATCAACCGCGTTTCACGTTGACCGTCGAAGGCGCCCAGTTTGACCTCAAAGTCCTTGAGTTCACGGGCAAGGAAGCCATCAGCCAACCCTTTCGCTTTGACCTGGAGCTGGTCAGTGAACGGCCGGATCTGGATCTGGAAAGCCTGCTGCACTGTCAGGCTTTTCTGAGTTTTGATGAAGAAGGTTCCGGTATCCACGGTCAGATCTATCGGGTCGGGCAGGGGGATTCCGGCAAGCGTCTGACCCGCTATCACGTCAGCCTCGTTCCGCGTCTGGCCTACCTGGGTCATCGGATCAATCAGCGAATCTTCCAACATCAAAGCGTGCCGCAGATCGTGACGCAGATCCTCAAGGATCACGCGATCCTACGCGATGCCTTCGCGTTTCGCCTCGGCAGCGATTACCCGCCCCGTGAATATTGTGTGCAGTACGCCGAAAGCGATTTGGCGTTCATCCAGCGCCTGTGTGCCGAAGTCGGTATTCATTTTCACTTTCAGCACAGCCCGGACGGACATCTGTTGGTGTTCGGCGACGATCAGACGGTATTCCCGCGTCTGACCGAGCCGACGCTGTACCTGCCGGGAAGCGGCATGGCTGCATCGGCGCCGGCGATCAAGCGTTTCACCGTACGCGTTGAGACCCGCACCAGCGTGGTCACCCGGCGTGATTACGACTTCACCAAGCCCCGGCTGGCGCTGCAAAGTCGCGCCGAAAGCGAGCAGCGCCCGGTGCTGGAGGATTACCACTTTCCCGGCCAGTTCACCGAGCGCGAAACCGGCAAGCAACTGGCCCAGCGCACCCTTGAACGACATGTCGCCGACTACCGTCAGGCCGAGGGCCGCAGCGATCAATCCGCTCTCGTCAGCGGACATTTCCTGCAACTGACCGAGCATCCGCGCCAGGATCTGAATGACCTCTGGCTGCTGACTGCGATCGAGCACCGTGGCCGACAGCCGCAAGTGCTGGAGGAATCGGTGACCAGCGACGGTGATGACTTCCAGGGCTACCGAAATACCTTTTTCGCCACGCCGTGGGACGTGTTCTTCCGCCCGCCGCTGGGCCCGGAAAAACCACGGATGCTCGGCTATCAACCGGCCGTGGTCACCGGCCCGCAAGACAGTGAAATCCATTGCGACGAGTACGGTCGGGTCAAGGTGCAACTGGCCTGGGATCGCGACGGTGAACTCAACGAGCATTCCAGTTGCTGGCTGCGGGTCGCCAGCGGCTGGGCCCATGATCGTTATGGCAGCGTGCTGATCCCCCGAGTCGGCATGGAAGTGCTGGTGGGTTTCATCGATTCCGACGCCGACAAACCGCTGGTCATGGGTTGCCTGCCGAACGCCGCCACGCCGGTTCCGCTGGAGCTGCCGGCCGACAAGACCCGCAGCATTTTCCGCAGCCAGAGTAGTCCCGGCGGTGGGGGCTACAACGAATTGCGTATCGAAGATCGCAAAGGTGCCGAGGAAATCTACCTGCGCGCCCAGCGAAACTGGACCCAGCACGTATTGAACGATCAGCAGGTGCAGGTGGATAACCAGCGCAGCGTTGTCGTCACTGGTCTCGCTAAACACGAACTGAAGGCCGATGAGCAGCACATCACCCACGGCCAGCGCCAGACTGAAGTGAAGCAGGACGACCACCTCACGGTGACCGGCGACCGGCACATTCGCGTGAGCAATCAGGCGATCAACGCCAGTGCTCAATTCCACGTCAGCGCCGGCCAGCAGGTGGTGATCGACGGCGGGGCGAGCGCAACGATTCAGGCGGGCGGGCAGTGGATCAACATCGGCCCCGGCGGGATCTTCAGCAGCGTGCCGATTGTGGTGGGTGGTGCGCCGATGGCGGCGATAAGTGCGGCGCCGACGGTGCCGGGGTTGCCGGAAAAACTGGCGGCAGCCCCGGCTGCGATTCTGACTGCTGCGCAAATCATGAGCCTGAAAGGTGATGCGCCTTTCTGTGAAGAATGCGAGCGCTGCAAAGGTGGTGTCTGTGCAGCCTGATCAATGGTTGAAGGATGTGCCGCTGAAGCCGTCGGAGCAGTTGTTCGCGATTTTCAGTAGCGCCAGTGCGGCGGAGCCGCTGAAGGCCTGGCCGCTGAAAGCGCAGATGCCGAAACCGGTCTGGGCGGAAACGATCTATGCCGAGTGGGACGCGGTGATGCCCTACGTGGGAATCGTCGACGCGGGCAGTGAGTTTCTGGATTGGGTGGCGACCACGGAGTCTCGGGACTGGGGCTGGCTGGCGGTTTCTTCGGCGGGGCTTGAAGCGGTGGTCGAGCACTTTCGCAGTTTGACTCAGGTGCTGATGCCGGACGGGAAAGCGGTGTTTTTCCGGTTCTGGGATGGGCGGTTTTTGTTGCCGATCCTTGAGTCGTCCGAGGTGGATGCCGGGCAACTACTACCGGTCCTCACGCGAGGCTTGATCAATGGTCAGACCGTCGAGATCGGGGGCAGGGCGCGGGTCTCGGGTCGGGAGTTTCCTTGGTGGTCGGTGCCGGAAAAGCTGCTGGCGCAATTCGGCGATGATGCCCGGATCAACAACGCCTTGCAGTGGTTGAGCGAGGAGCAGCCGGCGTTGTTCGAAGCGTTCCCCGCCGATGTCTTGCGCTGCAAGGTTGTCAGGTTTTTTGCGGTTTCGGCGTCGGACGAATCGTCGGCTTCGGCATTGCTGGACTACTTGCGGGACGAGTCAGAGTGAAATTTCCGGGCAAAGGCTTCGGACGTTTCCCGCGAGTTGCGGCGGTTTGCGTGAACTGGTGGGCGCGGTGCTGCGGGGATAGTCTTTGGCTGTCTCCGCGAGTGGAGACAGGGCGTAGGAGCCCTGATTTCAGAGCAGTGCATAAGCGTCGTTGCCCGATTTGCGGCAGTCTTCGCTCGACCGTAAGATCCTTTGCGGCGGTTATGCGCGGGCACGCTTCGGCGTGGCTGAGTGCTCTGGTCTCAGTCCTCCTACCCCGCGCATGGCTGCCACCCAATCCTGTAGGAGGGAAACGGTGTGCGCCTCTTTCACTACCAGAGGATTAAACAATGAGCACGCTTCATCCAGATCCACCCTACGAGCCCTTCATCCCCCACCCCGACAACCGCCTCATGGCGCTGACCAGCAACTGCAACGACATGCCCACCCTGTTCATCGACACCCACGCCCCGCTCGACATCCTGATGGACGCCGCCAACTACCGCATCCGCGCCGTGATCCAGGTCCTGGAAAACATGTGCATGCGCGGCTCGGTCGAGTGCGACTCGTTCATCCTCAGCGACTTCGCCCAGCTCTGCGTGATTCCGTTGCGTGATGGCTGTGATGTCTTGGATGTGATTGGCCGCAGGTTGCGTGACCGGCCTTAGATCCCATCCCCTCACCCTAGCCCTCTCCCCGAGGGAGAGGGGACCGACCAAGGTGAATAGGTGACGTACGCCGACCTGCAACTTCGGTGGTGAACTTGGCTTGGCCAAGCCTTAGGTCGTGGTGATTTTTCAGGTCGATGCAAACCGAAAGATCACCTCGGTCAGTCCCCTCTCCCTCCGGGAGAGGGTTAGGGTGAGGGGTTTCTCAAGGATGTACCCGACAGCAAGACCACCCACTCAGCCCCCAACCCCTGACTTGCCGCCCGGTAAAAGGTAAACTTCACGGTCCTCGCAGGAGCAGCCATGAATTATCGTCACGCCTTCCATGCCGGCAATCACGCCGATGTGTTCAAACACCTGACCTTGACCCGCCTCATCGCCCTGATGTCGCGCAAGGAGCAGCCGTTTGCCTATCTCGACAGCCACGCCGGCATCGGTCTGTATGACCTGCAGGGTGATCAGGCCAACCGTACCGGCGAGTACCTGGAAGGCATCGCGCGGTTGTGGAACCAGCCGGATCTGCCGGCGCTGACCGCGGACTACATGAACGTGCTGCACGAGATGAACCCGGACGGCCAGTTGCGCTACTACCCGGGTTCGCCGGAACTGGCGCGGCGTCTGACCCGTTCCCAGGATCGCGTGCTGCTCAACGAGAAGCACCCGGAAGACGGCGTGCTGCTCAAGGACAACATGAAGGGCGACCGCCGTGTGGCCGTGCATCTGGGTGAGGGCTGGCATGTGGCGCGGGCGTTGCTGCCGGTGGCCGAGAAGCGTGCGGTGATGCTGATCGATCCGCCGTTCGAGAAGCTCGACGAGATGCAGCGTTGTGCGGCGTCGCTGAAAGAGGCGATCTCGCGGATGCGCCAGACCGTCGCGGCCATCTGGTATCCGGTGAAGGATCAGCGCGCATTGCGTCGTTTCTATCAGGATCTGGCCGGCACCGGTGCGCCGAAGTTGCTGCGGGTCGAGTTGCTGGTGCATCCACTGGATACGCCGAACAGCCTTAACGGCTCTGGCCTGGCGATTGCCAATCCGCCGTGGGGGCTGGAGGAAGAGTTGCGTGAGCTGCTGCCGTGGCTGTCCAAGAAGCTGGGCCAGACCCAGGGTGGGTGGCAGATGGATTGGTTGATCGCCGAAAGCTGATCAACCGTCAATCGCTCCCACGCTAAGCGCGGGAGCGATCAGGGCGGGCTTAGTTACCCGCCAGACTCGGCGGCATGCACACGCCAGTGCCGCCAATCCCGCAATAGCCTTCCGGGTTTTTCGCCAGATACTGCTGGTGATAGGCCTCGGCGAAGTAAACCGTCGGCGCCTGTTCAATCTCGGTGCTGATTTCACCCAGACCCGCCTTCGACAGTTCGGCCTGATAAACAGCCTTGCTCTTCAACGCCGCCTCCAGTTGCTCCGGATGGGTCGCGTAGATCACCGAACGGTACTGGGTGCCGATGTCATTGCCCTGGCGCATGCCCTGCGTCGGGTTGTGCAATTCCCAGAACATCGCCAGCAGTTCTTCGTAGCTGACCTTGGCCTTGTCGAACACCACCAGCACCACTTCAGCGTGGCCGGTCAGGCCCGAGCAGACTTCTTCGTAGGTCGGGTTCGGCGTGAAACCGCCGGCGTAACCGACCACGGTGCTGACCACGCCTTCACGCTGCCAGAAGCGGCGCTCGGCACCCCAGAAGCAGCCCAGACCGAAGATCGCAAAGTCGACGTCTTCGAAAAACGGGCCGAGCAGCGGCGTGTCTTCGAACACAAAGTGCTTTTCAGGCAGGGTCATTGCGGTTTCGCGGCCAGGCAGAGCTTGTTCTTTAGTCGGTAGCACGTTTTTGTTCACCAGAATTTCCGAGCGCAGAACCATGATCGTTCCTCTCAGTCAGGATGGGATGTCTATAAGCTGACCCACAGTGTGCCCAATGATGCCCGGTTAATCACCAGGCAAAATGTGCGGATAGTGTCCTGTGGGTTATAGAGAGAGCGGGCCACGCGGGTAGCGCTTGAGCGCCTGGATCAGCTCGCCGCCCGGAATCGGCCGGTCGAACAGGTAGCCTTGGCCGACGTCGCAGCGGTGCCGGCGCAGGAACGCCAGCTGCTCGGCGGTCTCGATGCCTTCGGCCACGACCTTGAGTTTCAGGTTGTGGGCCATGGCGATCACGGCGGAGGTGATTTCCATGTCGTCCTGGTTGTCCGGGATTTCATGGATGAAGCTGCGATCGATCTTGATGATGTCGATCGGGAATTTTTTCAGGTAGCTGAGCGACGAGTAGCCGGTGCCGAAGTCGTCCATGGCCAGGGTCAGGCCCAGGCGCTTGAGCTGGTCGAGCTGCAAGTGGGTGTCTTCGGTGGCTTCCAGCAGCAGGCCTTCGGTCAGTTCCAGTTCCAGCAGATTGGCCGGCAGCGCTTCTTCCTTGAGGATGTTGGCGATCGAGGCCACCAGATCCGGGTCGGAAAACTGCTTGGGCGACAGGTTGATCGCCACTTGCAGATTGCCCATGCCGGCGGCGGTCAGCGCCTTGCTCATGCGGCAGGCCTGGCGGGCGATCCACTTGCCGATCGGGATGATCAGGCCGGTTTCCTCGGCGACGCTGATGAACTGATCCGGGCGGATCATGCCGCGCTCCGGATGATTCCAGCGCAGCAGCGCTTCCATGCCCAGCAGGCGACCGCTGCGCAGGCACAGCTTGGGCTGATAGAACACGTCCAGCTCGTTCTGGGTCAGAGCGCGGCGCAGGTTGTTCTCGACGAACAGTTTGTAGCTGGCCTCGGCGTTCAGCGCTTCGGTGAACACCTGGACCTGATGTTTACCGTTGGCCTTGGCCTTGTGCAGGGCGAGGCCGGCGTTGCGCATCAGGGTCTGCGGGTCGCGGCCGTGTAGCGGCGCGCAGGCCAGGCCCACGGAGCCGGTGACGCTGATCAACTGGTTGTCGACGAACATCGGTTTATCCAGCGTCGCCAGCAATTGATTGGCGATCTGCTGCCCGGTGGCAAGGTCAGTGTCGTCGAGCAACACCGCGAATTCATTACTGGCGAACCGCGCCAGGCTGCCGCTCGGGCTCAGGCTGTTGCGCAGGCGCCGGGCCAGGCTGATCAACAGTTTGTCGCCGGTCTGGTGACCGAGGCTGTCGTTGATCCGCTTGAAGTTGTCGATGTCCACCAGCAGCAGGCTGATCGGGGTATCGCTGTCACGGGCGAAGCGTTCATCCAGGTTGCGGATAAATGCAGGCCGGTTGCCGAGGTTGGTCAGGTTGTCGGTGTAGGCCAGGCGCTCGATGCGCTGCTGCGCCAGTTTGGTCTGGGTGATGTCTTCGTAGATGCCGATGTAGTGCGTCAGCTCACGGTTGTCGCCGTAGACCTTGGAAATCGACAACTGGCCCCAGTAGGGTTCGAGGTTCTTGCGGCGGCTCTTGAATTCGCCTTGCCAGCTATTGCTTTTGGCCAGCGCGGAGGGCGCATCGAACAGCAACTCGCTGAGGTTTTCCAGGGCCGGCAGCTCCGAGAGGCGCTGGCCGTGGACTTCCTCAGTGGTGTACTGGGTGATCGCGGTGAAGCTCGGGTTGACGTACTCGACCACGCCGTCGCAATTGACCAGCAGGAAGGCGTTGGCGCTTTGCTCGACCGCGCGCTGGAACAGGTGCAGGGCGCTGGTGGCGGTGCGGCGGTTGTGGTTGTTGATGACCTGGGCGAACTGGTCGGCCAGTTCACCGGCAAAGGCGATTTCGTCGGACTGCCAGGCGCGGGTGACACCGGTCTGCTCCAGGCACAACACGCCGACCACCTGGCCGTCGACGCGGATGCTGGCGTCGAGCATGGCGTTGACGTCACGCGGGCGCAGGGCTTCGGCCATTTCCCGGGTACGCGGGTCGCGCATCGCATTGTGCGCGTCGATGGCGCGGCTGCCGTGCAAGGCTTCCATGTAATCGGGGAAGCCGCTGACATCAATCACGTCCGGCAGGATGTATTCCTGGGTAGCACGGTGGTACGCCGAAATCGGCACCAACTTCTGGCCTTCGAGGTTCCACAGGCTGGCACAGTCGATTTCGTAGATATCGCAGGCGCAGCGGGTGATCAGCTCGGCCGCTTCCTGCAGGGAGTTCTGGCTGCTGTAGCGCTGGCGGGCCAGCAACAGGATCAGGTCCTGTTGGGCTCGCACCCGTTCCAGATGCTGCAGTTGTTCCTGCTGGGCACGCTGATTGAGCTCAAGGGCGATTTGCAGGCGTGAATTCTGGGTTTCAAGGTCGACGGACGGCAGCGAAGGTGCCTCGTCGAACACATTGTCGACCGCCAGCAAGTAACCGCGCAGCAAGTGGCGGTTGTGCTGTCTGTAGGCTTCACCGAGTTCGAGAATGCTCAGCGCACCGGCGGCGGTGTGCAGGGTATAGCGCACCAGGTAATGCGGGCTTTGGCCGAGTTGTTGCTGGATCGCATCATGCAGTTGATAGCGCGCTTCGGGCTCCATCAGGCTGGCGTAGGGCGAGCCGACCAGGGCGCAGAGCTCGACGGCGGGCTGGCCGAACTGGCGTTCACAGTTGGGATCGAGAAACAACATGGCCCAACTGGCTTCATTCAAGCGCTCGAAACGCAGCATGCCGAGCCGCGAGGGCACAGGCAACTGCGTCACTACCTCGGCCACCATACGGCTGGCGGCATCGGGTTGGCTCTTCATGAAGGGAACTCGCTTGGAAATTTGCTGAACGCGCCGGGCTCGCGCCCTCTTTACTGTTGCCTGCGGCAAGGTTGCATCATTGCGGCACCGACTGACAAGAGACATGAAGGCCAAGTGCTATAAGAATATGTCGGCTGCAGTGAACATTTCTCCAGCGGTAGCCGGAAACTAATGCTATTAGGCGTGGAGAGTACCGTTCCAGAGCCTTTTGGCATCCGGAACGGTCGCACCGCTGGATTCATCGCAACGGAATATCGATGGATTGCAGGTGCCTGCCATCCCGGTCGTGATAGTTGACCTGGATCCGCCCGGTCTCGACCACCATGTGCGCGAAGTTGTCCTGGCTGACGACCTGGCTGGTCAGCGCGTGCCGGTATTCGCCTGCCTCGGTCTGCGTCAATGGCTGATCGAGAATGAAGGTGGCGGCGGTGGCGTAGGGCAGCAGTTTGCTGTTGCTCAGCGGTGAAGACACGACGGTGTGCACTTCGAAGTCAGGGTCTTCGCTGTGGCTCAGGCGACTGGTCAACGAGCCGTGCACGTCGCCTGAAATGAACACGACGTTCCTGATCCGATGCAGGCGGATGATTTCCAGCAGACGCAGGCGCTGTTCGGGGAAGCCCGCCCAGGCATCATCGCCGTTCAATTTGCGGTCAGGGTAGAACATGACGCTGGTGACCACGAACTTGACCCGCGCCGGGCTTTCGACCAGCCACTTGCACAGGGCCTGTTCCTGTTCTTCGTCGAGGAGGCGGCGGTTGTCCCTCGACAAGTTGCGGCGAGTTCGACTGTCCGTCACAAACCATTCGATATCGCCGTCGCTGAATTGATACCAGTAGTGCTTCAGTGAAGTTAGGTCGATTGTGCCGTTAGTTGTTGTCGAGCAGATCGGGCTATGACTTGCTTGATAGATTTCGTAAGCCGCCATTGCATTGCGAAACAGTATGTCGTCGGATTTTTCGGCGTTCATTGGCCAGTTATCTTCTATTTCATGATCATCCAGAATCATGTAAGTCGAAGTGCCGGACATCAGTCGTCGAATGTTAGGCAGGGAAAACGCCGCACGATACTTTGCAATGATCTCGTCATAGTCGCGGTCCGGAGCGAACAGGTTCAGATCGTCGGCATAGATCTGATCGCCACACATCATGATGGCGCTGATCGCAGGTTGTGCGCCTTCGATCAATTGGCTGATGGAAGCGAAGATCCGGTCGCCCAGATGCGGGAGCACCGGGATGCCGGATGTCATGCGCAGGTAGCGACACGAACCGAGGATGTAGGCGCGGGGTTGTAAGGGCTGATGGCTGCGGGTGCGCAGGCGATAAGTCTCCCGTGGCCATTGCAGCGGCAACTCCGCCACGCTGTGGATGGTATGGACAGGACTCATCGGGCTGAACCAGCCGGTCTGGTATTCGTAGTCCGTGTCGGCTTGCAAATGATCGAGCACCAGCACTTCAGTCATGTCACGGGTTGGATCGAGTTTGACAAACTGGCTCGGTTGCCATTGTTTGGAATCCAATGTTCGGTAACGGATGCCGGCAAATACGGCCGCGTTATGTTGCAGCCCGCCACGAATAAAGATTCGCGCCTGATTAGTTGTTGTGTGACCAATGATCGGGCCGACAGTAGGTTTCAGCATGTGTTCGAATCCATTCGAATGAATAATAGTAAGGAATAAAGTTTCCCGGTTTTATTGGTTTAACTTTGATGTGCCAAGGTTAGTTGTCTGCCGCTGAAAAATGTCGATAGGATGTGGACTAAGCTCGTGGCTTAAATCAGAAAAAGTTGTGGGAAAAGTGCGGGCGGCAGTTATTTCAGACAAAAAAAAGCCCCGCCAAACTGACGGGGTTGAGGTACGAGCGTGTGGCGCTCGAAAACGTGGAGCGCGGTCGGCCCTCCGTTGCCGGAGGGCCGAGCGCTTTACAGCAGGATGGTGCGGATGTCCGCCAGCAGGTCGCTCAGACGCTTGGTGAAGCGTGCAGCAGCGGCGCCGTTGATCACGCGGTGATCGTAGGACAGCGACAGTGGCAGCATCAGTTTCGGCTGGAAGGCTTTGCCGTCCCAGACTGGCTGGATGGTTGCCTTGGAAACACCAAGGATCGCCACTTCCGGCGCGTTGACGATCGGCGTGAAGCCGGTGCCGCCAATGTGGCCGAGGCTGGAAATGGTGAAGCAGGCGCCTTGCATCTCGTCCGACGAGAGCTTCTTGGTCCGGGCTTTTTCAGCCAGGGAAGCGGCTTCGGCGGCCAGTTGCAGCAGGCTCTTCTGGTCGACGTTCTTGATGACCGGTACCAGCAGGCCATCCGGGGTGTCGACGGCGAAGCCGATGTTCACGTACTTCTTGCGAATGATCGCCTTGCCGCTTGGCGCCAGCGAGCTGTTGAAGTCCGGCAGTTCCTTGAGCAGGTGTGCGCAGGACTTGAGCAGCAGCGGCAGAATGGTCAGCTTGACGCCAGCCTTCTCTGCGACAGCTTTCTGTGCGGTGCGGAACGCCTCCAGCTCGGTGATATCCGCCGAGTCGAATTGCGTCACGTGCGGCACGTTAAGCCAGCTGCGGTGCAGGTTGGCAGCGCCGACCTGCATCAGGCGGGTCATCGGCACTTCTTCGATTTCGCCGAAACGGCTGAAGTCGACGACCGGAATCGGCGGGATGCCCGCGCCACCGGTTGCGCCAGCAGCCGCGGCCGGTGCTTCCTTGGCCTTCTGCATCATGGCTTTGACGTAGGTCTGCACGTCTTCTTTCAGGATGCGACCGTGCGGACCGCTGGCGCCGACAGCGCTCAGCTCGACGCCGAACTCGCGAGCCAGTTGACGCACGGCAGGGCCGGCGTGAACTTTCGCACCAGGCTTGGCTGGAGCAGCAACCGGAGCGGCAGCAGCAGGTGCAGCGGCAGCCGGAGCAGCAGCTGGCGCCGGAGCGCTCGGAGCAGCAGCGGCAGCTGGAGCCGGGGCAGCAGCCGGAGCGGCGCCTTTGACTTTCAGCTTGAGGATCAGATCGCCAGTGCCGACTTCGTCGTCCAGCTTGATGGAAATGCTTTCCACCACGCCGGCGGCAGGCGACGGGATTTCCATGCTCGCCTTGTCGGATTCCAGGGTGATCAGCGACTGGTCGGCTTCAACGCTGTCGCCAGCCTTGACCAACACTTCGATGATCTTGGCCTTGCCGGCCGAGCCGATGTCCGGAACGTGGATGTCCTGAACGCTGTCGGCAACCGGTGCGGCAGGTGCAGCAGCCGGCGCCGGCGCAGCGGCTGGCGCAGCAGCCTGGGCCGGAGCGGCAGCCGCAGGGGCCGCAGCACCCGCCACTTCCAGATCCAGGATCAGGTCGCCGGTGCCGACTTCGTCGTTCAACTTGACGCTGATAGCCTTGACCACGCCAGCGGCAGGCGACGGGATTTCCATGCTCGCCTTGTCGGATTCCAGGGTGATCAGCGACTGATCAGCCTCGACAGTGTCGCCGACCTTGACCTGGATCTCGATGATCTGGGCCTTGCCCGACGAACCGATATCCGGCACGTGCACTTGCTGAACCGAAGCGGCAGCAGGGGCAGCGGCCGGAGCAGCCGGTGCAGGAGCGGCGGCCGGTGCAGCTTCGGCCTTGGCGGCAGGCGCAGCAGCCGGAGCAGGGGCCGCTTGCGCGGCGCCCTCGACTTCCAGTTCCAGCAGTTCGTCGCCTTCCTTCAGGCGATCGCCCAGCTTCACTTTCAGGCTTTTGATGACGCCGGCCTTCGGGGCCGGCACTTCCATGCTGGCCTTGTCCGATTCCAGAGTCAGGATGCTCTGGTCGGCTTCGATACGGTCGCCGACCTTCACAAACAGTTCGATTACTTCACCTTCACCGCTGCCGATGTCAGGTACGCGAATGAGTTCGCTCACAGAGTTTCTCCTCAGCAGTCCAGTGGGTTGCGTTTTTCCGGGTCGATGCCGAACTTGGTAATGGCCTCGGCCACGACTTTAGGTTCGATATCACCACGGTCAGCCAGTGCTTCCAGGGCTGCCAACACCACGAAATGACGGTCGACTTCGAAGAAATGACGCAGTTTCTTGCGGCTGTCGCTACGGCCGAAACCGTCGGTGCCCAGGACTTTGAATTCCTTGGACGGTACCCACTGACGGATCTGCTCGGCGAACAGTTTCATGTAGTCGGTAGAGGCGATGACCGGACCCTTACGGCCGCTCAGGCATTCTTCGACGTAGCTGCGCTTAGGCTTCTGGCCAGGTTTCAGACGGTTGCTTCGCTCTACGGCCAGGCCGTCGCGACGCAGTTCGTTGAAGCTGGTGACGCTCCACACATCGGCGCCGATGTTGAACTCTTCACGCAGAATCTTCGCCGCTTCACGGACTTCACGCAGGATGGTGCCGGAGCCCATCAGCTGTACGTGATGCGCCGCATCGCGGGTGTCTTCTTCGAGCAGGTACATGCCTTTCTTGATGCCTTCTTCGGCACCGGCCGGCATGGCTGGCTGCTGGTAGGACTCGTTCATCACGGTGATGTAATAGAAGATGTCCTGTTGCTCTTCGGTCATCTTCTTCATGCCGTCCTGAATGATCACCGCCAGCTCGTAGCCGTAGGTCGGATCGTAGGTGCGGCAGTTCGGGATGGTGGCAGCCAGCAGGTGGCTGTGACCGTCTTCGTGCTGCAGGCCTTCACCGTTCAGGGTGGTACGGCCGGCGGTGCCGCCGATCAGGAAGCCACGGGTGCGGCTGTCGCCGGCAGCCCAGGCCAGATCGCCGATACGCTGGAAGCCGAACATCGAGTAGAAGATGTAGAACGGCAGCATTGGCTGGTTGTGGCTGGAGTACGAAGTACCGGCGGCGATGAAGGAACTCATGGCGCCTGCTTCGTTGATGCCTTCTTCAAGGATCTGACCTTTCTGGTCTTCCTTGTAGAACATCACCTGGTCTTTATCGACTGGCTCGTAGAGCTGGCC
The DNA here is from genome assembly GCF_030209075.1 of Pseudomonas sp. lyk4-R2A-10. NCBI lineage: Bacteria > Pseudomonadati > Pseudomonadota > Gammaproteobacteria > Pseudomonadales > Pseudomonadaceae > Pseudomonas > Pseudomonas sp. lyk4-R2A-10. The sequence continues at coordinate 215,653 of NZ_JARVSR010000012.1, read as the reverse complement.
GACGGACGAGTAGATGCCCAGTTGGCGGAACATGCCTTCCATACCGAAGGTACGGGCTTCGTCCGGGATGATCGGAACGATGCGCGGGCCGATTTCCTTGTCCTTGACCAGTTGCGCGAGGATCCGCACGAAGGCCATGGTGGTGGAAATTTCACGGTCGCCGGAACCGTCGAGGATCGCCTTGAGGGTGTCCAGATCCGGAGTCGGTACGCTGAAGCTCTGGGCGCGACGCTGAGGCACGAAACCACCCAATGCGGCGCGACGCTCGGCCAGGTAACGGGCTTCGGCGCTGTTTGGCTCTGGCTTGAAGAACGGCAGGTTTTCCAGCTCTTCGTCTTTCACCGGGATGTCGAAGCGGTCGCGGAACAGCTTCAGGCTGTCGACGTCGACTTTCTTGGTGTTGTGCGCGGTGTTCTTCGCTTCGCCCGCACCGGTACCGTAACCCTTGATGGTCTTGGCCAGGATGACGGTCGGTTGTTCTTTGTGGTTGACCGCTTCGTGGTATGCCGCGTAGACCTTGTACGGGTCGTGGCCGCCACGGTTGAGTTTCCAGATCTCGTCGTCGGACAGGTCTGCAACCATCGCCTTGAGTTCTGGCGTGTTGAAGAAGTGTTCGCGCACGAATGCGCCGTCTTTGGCTTTGTAGTTCTGGTACTCGCCGTCGATGACTTCGTCCATGCGACGTTGCAGGATGCCGTCGACGTCTTTGGCCAGCAGTGGGTCCCAGAAACGGCCCCAGATGACTTTGGTCACGTTCCACTGAGCACCGCGGAACACGCCTTCGAGTTCCTGGATGATCTTGCCGTTGCCGCGAACCGGGCCGTCGAGGCGCTGCAGGTTGCAGTTGATGACGAAGATCAGGTTGTCCAGCTTCTCGCGGCCGGCCAGGGAGATGGCGCCCAGGGATTCCGGCTCGTCGCACTCGCCGTCGCCCAGGAAGCACCAGACTTTCTGTTTGCCCGGCTGAATGAAACCGCGGTGTTCCAGGTACTTCATGAAGCGAGCCTGGTAGATCGCCTGGATCGGGCCCAGCCCCATCGAAACGGTCGGGAACTGCCAGAAGTCAGGCATCAGCCAAGGGTGCGGGTAGGACGACAGGCCCTGACCGTCGACTTCCTGGCGGAAGTTGTTCATCTGGTCTTCGGTGATGCGGCCTTCCATGAATGCACGGGCATAAACGCCTGGCGAGGTGTGGCCCTGGAAGTAGATCAGGTCGCCGCCGTGTTCGTCGGTCGGGGCCTGGAAGAAGTAGTTGAAGCCGATGTCGTACAGGGTCGCACTGGAAGCGAAGCTGGAGATGTGACCACCCAGGTCAGAATCTTTCAGGTTCGTACGCATTACCATGGCCATCGCGTTCCAGCGTACCAGCGAGCGAATGCGGCGTTCCATGAACAGGTCGCCAGGCATGCGTGCTTCGTGGGTAACGGGGATCGTGTTGCGGTAAGGCGTGGTGATGGCGTAAGGGAGCTGCGAACCGCTGCGGGTTGCCAGTTCACCCATACGGGTCATCAGATAGTGAGCACGGTCTTCGCCTTCTTTGTCGAGAACCGATTCCAGGGCGTCCAGCCATTCCTGGGTTTCGACGGGATCGAGGTCTTGCATGGCTTGCTCCAGGGCGGAAAGGCTTCCAGAATCGGTTGCCTGAGTTTGCGACTGGCCTTGTGGGCAGACGATTTAAAATTCTTGGATTGCCGACAGGTTGTTCCGGCGGCGTGTAGTTTTACTACAAATCATCCGGCATTTCAGCCTTTCGAATGTATAGACGAGTAGTAAAACTACAGATGAAAGGCTTGTGGCCTCCGACTGCGTTGTGAGAATAATCGTTAAGGTTGGTCTTTGGCCATCCGAAAAAGGTGAAAGTTTGATGCTGGCTGCCAAAGAAAAAGAAATTTCAGCTATTTCTCACTTTTGTTCGACAGTCCTTCGCGTAGCGGTTTTTCAATCATCACTACAAGCGGCCATTTACACGCCGATCAAGGATAGACCATGACCCTGCCCGCGCTTGCCGAACTGCCCGCCATTCTCCTGCCGTTGGTCAGCCGATCGGAGCAGTCGTTCCGTGCGGCTGTCGCGCAACTGGAAGACGATCACGGCTTCTCGTCCTGGACGCCGGAACGCTGGGCGCAGTTCGCCCGCGTCAGCGCCGCCAGCGATTTCGTCATTGAACAGAGCGTTCGTGACCCATTGATGTTGTTGTCGCTGGTGCAGTCCGGCGAACTGGACCGGCCGTTCGCCCGCGGCGAGTTGTGTGGGCAGATTGCAGAGGCGGTGAGCACTGCGCAGACCGAAGATGAGTTGGGCCGCGTCCTGCGTCGCCAGCGCACCCGGCATCAGGTGCGGATCATCTGGCGCGACCTCAACCGCCAGGCGGATCTGGTGCAGACCTGCCGCGATCTCTCGGACATGGCCGACGCCAGCATCGATCAGGCCTATCAATGGTTGTACCGCCGCCATTGCGAGCAGTTCGGCACGCCGACCGGTCGGCGCAGCGGCGAACCGCAGCAGATGGTCATCCTCGGCATGGGCAAGCTTGGCGCGGTTGAGTTGAACCTGTCCTCGGACATCGACCTGATCTTCGCCTACCCCGAGGGCGGTGAAACCGTCGGCGTGAAGCGCCCGCTGGACAACCAGGAATTCTTCATTCGTCTCGGCCAGCGCCTGATCAAGGCCCTCGACCCGATCACCGTCGACGGTTTCGTGTTCCGCGTCGACATGCGCCTGCGCCCATACGGATCGTCCGGCGCGCTGGTGCTGAGCTTCAATGCGCTGGAGCAGTATTACCAGGATCAGGGCCGCGACTGGGAACGCTACGCGATGATCAAGTCGCGGGTGGTAGCTGGCGATCAGGTGGCGGGCGAGCAGTTGCAGGAAATGCTGCGGCCGTTCGTGTACCGACGCTATCTGGACTTCTCGGCGATCGAAGCGCTGCGCACCATGAAGCAGCTGATCCAGCAGGAAGTGCGGCGCAAGGGCATGGCCGACAACATCAAGCTTGGCTCCGGCGGTATCCGTGAAGTCGAGTTCATCGCCCAGGCCTTTCAACTGATTCACGGCGGTCGCGACCTGAGTCTGCAGCAGCGCCCTCTATTAAAGGTGTTGAGTACGCTCGAAGGGCAGGGCTATCTGCCGCCGGCGGTGATCAGCGAGCTGCGCGAAGGTTACGAATTCCTGCGTTACACCGAACACGCGATCCAGGCGATCGCCGACCGCCAGACCCAGATGCTGCCGGACAGCGCTCAGGATCAGGCGCGTATCGCATTCATGCTCGGTTTTTCCGACTGGGATGCGTTCCACGAGAAGCTGATGTTCTGGCGCGGCCGCGTGGCCTGGCACTTCGCGCAAGTGATCGCCGATCCCGATGAGGACGAAGGCGTTGAGAGTGAAGTGGTGGTCGGCGGTGAATGGCTGCCGCTGTGGGAAGAGGCGCAGGACGAAGAGGCGGCCTGTCGCCAGTTGGAGGAGGGCGGTTTCGCTGACGCGACCAAGGCCTTGAAAGCACTGGCGAGCCTGCGCGCCAGCCCGCAGTTGCGGGCGATGCAGCGTTTGGGACGCGAGCGTCTCGATGCCTTTATTCCGCGCCTGCTGGCCCAGGCGGTGGAGCATGAAAATCCCGATCTGGTGCTGGAGCGGGTTCTGCCGCTGGTCGAAGCGGTGGCCCGGCGTTCGGCATACCTGGTGTTGCTGACCGAAAATCCCGGCGCGCTGCGGCGTTTGCTGACGCTGTGCGCCGCCAGCCCGTGGATCGCCGAGCAGATCACCCGTTTCCCGCTGCTGCTGGATGAACTGCTCAACGAAGGCCGGCTGTTCAAGCCGCCGCTGGCGCCGGAACTGGCCGCCGAATTGCGCGAGCGCCTGACCCGGATCCCGGAAGACGACCTCGAACAACAGATGGAAGCCCTGCGTCATTTCAAACTGGCGCACCGCTTGCGCGTCGCCGCCTCGGAAATCGCCGGCAGCCTGCCGTTGATGAAAGTCAGCGATTACCTGACCTGGCTGGCCGAAGCAATTCTTGAGCAAGTGCTGGCCCTGGCCTGGCGTCAGACCGTGGCCAAGTACGGCACGCCGCTGCGCACCGACGGCACGCTGTGCGATCCCGGCTTCATCATTGTCGGTTATGGGAAAGTCGGCGGGATCGAGTTGGGGCATGGTTCGGATCTGGATCTGGTGTTCATCCACGATGGTGATCAGCAGGCCGAAACCGATGGCCCGAAACCGATCGATGGCACGCAATTCTTCACCCGGCTCGGCCAGCGGATCATTCACTTGCTGACGGCGCAGACCAACTCCGGTCAGCTGTACGAAGTGGACATGCGCCTGCGTCCGTCCGGGGCGTCCGGGCTGCTGGTCAGTTCGCTCGGCGCGTTTGCGCGCTATCAGGAAAATGAAGCCTGGACCTGGGAACATCAGGCGCTGGTACGGGCCCGGGTGCTGGTGGGCAGCAAGGATGTCGGCCAGGCCTTCGAGAACGTCCGGGCCCAGGTGCTGGGCAAGGCGCGGGATCTGGCGAAACTGCAACAGGAAGTGAGCGAGATGCGCGCCAAGATGCGCGACAACCTCGGCAGCAAGAGCACCGCCGCCGGTACCGGGGCGAATGCCTTCGAGGCCACGGCGCCGTTCGACCTCAAGCAGGACGCCGGAGGTATCGTCGATATTGAATTTATGGTGCAATACGCGGCCCTGGCGTGGTCGCAGACCCACCCGGCGTTGCTGCGCTGGACGGACAATATCCGCATTCTGGAAGAGCTTGAACACGAAGGGCTGATGCCGGCCGAAGACGCCAGCCTGTTGCGCGAGGCCTACAAGGCCTATCGTTCCGCCGCCCACCGGCAGGCCTTGCAGAAGGACGCCGGGGTGATACCGGGCGATCAGTTCGCGGACGAACGGCGGCAGGTGATGCGGATCTGGCGTGAGCTGGGGCTAAGCTGATTCTCGAGACGGGGAGGCGTAAAGCCTCCCCGGTTCGTTTATGGAAACCACATGAATATTCTGATCGTTGGGCCCAGTTGGGTCGGTGACATGGTGATGGCGCAGACACTGTTTCAGTGTCTCAAGCAGCGCCACCCGCAGTGCGAAATCGACGTGCTGGCCCCGGAGTGGAGCCGGCCGATCCTCGAACGCATGCCCGAAGTGCGCAAGGCCTTGAGCTTCCCGCTCGGCCACGGCGCGCTGGAGCTGGCGACCCGTCGGCGGATCGGCAAATCCCTGGCCGGCCAGTACGACCAGGCGATCCTGCTGCCGAATTCGTTGAAGTCGGCACTGGTGCCGTTCTTCGCCGGCATTCCGAAACGCACCGGCTGGCGCGGCGAATTCCGCTACGGCCTGCTCAATGACGTGCGCACGCTGGATAAAGAACGTTATCCGCTGATGATCGAGCGTTTCATGGCGCTGGCGTTTGAACCGAACGCCGAACTGCCGAAACCCTATCCGCGCCCGAGCCTGCAAATCGACCCGGTGACCCGCGAGGCCGCATTGGCCAAGTTCGGCCTGACCCTCGACCGTCCGGTGCTGGTGTTGTGCCCCGGCGCCGAATTCGGTGAAGCCAAGCGCTGGCCGTCTGAGCATTATGCCAAGGTCGCCGAGGCGCGCATCCGTGAAGGCTGGCAGGTCTGGCTGTTCGGTTCGAAGAACGATCACGCGGTCGGCGAAGACATCCGCGCGCGGCTGATTCCGGGTCTGCGTGAAGAGTCGGTGAATCTGAGCGGCGGCACTTCGCTGGCCGAGGCCATCGACCTGATGTCCTGCGCCGATTCGGTCGTCTCCAACGATTCCGGCCTGATGCACGTGGCCGCTGCGCTCAATCGCCCGTTGGTGGCGGTCTACGGTTCGACCTCGCCGGGTTTCACCCCGCCGCTGGCCGAACACGTGGAAATCGTCCGTCTGGGCCTCGATTGCAGCCCTTGCTTCGACCGCACCTGCCGTTTCGGCCATTACAACTGCCTGCGCCAGCTGATGCCGGACGCGGTCAACGATGCCTTGCAGCGTTTGCAGGGCTCTGTGGTCGAGGTTCATTAACTTGCGGGTATTGCTGATCAAGACTTCATCGCTGGGCGACGTGATTCACGCATTGCCGGCGCTGACCGACGCCGCCCGGGCGATTCCCGGGATCAGGTTCGACTGGGTGGTGGAAGAAGGCTTCGCCGAGATTCCGACCTGGCACCCGGCCGTAAGCAAAGTGATTCCGGTGGCGATCCGCCGCTGGCGCAAAAATATCTGGAAAACCATCACCGGCGGCGAATGGAAGCGCTTCAAACAGTCCGTTCGGGCGAACAAATATGACCTGGTGATCGACGCTCAGGGCTTGCTGAAAAGCGCCTGGCTGACCCGCTACGTCAAAGCCCCGGTGGCCGGTCTCGACAAGGGCTCGGCCCGCGAGCCGATCGCCGCGCGCTTTTATGACCGCAAACTGGCGGTGGCCCGTGGGCAGCACGCCGTCGAGCGCGTGCGCCAGTTGTTCGCCATTGCTTTGGGTTACGACTTGCCCAAAGGCCTGGGCGATTACGGCCTCAACGTCGAGCGTCTGGTCGAGCTGCCGCGCAAAAATGCTTACGTGGTGTTCCTGCATGGCACCACTTGGGACACCAAACACTGGCCGGAAGCCTACTGGCGCGAGCTGACCGAACGGGTCGGCTACCTCGGCGTCGGGATCAAGTTGCCGTGGGGCAACCCACTGGAGAAGGCCCGGGCCGAGCGCATCGCCGCCGGTTTCAAACACGCCGAAGTGCTGCCGAAACTGAACCTGGCCGGGGTCGGCAAGGTGCTGGCCGGTGCCCAGGCCTGCGTCGCGGTGGACACCGGTCTTGGTCATCTGGCCGCGGCACTCGATGTGCCGACGATTTCCCTGTTCGGCCCGACCAATCCCGGCCTGACCGGCGCCTACGGCAAGTTGCAGATTCACCTCGGCAGCGATTTCCCGTGCGCGCCGTGCCTGCAAAAGAAATGTACGTATCAACCGACCGCGCAGGATGCCGGTCAGTTTGACCTGAAACGCGAGTGGCCTCTGTGCTTCACGCGTCTGAATCCCGAGCGTGTTGCCAGCCGACTGAGCACGTTGTTGATGGCTGAGGAGCTGCGCTGATGCAATTGGCTTTTGTCCTGTACAAGTATTTCCCGTTCGGCGGTTTGCAGCGCGACTTCATGCGCATCGCCCTCGAATGCCAGAAGCGCGGCCATCAAATTCGCGTCTACACCCTGATCTGGGAAGGCGACGTGCCGCCCGGTTTCGAAGTGCTGGTGGCGCCGGTCAAGGCGTTCTTCAATCACCGGCGCAATGAAAAGCTCAGCGCGTGGATGGAAGCGGACCTGGCCAAGCGTCCAGTGGATCGCCTGATCGGCTTCAACAAAATGCCGGGGCTGGACGTCTACTACGCCGCCGACGGCTGCTTCGAAGACAAGGCGCAGAACCTGCGCAATTCCCTGTATCGCCGCTGGGGCCGTTATCGCCACTTCGCTGAATACGAGCGCGCGGTGTTCGCCAAGGATGCGAAGACCGAAGTGCTGATGATTTCCGAAGTGCAGCAGCCGCTGTTCATCAAGTATTACGACACGCCGCTGGAACGCTTCCACCTGCTGCCGCCGGGCATTGCCCAGGATCGTCGCCGTCCGGCGGATGCCGACCAGATTCGCGCCGGTTTCCGCGCCGAATTCAATCTGAAGGACGACGAACTGCTGCTGGTGCAGATCGGTTCCGGGTTCAAGACCAAGGGTGTCGATCGCAGCCTCAAAGCGCTGGCCGCCTTGCCTGCCGAGCTGAAGAAACGCACCCGGCTGTTTGTAATCGGCCAGGATGACCCCAAATTGTTCCAGATGCAGAGTGCGACGCTGGGCCTGGGCGACAACGTGACGTTCCTCAAGGGGCGCAGCGATATCCCGCGTTTCCTGCTCGGCGCCGATCTGTTGATCCACCCGGCGTACAACGAAAACACCGGTACGGTGCTGCTTGAAGCGCTGGTCGCCGGGTTGCCGGTGCTGGTCAGCGCAGTCTGCGGTTACGCCCATTACATCGCCGAGGCCGACGCCGGGCGAGTGCTGGACGAGCCGTTCGATCAGGCGCAACTGACGCAATACCTGACGGACATGTTGAACGACGACGCTGCACGGGCGGCCTGGAGCCGCAACGGTCTGGCCTTCGCCGAGACGGCCGACCTCTACAGCATGCCGCAGCACGCGGCCGATGTGATTCTGGCGGAGCACGCTTAAATGAAGTTGATGCTGGCTGAACCGTTCAAGAGCCTGTGGGCTGGCCGCGATGCGTTCGTGGAAGTCGAAGGCTTGCAGGGCGAGGTGTACCGCGAGCTGGAAGCTCGCAGGACTTTGCGCACGGAAGTCGACGGCAATGGCTTTTTCGTCAAGATCCACCGGGGTATCGGCTGGGGCGAGATCTTCAAGAACCTGCTGACCGCCAAGCTGCCGGTACTCGGCGCGGGCCAGGAATGGAAAGCCATCCAGCGCTTGCAGGAAGTCGGCGTGCCGACCATGACCGCCGTCGCGTACGGCGAGAAGGGCAGCAACCCGGCGGATCAGCATTCGTTCATCGTTACCGAAGAGCTGGCGCCGACCATCAGTCTCGAAGACTTCAGCATCGACTGGGTCAAGCAACCGCCGCAGCCGAAACTCAAGCGGGCGCTGATCGCCGAGGTTGCGCGCATGACCGGCATGATGCACCGCGCCGGGGTCAACCACCGCGACTGCTACATCTGCCACTTTCTGCTGCACACCGACAAACCGGTCACTCCCGAAGATTTCAAACTTTCGGTGATCGACCTGCACCGTGCCCAGACCCGCCCGGCGATCACCCAGCGCTGGCGCAACAAGGATCTGGCGGCGCTGTACTTTTCCGCGCTGGACATCGGCCTGACCCGTCGCGACAAGCTGCGTTTTCTCAAAGGCTATTTTCAGCAACCGCTGCGCCGGATCCTGGCCGAAGAAGCGCCGTTGCTGAGCTGGCTTGAAGGCAAGGCCAACAAGCTCTACGCGCGCAAGCAGCGTTACGGGGATGCGCTCTGATGGCGGGTTGGAATCTGGAGCCTGAATACAGCGATCTTGCACAACACTTCGGTAGCCTCGAAGCGGTATTCGCCCTTCAGGGCGAGCGCCTGACCCGCGATCCTTTGTCCGAAGTCATTCGCGTGCAGCTCAATGGCGTCAATTATTACGTCAAGCGCTACGTCGGCGCCGGCAAAGGCTTGCGGCGTTATCTGGGCAAGCCCCGGGTGAAGATGGAATGGCAGAACCTCAAGCGCTTCGCCAAGTGGGGCATTCCCACTGCCGAAGTGGTGGCGTGGGGCCTGGAGCGCAACGGCATGGCCTACGATCGCGGGGCGATGATCACCCGTGAGCTGCCGCGCACCGAAGACCTGTCGGCGCTGGCCGAACGCAACGATCCCAAGCTCAAGGATCGCGCCTGGGTCGACGGTGTCAGCCGGCAGTTGGCCGGTTACACCCGGGTCATGCACGACCACCGCTTTACCCATAACGATCTGAAGTGGCGCAACCTGCTGATCGACGATCAGGCGCAGCTGTTTCTGATCGACTGCCCGAACGGCGATTTCTGGCGTGGCTTCTGGCTCAAGTACCGGATCACCAAGGATCTGGCCTGCCTCGACAAGGTGGCCAAGTATCACCTGTCGAACACCCAGCGCCTGCGCTTCTACCTGCAATACCGCCAGCGTGACCGGCTGAATGCCGCCGACAAGCAACGGATTCGCCACGTGGTGAGATTTTTCGAGGGACGCGAATGACTGATTTTCTGTCCGCTGAAGACCGTGCGCTGCTGGAGCGCCACGGTCTCGGCACGTTCGATGCGCTGTGGTCCAAGCAGCTCGACGCCGTGGATGAGCCCAACACTGATGGCGGCGGCTGGAGCAGCGTGTTTCGTCTGGACCTGGAAGGGCATGGCTATTACCTCAAGCGCCAGTGCAATTACCTGACCCGCACGTTGCACGCACCCTTCGGCGAGCCGACGTTCGCCCGGGAATTTCGCAACATCAGTCGTTACAACAAACTCGGCATTCCGGCGTTGCAGGCGGCGTTCTTCGGTGAGCGCAAAGTCAATGGTGAAGTCCGTGCGATCCTGCTGACCCGCGCGCTGGACGGCTGGGACGATCTCGATTCGTTGCTGCAGCGCTGGTCGGACCTCGATGCCGCGCAGCAGTCGGCGATTCTCAAGTCTTGCGGACTGTTGGCGCGCCATCTCCACGGCATGCGCCAGGTGCACGGCTGCTTTTATCCCAAGCACATTTTCCTGCGTGCCGAGGGCGACGGCTATCAGGCGCAGTTGATCGATCTGGAAAAGACTCGGCCGTTGCTGTTCGGTATGCGTGATCGGGTCAAGGATCTGGAGCCGCTGCTGCGCCGTGCGCCGGAGTGGAGCGAAGCGCAATTGCGTGAGCTGCTGGCGGCGTATCTCGATCAATCGACGGACAGTTCGCTGGTCGACAGCTGGGTCACGCGGCTGACCGCGCGGCGCAGTCGCAAGGAGACCCGCTGATGCAGTTGTCCGACCTGAAAAATGCCGGGCGCACGCCCAGTCTGCCGCTGACGGTTTCGCTGGCCGATGCAGCCGGAGCGGCAGATCTGCAATTGCTCAGCCTGCTGCGGGTGTTGCCGGGGCAGCGTTACGTCGGTGCCGGTGTGTGGCGCGGGCGTGCGGTGCTGGCCAAATTGCTGGTCGGTAGCAAAGCGGCGCGGCACTTTCAGCGTGAACTGGAGGGTGTGAAGCTGCTCGCCGCTCAGGGCATGACCACGCCGTTGCTGCTGGCCGACGGCCTGAAGGACGGCGAAGGCGGCTGGTTGCTGTTCGAGTTCCTTGAAGGCGCCGAGAGTCTGGGCGATGCCTGGAGCAAGGTCGAATCCCTGCCGGTGCTGGCCGACGAACAATCGGCGGTGCTGGCCGAAGCGCTTGGTGCCATCGGTCAGTTGCACGGCAAAGGCCTGTGGCAGGAAGACCTGCACCTGGACAACCTGTTGCGCCACGGCGGTCAGCTGTATCTGATCGATGGCGCGGGTATCTGCGCCGAAAACGCCGGCCAGCCGTTGTCCCGGCAGAAAGTGCTGGAAAACCTCGGGGTGTTCTTCGCCCAGTTGCCCAAGTCGCTTGAGCCGTTCACCGAAGAATTGCTGGTGTATTACCTGCTGAGCAACAGCGAGCACGCGCTGCCGCTGGAAGCCCTGCAAAAGCAGATCGACAAGGTGCGCGCCTGGCGCTTGAGGGATTACCTGATCAAGGTCGGTCGTGAATGCACGCTGTTCAGCGTCAAGCGCGGCGCATTTGCTCTGCGCTCGATTCGCCGCGAGGAAGAGGCCGCGATGCTGCCGGTGCTGGAGCAGGCCGATGCCTTGCTCGATCAGGGGCATCTGTACAAGACCGGCGGCGCGGCCAGTGTCGGCAAGGTCGAGGTTGCCGGGCGTGCGCTGGTGATCAAGCGTTACAACATCAAGAATTTTGCCCATTGGCTCAAGCGCTTCTGGCGTCCAAGCCGCGCCTGGCATTCCTGGCGTGAAGGCAATCGCCTGGCGTTCCTTGGCATCGCCACGCCAAAACCGCTGGCGGTGCTGGAAACCCGGTTTTTCTGGCTGCGCAGCAAGGCCTATCTGATCACCGAGCACCTCGCCGGACCCGACATCATCGAGCGCTTTGCGCCGTACGTCGAAAGTGGCGAGGCGCCGGAAGCCGAGTTGCAGGCGCTGGATCAGTTGTTTGCACGGCTGATCGCCGAACGCATCAGCCATGGCGACTTCAAAGGGCATAACCTGTTCTGGCAGGAAGACCGCTGGGCACTGATCGATCTGGATTCGATGTGCCAGCACGGCTCGCTGGGCAGCTTCGCCCCGGCCTATGCCCGGGATCGCGCGCGGTTCATGCGTAACTGGCCTGAGAACAGTGCGCTGTATCAGGTGATTGATCAGCGTTTGCCCAAGGATGTAGCGGGCGCTGCGTGATTATTTTCGTCAGCGTGTAAGACATTTCTGCTGTTGAAATCGGGTGAGGGTTGTAGCGACAAATCCTTGTGACTTGTCCTACGGCCTTTCCGGAACCCATGAACTGCCCCCCGCAAAACCCCGATGCTAGTTTGCCCCGACGTTCCCGGAGGGCAAATCTTGACCATCAAAAACGCTATCGCCATCGGCGCATTTTCCCTGGCACTGTCCGGCTGCGGCACCGCCGTCACGGTCTTGCAGGGCGATGAAGCCGCCACGCGCGGCCTGCGCAAACAGAAGACCTACTGTCAGTCGATTCCGCGCATCTACAGCGGACTCGCCCATGATTTCTGCCTGCTGCACGCGCCGCCCGATCCTACCGGCATTCTGGTACCGGTCGTCCTGCTCGACCTGACCCTGTCCGGTGTGTTCGACACGGCTTTCCTGCCGTATACGATCTATCGCCAGGCGGTGGACGGGAATATCAGTGTTTATTGGCGGCCAAGCCGTGGATAGGCCCATGGACAAGGGTTCTGTGGGTTGAACGACATGGGGCAATTCGCACAGGGTCATTCCCGCCACGTTTACGCTATAATCCCGCCCTTTAGCTGTCTCTCGCCCGGTGCGAGGGCACATCATTTTTCAAGGCGCATCGCGCCTGAATGCAGACTAAAGAGGCTAGACCCCTGTGGCATTGACGATTCTTGGCCTGTCCGGCGCCCTTAGCCATGATCCTTCAGCAGCCTTGTACATCGACGGCAAGCTGGTCGCGGCGGCTGAGGAAGAGCGCTTCGTACGCGATAAACATGCAAAGAACCGCATGCCCTACGAATCGGCGAAGTTCTGCCTGGAGCAGGCAGGCATCAAGCCGTCCGACGTTGACGTGGTCGCGATTCCGTTCGCCCCGATCAGCATTTTCGGCAAGGCGCGCTGGCAGTACGCCAAGCGTTACTGGTACGCCCCGGACCGCGCACTCGACGCGATCCTGATGGGCAACCGTCGCTACAAGCGCTATCGCAACAAAATCGTCTGGTGCCTGGAACAACTGGGCTTCGATCCGAAGAAAATCAAGATCGAGCCGGTTGAACACCACCTGGCCCACGCTTCCAGCGCCTACCACTGCTCGGGTTTCAAAGAGAAAACCGCGATCCTCGGCATCGACGGCAAGGGCGAATACGCCACGACCTTCTTCGGTTATGGCGAGAACGGCAAGATCCACAAGATCAAGGAATTCTTCGATCCGGACTCCCTCGGCGGCCTGTACGGCGCGATCACCGAGTTCCTCGGTTTCGACATGCTCGACGGTGAGTTCAAGGTCATGGGCATGGCGCCGTACGGCGACGCCAGCAAATACGATTTCTCGCGCCTGGCCTCGTTCGAGAACGGCGAGCTGGTGATCAACACCGACTACGCCAACGTGATCGGCCTGCGTCGCTATAAAGAGAAGGGCAAGGGTTACTACTTCTCGCCGAAGCTGATCGAGTGGCTGGGTCCGAAGCGCGAAGGCGACATCGCCGACGAGCCGTACATCCACTACGCCGCCAGCATTCAGGCGCTGTTCGAAAAAATCGCGCTGCAGATGATCGACTACTACCTGGGCGACGTGCTCAAGGAAACCGGCAAGCTGGCCTACGCCGGTGGCTGTGCGTTGAACGTCAAGCTCAACCAGAAAATCATCGCCCGCGACGACGTCAAGGAACTGTTCGTACAGCCTGCCTCCGGCGACGCCGGTACGGCGGTTGGCGCAGCGGCCTATGTGTCCAACGCCCGTGGCGTGCCGGTCGAGAAGATGGAACACGTCTACCTCGGCCCGTCGTACAGCAACGAAGACGTGATCGCCGCGTGCGCCCGTCACGAGAACAAGCCAACCTGGCGCAAGCTCGACAACATGCCGGAGCAGATCGCCAAAATCATGGTCGATGGCAACCCGGTCGCCTGGTTCCAGGGCCGCATGGAGTTCGGTCCGCGCGCGCTGGGCGGTCGTTCGATCATCGGTTGCCCGAGCGTGGCTGGCGTGGCTGACCGGATCAACCACCAGATCAAGTTCCGCGAGCGCTGGAGGCCTTTCTGCCCGTCGATGCTCGACACCGTTGCGCCACAGATGATCAAGATCGACCACCCGGCGCCGTTCATGACCTTCACCTTCGAAGTGGCTGAAGAGTGGAAGACCCGCGTGCCGGAAGTCGTCCACGAAGACGGTACTTCCCGGGCCCAGGTGCTCAAGCGCGAATACAACCCGCGTTACTACGACATGATGAAGGCGCTGGAAGTGCTGACCGGCAACGGCGTGTCCCTGAACACCTCGCTCAACCGTCGTGGTGAACCGATGATCTGCTCGCCGACCGACGCCCTGAACATGTTCTTCGGCTCGGATCTGCAGTACCTGATCATGGAAGACATCCTGGTGGTCAAAGAAGGCGCAAACGCTTATGACACGCTCGGCTGAACGCCATGTGCTGCAGTTCTGTCACGGCTATGACGGGCCGTTCCTCGACTGCGCGCGGCAGTACGCCAGCCTGTTCGCGGGCACCGGTTATCGGGTCACCACGGTCTTTCTGACCGGGGCTGCCGATAGCGAGGTGGCCGCGGCCTGCGCCTCCGATGAAGTGTTGTTCATGGAATACAGCTCCAAGGCCATTCGTGGCCTGAAGCTGGGCGCCATCGGCGATCTGCGCAAGATCGCCGCTTCACGCAATTTCAGTTTCTGTATCGCCCATCGCTTCAAGCCGATCTACATCGCCTTGCTCGGCACTTCGCTGCCGGTGATCGGCGTGCACCACGCGTTTGGCGATTACAAACGCGGTTCGCGCAAACTCTTTGCGCACATTTTCCGCAAGCGTCTGAGCCTGCTCGGCGTGTCCGATGCGGTGCGCGACGACATGCGCCGCTGCCTGCCGAAATGGCCGGCGACACGAATCCAGACCCTCTACAACCGCATCGATGTCTCTGCGTTGCAGATGAGTCAGGTGTCCGCCCGCGAAGCCCGCGAGACCCTCGGTCTTTCAGCGGATGCGTTCATTGTCGGCAACGTCGGTCGCCTGCACCCGGACAAGGATCAGGCCACGCTGCTGCGTGGTTTTGCCGCGGCGCTGCCCGGTCTGCCGGCCAACAGCCAACTGGTGATTCTCGGCAAGGGGCGTCTCGAGGATGAACTCAAGGCGCAGGCCCGTGAGCTGGGCGTTGGAGATCGGGTGCTGTTCCTCGGCCAGGTGCCGGACGCGCGTAATTATTTCCGCGCATTCGATGTGTTTGCCTTGAGTTCCGACCACGAACCGTTCGGCATGGTGCTGCTGGAGGCCATGGCCGCCGGCGTGCCGTTGCTGGCCACGGCGTGCGGCGGGGCGAAGGAAGTGGTCGAAGGCGTCGGGATCCTGTTTCCGCTGGGTGACGCCGAGCATCTGGCCCAGGGCCTGAAACATCTGGCCGGCATGGACGAGCAGCAGCGTCGTCAGTGCGCCGAGATGATGTTCGACCGCCTGCGCGAGCGCTTCTCCGACCGCGCCGTACGCGACACCTTCTGGCATTTGCCGCAAGTTACCGATCTGGCACCGAGGGGCTGATGCTCAACCGATTTCAAGGCTGGCGCGAACGTGGCTGGTCGCCCGTTGACGCCTCAACTTATGCACAGGCCTGGCAGCGTTTTGGCGGTAGCGTCGCGACTCATCCCATGGTCGTCGAGCGCCTGGCGGATCTGGCCGGTATCCCGGTGCGTTATCTGGCCTGGGAGCAGCAGGGCGAAGTCAAAGCCGCGATCCCGACCTGGGGCCGCGACCTGGCCTTGTCCAAGGACGTGCTCAAGCGCAACGGCAAGAAAGGCCTGTTCGACCTCGGCAACGCCGAGCTGATCCTGCCGGCCGCCGCCGATGCCCAGGCCCCGCTGCGTCATCGCGGGCGCTACCTGTCGGCGCTCAACGAAAACCGCTTCAGCGGCCTCAAGTTGCAGACCGAGCAACTGGCCATGGCCCGCACTCCGGAAGAACTGTCGAAGAAGTTTCGTTACAACCAGCGTCGCGAACTGCGCCTGCTGGAAGAGGCAGGCGGGGTGGTGCGGCCGGTCAGCGATTTTTCCAGTGCCGAACTTGCAGCCATTTATTGCGATCTGTTCCAGCGCCGCTGGGGTTTCCCGGCCACTGGCGCAGCACGCATGGCTGAAGTCATCGAACTGTTGCGCGAGCTGTTGATCGGCTCGGTGATCTTCCTCAACGACGCGCCGATCGCCATTCAACTGGTGTATCGCGTCGAAGCGCCGGAGTGGATCAGCGTCGAGTACATCAACGGCGGCGTCGACCCTGAAACCCGTGAATTCAGCCCCGGCAGCGTCCTGAGTTTCCTCAATACGCAATCTGCCTGGGAGCACGCGCGGGCACTGGACAAGCCGCTGCGCTTTTCCTTCGGTCGCGCCGACCGTGAATACAAGGATCGCTGGTGCAATCCTGTGCCGGTCTTCACCGTATGAGTCAGCCCATGAGCCGCAAACAGCAACTGCTCAAGCGTCACCGGCGCAATAAGCGCATCAGCCTGTTGATCGCACTGCTCGTGTTGATTGCCCTAGGCGTGCTGGTGGCCTGGTGGTTGCCGCTGGTGCTGGCGGTGGTCGGCTGGATTGCCCACGAAGCGTGGTTCGCCGATCACCTGTTCTATTCGCCGAAAGACGATTACCAATACAGCTTTCCTCCGTTCACACCGCAGCCAAAAGTGCATTTGAACGGCGAGCAATTGCGCCTCGACGAGGGCGTGATGCTGGTGGACGACGCCACACTGATCCTCGCCGTGAAGGTCAAAAGCAGCTTTCTGGGACGCTTCTTCGACCCTCGGGTCGAGTTGGCCGGCGGCACCCATCCCGACGCGCAGACGTTCGAGCGTGGCGTGAACGGCCTGCGTTATCTGAACCTCAGCGGCCAGGCGCAGGCCTTGTCGCAAGGCCAGTTGCGTCTGCGCGGGCGCTTTTGCCGGGTGTCCGGCGAGCCAGTGCTGTGGGCGCTGGAACAACCGGACTACCGTCAGCAGCGGGTGATGGTCATCGCCCCTCACGCCGACGATGCCGAACTGGCCGCCTACGGACTGTACAGCCAGGCCAAAGAAGCCTGGATCGTGACCCTGACCGCCGGCGAGATCGAAGCCGAACACTATCAACAGATGGGCCTGAACAAGGTCGAAGCGGCGCGTCTCAAGGGGCGTCTGCGTGCCTGGGACAGTCTTGCCGTACCGCGCTGGGCCGGCGTACCGCAGGAGCATTGCGTGCAGCTCGGGTATTTCTGCCTGCAACTGGCGGCGATGCAGGCTGCGCCGAATCAACCCGTTGGCTCGCGGGAAGCCGATCTGAGCGACACACGCCTGTTCCGTCAGCTGAATCCGTTTGCCTTGCCCGGCGATGCCGACGGCGCGCCGACCTGGAACAATCTGCTGGCCGACCTGCGTGATGTGCTGTTGCGTGCGCGCCCGGATGTGATCGTGTTGCCGCACCCGACGCTGGATCCGCATCCCGACCATATCTGCGCCCAAGAGGCGGTGCTGGAAGCCTTGCGCGGTCTCGATTACCAACCGACGCTGCTCGGTTACGCCAACCACTTGCACGACAACGACCGTTGGCCGATGGGTGACAGCGGGCAGGGCATCGCCTTGCCGCCGACGTTCGATGCGACCCACGCGATGCAGCCGCTGTGCCTGCCGCTGTCGATCCAATTGCAACGCGACAAGGCCATGGCGCTGGGCATGATGCATGACCTGCAGCCACCGGCGCCGTTCAAGCGTCGCCTGCGCCGGCTGTTTCAGCGACTGCTGGCTGGTCGGCGTCCATCGGTATACGGCGAGAACGAATTTTTCCGCAAAGCGGTCAGACGCCAGGAGTTGTTCTGGGTACTGAAGCAGAGCGAAACAGGCGCGACGGGATCGCACCGGGGAGAGGTATGAGTCAACGCGCAAAGGTGCTGCAGCTGCAGCCCGATTACAACGTCAAATCCCATGATTTCGCCGACCTTGCCGAGCAAATCGTCAAGGCGCTGCCGACCGATCGTTACGAAGTGACCGCCGCCTTCCTGCGCGGTAAACCCGGACCGGGCGAGGCGGTCAGCCGTGCCGACCGTTCGGTGTATTTCGAGTTTTCCGACAAGTCCCTCAAAGGCATGCGCCTGCGGGCGATGTGGCAGCTGTACAAGTTCTGCCGCCGGGAAAAGTTCGACGTGGTGATCTGCAACCGCTTCAAACCGGTGAACATGATGCTGACGCTCAACCGCTGGTTGAAGGTGCCGTTGTGCATCGGTATTTCCCACGGCTTCGGCGAGTACGACCGCTTCTACCGTCGTCGCCAGACTCAGCGCCTGATCGACCGGCACTGGCGTTTCGTCGGCGTTTCGCCGGCGGTTAAGCAGTATCTGCTGGATTGCGATTGCGGTTTCACTGACCAGAACACGTACGCAATCACCAACGCCATCGACATCGAACAGGCCGAGGGCTTGCAGCACAGCCGCGAACGCGCGCGCGAGTTGTTGGGTATCGATCCGAATGTGCGCCTGATCGGTGCGCTGGGGCGACTGGTGTCGGTCAAGGGCCACACTTATCTGTTGCAGGCTTTCGCCCAACTCAAAGACAAATACCCGAACGCTCAACTGGCAATCATCGGTGCCGGACGCCTGCAGGCGCCGCTCGCCGCCGAGATCGAACAGTTGGGCCTGAGCGGTCGCGCACACCTGCTGGGCTTCAAGGAAAACGCCCTGCAATACGTGCGTGCGTTCGATATCTGGACCATGCCGTCGCTGGCCGAAGGCCTGGGCCTGGCCTTGCTGGAAGGCATGAGCGGGCACCTGCCGGTGATCGCCTCGAACGTGCCGGCCATGTTGCCGCTGATCGAAGGTGCCGGTGGTTTGTCGATCACGCCCAAGGACGTACCGAGCCTGGTCGCGGCGCTGGACAGCTACCTCGCGCTGTCGGATGACGAGCTCAAGGCCAAGGGCGAGCAGGCCTACCGCTATTTGCAGGAACAGCACGACATCGAGGTCTTCCGCCAGGAATACCTGAACCTGATCGACTCCGGCCTGGAACAGGCCCGCAAGGAACAGCCATGAGCGATTCAGCAGCCACGAGCGCTGAGCAACCTCTCGTTACCGTCATCATTGCGTCCTACAACCACGGACCGTACATCGAGGAGAGCATCCTCAGCGTCATCAACCAGAGCTACAAGAACATCGAGCTGCTGGTCGTCGACGACGGATCGAAAGATGACAGTGTCGAGCGCATCAATGCCCTGCAGGCCCAATACGGCTTCGATTTCCGGGTGCAGCAGAACCAGGGCCTGACCAATACGCTCAACGGCGCGATCGCTCGGGCCAAGGGCAGCCTGATCGTGCCGTTCGGTTCCGACGACATCATGTACCCGGACCGGATCGACACCCAGGTCGCTTATATGGACGGCAAACCGGAAGTGGGTATCTGCGCCGGCAACATCGAATTGATGGACGCTGACGGCAATCTCTATCCGGAAAAGCGTCAGCGCCGGGACGTGCCGTTCCGGCGCCTGGATTTTGATGACATGTTCCTGGAGCGCAAGCCGTATCCGCCGGCGCCGACCCTGATGATCCGCCGTGAGGCACTGGACAAGGTGGGCGGGTTCGACCCGACGATTCGTCTTGAAGATCTGTACATCGAGCTGAAAATCACCCGCGCCGGTTACTTCATCGATGGTCTGAACGTGGTGATGGCGCGCTATCGCAAGCACGCCACCAACTCCTACAAGAATCACCGTTTCATGATCGAGAACATCCTGCGTACCTACGCGTTGTTCAGCGATCATCCGCTGTACGACGAAGTGCGCTACAAGTCGCTCAACTCGATGTTCCTGAAGACTGCCAACCGCGACCGCAAACTGGCGCGGGAACTGCTGGCGCAAATCCCGTTCAAGGCCTGGAACAAGAAGACCTGGCGCGGGTTGGGCCGGTTGCTGTTTTCGCCGCTGGAAAAAGATTGAGGTCGTTGTCGCTCGCACTCAGCGAGCGACTTTTTCCGACAGGTGCTTGCTGCCCTTCTGACGCTGGCGAATCCACTGCACCACTTTCTTGCCCGCGTTCATGCCTGGCTGCTCGATGTAAAGGAACGTTGCGCTGCTGATCAGTATCAGCAGACAGGTGCAGGCTGCCATCAACGGCAGGTAAACCCAGGTCTCACGGGCATCGAGGTGCAGCAACAGCGGCAGGCGCTGAACCATCAGCCAGAGCACGAAACCATGGAGCAGATAAGTGCTGTAGCTGATCTCCCCCAGCCAGCGGATGCTGCGCGGTTTCAAGGCGCCGAACAGGGTGTTGCCCGAAGCCACGATCACGAAAAACAGCGACAGCAGAAACAGCGGTGCGGTCTTGAAGGCCCGGTTGAACGCGGTGAAGGCCAGTGCCAGAGCCGCCAGGGCGATGATGCTGGCCAGTGTCGTGCGGCTCCAGGCCACCAGCTGCGGGCGTCGAACCCAATAGGCGGCGGTGATCCCGCCGAGAAAGCTGGCCAGAAAATGTTTCTTCAGCGAATGCTCCCAACCGACCAGCTGGTACAGCGCGTAAATCCCGATCAGGCACAGCACGACCTGTCGCCAGTTGCTGCGGTAGACGAATACCAGGGCCGCCAGTGGCAGCGCCAGATAGAAAAACACTTCATAGGCCAGCGTCCAGGTGACGTTGGAGATCAGCATGCCGGTTTGCGGATACTGGTTGACGTCCGGGCGATCGAACGTCAGCCACAACAGGCTCTGTTTGAGCAGTTGTGACACCGGTTCCTTCAGTTGCCAGTCCTGCAGGTAGAACACGGTCACGAACACCGCCAGCATCAATGGCAGGTACAGCGGATACAACCGGAACACCCGAGAAACGCCGAAGGCCAGCCAGTCGTGCTGACGGCCCTGGGTCAGCAGACGGCTCCAGAACAGGAAGCCGGTAATCATGAAGAACAGCGCCACACTGCCCTGGCCAAGCATCGAGTAGAAGTTGCTCGGTGGAAATTCGAACACGCCCGTGCGCAGAAAGATCCAGGTGATGACCGAGTGATGCACGAATACACCGAATGCCAGATAGCCGCGCAGGCCGTCGATGCTGGCATAGCGGCTTTCGCCCGAATGCTGCAGATGGCGTGCGATCTTCGGTACGGCCCGCAGCAGTAAAGCGGCGGATACGATGGCCAGCAGATAGGCGGCCGGCGCAATGAACGGACTGGTCTGAATCATCAATGAACCCTAGCCGGCGTGTTGCCGGCCAGCACTTGCCTGTGCAGATTGTCTACGGCGGATTTCGACGCCGTTACGGCGTATCCCTGGAGCAGTGCCTCGAGGTGATCCTCGAACAGCCAGCGTCTGTCGACGGTGTAGCGTTGCATGTGGCGCAGATTACGCTGGCGCAGTGACAGGCTGAGGGGGGAAGGGTAGATCCGCAGGTCGGCCAGATCGATCAGCCCGAACTCTCCGTCTTCCAGCACCAGCACATTGCCCAGATGCAGCGAGCGGAAATACACGCCTTGCTCATGCAGGCTGGCCATGAATTTGCCGAAACGCTCCACCAGCGCATGACGCACTGCAGGCGCGGTGATCCCCTGCAGCACCTGGCGCAGGGTGTGGCCCGGCAGCGGCGTGTAATGCACGGCGCTGCTGCCGTCGTCGAGGCGATAGAGGTTGAGCACCTGTGGCGTGGGAATGCCCATCCGGCGCAGCTGTTCGCTGTTGACGGCAAACCGCTCGGAATACGGGTTGAAGCTGCCCGATGTATACCAGCGGCGACGGCGAAACAGTTTGAGGAAACTGCCATCGGACAGGCGCAGGACCTTGGGCCCCAATCCATCTTCCTCGATGACCTGGGCGTCGCTGCTCAGCTGTTGCAGAGCGGTTGCCGACAGCTTTTGTACCGGCATTGCCAAAAGCCGTCGGGCACGTTGATTGATGCTCAGGGCCGCAATCAGCGCCAAAGGAATCCACAGCAGGAACCAGTGTTCCTTGGGGCGGGAAATGATTCCGCCGCCTTCGGTCAGCCCGGCACCGATGCCGAACACCAGCCAGGTCGAGGCGATGATCAGCAATGGCTGCACGCGCTGACGCCAGCTGCTCAGCAGCCCCCAGGCCTGGAAAAACAGCCAGGGCAGCATGCCGAGGATGCCGACGTAATAAAGCACTCCCAGCGCAAAGCTGTGCGGTTCCTGGAAGTTGTAACCGACGCCTGGGTCAATCGCCAGAACCGCGTTGTAACCGTGGCCGATCCACGGATGCTCGGCGATTTTTTCCAGGGCTTGCTGCCAGATCTCGAAACGATAGGAGTCACCGCGTTCGATGATCATTTTCGAGAACAGCACCACCACCGTTGCGCCACCAATCGCGAGTGTGCCCAGCAGCACCAGTGAGCGACGGTTCCAGCAAATCAGGCTGAGCCACAATGCGGCCATGGTCAGCGCCACCAGCGGGGTGCGGGAACCGGTTCCGATCACGGCCATGAACATGATCAGCATCGCAGGGATGCTGAGCCAGTACAGCCGGCGATTCTTGCAGGTCATGCTCAGACTGAGCCAGTAGGCGCAGAAAAATCCGAACAGATGGGAGCTGAGCAGCGGGTTGTCGAACGCGCCGCCGCCGATCAGGCGCGCGCCGGGTTCGAAGTGGAGCATGAACGGGATCAGGAAGGCGATCGTTGCGATCAGGGCCACCAGTGCGGCGGCGAACAGCAACGGGGTCAGGATGTCGCTGCGGTAGCGGACCAGCAGAAAACACCCGGCGAACAGCATCAGGGTATGCAACGGAGGTTTGAACATGCCGCCTATCGGTTCATCCTGCGGACCCCAGCAAAGACTGAGTAACGCCCAGCCGGCAAACAGCAGCAGTGCGATGAACACCGGTTCACGCAGCATTTCCTTGAGTTCACGCGGGCGCAGGCACAGGGCGATCAGCGTCGGAATGCTGAACAGGCCGTAAAACAGCTTGTGATGAAGGCTGCGGCCCGGCAGGAAGAACAGCGCGCACAAGAGCAGGAAGTAGCCGACGGGAAGAATCCACAGGCTGATGAAATCGAAAATTCGACTGGACGTACTGCTGAAGCCGCTGAATTGCATGCTGTGTGTTTCAATCCTGAGGTTGATCGGCCATTTGGATGATGGCTATTTGACGCTGAAAAAGACGCCTAACAATAACAGCCTTTGGCCGATTGCCAGAACCCTGAAGAAGCTGTGCTAAAGTCAGCGTCCTTTTTATCGACTTTCGCGTGATATGACCGACTCCAGTCCCGCCGCAAGCCCTTCGAGCTTGAAAATCTACTTCCGCCTGCTCGGCTATGTCCGGCCGTACATCAGTCTGTTCCTGATCAGCATCGTCGGTTTTCTGATTTTTGCCTCGACCCAGCCGATGCTCGGCTACATCCTCAAGTACTTTGTCGACGGTCTGTCCAATCCCGAGGCAGTGCTGTTTCCCACCGTGCCTTACCTGCGCGACCTGCAACTGCTGCAGGCCGTACCGTTGCTGATCATCCTGATCGCCGCGTGGCAGGGGCTGGGATCTTATCTGGGCAACTATTTCCTGGCCAAGGTTTCCCTGGGCCTGGTGCATGACCTGCGGGTTCAGCTCTTCAACAACCTGCTGGTCCTGCCCAACCGGTATTTCGACAAGCATAACTCCGGACATCTGATTTCGCGTATCACCTTCAACGTGACGATGGTCACGGGGGCGGCAACAGATGCGATCAAGGTCGTAATCCGTGAAGGCATGACGGTGATCTTCCTGTTCGCCTCCCTGCTGTTCATGAACTGGAAGCTGACGCTGGTGATGGTTGCGATCCTGCCGCTGATCGCCGTGATGGTGCGCACTGCCAGCAAGAAATTCCGCAAGCAGAGCAAGAAAATCCAGCTGGCCATGGGCGACGTGACCCACGTCGCCTCGGAAACCATCCAGGGCTATCGCGTGGTGCGCAGCTTCGGTGGCGAAGCCTACGAGGAAAAACGCTTTCTCGATGCCAGCCAGGGCAATACCGACAAGCAGTTGCGCATGACCCGCACCGGGGCCATCTACACGCCGCTGCTGCAGCTGGTGATCTACAGCGCCATGGCGATCCTGATGTTCCTCGTGCTGTACCTTCGCGGCGATGCGTCGGCCGGTGACATGGTGGCCTACATCACGCTGGCGGGTCTGCTGCCCAAGCCGATCCGCCAGCTGTCCGAAGTCAGTTCGACCATCCAGAAGGGCGTGGCCGGTGCCGAAAGCATTTTCGAGCAACTGGACGTCGAGCCCGAAGTCGATACCGGCACGGTCGAGCGCGATTCGGTCAGCGGTCGCCTCGATGTGCGCAACCTGAGCTTCACCTACCCGGGCACCGAGCGTCAGGTGCTCGACGACATCAGCTTCTCGGTCGAGCCGGGGCAGATGGTGGCGCTGGTGGGGCGTTCTGGCAGCGGCAAGTCGACCCTGGCCAACCTGATTCCGCGCTTCTATCACCACGACAAGGGCGAGATCCTGATCGACGGCGTGGAAGTGGAGCAATACAAGCTGCTCAACCTGCGCCGCCACATTGCCCAGGTGACCCAGCACGTCACGCTGTTCAGCGACACCGTGGCCAACAACATCGCTTATGGCGATCTGGCCGGGGCGCCGCGCGAAGACATCGAGAAGGCCGCGCGTGATGCTTATGCGATGGACTTCATCGCGCAACTGCCTGAAGGCCTGGACACCCAGGTCGGCGAAAACGGCGTGCTGCTCTCCGGCGGTCAGCGCCAGCGTCTGGCAATTGCCCGCGCCCTGCTCAAGAACGCGCCGCTGCTGATTCTCGACGAGGCTACCTCGGCACTCGACACCGAATCCGAACGGCACATTCAGGCCGCCCTGGATCAAGTGATGAAGGGCCGCACCACGCTGGTGATCGCTCACCGGCTGTCGACCATCGAGAAGGCCGACCTGATTCTGGTCATGGACCAGGGCCGGATCGTCGAGCGCGGCACCCACGACGACTTGCTGGCACAGAACGGCTACTACGCGCGTCTCAATGCCATGGGCCTCGATGCCCCGGCGGAAGACATCGCCTGATCCCGCCACGAAAACGCCGGGCGCGCAATGCGCCCGGCGATTTGTATCCAGACCTTTACCCTTCTTGACCAAACCGGCATAAAACCCGGCATCGCGCTTGTTAAGGTTCCTGAACGAACTCTGACTTCAATCGAAGGGGCCATCCTCTTCGCGCGGGTGCTGGCATGCTGCAACGTTATCTCTGGAAATTGCTGCCCAAGCCGCAGCGGGCCTTTTTGCTGGGGCGTCTGTCGGTGGTTGACCGGCAAGTGGTGAACAAATCGATGTCGGCCAGTCTGGCCTTTCCTGCCGCCTTCGAGCAGCGCGACTGTCTGTTTATCCACGTACCCAAATGCGCCGGAAGCAGCTTGTGTGCGGCGATGTTCGACGGCTGGCGTCCCGGACACTTGCCGTTGTACTGGTACGAAGAGCAATTTCCCGAGCAATATGCCGCCGCCTACAAATTCGCCTTTGTGCGCGACCCGCTGGAGCGCGCCTATTCGGCGTACGCCTTTTTGCATGGCAACACCTTGAGCGGGCGTGATCACGCCGCTCAGCAGATGGTTCGACAATATCGGGATTTCGACGATTTTG
This sequence comes from Pseudomonas sp. lyk4-R2A-10, assembly GCF_030209075.1. Classification (NCBI taxonomy): domain Bacteria; kingdom Pseudomonadati; phylum Pseudomonadota; class Gammaproteobacteria; order Pseudomonadales; family Pseudomonadaceae; genus Pseudomonas; species Pseudomonas sp. lyk4-R2A-10. The sequence goes on along the minus strand of NZ_JARVSR010000012.1, from coordinate 190,149 downwards.
TCGCACGCTGGCTGCATCCGGAGACGATCTCGCGGCAGCTGCACTTTGCCGCACAGACCGACTTTCTCACCGACTCGCTGGGGCATCTGGCTCTGGATTTCATCGGTTACCAGGAACATCTGGAACAGGATTTCAAACAGGTCTGTGACCGCTTGGGGATGGTGTGTCAGTTGCCGCACGTCAACAGCTCGCGGCAACGTCAACCACTGAAGGCGCGGGAGTTCTGCTCGGCGCGAACCCGTCGGCTGGTGCGTCGGGCCTATCAGCGCGACTACGAGTTGCTCGGTTATGAATGAGGCGCTGCACAGTCTGGCGACAACGCCCGCCATCAGCCCCTATAACCTGGCGCTGCCGCGCCAGGCCCGGGCCGCGCTCAACGGGCAGCGGCCGCGTTGCCTGTGGCTGACCGGATTATCCGGCGCCGGCAAGTCGACCCTGGCCAATTCGCTGGAGCTGCACCTGCATCAATTCGGGCGGCACACCTTTCTGCTCGATGGCGACAACGTGCGCAATGGCCTGTGCCGGGACCTGGGTATGGACGATGCCGGTCGCCGGGAAAACATCCGGCGCATGGCCGAAGTCGCCCGGCTGATGGTCGATGCCGGGCTGATCGTCATCGTTGCGGCGATTTCCCCGTTTCGAGCCGAACGGGATGCTGCGCGGCGACTGTTTGCCGAGGGCGACTTCGTCGAAGTGCATGTGAGCACTTCGCTCACGGTGTGCGAGCGCCGTGATCCGAAAGGTTTGTATCAGGCGGTGCGTCAGGGTCGTATCCAGCATTTCACGGGCATCGACAGTCCTTACGAGGCTCCGCTGGCGGCGGAATTCCGTATCGACACGGAAGAGATCGAGCCAAGCGAGGCCTGCGAACGGCTGGCGGCTTTGCTGCTTGAAAAATGAGCAAAAAAGCCAGCTGTTTCATCCTGTTGCAGCCACCGCACAAGCCTTCGCCAACCCTGTGTTAATATCGCGCCCCTGTTCATTTTGTATGTGGGTTGCTCCATGAAGTTGTCCATGCCGCGATTCGATCAAGCCCCTGTCTTGGTGGTCGGCGATGTCATGCTCGACCGTTATTGGCATGGTGGTACCTCACGGATTTCCCCTGAGGCGCCGGTTCCTGTCGTTAAAGTCGAGCAAATCGAAGACCGCCCGGGCGGTGCCGCCAACGTTGCCTTGAACATTGCCGCGCTGGGTGCGCCGGCGTCGCTGGTCGGTGTGACTGGTGACGACGAAGCCGCCGACAGCCTGAGCAACAGCCTCAAGGGTGCGGGCGTACGAGCCTTGTTCCAGCGCATCGCGCACCAGCCGACCATCGTCAAGCTGCGGGTCATGAGCCGGCACCAGCAATTGCTGCGTATCGACTTCGAAGAACCGTTCGCCACCGATGCACTGGCCCTTGGCGCGCAGGTCGACGACCTGCTCGAAGGCATCAAGGTGCTGGTGCTGTCCGACTACGGCAAAGGCGCCCTGAAAAACCATCAGGCCTTGATCCAGGCCGCCCGTGCCAAAGGCATTCCGGTGCTGGCCGACCCGAAGGGCAAGGATTTCTCGATCTACCGTGGTGCCAGCCTGATCACCCCGAACCTCAGCGAGTTCGAAGCCATCGTCGGCGGTTGCGCCGATGAGCACGAGCTGGTGACCAAGGGCGCGACGCTGATGCACGACCTGGATCTCGGCGCACTGCTGGTGACCCGTGGCGAACACGGCATGACCCTGCTGCGTCCGGATCATCCGGCGCTGCATTTGCCTGCGCGGGCCCGTGAAGTGTTCGACGTGACCGGTGCCGGCGACACGGTGATTTCCACCCTGGCAGCCGCGATTGCTGCCGGTGAAGAATTGCCGCACGCGGTGGCGCTGGCCAACTTGGCGGCGGGCATCGTGGTCGGCAAGTTGGGTACCGCGGCGATCAGCGCCCCGGAACTGCGTCGCGCCATTCAGCGTGAAGAAGGTTCCGAGCGTGGCGTGCTGGGGCTGGAGCAACTGCTGCTGGCAGTCGCCGATGCCCGTGCGCACAATGAGAAGATCGTGTTCACCAACGGCTGCTTCGACATCCTGCACGCCGGCCACGTGACCTACCTCGAGCAGGCGCGAGCCCAGGGCGATCGCCTGATCGTCGCGATCAACGACGACGCCTCGGTCAGCCGCCTGAAAGGGCCGGGCCGGCCGATCAACAGCGTCGACCGGCGCATGGCGGTTCTCGCCGGTCTCGGTGCGGTGGACTGGGTCATCAGCTTTGCCGAAGGCACCCCGGAAAACCTGCTGCGCGAGGTCAAGCCGGACGTGCTGGTGAAGGGTGGCGATTACGGCATCGACCAGGTTGTCGGCGCTGATATCGTCAAAGCCTACGGCGGCGCCGTCAAAGTGCTGGGGCTTGTGGAGAACAGCTCGACCACGGCGATTGTGGAAAAGATCCGCAAGTCGGAGTGATGCAAACATAAAGACCGCGTCTGCGATGACTCTCCGGAGTCACTCGCAGGCGCGGTCTTTTGCCGTTCAGGAATTCACTTTCTTGCGCGGCACGATCTTCTTCAGCAGTTGTTTGGCCTTGCCGCGCAACCGTGCCAGCCCCGTGTCCCTGGGCGGCGGCGTCAGACCCTGCTGGCGCAGCCAGTCCTTCCAGCGAATCCGCTCATCGCGCACCAGCCAGCCGTCCTGTCTGGCGAAGCTTTCCGCCAGGTACAGACCGCGAGTGCCGGCCGGGTACAACTGACCTTTCTTCAGCGTGTACAGCTCAGGCAGCGGCTCACCGTCCTGCAACGGCATCAAATACAGATCGGGACGTTTGCGGTCGAGCCGGGCGACCAGTTGATCGCCTTCCAGCCGTTCATCGACATGAAACAGGCTGAGGTTTTTGGCTTCCTTGGGCACGTCGAGGCGCAGGTCATAGATCAGTTGCAGGGACGCGGTCGGCAAATGCACGTAGGCCCGTGGCCGTTCGAGCAGTTGCAGATTGGCGCAGCGCACCGGCCGGGCCGAGCCGGACAGCGGCGTCAGGCGAAAGGGCAGGGCCTCGCGATAATGCAGTGCCGATGCGTACGGCGCTGGCAGCCACGTGTCGTTGAAGCGCCCGCCGAGCCAGCCTTCCGGGGTTTCCAGCAGGCATTCTTCGGCGATCTCCTGGATCGCCGTGTGCAGCGGAATGTTCAGTTCATGGGCTGGCACGTAGCCGGAAATCAGCTTGAGCACGACGTCGCCGCGATCCTGCCGCCGCTGGCGCACCAGCACCCAGTAATCGCGATTCTGCCAGTGCAGGGTCAGACGCACCGAAACGCCTAGGTTGGCCAGCTCCAGCGCAAAGCGCTCGGCGTCGGCCACGCTGACCGGTTTGCGCCGCTGCAGGGTCTGGGCGAAATTCAGCGGCATGCCGACGCTCTGGTAGGTCAGGCCTTCCGGCGTGGCTTCGACGAACAGCGGCAGCGTCTTGAAGTTGCTCGGGTTCTTTCTGATGAGCGTACGCGGCATGTCGGCTCCTGCTTAAGGCCGCGAGGCGGCGTCAGTGACCACGAAGGACCTGGGCAACGGTCGCAACGTTGTGGGCGAGGTGCAGCGGATTGATCGTCCCGACGATGGCACTGGCCACGCCGGGCTGGGCGAACAGCAACTCGAAGCTGGCGCGCACCGGATCCACGCCGGGACTCAGGCACACATGACCACTGGCCAGCGCCTTCTTCACCAGAATGGCTTTGCCGTGGGCAGCAGCATAGTCAATGACCGCCTTCTCGTTTTGTTCGTTCAGATTGTAGGTGACCATCGCGCAGTCGCCTTGCTCCAGTGCTTTGAGGCCACCGTCGACGGTTTTGCCGGAAAAACCGAAGCCGCGAATCTTGCCCTCGGCCTTCAGCGCCGCGAGGGTTGCGTAGACTTCGCTGTCGTTGAGGATCGCCAGATCGTTGCCATCGGAGTGCACCAGCACCAGGTCGATAAAATCGGTTTCAAGACGTTGCAGACTGCGCTCCACCGACATCCGGGTGTGAGCGGCGCTGAAATCGTGGGTCGACTGGCCGTCGACGAATTCTTCGCCGACCTTGCTGACGATCACCCAGTCCTGACGCTGGCCACGCAGCAGTGGGCCGAGGCGTTCTTCGCTGCGGCCATAGGCCGGGGCGGTGTCGATCAGGTTGATGCCCAGCTCCCGCGCCTGTTTGAGCAACATGCGCGCAGCGTCATCGTCGGGGATCTGGAAGCCGTTGGGGTATTTCACGCCCTGGTCGCGGCCGAGTTTGACGGTGCCCAGGCCCAGCGGCGAAACCAGCAGGCCGGTGCTGCCCAGTGGGCGATGCAGATCGTGCAGGGTCGGCAGGCTCATGGCAGCAATTGCTCCCAGGCGGGAACGCCCATCGGTGGTTTTGGCAGCTCGGGCAGCGGACCAGGATGGCTCGGCTGGATACCGTCGCGTTCCAGGGAGGCAATCACTCGGTCAGCGAAGTCCGGCGCCAGGGCGAGCTTGGTTGGCCAACCCACCAGCAGGCGACCGTCTTCGGCGAGGAAGGCGTTGTCCGGGCGGGTCAGGCCGGTTTGCAGCGGTTCGGCGCGATCGACGCGCAGGGTCGCCCATTGCACGGTGCTCAGGTCGATCCATGGCAACAACTGGCCAAGTTCTTTCTGGGCGGTGGCGATCTGTTCGGCCGGCTCACGGGCCACGCCTTCGGATTCGGCGATGTCACCACCCAGATACCAGACCCACTGGCCGTCAGCGGCCGGGTGGGTGGTCACGGTGATGCGCGGCTTGGTGCCGCCACCGAGGCAGTGCGCGTACAGCGGCTTCAGGCCCGGACCCTTGGCGATGATCATGTGCAGCGGCCGCCGTTGCATGGCCGGATGAGTCAGGCCCAAAGCGGTCAGCAGATCGGCAGTGCCGGCGCCGGCGCTGAGCACGATGCGCTGGGCACGGATCTCACGGCCATCGACTTTCAGGCCAACCAGCACGCCGCTTTCCAGCAACGGCTCGATGTTCTGGCCGGCGAGCAGACCGTCGCCCGACAGGTCGGCCAGACGCTGGATCAGGCTCGGTACATCGATCACCAGTTCGGCGAGGCGGTAGACCTTGCCTTTGAAGCGCTTGTCTTGCAACGCCAGCGGCAGTTGATCGCCCTTGACCTGATCGACCCGGCCACGCACCGCTTTACTGGCGAAGAAACTGGTGAGGTTGCCGGCGAGGGTGCCCGGCGACCACAGGTAATGGGCTTCGGACAGCAGGCGCACGCCGGTCAGGTCCAGTTCGCCGTTGCCGGCCAGGGCCTCACGCCAGCGGCGCGGCATGTCGGCGATGGCTTCCGAGGCGCCGGTCAACGCACCGTGCAGCGCGTACTTGGCGCCGCCGTGAATGATGCCCTGTGACTTCACACTCTGCCCGCCGCCGAGGCTGGCGCTTTCCACCAGCACGGTCGAGAAACCCTGGCGACGCAGGCGCGCGTTCAGCCAGAGACCGGCGACACCCGCGCCGACAATCAGCACGTCGGTGGAAATTGGAGATGGCATGCAACGACCTCAGTGTTCAAGACGAGGGCGCAGTATACAGACTCGGGGAAAAGGGAATTTGTCGATGATCAACAGAGGGAGGGCATGAGCCTTTGCCGGCGTGATTGCCTGCAAGGGCTCAGGTCAGGATCAATGGCCGGCGGTTTTCGAGAACAGCTGAATCACCACCACGCCGAGCACGATCAGCGCCATCCCGAGCATCGCCGGGATATCCAGCTTCTGCCCATAAATGAACAGCGCCGCGACGCTGACCATCACGATGCCCATGCCGGCCCACACCGCGTAGGCCACGCCCACCGGTACGCTGCGCACCACCAGGGTCAGCATCCAGAACGCGATGCCATAACCGACGACGACCAGCAGCAGTGGCAATGGCGTGCTGAAGCCTTTGACGGCTTTCATCGAGACGGTCGCGATCACTTCGGCACAGATGGCGATGGCCAGGTAGACGTAAGCGTTCATGTTCAAATCCTCGTGTGAAGCGTTGCTTTCTGAGGCGGCATTCTAGTGACTCCCCAGATGGGGTAAAGTCATTACCTATCTGTTTACAAGATGGGTTGGCCGATGAGCATGCAGTGGAATCTGGAGCAATTGCGGGTGTTCGTCGAGGTGGCCGAACAGCGTTCGTTCTCCGCCGTGGCGCGGCAGCAACGCAAGGCACAGTCGGCGATCAGCAGCGCGATTGCCGTGCTCGAGGACGATCTCGGCGTGAGTCTGTTCGAGCGTAGCAGCGGCCGCCAGCCGAGTCTTACCGAAGCGGGGGAGGCGTTGCTGGAAGAGGCGCGGGAAGTGTTGCGCCAATGCGAGCGCCTGAACGGCCGGGCCGTGGCCATGATGCGCGGGCAGGAAGCGCAATTGCGGGTGGCCCAGGACGAGGCGATGCCCTATCAGGCGCTGGTGGAAAGTTTCGGCGCCCTGGCCGAGCAGTTTCCCAGTCTTGAAGTCCAGTTGACCAGCGCCGCCCAGGGCGAGGTTTCGCGCAAGCTAGTGGAGCGCCGGGCCGATCTCGGGTTGTTGTTCTATCACGATGAAATCCCTGAAGCGCTGGAGCGCCGGGTGCTGGGCAGTGTGGAAATGGTCACAGTCTGCGGCGTCAACCATCCCTTGGCATCGCAGGCTTACGTCACCTGCCAGCAACTGGCTCAGCATCGGCAGTTGTTGATGTCGACCCAGACCAGCATTTATCCCGGCAACGAACCGGCCAGTCCGCAGGTGTGGCGCGCTGACAGCTTCTATGTGATGGCCGAATGGCTGGTGCGCGATCTCGGCTGGGCCTGGCTGCCGCGTCACGTGGTGCAGTACTCGGCGTATCAGGGGCTGATGGTGGAGCTCGACAGCGAATGGACGCCGCCGGCGCTGGTGGTGGAACTGGTCTGGCGCCGCGACGAACCGCTTGGCCCGGCCGCTCGCTGGCTGGCGGAGCGATTTGCCATACACCTGCGGGCGATCGGCGGCAAAAGCCGATAAACTCCGCCGCCATGAATAGAACTCTCTACACCGCGCTGTTTTACCTGGGGCTGCCATTGGTGGCGATTCGGCTGTGGCTGCGTTCGCGCAAGGCGCCGGCGTATGCCGAGCGGATTGGCGAACGTTTCTCCTGTGGCATGCCGGCCCTGCAACCGGGCGGCATCTGGGTTCACGCCGTGTCGGTGGGCGAAAGCATCGCCGCCGCGCCGATGATTCGTGCACTGCTGCAACGTTATCCACAGCTGCCGATCACCGTGACTTGCATGACGCCGACCGGTTCGGAACGCATCCTGGCGATGTTCGCCAACGAGCCGCGCATCCAGCATTGCTACCTGCCTTACGATTTGCCCTGCGCGGCGGCGCGTTTTCTGGATCGCGTGCAGCCGAAACTGGCAGTGATCATGGAAACCGAACTCTGGCCGAACCACATCCACCAGTGCGCCAAGCGCGGGATTCCGGTGGCGTTGGCCAACGGGCGGCTGTCCGAGCGTTCGGCCAAGGGCTATGGCCGGTTCAGCAAACTGACCGCGCCGATGCTCGCCGAAATGAGCCTGTTCGCCGTGCAGACCGAGGCCGAAGCACAGCGCTTTCGCGATCTCGGTGCGCGCCCGGAGACAGTCGAAGTCACCGGCTCGATCAAGTTCGACCTGACCATCGACCCGCAACTGCTGCAACGTGCCCATGAATTGCGCGGCCAATGGCAGGCGCTGGAGCGTCCGGTGTGGATCGCCGCCAGCACCCATGAAGGCGAAGACGAAGTGGTGCTGAGCGCTCACCGTCGTTTGCTGGCCAACCATCCCGATGCGCTGCTGATTCTGGTGCCGCGCCATCCGGAGCGTTTCAACTCGGTGTTCGAGTTGTGCCAGCGTGAAGGTTTTGCCACGGTGCGTCGTTCCACTGGCGCGAGCGTCGATGCGCAGACTTCGGTGCTGCTCGGCGACACCATGGGTGAGCTGCTGTTTCTCTACGCATTGGCCGACAGCGCGTTCGTCGGCGGCAGTCTGGTGCCCAACGGCGGACACAATCTGCTGGAACCGGCAGCCTTGGCGAAACCGGTGATCAGCGGGCCGCACCTGTTCAACTTCCTCGACATCGCCGCGCAACTGCGCAGCGCAGGAGCCTTGGCCGAGGTTGACGACGCCGAAGGTCTGGCCACAGAGGTGCAGCGCCTGTTCGAATTGCCCCGCGACGCACAGCGCATGGCCGACGCCGGGCTGAGCGTGATGCGCCGCAATCAGGGCGCGTTGCAGCGCTTGCTCGATGGACTGGGAAGGTTGATCGACCGCCCATAAAAAAACGCAGCCTCAGGGCTGCGTTTCTTGTTTAAGGCCGGGCCTTGAGCTGGGCTTCGGCAGCCTTGGCCAGATCCGGCGGCAGGAAATCCTTGTCCGGGTTGTAGTCGGCCTTCAGGTAGCGGGTCAGATCCTGCAAGTCACCCGGGTTCAACGTCCCCGCCGCCTGCTTCAAGCGCAGATTGTCGAGGATGTAGTCGTAGCGGGTGTTGTTGTAGTTGCGCACCGAGGTGTACAGCTGACGCTGGGCGTCGAGCACGTCGACGATGTTGCGCGTCCCCACCTGATAACCGATTTCCGTGGCTTCCACCGCACTCTGGTTGGAGATGATCGACTGGCGGCGCGCCTGCACCTGCTCGACGTCGGTGTTCACCGCGCGGTGCAGGTTGCGGGTGTTCTCGACCACTTGCCGACGCAGGCCTTCACGCTGCTGTTCGGTCTGGTCCAGCCGTGAGTAGGACTCGCGCACCTGGGAGCTGGTCAATCCGCCACTGTAGATCGGAATGTTCAGTTGCAGGCCCACGGTGCTCTGCTCGACATTGCCACTGTACGGCGTACCGAACGCATTCGGGTTGGAGAAACCCAGGGCGTCGTTGTCGCCCTTTTCGTATTTGGCCACGGCGTCGAGGGTCGGCAGGTGGCCGGCCTTGCGCTGTTTCAGGGTCTGTTCGGCGGAGCTGACCGCATAGTTGCTGGCCAGCAGATTGAGGTTCTGTTTCGCGGCGGTATCGACCCAGGCCTTGGCGTCGTTCGGTGCCGGCGGCAGGATCGGCAGGGTGTGGACGATGCCCTGGATCGAGTTGTACTGGCGGTTGGTCAGGGTGATCAGCGCTTCGAACGCATCATCGACCTGACGCTGGGCGACGATCCGGTTGGCGCGTGCGGTGTCGTAACTGGCTTGCGATTGCAGCACGTCGGTCTTGTCCGACAGGCCCACATCGAAGCGCTCGTTGGACTGATCGAGCTGGCGCTTGAACGCGGCTTCCTCGGCTTTGGTCGAGGCCAGGTTGTCCTGGCTGCGCAGCACGTTGAAATAGCTTTCGGCGGTTTGCAGGATCAGGTTCTGCTCGGTGGCCGAGAGTTGCAGCGCGGCCTGCTCGTTGACGTCCTTGGCGGCCTGGTACTGGAACCAGCGGTCGGCGCGGAACAGCGGCTGCGCCAGCGTCGCCTGATAGGAGTGCGCGCTGCGGTTGGCGATGGCCGAGGGCTGGTCGATCGACGTGCGTACGTTGGCGACTTCAGCGCCGCCGGACAGGTTCGGCAGCAACCCGGCGCGGGCCTGGGGCACGACTTCTTTCTGCGCACCGTACTGGGCGCGGGCGGCGGCCAGGTCGGCGTTGTTGTCGACCGCTTCCTGATAGACGCTGACCAGATCAGTCTTGGTCGATAAAGGCGCTTCTGCTGCCCAGACCGTTGTGGTGGACGCACAAGACACGGCAACAGCCAGTGAGAGTTTGCGCAGCATGAGGCGATCCCTAGCATGAATATTATGGAAATAATCCGGGCGCCAAAGGTAAGGCGCGGCCCATGCAGCGTCAAGGCGCAGCATGGCGTAGCGAGTGTAGTTGCGCCAGCAGCAGGCAACAATCTGCCAATTGCGCCATTCATCATGGTGTTTGCCGCGGTGTTGGCGTTCTTTGCCGGTTGTGTCTAGACTGGCCGGGTTCTTGTCGGGGTGCCTTGCTATGAGGCTGAGATCGAATAATTTCGGATCCCGTTGAACCTGATCAGGTTAGCGCCTGCGTAGGGAACAAGATTTCTCGTCACCCGGCGAGTCCTCTTGTGCTTCGTCCGGGAAATTGTTCGACAATCGAACGATCGACGACGATGCACAGCACCCGTTCTGGGTGCGTCCGTGCCTTTCAGGTTCTGCTCCGACAATCCACTGCCTGGATGCTGTCTGGAGAGCCCGTGATGACTACAAAATCTAAAAATGCGATCAACCTGAGTGACTCGGCCAAGGTCGACGAGCAGTCGGTCCAACCGTTCACCCGTTCGCAAAAAGTCTACGTTCAGGGCTCCCGCCCGGACATCCGCGTGCCGATGCGCGAAATCACCCTCGATGTGACCCCGACCGACTTTGGCGGCGAAATCAATGCGCCGGTCACCGTCTACGACACCTCGGGCCCGTACACCGATCCGAACGTGGTGATCGACGTGCGCAAAGGTCTGGGCGACGTGCGTTCGGCGTGGATCGACGACCGTGGCGACACCGAGCGTCTGCCAGGCCTGAGTTCCAACTTCGGCCAGGAACGCCTCGCCGACCCAGAGCTGACCAAACTGCGTTTTGCCCACGTCAACAACCCGCGCCGGGCCAAGGCCGGGGCCAACGTCAGCCAGATGCACTACGCGCGCAAAGGCATCATCACCGCCGAGATGGAATACGTCGCCATCCGCGAAAACATGAAGCTGCAAGAGGCCCGCGCCGCCGGCCTGTTGAAGCAGCAACATGCCGGCCACAGCTTCGGCGCGAGCATCCCGAAAGAAATCACCCCTGAATTCGTGCGCGAAGAAATCGCCCGCGGCCGCGCGATCATCCCGGCCAACATCAACCACGTCGAACTGGAACCGATGATCATCGGTCGCAACTTCCTGGTGAAGATCAACGGCAACATCGGCAACAGCGCGCTGGGTTCGTCCATCGAAGAAGAAGTGGCGAAACTGACCTGGGGCATTCGCTGGGGCTCGGACACGGTGATGGACTTGTCCACCGGCAAGCACATCCACGAAACCCGCGAGTGGATCATCCGCAACTCGCCAGTGCCGATCGGTACGGTGCCGATCTATCAGGCGCTGGAAAAAGTGAATGGCGTCGCCGAAGACCTGACCTGGGAGCTGTTCCGCGACACGCTGATCGAGCAGGCCGAGCAGGGCGTCGACTACTTCACCATCCACGCCGGCGTGCTGCTGCGCTACGTGCCGCTGACCGCCAAACGCGTGACCGGCATCGTGTCCCGTGGCGGTTCGATCATGGCCAAGTGGTGCCTGGCGCACCACAAAGAGAACTTCCTCTACACCCACTTCGACGAAATCTGCGAAATCATGAAGGCCTACGACGTCAGCTTCTCGCTGGGCGACGGCCTGCGTCCGGGCTCGATTGCCGACGCCAACGACGAAGCGCAATTCGGCGAACTGGAAACCCTCGGCGAGCTGACCAAGATCGCCTGGAAGCACGACGTGCAATGCATGATCGAAGGCCCGGGCCACGTGCCGATGCAGTTGATCAAAGAGAATATGGACAAGCAGTTGGAGTGCTGCGACGAGGCGCCGTTCTACACCCTTGGCCCGCTGACCACCGACATCGCACCGGGTTACGACCACATCACTTCCGGTATCGGTGCGGCGATGATCGGCTGGTTCGGTTGCGCCATGCTCTGCTACGTGACGCCGAAGGAGCACCTGGGTCTGCCGAACAAGGATGACGTGAAGACCGGGATCATCACCTACAAGATTGCCGCTCATGCGGCGGATTTGGCCAAAGGGCACCCGGGCGCGCAGATCCGCGACAACGCCTTGAGCAAGGCGCGGTTTGAATTCCGTTGGGAAGACCAGTTCAACCTCGGTCTGGATCCGGACACCGCCCGTTCGTATCACGATGAAACCCTGCCGAAGGACTCGGCGAAGGTCGCGCATTTCTGTTCGATGTGCGGGCCGAAATTCTGCTCGATGAAGATCACTCAGGAAGTCCGCGAATACGCGGCCAACCAGCGGATCGACGCGGTCGACGTGGACGTCGCCCAGGGCCTGGCGGAACAGGCCGAGCGGTTCAGGAAGGAAGGCAGTCAGCTGTACAAGAAAGTTTGATCCCGCGCTGATCGTTCCCAAGCTCTGCGTGGGAACGATCACAACGGGTCAGCACAACAACAAATGTCCCTCTGAGATAACACCCTTGAGCATTCAACCCGGTACTTATTCCCCCGACCTCGCCGTGCCCGCCAGCCAGCGAGTATTCGGCGGTCGCGATCTGTTTTCCCTATGGTTCTCCCTCGGCATCGGCCTGATGGTGTTGCAGACCGGTGCATTGCTGGCGCCGGGGCTGGGCCTGTCGGGATCGCTGCTGGCGATTTTCCTCGGCACCCTGGTCGGCGTCCTGTTGCTGGCCGCCGTTGGCGTGATCGGCAGCGACACCGGCCTGTCGTCGATGGCCGCGCTGAAACTCAGCCTCGGCAGCAAAGGTGCGAGCCTGCCGGCGCTGCTCAACCTGCTGCAACTGATCGGATGGGGCTCGTTCGAAATTATCGTCATGCGCGACGCCGCCAGTCTGCTCGGCACCCGTGCGTTCAGCGAAGGTTCGCTGTGGGCCAGTCCGATGCTGTGGACGTTGTGCTTCGGTGCGCTGGCGACCTTGCTCGCGATCAGCGGGCCGTTGACGTTCGTGCGCAAGATCCTGCGCAAGTGGGGCATCTGGCTGATTCTGGCCGCGTGCATCTGGCTGACCTGGAACCTCTTCGCCAAGGCTGATCTCGCCGCCTTGTGGGCACAGGCCGGGGATGGCTCGATGTCACTCGCCGTGGGCTTCGACATTGCGATTGCGATGCCGCTGTCGTGGCTGCCGCTGATCGCCGACTACTCGCGTTTCGGCAAGCGGGCCAAGAACGTGTTCGGCGGTACGGCGATCGGTTTCTTCATCGGCAACTTCTGGCTGATGAGCCTCGGCGTGGCGTACACCCTAGCCTTTGCGCCGAGCGGTGAGGTCAACGCGCTGCTGCTGGCACTGGCCGGCGCAGGTCTGGGCATTCCGCTGTTGCTGATTCTGCTGGACGAGTCGGAAAACGCTTTCGCCGACATTCACTCGGCGGCGGTTTCCAGCGGGATTCTGTTGCGTCTGAAAGTCGAGCATCTGGCGCTGGCCATCGGTGTGATCTGCACCCTGATCGCCTTGCTCGCGCCATTGGCGCAATACCAGAACTTCCTGCTGCTGATCGGTTCGGTGTTTGCGCCGCTGTTCGGCGTGGTGCTGGTAGATCACTTCATCCTGCGCAAGCGCAGTGCCCAAGTGGCGTCGGCCGCGTTGCGCTGGCCGGCACTATTGGCCTGGTTGGGTGGCATCAGCACCTATCACTTGCTGGCCAATCTGTATCCGGATGTCGGCGCGACCCTGCCGGCGCTGGTGCTGGCAGGGCTGCTGCAACTGGTGCTCGGCCGGGCTTTCAGTTACGGCCGGGAAACAGCTCGGGCTTGAGAATGCCGTTCAGGCGCGGGTAAGGGATCTTCAGTTCGACGTGGCCCAGCGCATAAGGCGCGATAGTGGTCACGTCGTACTTGAGGATCACACCGCCGTAGGTCAGCGCCACGTTCGGGGTTTTGACGAACGGCCAGCTCTTCACGAACTCCGGTTCCTGATCGAGCTTGGTGCTGATCAGCCAGCTGTTGTGCGCCACTTGCGCCGCTTTCCAGAACGCCTCTTCCTGACCCGGCAGCAGCATGTCCGCCAGGGTCAGCACCTTGTGCTGCTGACGCGAATAGTTGATGAAACCACGGCCAGGCGTACCGTGGGCACCGCCGGTGTCCAGGTAGCTCGACGTTTCGATGATCACCAGACCGTCATGCTGCTCGCGTACTTTCGCCTGCAAATAGCTGCTGTTGCGCGGGCCGGCGGTGGCCAGGAACTGCTCGCGATACGCTGCCAGCGTCGGCGCCACCGGGGCGTTCGGTGCGGTGCGGGTCATTTGCAGCAGGCGTTTTTCGATGATGCCGTCCAGCGCCGGTTCTGCCGGGAAGCGCAACGTATCGATGTTCACCAGTGGGCAGTCCTGGTTGGAGCAACCCGGTTTCAGCGTTTCCGAGGCGTCGCGGGTGGTTTCCAGCGGCGTGCGGTAGTTGGGCTGGAACAGGCTGGCGCAAGCGCCCAGAGTCAGGGCGATGGCGGCCACGGAGGCGATTTTGAAAAGCGACATGGGCGTCCTTTCTGAAGCAGGGGAAGGCAAAAAGTTACCGCTTCGACTCTCAACGAAGCGGTCAGTTCGCCACTAAGCTAATTAGAGTGGGTTTCGCCTCCACCGTCCATCCCGCTGACAGTAAAGGGGCTGCATCAAACATCACGGGCGCGTTAGGATGGCGCGAAGTCGAGGTCGCAGGTAAGGCGCCTCGTATTGGATTTGCAGTAAAGAGGATGCTCATGACCGATTTTGCCAAAGCCATTCCGACCGCCGTCGATATCGTGCGACGCGAACAGTGCTACAAGGGCTTCTACAAGCTCGACCGTCTGCACTTGCGCCACGAACTGTTCGCCGGTGGCATGAGCCGCGAAATCAATCGTGAAGTGTTCGTGCGCCACGATGCCGTGTGCATGTTGCCCTACGATCCGCAGCGCGATGAAGTGGTGCTGATCGAGCAGTTTCGCGTCGGTGCTCTGGGCAAGACGGACAACCCGTGGCTGGTGGAGCTGGTCGCCGGTCTGATCGACAAGGACGAACAGCCGGAAGAAGTTGCTCACCGCGAGGCACAGGAGGAAGCTGGGCTGGACATCAAGGCCCTGTGGCCGATGACCAAATACTTTCCGTCGCCGGGCGGCAGCAACGAATTCGTACATTTGTACCTGGGGCGTTGCAGCACCGAAGGCGCTGGCGGCCTGCATGGGCTGGAGGAAGAAGCCGAAGATATTCGCGTCACGGTCTGGGCTTTTGAAGATGCCCTGCAGGCCGTACGTGACGGACGGATTGCCAATGCGGCGAGCATCATCGCCTTGCAGTGGCTGGCGCTCAATCGCGCCGAAGTGAGGGGGCTATGGTCGTAAACAAGTTGCGCGATCGCTACCGCGTCGACCTCGTGGGCCTGCAAGCCGCCTGCGAGGCGAACTACGCGCGCCTGATGCGACTGTTGCCGGACATGCGCAGCGACCCCGAAGCGCGGCGCATCGCCGTGACCCAGGGCGACCAGATGCTCGGTGTGCTGACCCTGGAAGTGTTGCAGGCCTGTCCGTACACCACGACCCTGCAGGTGCGTCAGGAACACAGCCTGCCGTGGCTGCCGGTGCCGCAACTGGAAGTGCAGGTGTATCACGACGCGCGCATGGCCGAGGTGATCAGCGCCGAGCATGCGCGACGCTTTCGCGGCGTCTATCCTTACCCGAATGCGGCCATGCATCAGCCGGACGAGAAGGCCCAGCTCAATCTGTTCCTGGGTGAGTGGCTGAGTCATTGTCTGGCGTGCGGACACGAATACGCGGCAGTCCGATAACCAGCGCAAGTTGTGAACTGCGTCCGGTTCGCCGGTTTCTCTTTGTGCTGTCCCCCCGCATAATTGCCGCACCTATCCATTCCCGCGATCCCGGGGGAGAACGCCTTGCCGAGCGTATCGACTTTGACCACCGCCGACACGGCGTTGCTGGTGCAACTCTCTGACAGTCACCTGTTCGCCGAAGCGGATGGAACGCTGCTGGGCATGAACACCCGCGAGAGCCTGCAAAAAGTCATCGATCTGGTGCTCGAACAGCAACCGCGGATCGACCTGATCGTTGCCAGCGGCGACCTGTCCCAGGACGGTACGCTGGAGTCCTATCAGCTGTTTCGCCAAATGACGGCGCAGATCGATGCGCCGGCCCGCTGGATCCCCGGCAATCACGACGAACCGCAGATCATGGCGCGGGCGACGGTGAAGAGTGCACTGCTGGAGTCTGTGGTAGATGTCGGCAACTGGCGCGTGACCCTGCTCGATTCGGCAGTGCCCGGTTCGGTGCCGGGATATTTGCAGGATGACCAACTGCAATTGCTCGCCCGTTCCCTGAGCGAAGCGCCGGATCGCCATCATCTGGTGTGCTTCCACCACCATCCGGTGTCGATCGGTTGCGCCTGGATGGAGCCGATCGGCTTGCGCAATCCGGAAGCCTTTTTCGAGGTGCTCGACCGCTTCCCGCAGGCCCGCGCCGTGCTGTGGGGGCATGTGCATCAGGAAATCGACCGCGAGCGCAACGGTGTACGGCTGATCGCCTCGCCATCGACCTGCATCCAGTTCGAGCCGGGCAGTGAAGACTTCAAGGTCGGCGAGCAGGCACCGGGGTATCGCTGGTTGCGGCTGCTGCCGGATGGGCGGCTGGAGACCGGCGTGGAGCGTGTCACCGGTTTTGATTTTCAGGTGGATTACGGCTCCAACGGTTACTGATTGACGGGTGCAGCGCTGATTTCCTCGGGTGCTGGCCCAACACCCCCTGACTCCCTGTAAACTCCGCTTTCTTCAGCCGACGCCCAGGGAGCTCAAATGTCCGGTTCGATTCTCTATATCCATGGTTTCAACAGCGCGCCGGCCTCGAAGAAGGCCTGTCAGCTGGTCGAGGTGATGGAGCGGCTGGGTTTGAGCGATCAACTGCGTGTCCCGGCGCTGCATCACCACCCGCGCGAAGCCATCGGTCAGCTGGAGCAGGCAATCGCCGAACTCGGCCGGCCATTGCTGGTGGGAAGCTCGCTCGGCGGCTACTATGCGACTCACCTGGCCGAGCGCCATGGCCTGAAAGCCTTGCTGGTCAACCCGGCCGTCAGTCCACACCGGATGTTCGACGGATACCTGGGCACCCAGAAAAACCTGTACACCGACGAAACCTGGGAGCTGACCCACGACCACGTGACGGCCCTGGCCGAGCTGGAAGTGCCGGCGCCGCAGGATCCGCAGCGATATCAGGTATGGTTGCAGACCGGGGATGAAACGCTGGATTATCGCCTCGCCCAGCAGTATTACCGGGCCTGTGCCTTGCGCATTCAGGCCGGCGGCGACCATAGTTTCCAGGGATTTGTTACACAATTGCCGGCATTGCTCAGCTTTGCCGGGATTGGCGCCGATACCTATCAGGCAATCGATTTCACCGCACTGTGAAGTCTTGCCCCATTTTCATTGAATCACTGACGACGAGACCCTATGGCCACTCCCAGCGCTAGCTCCTATAACGCCGACGCCATCGAAGTCCTCTCGGGCCTCGACCCGGTGCGCAAACGCCCCGGCATGTACACCGACACCAGTCGGCCGAACCACCTTGCCCAGGAAGTCATCGACAACAGTGTCGACGAAGCCCTGGCCGGCCACGCCAAATCGATTCAGGTCATCCTCCACGCCGACCACTCGCTGGAAGTCTGCGACGACGGCCGTGGCATGCCGGTCGACATCCACCCGGAAGAGGGGGTGTCTGGCGTTGAACTGATCCTCACCAAGCTCCATGCGGGCGGCAAGTTTTCCAACAAGAACTACCAGTTCTCCGGCGGTCTGCACGGGGTGGGTATTTCCGTGGTCAACGCCTTGTCGACCCAGGTACGGGTGCGGGTCAAGCGTGACGGCAACGAATACGAAATGACCTTCGCCGACGGCTTCAAGGCCACCGATCTGCAAGTGATCGGCACCGTCGGCAAGCGCAATACCGGGACCAGCGTGTACTTCGCGCCGGACCCGAAATACTTTGACTCACCAAAATTCTCCATCAGCCGCCTCAAGCATGTGCTCAAGGCCAAGGCCGTTCTGTGCCCGGGGCTGCTGATCAGCTTCGAAGACAAAGGCACCGGCGAAAAGGTCGAGTGGCATTACGAGGATGGCTTGCGCTCCTATCTGGTGGACGCGGTCAGCGAATTCGAGCGTCTGCCGGATGCCCCGTTCTGCGGCAACCTGGCCGGCACCAAGGAAGCGGTCGAGTGGGCGCTGCTGTGGCTGCCGGAAGGCGGCACCTCGGTCACTGAAAGCTACGTCAACCTGATCCCGACGGAGCAGGGCGGCACCCACGTCAACGGTCTGCGTCAGGGCCTGCTCGATGCGATGCGCGAATTCTGCGAGTTCCGCAGCCTGCTGCCGCGCGGCGTGAAGCTGGCGCCGGAAGACGTCTGGGAGCGCATTGCTTTCGTCCTGTCGATGAAGATGCAGGAACCGCAATTCTCCGGCCAGACCAAAGAGCGCCTGTCATCCCGTGAAGCGGCGGCTTTCGTTTCCGGTGTGGTCAAGGACGCGTTCAGCCTGTGGCTCAACGCCAACCCGGAAACCGGTCTGGCCCTGGCAGAGCTGGCGATCAGCAACGCCGGCCGTCGTCTGAAGGCCAGCAAAAAAGTCGAGCGCAAACGCATCACCCAGGGACCGGCATTGCCGGGCAAACTGGCCGACTGTGCCGGGCAGGACCCGATGCGTTCCGAGCTGTTCCTGGTGGAAGGTGATTCCGCCGGCGGTTCGGCCAAACAGGCGCGGGACAAGGAGTTCCAGGCGATCCTGCCGTTGCGCGGCAAGATCCTCAACACCTGGGAAGTCGACGGCAGCGAAGTGCTGGCCAGCCAGGAAGTGCACAACATCGCGGTGGCCATCGGGGTCGATCCGGGCGCCGAGGACATGAGCCAGCTGCGCTACGGCAAGATTTGCATCCTCGCCGACGCCGACTCCGACGGCCTGCACATCGCGACCCTGCTCTGTGCCTTGTTCGTCCAGCATTTCCGCCCGCTGGTGGATGCCGGTCACGTCTATGTCGCGATGCCGCCGTTGTACCGCATCGACCTGGGCAAAGAGATCTACTACGCCCTCGACGAAGCCGAGCGCGACGGGATCCTCGACCGTCTGGTCGCCGAGAAGAAACGCGGCAAGCCGCAGGTCACCCGATTCAAAGGCCTGGGTGAAATGAACCCGCCGCAACTGCGCGAAACCACCATGGACCCGAACACCCGGCGCCTGGTGCAGTTGACCCTCGGGGGCGACTTCGCCGAGACCTCGGAAATGATGGACATGCTGCTGGCGAAAAAACGCGCCGGCGACCGCAAGACCTGGCTCGAATCCAAGGGCAACCTCGCCGAGGTTCTGGCCTGATGCGGTTTGGCCGGGCCTTGGCGGGTGCGTTGCTGCTGGGTTCGATGACGGTGTCGGCGGAGCCTGCGCAAGAACTGCGCGTGCTCGCCGAACACCCGGTCGAAGGCATGCGTGGCGGCAACCTGTCGGGGCTGGCCTTGTGCGGCAATGACCTGTGGACCGTTTCGGATCGCGACGATGACCAGATTTATCGTCTCGATACTCGCGATCCCGTCTGGCAGGCGACTGCCGTGCGCATCGACCCGCCGCCAGTACCCGACAGCGGTTTGCCGTGGGGCATCAAGTCGCGGACCTGGGCGGCGTCGTTTGTTCGCGGCGGTGATCTGGATTTCGAAGGGATCACCTGCGACAGCGCCGGCAATCGCTACATTGTCAGCGAAGGCCACGCCGCCGTACTGCAAGTGCCGCCGCAGGGGCCGTCGTCGTGGCTGAAAATCTCGCCGATGATGGTTCGCGAAGCGCGGGCCAGTGGCATGTTGCTGCAATTCAACGCGATATTCGAAGGCCTGGCGATCAATCCGGCGGGCGATCAGATGTGGCTGGCCGCCGAGCGGCAAAGCCGTGGCTTGTTGCTGATCAAGCGCCAGCAGACGGTGTGGGATTGTGACGGTCGCTGCGTACTGCTCAGCGAAGGCGGGATGGAAATGCAACCGCCGCAGTTCCCGAAAGCCCGACCGGTCAATCGGGATTTTTCCGACGTGTCCCTGTTCGACGGCAAACTGTTTACCCTTGAGCGCAACGCCTACCAGATCTGTCGCCGTGATGCGCAGACGGCCAAGGTCGAGCTCTGCTGGTCGTATGCGGCCGAGCTGTTGCAGGCCAATCGGCGTTATTCGCAGAACTTCGGGTTGGAAGAGGCGCTGGTGGTCGATGCTCAAGGTGCCTGGATCGGCGTCGACAACAACTTCGGCCCGCGCGCCGATGGCGAGGTTCGCCCGATCATCTGGCGTTTCGCCGCGCCTGAGGGGGGCTGGAGCGCCAAGCCTTAGGTTTCGATCTTGCGTTGCTGATTGTTCGCGATCCGTAGCAGGACCGGAAAACCCTGTAATACTTTGGTCAGGAAAGATTGGCCTGTTACGGAATGACTGGCCGGGCGTTACCGCCGGACAGGCTTGTGATGCGCACGCTGATGATAAGAAGCGCTCAATGATTTACAGCTTTGCTGCACTGGCCAGTGGTTGAAGTCCTTGGCCTCAAGTGCAGGCAATGAAGCTCTGAAGCAATGCTGTCGAGACAGTAGTGAGGTCGTTGAATTCCGACATGTCGTGCAAGGCTCGGGGAAACTTGAAACGCCGACTGCGGGAGATTCAATGATGAAGCTCAATTATGTTGTTGCGGGTATTTTGTTCGTCTGTAGTTCACTGGTACTGGCCGCTGATCCGGAATTACTGATGCTTTCGGAGCATCCGGTAGATGGCATGCGTGCTGGTAATCTATCCGGCCTGGCCAGGTGCGGTGAGCAGTTGTGGACGATTTCGGATCGAGATGACGATCGCCTGTACAAGCTCGATACACGAGCCACGGTGTGGAAGGCCGAGGCTGTTTTGATTAATGTTCCACCAGCGCCTGACGATGCCGGGCGGACTCTGGGCATGAAAACCCAGAGCTTTTTCAGGTCGCTTGCGGGTAATGGTGCGTTGGACTTTGAGGGGATCACCTGCGACTCTGCCCGGAATCTGTACGTGCTCAGCGAAACGTATTCAGCCATTCTCAAGGTCCCATCAAGTGGAGCCTCGGCCTGGTTTTTGACCATCTCGCCGAACATGCAGATAAAGGCGAGGGAAGCCGGGTTGTTGGCGCACGCCAATGCGCTGTTTGAAGGCTTGGTGATTACTGGCATCGCCAGTACTCAAATCTGGCTGGCAGCAGAGCGGCAAAAAAGAGGGTTGGTAAAAATCGAGCGGCGTATTACTCCGATTTATTACACATGGTATTGCGCTGTCGGTTGTGTGGTGATGACAGAGGGCGGGCTGGCGCCGCAACCGCCCCAATTCCCAGGCTCAAAATTAGTCGAGAAGGACTTTTCGGATATTGCTCTATTCAATAACAAGTTGTTTCTGCTGGATCGCAATGCTTTCAAAATCTGTCGGCATGAAATGTTGACGGGCAAGCAGGAGCGTTGCTGGTCATTCGCTGCGGATGCACTGGTTCCGAGCCGTCAATACGACGCCGAACACGGAATGGCCGAAGCGTTGCTGGTCGATGCGCAAGGCGCGTGGATCGGCGTCGACAACAACTCGGCAACCCGTGCCGATGGCGAGTCTCGGCCGATTGTGTGGCGTTTTGCTGCCCCTGCGGGCGGCTGGGATGCGAGCCCTTGAGTCAGCAACCACCAGGCAAGCGCGCCGGTCGGGTGTTGATGATTCTGGCGTGGTGCGCGGCGCTGTTTCTGGCCACGCGGTTTTTTGGACAGTGGGAAGAACGCCAGCGTAATCCCAATGTGGAAGTGGCTTCGCAGCAGGGCAACGGCTTTATCGAAGTGAAATTGATCGGCAACGCCCAGGGACATTTTGTCGCCAGCGGCCTGATCAACGGTCGGCCGGTGGAGTTCATGCTCGACACCGGCGCGACCGATGTGGCAATCCCGGCCGAGGTGGCGAAAAACCTCAGGCTGGAAGAAGGTTTCGGTGTGACCCTGAGCACGGCCAATGGCCTGAGCCAGGGCTATCGCACCCGAATCGACCGCCTGCAACTCGGCGACATCGTGCTGCGGGACGTCCGCGCACTGGTGGCGCCGGGGCTGCATGGCGATCAGGTGCTGCTCGGCATGAGCGCCCTGAACAAACTTGAATTTACTCAGCGCGGCGGCACCATGCTGCTGCGCCAGACAACGAACCGATGAGGCCCGCATGAGCGACAACCTTGCAGACAGCTTAGATGGCGTAGAACGCCGGTCGCTGGCTGACTTCACCGAAAATGCCTACCTCAACTACTCCATGTACGTGATCATGGACCGTGCCCTGCCGCATATCGGCGACGGTCTGAAACCGGTACAGCGGCGTATCGTCTACGCCATGAGCGAGCTGGGGCTGGACGCCGATTCCAAGCACAAGAAGTCGGCGCGTACCGTCGGCGACGTGCTCGGCAAGTTCCACCCGCACGGCGATTCGGCGTGCTACGAAGCGATGGTGTTGATGGCCCAGCCGTTCAGCTATCGCTACACGCTGGTGGACGGTCAGGGTAACTGGGGTGCGCCGGACGATCCGAAGTCCTTCGCCGCCATGCGTTACACCGAAGCGCGGCTGTCGCGTTATTCCGAAGTACTGCTCAGCGAACTGGGCCAGGGCACCGCAGACTGGGGCCCGAACTTCGACGGCACCCTGCAGGAGCCGTTGGTGTTGCCGGCACGTTTGCCGAACATCCTGCTCAACGGCACCACCGGCATCGCCGTTGGTATGGCCACCGACGTACCGCCGCACAACCTGCGCGAAGTCGCCACCGCGTGCGTGCGCCTGCTCGATGAGCCGAAAGCTACGGTTGAACAGCTCTGCGAGCACATTCAGGGCCCGGACTATCCGACCGAAGCGGAAATCATCACGCCGCGCGCAGACCTGCTGAAAATGTACGAAACCGGCAAGGGCTCGGTGCGCATGCGCGCCGTGTACCACGTCGAGGACGGCGACATCATCGTTACCGCGCTGCCGCACCAGGTCTCCGGGGCCAAGGTACTGGAACAGATCGCCGCGCTGATGCAGGCCAAACCGTCGAAAGCGCCGCAGATCGCCGATCTTCGCGACGAATCCGACCACGAAAACCCGTGCCGCATCGTGATCATCCCGGTCAACAGCCGTGTCGATCACGAAGCACTGATGCAGCACCTGTTCGCCAGCACCGAGCTGGAGTCGACCTACCGGGTCAACGTCAACATCATCGGTCTGGACGGCAAGCCGCAGCTGAAAAACCTCCGTGCGTTGCTGGTGGAGTGGCTGGAATTCCGCGTGCTGACCGTGCGTCGCCGTCTGCAATTCCGACTCGACAAGGTCGAGCGTCGCCTGCACCTGTTGGACGGTTTGCTGATCGCCTACCTCAATCTGGATGAAGTGATTCATATCATCCGCACCGAGGAGCATCCGAAAGCCAAGCTGATCGAGCGTTTTGCCCTCAGCGAAATCCAGGCCGACTACATCCTCGACACCCGTCTGCGTCAGTTGGCGCGACTGGAAGAGATGAAGCTGCGCGACGAGCAGGACGAACTGCTCAAGGAACAAGCCAAGCTGCAAGCCCTGCTGAGCAGCGAAGCCAAGCTGAAGAAGCTGGTTCGCAGCGAACTGCTGAAAGACGCCGAAACCTACGGCGATGACCGTCGGTCGCCAATCGTTGAACGTGCCGAAGCCAAGGCGTTGACCGAACACGATCTGCTGCCGAACGAGAAGGTTACCGTCGTACTGTCGGAAAAAGGCTGGATCCGTTCGGCCAAGGGCCACGAGATCGACGCCACTGGCCTGTCGTACAAGGCCGGAGACGGCTTCAAGACTTCGGCGGCGGGGCGTTCGAACCAGTCAGCCGTGGTCATCGACTCCACGGGCCGCAGTTACTCGCTGGCCACCCACACCCTGCCATCGGCACGGGGTCAGGGCGAGCCGTTGACCGGCCGTCTGACGCCACCGCCGGGCGCAACGTTCGAGTGTGTGCTGATGCCTGAGGAGGACTCGCTGTACGTGATCGCCTCCGACGCCGGTTACGGTTTTGTGGTGAAAGGTGAAGACCTGCAGGCCAAGAACAAGGCCGGCAAGGCCCTGTTGAGCCTGCCCAACAACGCCAAGGTGATCGCGCCGCGTCCGGTGGCCGATCGCGAGCACAACTGGCTGGCCTCGGTGACGACCGAGGGTCGCCTGCTGATCTTCAAGATCAGCGATCTGCCACAATTAGGAAAGGGCAAAGGCAACAAGATCATCGGTATTTCCGGTGAGCGTGTGGCCAGTCGCGAAGAATATGTCACGGACATCGCCGTTCTTCCGGAAGGCGCCACCTTGGTGCTGCAGGCCGGAAAACGCACCTTGTCGCTGAAAGCCGACGACCTCGAACACTACAAAGGTGAACGTGGTCGCCGTGGTAACAAACTGCCACGTGGCTTCCAGCGGGTGGATGCGCTGCTCGTCGAAAACCTCAATTAAGCGGCCAGGAAGCGTTCGTACTGTTTTCTCCTTCGGGGAAAATGACTGAGAACGCCTCTCTAGAGCGTCCGATCTACGATTTAACCCGTAGATCGGCGCTTTGGCGCTGGAGTCGGAACGCATATTCACGGATGATATGGCCTTTCCAAGCGCCGGCGTGGCCGAGCGTTCTTCATATTTGTTGAGTATTTTCACTGTGGTCAGCCTTGTGGCGGCCACCTGGACGGGATGATGACTTCTCTGCGCCCCCTTATTTTCCTGCTCGCCGGCGTTCTTGGCCTGGCGGGTTGCAGTGTTCACCAGCCGGTGTCGCTGTATCAGCTGGACAGCGGAAGTCCGGCTCAGCCTGCGCAAAGCGCGGGCATGGCAGTTTTGCTGGGCCCTGTAATCGTTGCCGATTACCTGCAACGTGAAACCCTGTTGCAGCGTCAGCCGGACGGCAGCCTGCAGGCCTCGGTCGATGGCCGCTGGGCCGGCAGCCTGTCTTCGGACATCGATCAGTTGCTTCTGCGTCAGGTTGCCGGGCATCTGGACAGTCAACGCGTAGTGCTGGCGCCAGCGACCCTGGGCTTCACCCCGGATGTGCAGGTGCTGTTGACCATCACTCGTCTGGATTCCGGTGCCAAGCAACCGGCGATTCTGGACGCGCAGTGGCGCCTGATCGACCGTCGTGGTCAGGTGCGGGACAACCGCATCGTGCATCTGCAGGAACAGCATGCCGGCACCACCGCCGCGCAGGTGCAGGCGCAGGGCGTGTTGTTGCAGCGTCTGGCCGAGCAGCTGTCGGTGGCGCTCAAGCCGTTGGCCAATCAGCCACCGGTTGCCGAAGCACCGCGCAAACCGGCACCGAAGCCGGCAGCACCGGCGGCGGAAGCCGAGAAACAGCCGAAGATCCCGATGGCTTCACCTATTCGTACGGATATGGAAGTGTTTCGCTTCTAAGGCTGGATCGAGTCAGAACAGAGCCCGCCTTGTGCGGGCTTTGTTGTTTCTGAGGTCGGAAGATCAAAAGCTACCCTCACCCCAGCCCTCTCCCGGAGGGAGAGGGAGCTGACCGAGGTGTCTGGCGTCATACGTCGACCTGAAAGATCCAAGCGATTATGGATTTTGCGCAGATTGGTCTTTCGATTATGGATTCGGCAAAGCACGTTCAGGTCGGTGTAGATCCCGAGTATCCCCCAATCGGTTCCCTCTCCCTATGGGAGAGGGCTAGGGTGAGGGGGGCTCCAAAGCCGGGCGCAATCACGAAAACACCACGCACAAAAAAGCCCACAGACAATCACTCGTCTGCGGGCTTCTTCACATCAAGGGCAGGGCCTCAGGCCCGACGCTCATGCATCCGCGCCAGTTGCCGCTCAAGCATCGACGGATAAGGCTCCATCAACCGCTCCACGCAGCAAGCCCCCTCAGGGCTGGCAATCGGCCGGATCCGTGCACGTTGGCGGATCAGCGCGTCGTCACCGATCTTGCGCTCCACCAGCAGCAGGTTGCGGCTGTGTTGCGACAGGGCCAGGGCGTCCTGGGCGGAATCGGTCAGCAACAAGTCGATCTGGCTCAGACCGAACAGTTCGTCACCAAGGGTCAGTCCCAGCTGCAATTGCAGGGTGATGCCGCTGTCGGCGACTTCGATCTGCAACTGGTGGCCCAGCGCCCGCAGCAGCTCGCCGCAGCAGATGGCATTGGTCAGGTAATCGTCGCCGCTGTCTTCGGTATGGAACAGCATCAGCGTGCTGCCGTCGTTCAGGGTTTCGATTTCGCCCTGATACAACGAGGCAGCCTGGTCCAGGCAATCGCGATAGCGATCCTGCAACTCTTCCAGGCGTGCACGCGGCAAACGGCGCAGTTGCTCCTGCGAGCCCAGTTGTACCGCCAGCACCGCCGTGTGTTGCGGCACGCTTGGGGTCGGTCGGCGCACCGCCGGTTGTGCAGCTTCGCTCAGCGACTCGTCACGCAGGTCGGCGAACGGGTCTTCGTCATCGTCGTCTTCAACGGTGCTGACCACATGGCGTGGCGCAGGCTTCTGCGCAGCCATCGGGCGGCTCTCGTCGAAGCTCGGATCACGCAGGTTGCGCACTTCGAATTCCGGCTCGATGTCGTCGTCCTCGAACTCGGGTTCCGGCTCGGGCTCCGGTTCAGCCGGCTCCGGGGCATAGTTGGCGTGCAACTGGCGGGCAAGATCGCCGATCTCGTCCTGACGCTCGATCCCCGGCGTGTATTCGTCGATCCGGCGCAGCCATACACGCAATTGCAGCAGCGGCGTGGAGATGTGTCGGCCCAGACGCAGGCTCAGGGCCAGGGACAGCGCCAGCAGGATCGCACTCAGAATGCCCATGCTTTGCAGGCTGATGGTCATCGGCTGCTGGAACTGATCCATGTCCAGGCTGATGCGCAGTTGCCCGGCGGTCACGTCCTGGAAGGTGATCTTGCTCTCGTACATGCCCTCGGCTTCGCCGAGCAGGCCGTGCTTGGGCCGCTGACCGGACTCGGCCAGGATGCGGTTGTCCACGCTGTAGATGGCGGCGTGGGCCACCAGCTTGTTCTTGGTCAGGTTGTTGAGCAGCACGTTGAGGCTGAGGATGTCGTTGGACACCAGCAGCTCGGTGGCGGAGGTGGCGGTCTGCGTGGTCAGGCTTTCGCCCAGCGCATCGGCCTGCTCGTGCATGGCCTGCTTGAACTGCAGGCCCATCACGCAGGCATAGATCACCAGGGCCAGAGCGACCAGGATCACGTTATGGCTGGCAATGCGCAATGCAATCGGTACACGGCGGTGGCGCAGTGCACGGAAGATCAGCAGAAAGAAGTTATCGGTTTTAACTGGCGTGGGCCGGTTCACTGAGCTCGGCTCTTTTGTCCGTGAAGTTGACGCGCAGTATAGCGACAGGCCCTAGACCGGCAAAGCGCTGGCGGTGCCCGATGGTCACTGAAAGTGGGTAGAATGCGGTTTTTTTCCAGTTGCGGGGGTGCGCGTTGCGCGAAATCGTCCTGATTAACATCACGGGAGTCGACCGTCCTGGTCTGACGGCGGCCATTACCGGTGTACTGGCCCAGGGTGGTGTGAATATCCTCGACATCGGTCAGGCGGTGATCCACGACATGCTGTCGTTCGGCATCCTCGTGGAAATTCCCGACTCCGAGCAAGGCAAGTCGGTGCTCAAGGACATCCTGTTCAAGGGCTATGAGCTCGACCAGCAGGTGCGCTTCACCCCGGTGTCCGAAGAGGATTACCAGCAATGGGTGGGCAATCAGGGCAAGAAACACCACATCGTTACCCTGCTGACCCGCAAGGTCACCGCCGGCCAGTTGCAGGCCGTGAGTTCGATCACCGCCAAATACGGCCTGAACATCGACCATATCGACCGTCTGTCGGGTCGCATGCCGCTGGACACCCCGGCTGACAAGGGCAAGGGTTGCATCGAGTTCTCCGTGCGTGGCGAAGCCGCCGATCCACAGGCCCTGCGCGCCGAGTTCCTCAGCGTGGCTCAGGAGCTGAACGTCGACATCGCCTTCCAGGAAGATTCGCTGTTCCGTCGCAACCGTCGTCTGGCGGTGTTCGACATGGACTCGACCCTGATCGAAGCCGAAGTCATCGACGAACTGGCCAAAGCCGCCGGCGTCGGCGATCAGGTTTCGCAAATCACCGAGCGGGCAATGGCCGGCGAGCTGGACTTCCGCGCCAGCTTCAAAGAGCGCCTGGCGCTGCTCAAGGGCCTGGATGTCAGCGTGCTCGATTCGATCGGCGCGTCGCTGCGCCTGACCGAAGGTGCCGAAACCCTGTTCGCCGAACTCAAGCGTCTGGGTTACAAGACTGCGATCCTGTCGGGCGGCTTCACCTACTTCGCCAAGCAATTGCAGGCCAAGCTCGGCATCGACTACGTGTTTGCCAACGAACTGGAAGTGGTCAACGGCAAGTGCACCGGCGTGGCGATCGAGCCGATCGTCGATGCCCAGCGCAAGGCCGATCTGCTGAAACAGCTGGCCGAAAAAGAAGGTTTGCGTCTGGAGCAGACCATCGCCGTGGGCGATGGCGCCAATGACCTGCCGATGCTGGCGATTGCCGGCCTGGGCGTGGCGTTCCGCGCCAAACCGCTGGTCAAGCAGTCGGCGAAGCAGGCAATATCGACCCTGGGGCTGGATGGCGTTCTGTACCTGCTGGGCTTCCGCGATCGCGACGGACAGCTCTGACGTCGGCGCAGGATCGCAGCCCTCGGCTGCGGTCCTGGCTCAAAGGGATTTCCACAACGAGTCGAAATCCTCTTCACTCTCGCCATTTTTGGCGGTCTCCAGCGAGCGATAGGCGAACTGATTGAAACTGTGTGTGCTCGCCACCCGCCGATCCAGCCCGGCGCGGTGTTCTTCACCCTGGGTGTTGATCAGCACTTTATTGCCTTCCTGAAACGGCAGCCGTGGCGCCAGTAACGTCGCCGGCAAGTCGATCGCACTGATTTCCGGCAATAACAACCCTCGCAGGTAATGGCTGTGATCATCCCGGGTGCGCACCAGCTGCAAGCCGCAGGGCTGAGCGTGGGGCGCCACCAGTTCGATGCCCATTTGCGTACCGGCGCCGCGCACCTGGCGGATCCAGCGCACCACGGCAATGCTCCAGCCCTGATTGAGGCTGTCCTGAATCCCGACCATTTCCCCGGCCTGCAATTCGGCAGGTACTTCTTTTGGCCAGGCCAGGCAGTAACCGCCGGGGCTGTGGTTGATGACGGGCAAGGCATAGGTCGGATAATGCGGCGGGCTGTCGGTGCCGCTTTCGTCGTCGGCCAGCGGTTCGTAGCGGATTTCTTCGTAGGGCAACAATTCGTCGGACGTGCCCTGTGGCGCGGCATCGAACGCCTGGCTCCAGCTGTCCTTTTCCCCCTGAACCACCGCGCGGCTGAAATTCGCCGCGCGGGCCCCGGGGTGCTTGAGCAGTTCGCTGAAGGTGCGTTCGCCGCCGAGGTAGAAGTGCAGGGCGCTCATGCCGACGCACACGGTCAGGTTGCCCTGGCCGACGGTGCGCTGAAAGCTGCGCTCGGCGGTTTCGCCCCAGGTCGCGTGCAGGTGTTGCAGGGTGTCGAGGGTCAGGCCGGCCGGCACGGGCAGCGGCGTCGTTGTGTCCTGATGCTGAAGGTGCGCCTCGATGGCGTTCACCAGCGGTTGCGGATCGAAACCGAGCAGACTGGCCTGTTGCTCGCTACGGAATTGGGAGCGGTAGCGCGGGCCGGCGTCTATCTCTGCCGAGACCGCGAACAAACCCTCGCCCGGATGGGCGGGATGCAGTTTCAGCCACGCGCTCCACGGTTCCACTACTTGGGCCAGGCGCGCGATCTGGTTCTGCCGCAACTGATTGCAACGGGCGCAGCCCAGCAGCAGGGCGGCGAGGTAGGTCTGCTCGACACTCAACTCGCCGGTCAGGCTGGCAAGATCGTCGCGTACCCGGCGATGCTGCAGTTGCAGCTCGCAGGCGCAGCGAAACAATTGATGCAGTTCGAACCACAGCTGTTCCGGCGCCGGGCTGTACAGCTGCGTGGCGCGAACCAGTTGCCCTTTCAGCGCGTGGGCCGCCCGCTGCAGCGCTTCGCTCACCAGGGCTGCGCGATCCCGGGAGTACTTGGGCGCGATCCGCAGAATGATGTGTTTGTAACCGATGGCCAACTGACTTTGCAGGGCCTGGCACAGATTGCTGATCTTGCGTGAGCGCTCATCGAGCATGATCGCCTGATGCAGAAAATGCCGTTCCAGATGCTGGCAGACGAAGTAAACCTCGGGTCGCAACAGTTCCAGCAGATGCAGGCGGTTGTCGCTGGGGGTCAGCAGTTGATTGAGTTCGCCGAGGCCTTGATACAGCAGGCGTGCGGTTTCGCCGATGTTGGCCTTGGGCAGGCCGGCGATCCAGCGCTTGAGGTCGCGCGGGGTGGCTTCACAGAAGGACAGGCGCAACTGCGTGGGCGTCGGGGCGCTCAGTTGGGGGCGGGATTGTGGCTCACTCATGCCGTGGCAAGCTCCGGCGGCGAATAGGGCAATGCCAAAAACTCTAGCAGTTGTGGTTTTTTTCGCAGGCGATTGTCAGGCTTTTTTACCGTTGGTCTGCTGGCCTGATGCCATTTCGGCAGGCGCTACTAGGCTCTCAGACGTGCGATCGGAAACGCACGGTTGCACGGCCTGCCGTCAACGTCGGGGCAGGTCTCCCGAAACTTCAAGGAGATGAGGTTCATGTCTAAATACGCAGTGGCAAATCAATGGGGCGGTAGTTCGGCACCTTGGCATCCGGGTGGAACCTGGGTGCTGGGCGCGCGGGACAACCAGAACGTCGTCGCGATCGAGATCAAGTCCGGCGACGGTGGCAAATCCTTTACCGGCACCATGACCTACGCCGGTGAAGGCCCTATTGGCTTCAAGGCTCAGCGCACTGGCCAGAACCAGTACAACGTCGAGAACCAGTGGGGTGGTAACGATGCCCCGTGGCACCCAGGTGGCAAGTGGGTGATCGGCGGGCGGGATAACCAGAATGTTATCGCGTTGAGCGTCACGTCCAGTGACGGAGGGAAAAACCTCAGCGGCACCAATACCTACGCCAACGAAGGGCCGATCGGCTTCCGTGGGCAGATAGAGTAACGGCGCCACTCAGGTCGTGTCCGCCCCTTCGCAGACGTGCGAAAGGGCGGATCAACAGGTTCAGGCGTTCGACTGTGCCAGGGCCTGACCCATCTGTACCGGCGAGCCGGCTTTCAATTCTTCAACCCATTTCACCTGATCCGGCCCGAACAGCACGATCGCGGTCGAACCCAGCTTGAAGCGCCCCAGTTCCGCACCTTTCTCCAGATGAATCGGCGCACGGGCGGCTTCGTCGTAACGGAAGGTTTTCAGTTCGCGCTTCGGTGGCGTGACCAGACCGGCCCACACGGTTTCGATCGAGGCCACGATCATCGCGCCCACCAGCACCACGGCCATTGGCCCGCGCTCGGTGTCGAAGATGCACGCTACACGCTCGTTGCGGGCGAACAGTTCCGGAACGTTTTCTGCGGTGGTCTGGTTGACCGAGAAGATCCGGCCCGGGATGTAGACCATTTCTCGCAGGGTGCCGGCCAGCGGCATGTGCACGCGGTGGTAGTCCTTCGGCGACAGGTAAACAGTCGCGAATTCACCGCCCATGAACGGTGCCGCATTCGCTGCATCGCCGCCCAGCAGTTCCAGCACGCTGAAGCTGTGGCCCTTGGCCTGGAAGATACGACCGTGTTCGATCGGGCCGAGCTGGCTGATCGCACCGTCGGCCGGGCTGAGGATCGCGCCCGGGGTCTGATCCAGTGGGCGAGCGCCGTCTTTCAAGGCGCGGGTGAAGAAGGCGTTGAAGTGCTCGTAAGCGGTCACGTCTTCAACCAGTGCCTGCGACATGTCCACTTGATAACGCTTGGCGAACCAGGTGGTGAAGGCATTCTTGAACCAGCGCACGCGGCACTCGGCGACGCAGCCGGCCAGGCGCGACAGCAGGTGATGGGGCAGCAGGTACTGACTGATGATAAACAAACGCTCTTTCATGACTGTCCTTAAAAATCCTTAAAGCTCGACGGGGGTGTCGGGGTGGTTGCCCCATTCGCCCCAGGAACCGGCGTAGCCCTTGACCCGCGGATAACCGAGGGCCTTGGCCACCAGATAAGTGAAACCGGACCGGTGATGGGTCTGGCAGTGGGTAATGATTTCTTTGTCCTTGGTGATCCCGAGGTTTTCCAGGATCTGCGGCATGTCGGTACGGATGCGCAATTGACGCGCCTGATCCATGCCCGCCGTCCATTCGAAATTGACGGCGCCGGGGATGTGCCCGCCCTTGGCCGCCAGGACCTTCTCACCGGAATACTCCAGCGGCCCGCGAGCGTCCCAGATCGCCAGGTCAGCGGCGCCGAGACGGCTTTGCAGGTATTCGCGGGTGGCGGTCGGTTCCTCGTGCAGGGTCAGGGCAACCGGGCCGCCCACCGCCGGAGGAATCTGGATCGACATCGGTGAACCCTCCGCCAGCCACGCCGGCAGACCGCCGTCGAGGTAGTGATATTTGTCGTGACCGATCACATCGAGCAGCCAGATGAAGCGCCCGGCCCAGCCGCCGCCTTCGTCGTCATAGACCACGTAAACCGAATCTTTGCGATGGCCCAGCTCACCGAACAGTTCTTCGATTTTTTCCTTGCTCGGCAACAGCCCCGGAGCCGGCGCCTGACCCAGCTGGGTGCGTTTCGGATCGACAAAACGTGCGCCGGGAATGTGTCCTTCGGTGTAGCGGGCGGCACTGGTCAGATCCACCAGAATCAGATCGCGGGATTCGAGGCGCGGCAGCAGATCGCTCGGCTCGATCACCAGGGCCAGGCCAGAGAAATCAGACATGTGAGGTCTCCAGAGCACAAAGGGGAGGGATTGTAGCTGTCATTGGCCGCGCTGGCTAAAACTGTGCAGGGCTTTCTCGATGCACTGCGCGGTTTTGCCGAAGGCTTGGACGGTGATGTCGGCGAACGGACCGCCACCCTGGTCGGCGACCACGATCATGATCACCCGGCCGTTGTTCACCAGTGAACGCAGGAACAGGTGTTCACCACGGAAAAGGGCGCGCAGCGAGGGCGGCAGCAGGGCGGAAAACTGGGCGTTGTTGTCCGGGGTGATCCGCACTTGCGCCTGCTGCGCGAGCAAGCGTTGCAGCACCGAACTCTGGCTGACGACGAAATTCAGCGCAGCGGCGTCCTTCGGCAACCCGGAGGTTTGATGGACGCGCAGATTGGCGTGGCCGCGGTCGGCCATCAGGATCATCACCCGACGCATGCCGCTGGCGACCAGCGCGTCGCGGGCGGCGACGGTCAGGCTCATGGCGTTGGTGAAGCGACTTGGCACCGCCAGCAGTTCGGCGCATTGCCGGCGCCACTGGCTCAGGTCTTCAGCGGACGGCGCGGCAGCCGGCAGCATTCCGGCTGGAAGGCGACGGGTACCCCACGGCCACAGCAGCGAAAGCGCCGGGTGCCAAAGGTCCGGCATGAAATGATGGCGAGCGCTGACGGCGGCCTGTTGGTGCAATTGTTGTTGCACCTCGTCCATCGAGATTTGCAGGTAGAGGCTGGTCAGGAATTGCCAGCGCTCACTGTGCGGACTGTCCCAGGCCTGTTGCGCCGAGAGTGCCAGTCCGTTGGCCAGCAACACGGTGTTGGCCGGCTGGTTGAGCCAGCGGCGCAGGGTCGGGTCGTCATCGAGGCGATTCTGCTGGCGCAACGGATGATCGACGTCGCGGGCAATGCGCAGGACTTTGACCAGTTCGCGCTGTTCGGTCAGCAGCAGCCGATAACCTTGCTGCACCCAGACCGGCAGACGCCAGACTTGCACCAGCGCCTCGCCGATCTTCAGCAGGCGCACGCCGAACAGCTGCTTTTCCACGACTCGCGCCGATTCACCCTTGTGGATAACCCGCACTTCCCACTCTTCAAGCAGTTGGGGAAAGGTCAGCGCCAACGGCCACAGCGGCGACAGAAACAACAGGCTGCCCCAATGAATGTCCTGCCACAGTCGCGCCAGGCGACTGGCGAAAAAACCGTTGGCCTGTTGCGTGGCGTGCTGGCTGATCATCTGCAACTGGCGCAGGGCCTGGGGGATTTGCGCGGCAGGTTCGGCGGGCAGGCGGGCGAGCAGTTCTTCGGTACGGGCAAGGCCGAGTCGATTGATCGCCACTTCGAGGTTTTCCGCAGGCGCAGTCATGTTGCCGTGGGTGTGGCGGTTGGCTTCGCGGATGATGCTCAGGGCCAGCGCCGGGCTGTCCTGCATCAGGTCGGCGATGTCGCGCAGCGAGCTGCGGTCATCGCGAATCGCCCGGCAGACCCGGTCATGGGCGTCTTGCGGCACTGGCAGACGAACGCTGTCGAGCAGCTTCACCCAGCCATCGAGTGTGGTCGGCTTTACGTGTGGGACGTTCGTTTCATTAGCCATGTCTGGACGAGATCTTCACTGACTGTAGACGCGCCCGGCATGGGCTAAATTGGCTTTTCGCCTGAACTGGCTATAGTCTGGCGCAGTTTTGCCGATAAGTAGAAGAAGAGATTTTTTAACTTCCGAATATGACCTTGAACCCGACTTAAACAAGTACCTTTCTACCTATGGCTAAAATTATCGGCATCATCGTCGTATTCGCGAGCGTGCTCGGCGGATACGTGCTCTCCCACGGCAAGATTGCCGCCCTGATCCAGCCCTTCGAGGTGATGATCATCGGCGGTGCGGCACTCGGAGCCTTCCTCCAGGCCAACCCCGGCTACATGACGATGCACGTGCTCAAGAAATCCCTGAGCATGTTCAGTTCGCGTTTCAGCCACACGTTCTATCTGGAAGTGCTTGGCCTGATCTACGAGATCCTCAACAAGAGCCGCCGTGAAGGCATGATGGCCATCGAAGGCGACATCGAAGACGCCGCCGCGAGCCCGATCTTCGCCAAGTACCCGGCGGTACTGAAAGACGAACGCATGACCGCGTTCATCTGCGACTACCTGCGCATCATGTCCTCCGGCAACATGGCTCCCCACGAGCTGGAAGGCCTGTTCGACATGGAACTGTACAGCCTGAAGGAAGACCTCGAGCATCCGTCCCACGCGGTGAACGGCATTGCCGACGCCATGCCGGGTTTCGGTATCGTCGCGGCGGTACTCGGTATCGTGGTGACCATGGCCTCGCTGGGTGAAGGCGATCAGAAATCCATCGGCCTGCACGTGGGTGCGGCACTTGTGGGTACCTTCTTCGGTATTCTCGCGGCGTACGGTTTCTTCGGTCCTTTGGCGCACTCCCTGGCGCACGATGCCAAGGAAGAGCTGAACGTCTACGAAGCCATCAAGGCCTCTCTGGTGGCTTCGGCTTCCGGCATGCCGCCGTCGCTGGCTGTCGAGTTCGGTCGCAAGGTGCTGTACCCGGCTCACCGTCCAAGCTTTGCCGAGCTGGAACAAGCCGTTCGCGGTCGTTAAGTCATGGAAAATAACCAGCCGATAATCATCAAGCGCGTCAAGCGCATCGCCGGCGGGCATCACGGCGGGGCGTGGAAGATCGCCTTCGCCGACTTCGCGACGGCGATGATGGCGTTCTTTCTGGTGTTGTGGCTGCTGTCCACCGCGACCCCGGAACAGAAGATCGCCATCGCCGGTTACTTCAAGGACCCGGTCGGTTTCTCCGAGAGCGGCACGCCGTACATCATCGACCTGGGCGGTACGCCGACCCTGGCGCCGGAAAATACCCTCAACCCCGAAGTGAAGTCGCAGCCGCAGCCGGACAAGGTCACGGTCGACACCGAACAGGTTGAAGGCATGGCCGAGCAGGTCGAGAAAGAACGCCTGGAACTGTTGCTGCAAGAACTGCAGAACAAGGTCGACGAGAACCCGCAGTTGCAGAAGTTCAAGGATCAGATTCTGTTCGAAATCACGCCGAACGGCTTGCGTATCCAGATCATGGACGCCGAGAACCGGCCGATGTTCGACTCCGGTTCTGCACGCCTGAAGCCGTACTTCGAAGACATCCTGCTGGCCATGGCCGACACCATCAAGGCGGTGCCGAACAAGATCAGCATCAGCGGTCACACCGACGCCAAGCCTTACGTGGGCAACGGCGATTTCGGCAACTGGGAGCTTTCGGCCAACCGCGCCAACGCCGCCCGGCGTGCGCTGGTGGCGGGCAGTTACCCGGACTCGCAAGTGGCGCGTGTGGTGGGTTACGCCTCGTCGGCGCTGTTCGACAAGGAGAACCCGTTCAACCCGGTCAACCGCCGTATCGACATCGTGGTGCTGACCAAGAAGGCCCAGGCCGCCATCGAAGGTGCGCAAGGTGCCGACCCGTCGAAACCGGCGGATCAAGGCCAGAACGGCGCCGCCCCGGCCACCCCGGTCGACCCGAACGCCTTGCCGGCGGATCAGCAGCCAGTGCCGGCCCACGAGTTGCGCGAACGGC
This sequence comes from Pseudomonas sp. lyk4-R2A-10, assembly GCF_030209075.1. Lineage (NCBI taxonomy): Bacteria > Pseudomonadati > Pseudomonadota > Gammaproteobacteria > Pseudomonadales > Pseudomonadaceae > Pseudomonas > Pseudomonas sp. lyk4-R2A-10. The sequence continues at coordinate 154,118 of NZ_JARVSR010000012.1, read as the reverse complement.
TGAACCTGTTCGACGACCCGCTGCCGAAACCGACCGAGCCAGGCAGCGCGGCGCCAGCCCCGGTGCCTGCTGCACCGGCTCCCGCGCCGAAACAGTGACCCACAAAAAAGCCGACAGCGATGTCGGCTTTTTTGTGTCTGGTTACTTGAAAGCCTAGTAACCGTTTTCCGGCAGGCTGGCGATGATCGAGCGGTAGCTGTTCATTCGCTGCTGCTGCACGCGGCCGTCTTCCAGGGCTTTGAGCAGTGCGCATCCCGGTTCGCGGTCGTGCTTGCAGTCGCGGAAGCGGCAGGTGCCGAGCAGATCGTTGAACTCGATGAAGCCGGCTTCGACGTCGGCGCGGCTGACGTGGCCGAGGCCGAATTCACGGATGCCCGGGGAGTCGATCAGCTCGCCGCCGCCGGGGAAGTGGAACAGGCGTGCGGTGGTTGTGGTGTGCGTGCCTTGGCCCGACAACTCGGACAGCGGGCCGACGCGGGTTTCGACTTCCGGCAGCAGGCTGTTGACCAAGGATGACTTGCCGACACCGGACTGGCCGACGAACACGCTGATGCGCCCGTCGAGCTGCTTCTGCAATTGCTCCATGCCGTTGCCGTGGTGCGCCGAGACTTCCAGTACCGGATAACCCAGCGTGCGATAGACCGCCAGCAGGGCATTCAGCGCCGGGGCGTTCTGTTCGTCGATCAGGTCGAATTTGTTCAGCAGGAGCAACGGGCGGATGCCGGCGTGCTCGGCGGCGACCAGATAACGATCGATCAGGTTCGCATGGGGCTCGGGCAGCGGGGCGAAGACGATGACGATCATGTCGACGTTGGCGGCCACCGGTTTGAGCTGGCCACGGCTGTCCGGGCGGCACAGCTCGGTGGTGCGCGGCAGTTGCGCGACGATCACGCCGATGCCCTGGTTGCCGGCGCGCCAGACCACCTGGTCGCCGGTCACCAGCGCTGGCAGGTTGGCGCGCAGGTGGCAGCGGAAGACCTGGCCGGCCAGTTCGCCGTCAACGGCCTCGACCTCGACCTGCACACCGAAGTGGGCGATCACCAGACCGTGCTGTTCCGGGCCCAGATCGCCGCCTTCGAGGGCCTCGACGGCCGAGGACTCGCGTTTGGCGGCGCGGGCGGCGCGCTCGCCCTGAATCTTTTCGATGCGCCAGTTTTGACGACGATTGAGTTGGCGTTTGGCCATGGGTGTTCCGTCTGAAGAATACAGCGATTAGGTAAAACGGCCGCGAGTTTAGCACGCCCGGCAGGCTGCCTAGGCTAAACTGCGCAGCATTGCTCAGGAGCCGAAATATGCAAAACCCGCAGAATCTGATCTGGATCGACCTCGAAATGACCGGTCTCGATCCGGAAAACGACGTCATCATCGAGATGGCCACCATCGTCACCGACAGTGACCTGAACACTTTGGCCGAAGGCCCGGTGATCGCCATCCACCATAGCGACGAAGTCCTCGCCCGCATGGACGAGTGGAACACCCGCACCCACGGCAACTCCGGCCTGACCCAGCGCGTGCGTGAAAGCCGTGTGAGCATGGCCGAGGCTGAAGCCGAAACCATCGCCTTCCTCGAACAGTGGGTGCCGAAGGGCAAGTCGCCGATCTGTGGCAACAGCATCTGCCAGGATCGCCGCTTCCTTTATACCCACATGAAGGCGCTGGAAAGCTACTTCCACTACCGCAACCTCGACGTCTCCACGCTCAAGGAGCTGGCCGCGCGCTGGGCGCCGGACGTGCGTGACAGCTTCAAGAAGGGCAGCACTCACCTCGCACTGGATGACATCCGCGAGTCGATTGCCGAGCTGCAGCACTACCGCAAGCATTTCATCAAGTTCTGAGATCGGCACCCTCGCCGGGGCGCCCTCTTTTGGTGCCTCGGCGAAGTGAGTAGACTGCGCGCCTTCCTGCCAGGATCGCCACCATGTTGCTGATGCTCTACCTCGTCGCCATTACTGCCGAAGCCATGACCGGCGCCCTGTCTGCGGGCCGCCGTGGCATGGACTGGTTCGGCGTGGTGCTGATCGCCTGCGTCACCGCATTGGGCGGTGGTTCAGTGCGCGACGTGCTGCTCGGGCATTACCCGCTGACCTGGGTCAAACACCCGGAATACCTGGTACTGACCACAGTCGCGGCGATGATCACCGTGTTCACGGCTCGCTGGATGCGCCATCTGCGCTCGCTGTTTCTGGTGCTCGACGCGGTCGGTCTGGTGGCGTTTACGCTGATCGGCTGCATGACCGCCCTGGAAATGGGCCACGGCATGTTGGTGGCTTCGGTCAGCGGCGTGATCACGGGTGTGTTCGGCGGCATTCTGCGCGACATCTTCTGCAACGACATCCCGTTGATCTTCCGCCGTGAGCTGTACGCCAGCGTCTCGTTCGCTGCGGCGTGGTGCTACATGCTCTGTCTGTTCCTGAATGTGCCGAGCGAACAGGCGATCCTGATCACGTTGTTCGGTGGCTTTCTACTGCGGCTGTTGGCGATTCGCTTCCACTGGGAAATGCCGAAGTTCGTCTATAACGACGCACCTTGACGGTCGGCGTGTTGTTTCAGCGCCCATTCCACATGTTCACGCACCAGTTCTGACGGGTATTCGCGCCGGGCCTTGAGCGCTTCCAGCACTGGAATGCTCGATGGCGCATTACCCAATCCAACCGCCAGATTGCGCAGCCAGCGTTCGTATCCCGCACGGCGCAATGGTGAACCCTCGGTGCTGCTGAGGAATTTGTCTTCATCCCACAAAAACAGTTCGGCCAGTTCGGCGTTGTCCAGGTTGTGCCGTGGCTTGAAATCGCTTTCGCCGGACGGGCGGGCGAAGCGGTTCCATGGGCAGCAGATCTGGCAGTCGTCGCAGCCGAACACCCGGTTGCCGATCAGCGGTCGCAGGTCTTCGGGGATGGCGTTCTTCAGTTCGATGGTCAGGTAGGAAATGCAGCGTCGCGCGTCCAGCACATACGGCCCGACAAAGGCATTGGTCGGGCAGATGTCGAGGCACGCGGTGCAACGCCCGCAATGTTCGGTGCTATGGGGTTCATCCACCGGCAGGGGCAGATCGACGAACAGTTCGCTGAGAAAGAAGTAACTGCCGGCCTTGCGGTTCAGCACCAGGGTGTTTTTGCCGATCCAGCCCAGGCCGGCCTGTTCGGCGATGGCCTTTTCCAGCACTGGGGCGCTGTCGACGAAGGCGCGGAAACCGAACGGGCCGATCTCAGATTGAATCCTGTCCGCCAGTTGTTGAACGCGCTTACGGATCAACTTGTGATAATCGCGGCCCAAGGCATAACGCGAGATGTAGGCCTTTTCCGGTTTGGTCAGCAATTGCGCCATTTGCGTGTCGCCCGGCAGGTAGTCCATGCGCAGGGACACCACGCGCAAGGTGCCCGGCACCAGCTCTTCGGGGTGCGAGCGTTTGCTGCCGTGGGCGCCCATGTAATCCATTTCGCCGTGATAGCCGGCCTCGAGCCAGCGTTGCAGGTGCTGTTCATGCTCGGCCAGGTTCAGACCGCTGATGCCGACTTGCTGGAAGCCCAGCTCACGACCCCAGTCCTTGATGGATTGGGCGAGGGCAGGCAGATCTGTGGTGATGGCGGACATGAGGCGAGAGAAACCGGAGCTGAGGTGCGTATAATTCTGCCAGACATCGGAGCCCGAAGACGCATGCCGCACACTAAAGATCAATTACCCGACGCACTGTACCGTGCCGCGCAGGTGCGCGAACTCGATGCACGGCTGATCGCCGGGGGCACGCCGGGCTTCGAATTGATGCAGCGTGCCGCCCATGCCACATGGCGCGCGCTGGTGCGCCAATGGCCGGCCGCGAATGAAATGACGGTGTTCGCAGGGCACGGCAACAACGCTGGCGATGGTTATCTGGTGGCGGCGCTGGCCCACCGGGCGGGTTGGCAGGTTCAGGTGCTGGCTGTCGGTGAGCCGCAGCGTTTAAAGGGCGATGCTGCCGTGGCGCACGCCGAAGCCGTGGCCGAGGGTGTCTCGATTGCAGCATGGGATCTGTCCTGCGAGTTGCGCGGCATCGTCGTTGACGCGTTGCTCGGCACCGGCCTGAACGGCGAAGTGCGTGAGCCTTACGCCGCTGCGATTGCGGCGATCAATGCCAGCGGACTGCCGGTGGTGGCGGTCGATATTCCTTCCGGGTTGTGCGCCGATACCGGTCATGCGCTGGGTGATGCAGTGCACGCCGACCTCACCGTGACTTTTATCGGGCTGAAACTCGGGTTGTTCACGGGTGCGGCGGCGGATCACGTCGGCGAACTGCGGTTTAACGATCTGCAGGCCACGGCCGAAAACTTCAGTGACATTCCTGCCGCCGCTCAACGGCTCAGCGCGATTAACCTGCCGCGTCTGGCGGCCCGCGCGCCGGCGGCGCACAAGGGGCGTTTCGGCCATGTGCTGCTGATCGGCGGCGATTACGGTTTTGGCGGAGCGATTCTGCTCAGCACCGAAAGTGCCTTGCGCAACGGCGCCGGGATGGTGTCGCTGGCGACCCGCCCGGAACATGTGCCAGCGGCGTTGAGCCGGGTGCCGGAAGCCATGGTGCTGGGTACTTCTTCGGCCAATCAGTTGATGGGGCTGCTGGAAAAGGTGTCGGTGCTGGTGGTCGGGCCGGGACTGGGGCAGGCCGCTTGGGGAAGGGCGCTGTTGTCGGCCGCTGCCAATGCCTCGCTGCCGCAGGTGTGGGATGCCGATGCGCTGAACCTGCTGGCCCGGGGTTTTGTCAGTTTGCCCAAGGATTGCGTGATCACGCCGCATCCGGGGGAAGCAGCGCGTTTATTGGGGATCAGTACCGCCGAAGTGCAGGCTGATCGTCCGGCGGCGGCGCTGGCGTTGAGCAAAAAATATACAGCGGTGGTGGTGCTCAAGGGCGCGGGCAGTCTGATCGCTCATCCCGATGGTCGTCTGGCGCTGTGTCATCAAGGCCATCCGGCGATGGCCACTGCCGGGCTCGGCGATGTGCTGGCGGGCCTGATCGGCGCGCTGCTGGCCCAGGGCATGGACGGTTTCGATGCCGCGTGTCTGGCGGTCTGGCTGCACGCCAGCGCCGGGGCGCAACAAGGTAAATTCGGCCGTGGGCTGGCGGCCAGTGATCTGATTCCAGCCATTCGTCAGTTGTTGGAGGAGCATGCACCGTGTCTGAAGTAACCCTGTACCTGGCCGATGAGCAGGCCATGAGCGACTTTGGCGCACGCATCGCCCGTATCACCCAAGGCCATGGACTGATCTTTCTCGAAGGCAACCTCGGGATGGGCAAAACCACGCTGTCGCGGGGCATCATTCGCGGCCTGGGGCACGTCGGGGCGGTGAAAAGTCCGACCTTCACGTTGGTCGAGCCCTACGAGATCGGTGACGTCCGGGCGTTTCACTTTGACCTGTATCGCTTGGTCGATCCGGAAGAGCTGGAGTTTCTCGGGATTCGCGACTATTTCGAAGACGACGCCCTGTGCCTGATCGAATGGCCCGATAAAGGTGCAGGCTTTTTGCCAAAGCCTGACCTGACCATTACCATTAGCCCGCAAGACAGCGGACGTTCGCTGACCATTTTATCCCAGGGCTCGCGCGGCGAGGCCTGGTGTGCCGCTTTGGCATTGGAAACCAATTGAATGATGGGGTTAGGTATGCGCTTTCGCGCGTTGGTGGCTGCCGCTGGACTGATGTTGATGGCAGTAACCGTCAACGCTGTGGCCGAGACGAAGGTCAACAGCGTGCGCCTGTGGCGGGCGCCGGACAACACGCGACTGGTGTTCGACCTGACAGGCCCGGTGCAGCACAGCGTCTTCACGCTGACCGCGCCGGATCGTCTGGTGATCGATATCAACGGCGCCACCCTCGGCGCGCCGCTGAATGTGCAGACCGCCAACACGCCGATTACCGCCATGCGTTCGGCCCAGCGCACGCCGACCGACCTGCGGGTGGTCATCGACCTGAAAAAAGCCGTCACTCCGAAAAGCTTCTCGCTGGCGCCGAATGCGCAGTATGGCAACCGTCTGGTGGTCGACCTGTTCGATAACCCGGCTGACGCCGCACCAGCGCCTACGCCTGCGTCGACCCCAACGGTTGCGACCGTTCCTGCGGTGCCGGTGACGCCGGCCGAGCCTGCGATCAAACTGCCACCAGCCCCGGCCGGCAAACGCGACATCATCGTGGTCATCGACGCCGGCCACGGTGGCGAAGACCCGGGTGCATCGGGCTCGCGCGGTCAGCGCGAAAAAGACGTGGTACTGCAGATCGCCCGTGAGCTGCAGCGTCAGGTCAACGGCATGAAAGGCTTCCGCGCCGAACTGACCCGTACCGGTGACTATTTCATCCCGCTGCGCGGCCGTACCGAGATTGCTCGCAAGAAGGGCGCCGACCTGTTCGTCTCGATCCACGCCGACGCCGCGCCGTCAGCGGCCGCGTTCGGTGCGTCGGTGTTCGCCCTGTCCGACCGTGGTGCCACTTCGGAAACCGCCCGTTGGCTGGCCGACAGCGAAAACCGTTCCGACCTGATCGGCGGTGCCGGCAACGTCAGTCTCGATGACAAGGACCGGATGCTGGCCGGTGTTCTGCTCGACCTGTCGATGACCGCCTCGCTGACCTCCAGCCTCAACGTCGGCCAGAAAGTCCTGACCAACATTGGCCGGGTCACCCCGCTGCACAAACAGCGCGTGGAACAGGCCGGGTTCATGGTGCTGAAATCGCCTGACATCCCGTCGATCCTGGTGGAAACCGGCTTCATCTCCAACGCCAACGAAGCGAACAAGCTTTCGGCAGCGAGCCACCAGCAGGCGCTGGCGCGTTCGATCAGCAGCGGCGTGCGCCAGTTCTTCCAGCAGAATCCGCCACCGGGCACTTACATTGCCTGGCTGCGCGATTCGGGCAAGATCGCTCAAGGGCCGCGTGACCACCGGGTAGGTCCGGGTGAGACCGTGGCAATGATTGCCGTGCGTTATCAGATTTCGCCGGCCACGCTGCGCAGCGCCAACAATCTGAAAAGCGATGATCTGAAAGTCGGTCAGCACCTGACCATTCCTGGCACCGAACTGGCGTCCAAAGAATGAATCAGGTCCTGAACGCTGCCCGCATCGAACTGCTCAGCCCGCGGCTGGCGAACCAGATCGCCGCCGGTGAGGTGGTCGAACGGCCTGCCTCGGTGATCAAGGAGCTGCTGGAAAACAGCCTCGACTCCGGCGCCAAACGTATCGACGTCGATGTCGAGCAGGGCGGCGTCAAGCTGCTGCGAGTGCGCGACGACGGCAGCGGCATTTCCGCCGATGACCTGCCGTTGGCCCTGGCCCGTCACGCCACGAGCAAGATCCGCAACCTGGAAGACCTCGAGCAGGTGATGAGCCTGGGCTTCCGGGGCGAGGCTTTGGCATCGATCAGTTCCGTGGCACGCCTGACTCTGACCTCGCGCACCCGCGATGCCGATCAGGCCTGGCAGGTCGAAACCGAAGGCCGCGACATGGCGCCCCGCGTGCAGCCGGCGGCGCACCCGGTCGGCACCTCGGTGGAAGTCCGTGACCTGTTCTTCAACACCCCGGCGCGACGCAAATTCCTCAAGACCGAAAAAACCGAATTCGATCACCTGCAAGAGGTGATCAAGCGTCTGGCGCTGGCGCGTTTCGACGTGGCGTTCCATTTGCGTCACAACGGCAAGACCATCCTCAGCCTGCATGAAGCCCACGATGATGCGGCCCGCGCCCGGCGTGTGGCGGCGATCTGCGGTTCGGGTTTCCTCGAGCAGGCGTTGCCGATCGAGATCGAACGCAATGGCCTGCATTTGTGGGGCTGGGTCGGTCTGCCGACCTTCAACCGCAGTCAGGCGGACTTGCAGTATTTCTTCGTCAACGGCCGTGCGGTGCGTGACAAACTGGTGGCTCACGCGGTGCGTCAGGCTTATCGCGATGTGCTGTTCAATGGCCGGCATCCGACGTTCGCGCTGTTTTTCGAGGTCGACCCGGCAGCGGTCGACGTCAACGTGCACCCGACCAAACACGAAGTGCGCTTCCGCGATGGGCGCATGGTGCATGACTTCCTGTATGGCACCTTGCACCGTGCCCTCGGCGATGTGCGGCCGGAAGATCAGCTTGCCGGTTCGGTCACCACCGCGATCGTCCGGCCAACCGGCCTTGAAGCCGGTGAGTTCGGGCCGCAGGGCGAAATGCGTCTGGCCGCCAACGCGCTGCTGGAGCAACCGCAGGCGCAACCGGCGTTCAATACAGCGTCGGGCGCCAGCGCTGGCGGCGCCTATCAGTATCAATACACGCCGCGTCCGCAATCGACCGTGCCGGTTGCCGAGGCTCAGGCCGCGTACCGCGAGTTTTTTGCGCCGCTGCCCGAGGCCAACGCCAATGCGCTGCCGGCCGGTCAGGAAGACATTCCACCGCTTGGCTATGCGCTGGCGCAGCTCAAGGGCATCTATATTCTGTCCGAGAACGCCCAGGGCCTGGTTTTGGTGGACATGCACGCCGCTCACGAGCGGATCATGTATGAGCGCCTGAAAATTGCCATGGCCAGCGAAGGCCTGAGTGGCCAGCCGCTGCTGGTGCCGGAATCGCTGGCGGTCAGTCAACGCGAGGCCGATTGCGCCGAAGAGCATGCGGCGTGGTTCCAGCGTCTCGGTTTCGAATTGCAGCGCCTCGGCCCGGAAACCCTGGCCATCCGGCAGATCCCGGCCTTGCTCAAGCAGGCCGAAGCCAACCGACTGGTGGGCGATGTCTTGTCGGACTTGATGGAATATGGCACCAGTGACCGGATCCAGGCACATCTGAACGAACTGCTCGGCACCATGGCCTGCCACGGCGCAATCCGCGCCAACCGGCGCCTGGCCCTGCCGGAAATGAACGGCCTGCTGCGTGACATGGAAAACACCGAGCGCAGCGGTCAATGCAACCATGGCCGACCGACCTGGACCCAACTGGGCCTGGACGATCTGGACAAACTGTTCCTGCGCGGTCGTTGATGAGCCAGCTTCCTCCAGCGATTTTCCTGATGGGCCCGACCGCTGCGGGCAAGACCGATCTGGCCATCGAGCTGACCAAGGTGCTGCCGTGCGAGCTGATCAGCGTTGACTCGGCGCTGGTCTATCGTGGCATGGACATCGGCACCGCCAAGCCTTCCAAAGAGCTGCTGGCCGAATTTCCCCACCGCTTGATCGACATTCTCGACCCGGCCGAAGCGTATTCGGCAGCGGATTTCCGCCGTGATGCGCTGGAGGCCATGGCCGAGATCACCGCACGTGGAAAAATTCCACTGCTGGTGGGCGGCACGATGCTCTATTACAAGGCTTTGATCGAAGGTCTGGCCGATATGCCGGCGGCCGATCCCGAAGTTCGTGCGCAGATCGAAGAAGAGGCTGCACGCCTTGGCTGGCAGGCCCTGCACGATCAACTGGCAGCAATCGATCCGGAATCGGCGGCGCGCATCCATCCGAACGATCCGCAACGACTGAGTCGTGCGCTGGAAGTTTACCGGGTCAGCGGTCAAAGCATGACTGAACTGCGGCTGAAACAATCTGTACAAAGTACCGAAGCGGCCGCATCGGGACTGCAACAATTGCCCTATACTGTCGCGAACCTGGCGATTGCTCCAACTAATCGGCAGGTACTGCACGAGCGCATTAAACAAAGATTCACAAATATGCTGGAACAGGGATTCATCGACGAGGTCGTAGCCCTGCGTAATAGAAGTGACCTGCATGCCGGGTTGCCGTCTATACGTGCGGTAGGCTACCGCCAGGTCTGGGACTTCCTGGATGGCAAGCTGACGTCGGCCGAGATGCAGGAACGGGGCATCATCGCCACGCGCCAATTGGCCAAACGCCAGTTCACCTGGCTGCGCAGCTGGAAAGATTTACACTGGCTCGACAGTCTGGATTGCGACAATCTGCCACGCGCCTTGAAATACCTTGGGACGATCTCCATATTGAGCTGAGTCCTTGCAATTGCCGTCTATCCTTGGGGGTGTGGCGGCAAAAGCCATCTGTTTACCTATTTTTTATATTGAATCCTTAAAGGAGTGCGGCACATGTCAAAAGGGCATTCGCTACAAGACCCTTACTTGAATACTTTACGTAAAGAGAAAGTGGGGGTTTCCATCTACCTGGTGAACGGGATCAAACTGCAAGGCACGATCGAATCGTTCGACCAGTTCGTTATCCTGCTGAAGAACACCGTCAGCCAGATGGTTTACAAACACGCTATCTCTACAGTCGTGCCGGTTCGTCCAATTCGTCTGCCAAGCGCAACCGAATCCGAAGCAGGTGACGCTGAGCCAGGTAACGCCTGATAGGAGTCTCCTTTGTTCTTTGAGCGCCACGGTGGTGGTGAACGAGTCATCCTCGTTCACTTGGATGGACAGGACCCTGAGGCGCGCGAAGATCCGCAGGAGTTTCAGGAACTGGCAAATTCGGCTGGCGCCGAGACCGTTGCGTTTTTTAACGTGCCGCGTCATCGGCCAACCGCCAAATACCTGATTGGCAGCGGCAAGGTCGAGGAACTGCGCGACCTGGTCCACGCCGAAGAAGCCGATCTGGTCATCTTCAATCACACCCTTACGCCCAGTCAGGAACGTAACCTCGAACGTGTTTTCGAGTGTCGCGTGATCGACCGTACCGGTCTGATTCTCGATATTTTCGCCCAACGCGCCCGTACCCATGAGGGCAAGCTCCAGGTCGAACTGGCTCAGCTTGACCACATGAGCACCCGGCTGGTTCGCGGCTGGACTCACCTTGAGCGTCAGGGTGGCGGTATCGGCATGCGCGGCCCGGGTGAAACCCAGCTCGAAACCGACCGACGACTGCTGCGGGTTCGCCTGCGTCAGATCAAGGGCCGGCTGGAAAAAGTGCGCAGCCAGCGCGAGCAGTCGCGGCGCGGCCGCTCGCGCGCGGATATCCCTACCGTGTCTCTGGTGGGATACACCAACGCCGGCAAGTCCACACTGTTCAATAACGTGACCAAGTCCGAGGTGTACGCGGCTGACCAGCTGTTCGCCACGCTCGACCCGACCCTGCGCCGTCTGGATCTGGACGACCTGGGGCCGATTGTCCTGGCCGACACCGTGGGCTTCATCCGCCACTTGCCGCACAAACTGGTCGAGGCATTTCGGTCTACGCTCGAAGAGTCGAGCAACTCCGACCTGCTGTTGCACGTGATCGATGCGGCCGAACCGGATCGCATGTTGCAGATCGAGCAGGTGATGGTGGTGCTGGGCGAGATCGGTGCCCAGGACTTGCCGATCCTCGAGGTCTATAACAAACTCGATTTGCTTGAAGGCGTTGAGCCACAAATCCAGCGCGATGAAAACGGCAAGCCCCAGCGGGTCTGGCTGTCGGCGCGTGATGGCACCGGTCTGGAATTGCTCGAGCAGGCGATTGCCGAGTTGTTGGGCAGCGACCTGTTCGTGGGGACCTTGCGCTTGCCTCAACGGTTCGCGCGTCTGCGTGCGCAGTTCTTCGAACTGGGCGCGGTACAGAAAGAAGAACACGATGAAGAAGGGGTCAGCTTGCTGGCCGTTCGATTGCCACGCTCGGAGCTCAATCGACTGGTGAGTCGTGAAGGCGTTGTGCCGACGGAGTTCATCGAGCAACACACTTTGCAATAAAAGCCTGACAAAGCGGTTGTGCCGCAACGGCAGGCATTCTGTAGCATTGGTCGGCGCGCCGTGGGTGCGTCTTTGCTTTATCAGATGGAGAGCGCTATGGCTTGGAATGAGCCGGGTGGCAACTCGAACAATCAGGATCCTTGGGGTGGCAAGCGTCGCAACAACGGCGACCGCAAGGGACCGCCGGATCTCGACGAGGCCTTCCGAAAGCTGCAGGAAAGCCTGAACGGGTTGTTCGGTGGTGGAAAAAAACGCGGTGATGACGGTGGTGGCTCGGGCAAGAGCGGCGGCTTCGGCGGCCTGCTCGGCATCGGCCTTGTCGTGCTGGCGGCCGTCTGGCTGTACAGCGCGGTGTATGTCGTGGACGAGCAGGAGCAAGCCGTGGTGCTGCGCTTCGGCAAGTACTACGAGACTGTCGGTCCCGGCCTGAACATCTACTTCCCGCCGATCGACAAGAAGTACATGGAGAACGTCACGCGTGAGCGTGCCTACACCAAGCAGGGCCAGATGCTGACCGAAGACGAGAACATCGTCGAAGTGCCGCTGACCGTGCAGTACAAGATCAGCAACCTGCAGGACTTCGTGCTGAACGTCGACCAGCCGGAAATCAGCCTGCAACATGCGACCGACAGTGCGCTGCGCCATGTGGTGGGCTCCACCGCGATGGACCAGGTGCTGACCGAAGGTCGTGAGCTGATGGCCAGCGAGATCAAGGAGCGCCTGCAGCGCTTCCTCGATACCTATCGCACCGGTATCACCGTCACCCAGGTCAACGTACAGAGCGCAGCGGCACCGCGTGAAGTGCAGGAAGCCTTCGATGACGTGATCCGCGCCCGTGAAGACGAGCAGCGTTCGCGCAACCAGGCTGAAACCTACGCCAACGGCGTGGTGCCGGAAGCCCGTGGTCAGGCCCAGCGTATCCTCGAAGATGCCAACGGTTACCGTGACGAAACGGTCTCGCGCGCCAAGGGTGAGGCGGATCGCTTCACCAAACTGGTTGCCGAGTATCGCAAGGCGCCCGAGGTCACTCGTCAGCGTCTGTACCTGGACACCATGCAGGAAGTCTTCAGCAGCACCAGCAAGGTACTCGTGACCGGCAACAAGAACGGCCAGAGCAACCTGCTTTACCTGCCGCTGGACAAGATGATTCAGAACAGTTCGGGCAGCAATGCACCGGTCACCGGTTCGGCTGCCGCCAGCAACAACACGGACGCTACGCCGCATGTCACTGACCTGCCACAGTCGCGTACAAGGGAGACCCGCTGATGAGCAATAAATCGCTGATCGCCCTGATCGTTGGCGTTGTTGTGGTACTGGTTGGCTGGAACTGCTTCTACATCGTCGCTCAGACCGAGCGCGCGGTGTTGCTGCAATTCGGTCGCGTGGTTCAGGCTGACGTTCAGCCGGGTCTGCATGTGAAGGTGCCTTACGTTAACCAGGTGCGTAAATTCGACGCACGTCTGATGACGCTGGATGCGCCGACGCAACGCTTCCTGACGCTGGAAAAGAAAGCCGTGATGGTCGATGCCTACGCCAAGTGGCGCGTGAAGGATGCCGAGCGCTTCTACACCGCAACGTCCGGCCTCAAGCAGATCGCCGACGAGCGTCTGTCCCGTCGTCTGGAATCGGGTCTGCGTGACCAGTTCGGTAAGCGCACCCTGCACGAAGTGGTGTCGGGTGAGCGCGATGCGCTGATGGCCGATATCACCGCGTCGCTGAACAAGATGGCGGAAAAAGAGCTGGGTATCGAAGTGGTCGATGTCCGGGTCAAGGCCATCGATCTGCCGAAAGAAGTGAACCGCAGCGTGTTCGAGCGCATGAGCACCGAGCGTGAGCGTGAAGCTCGCGAGCACCGCGCCAAGGGTAACGAGCTGGCCGAAGGCATCCGTGCCGACGCCGATCGTCAACGCCGTGTGCTGCTGGCTGAAGCCTATCGTGAATCCGAAGAGATTCGCGGTGACGGTGATGCCCAGGCCGCTGCGATCTACTCCAAGGCCTACGGTCAGGATCAGGAGTTCTACGGTTTCTACCGTAGCCTGCGTGCCTACCGTGAAAGCTTTGCGAACAAATCCGACGTCCTGGTCCTCGACCCAAGCAGCGACTTCTTCCGTTACCTGGAAAAGTCCAAGCCTTGATACGACGTTGACCTGAATCATTCCGCCCGGCGGCTAAAACCTCGGGCGGGGTGATCCTTTGGGAAAACGTGTGTATGATGCGGCAGCCGGGAAATTCCCGGCTTTTTTGCGTCTGCACGTTTGATTGCTGTTTTTGTTGCAGAAGATCGGGTTGAATGGCCCGACAGTTTTTCGAGGAAAGTGATGGGCGAAGCCGGTAACAGGCCTTTCGCCGCGTCGTTCATGCGCGTGCGTTTTGAACGGGCCGGTCATTTTCTGCTTCACTCAAGGCTCGCCCTCGGGCTGGCCGCCCGGATCTAAGGGGAATGGCGTAATGGCAACGGTAGACCGCTGGCTGCTGCCAGATGGCATCGAAGAAGTACTGCCACCGGAAGCGGCGCGCATTGAAGTCGCGCGTCGTCAGGTGTTGGATCTGTTCCAGAGCTGGGGTTACGAGTTCGTCGTGACTCCCCATATCGAGTACCTGGAATCCCTGCTGACCGGCGCGGGCCAGGACCTGGATCTGCGTACCTTCAAGGTCATCGACCCGCAATCGGGCCGGCAGATGGGTTTCCGTGCCGACATCACGCCGCAAGTGGCGCGCATCGATGCGCACACCCTGCGTCGCGAAGGCCCGAGCCGTCTTTGCTACGCCGGCAGCGTGCTGCATGCCCAGCCGCGTGCCTTGTCGTCCTCGCGCAGCCCGATCCAGTTGGGCGCCGAGTTGTACGGCGATGCCAGCCCGAGCAGCGACGTCGAAGTCATCAGCCTGATGCTGGCCATGCTGCAACTGGCCGATGTGCCGGACGTGCACATGGACCTCGGGCATGTCGGCATCTACCGCGGTCTGGCCCAGGCGGCCGGTCTGTCGGGTGAAGTCGAGCAGCAGTTGTTCGATGCGTTGCAACGCAAGGCCATCGACGAGGTCATTACCTTGACCGAAGGCCTGCCGGCCGATCTGTCCGGCATGCTGCGCGCGCTGGTCGACCTGTGCGGCGGCCGTGAAGTACTGAGTGCTGCCCGCGAGCGTCTGGCCAATGCGCCGGCGCCAGTACTGGCGGCGCTGGAAGATTTGCTGGCGATCGCCGAGCGTCTGTCGGTGCGTTTCCCGGAGCTGCCGCTGTACTTCGACCTCGGCGAGCTGCGCGGTTATCACTACCACACCGGTGTGGTGTTCGCGGTGTTCGTGCCGGGTGTTGGCCAGTCCATCGCCCAGGGCGGTCGCTACGACGACATCGGCGCCGACTTCGGTCGCGCCCGTCCGGCCACCGGCTTCTCCACCGATTTGAAAACCCTGGTGACCCTGGGGCGTGCTGAGATCGAGCTACCGTCTGGCGGTATCTGGATGCCTGACAGTACGGATGCGGCACTCTGGCAGCAGGTTTGCCAGTTGCGCAGTGAGGGTCAGCGTGTCGTTCAGGCATTGCCTGGACAACCTTTGGCCGCCGCCCGTGATGCGGACTGCGACCGGCAATTGATCCAGCAGAACGGGCTTTGGCAAGTATCGCCACTGGCTTCTTGAGTTTTCCTGCCGGCTGACGCCGGCACCAAGTTTGCGCGAATGAGGACAAGTGTTATGGGTAAGAATGTCGTAGTCCTGGGCACCCAATGGGGTGATGAGGGCAAAGGCAAGATCGTTGATCTGCTGACCGAACATGCTGCCGCCGTAGTGCGCTACCAGGGTGGCCACAACGCCGGTCACACTCTGGTGATCGACGGTGAAAAAACCGTCTTGCACCTGATCCCGTCGGGCGTGTTGCGCGAAGGCGTGCAGTGCCTGATCGGCAACGGCGTGGTGGTTGCACCTGACGCCCTGCTGCGCGAGATCACCAAGCTGGAAGAGAAAGGCGTACCGGTGCGCGAGCGCCTGCGTATCAGCCCTTCCTGCCCGCTGATCCTGTCCTTCCACGTGGCGCTGGACCAGGCCCGTGAAAAGGCCCGCGGCGAGCTGAAGATCGGTACGACCGGTCGCGGCATCGGCCCGGCTTACGAAGACAAGGTTGCACGTCGTGGCCTGCGTGTTGGCGACCTGCTCAACATGCCGCGCTTTGAAGACAAGCTGCGTGAACTGGTGGACTACCACAACTTCATGCTGGTCGGTTACTACAAAGAGCCTGCCATCGAGTACGAAAAGACGCTGGCCGAGTGCAAGGAATACGCCGAGCTGCTCAAGCCGCTGATGCTGGACGTGACTGCCGAGCTGCACGACCTGCGTCGCGCCGGCAAAGACATCATGTTCGAAGGCGCCCAGGGTTCGTTGCTCGACATCGACCACGGCACCTACCCGTACGTGACCAGCTCCAACACCACCGCGGGTGGCGTGGCGACCGGTTCGGGCGTTGGCCCGATGTTCCTGGATTACATCCTGGGCA
Organism: Pseudomonas sp. lyk4-R2A-10; assembly: GCF_030209075.1. Taxonomy (NCBI): domain Bacteria; kingdom Pseudomonadati; phylum Pseudomonadota; class Gammaproteobacteria; order Pseudomonadales; family Pseudomonadaceae; genus Pseudomonas; species Pseudomonas sp. lyk4-R2A-10. The sequence goes on along the minus strand of NZ_JARVSR010000012.1, from coordinate 138,040 downwards.
TCACCAAGGCTTACACCACTCGCGTAGGTTCGGGTCCATTCCCGACCGAGCTGTTCGACGAAGTCGGCGCGCACCTGGCCAAGCAAGGTCACGAGTTCGGTGCTACTACCGGCCGTGCCCGTCGTTGCGGCTGGTTCGACGCCGTTATCCTGCGTCGCGCTATCGATGTGAACAGCATCTCGGGCATCTGCCTGACCAAGCTGGACGTACTCGACGGCCTGGAAACCATCAACATCTGCACCGGCTACAAAGACGCGCAAGGCAACGCTGTTGCCCCGACTGACGCTGACAGCTACGTAGGCCTGCAGCCTGTGTACGAAGAAGTGCCAGGCTGGACCGAATCGACCGTGGGTGCCAAAACCCTGGAAGAGCTGCCGGCTAACGCTCGTGCCTACATCAAACGCGTTGAAGAGTTGATCGGCGCGCCGATCGACATTATTTCGACGGGCCCGGACCGCAACGAAACCATCGTTCTGCGCCATCCGTTCGCTTGATAAGTCGTTGATGTAAAAACACAAAGGCCCCTTCATCGGGGCCTTTGTCGTTTATGCCTGTTGGACGGCATGACCTTTGCTGTGATTCTGTCTACAAGAGTGCCATCAAATTAATGGCGTCAGACGTAGAGGGATTCAAAGTGTCAGCCGTTCTCTCACTGTTACAAAGCCGTCTGTTGCGGCCCGTGTTCGTTACCCTTGGTATCGCTCTTTTGGTGCAAGTGCTGGTGGCCGTCGCCCTGACGCGGAGCACCGTCACCGCGCTGGAAGCCGATCTCGGCACTCGCCTGGGCGCCGACAGCCAGAAGTTGTCCGGTGAGCTGGAGCAGGCCGGGCGTGAAGTCACGTCGAGCCTCGACAATCTCTCCTCAAGTACCCGTCAGCGTCTTACCGCCGGTCTTTCCTCGCGTCTGAAGGAAGAGCAGGCGCAGCTGCGTGCGACTCTGGAAAAAGACCTGAAGGATTCGGCCAATGACATGGCCCAGTTGCTGGCCTCGGTGGCGCCTCGCGCCATGTGGGACAGCGACGTGCCGACCCTGTCCGAATTCGCCCGCCGGGCCCAGCGCAATCCCAACGTGCTGTTCGTGGTGTATGACGACGCCACCGGCCAGCATCTGACCCGCTACCTCAACCGCGAAAACCCGATCAACAAGGCTCTTTTGGAAAAGGGTCAGGGCGAGCGGGCGCTGGATAAAGTGCTGGATGCGGCGAAGAACGATCCGTCGGTCTACTACCTTGAAGCTTCGATCAATCCCAATGGCGTGGAAATCGGCAAAGTGCTGATGGGCGTCTCGACCGCCTCGGTTGAAACCGATCTGGCGGCGCTCGATCAGCGCTTCACGGCGTTGATTGCCAGCAGCGATCAACTGGTCGGTGACAGCCTCAAGGGCGCCGCTGCCGACAGCGCCACCGCCATGCAGGCTCGCCTGCAATCGGCGCAGTCCACCGCCGCCGAAATGAAGGCCAACACCACCAGTACCGTACAGGACGCAGCAGCAACCCTGCGCTGGCGCATCGGCATGGGTCTGGCGCTGGTCGGTGCCGGGGTGTTGTTGCTGCTGGCGGTGGTGCTCGGTCATCGGGTGGTCAATCGCCTGAAAATGCTCAACGCCGCCATGGATGATCTGGCCGCCGGCGAGGGCGATCTGACCAAGCGTGTGCAGATCAACAGCAAGGATGAGATCGGCGACATGGCTTCGGCGGTCAATCGCTTTGTGGACAAGTTGCAGCCGATCGTGCGCGAGGCCGGGGATGTGGCTCAGCGTACCGGTGTGGAAATCGGCGCCATGACCCTGCGCAACGCCGGTGCCGATGCGGCGGCCGGGATGCAGCGTGATGAAGTGGCCGAAAGTCTGCGGGCCCTGTCGCAAATGGCCGATGAAGCGCAATCGGAAAGCCATGCGATGCAGGCCGCGTTGAAACAGGTGGTGGATATTCGGCAGGCCACCGACGAGAACACTCGCACCTCGGCCAAGGTCGGCAGCCTGATCGAGGCGCTGGCGGGGCAGGTCGATACCGGGGCGAAAGTCATCGAGCGGCTGGCGCAGCAGAGCGAGCAGATCGAAGTGGTGCTGACGGTGATTCACGGCATCGCCGAGCAGACCAACCTGCTGGCGCTCAACGCGGCCATCGAAGCGGCCCGGGCCGGCGAGACCGGTCGCGGGTTTGCGGTGGTGGCGGATGAAGTCCGGGCGCTGGCGAGCAAGACCCAAAGCTCGACCGGGGACATTCAAGCGCACATCGTGGCCCTGCAGCAGGGCGCCCGTGAAGCGGTCGAGGCGATCGGCCAGGCCGGGCGCCAGGCCAGCGAAGGTTTGCTGGTGCTGCGTGACAGTGCGCGGTTGCAGCAATCGGTGCAGGCGTCGGTCGAGCAGGTGCATGCGGCGATTGGCCTGGCGACTCAGGCAGCGGCGCATCAGGCGCAGGGCGCGCAGGCTGTGCGTGGGCGGGTCGAAACGATTCATGCCCAGGCCGAGAAAGCCGCTCAGGCCGTGGTCGAGACCACGGCCAGCGGCAAGGTGCTGGATGGTCTGGCGGCGCAGCTCAAGGCCAGTCTGGGGCAGTTCCGAGCCTGATACCGCGGGCAAAAAAATCGCAGCCTCGGCTGCGATTTTTTTATCGGCTCAAATACATCCGGGTGGTCAGTAGGTAGACGGGCAATCCCGACACCACAATCAACAACGCCGCATAAGGCGCTGCGGCTGCGAACTCGACATTCGCGGTGTGGGCCCAGACTTCGGTCGCCAATGTGTTGAGCCCCGTCGGACTCAGCAGCAGCGTCGCCGTCAGTTCTTTCATGGCATCCAGAAACACCAGCGCAAACGCTGCGCCCAGCGCCGGGAAGATGATCGGCAAGGTCACTCGGCAGAACGCCGTGAACGAAGATGCACCCAGCGTGCGGGCGGCTTCTTCGAGTTGCGGTGCGGCCTTGTTCAGCGCCGTGCGGATCGGCGCTTGAGCCAGCGGCAGAAACAGCAGCGCGTAAGCGATCAGCAATAGCGCGGAGGTCTGGTACAGCACCGGCACGTAATGCAGGGCGAAATACACCAGCGTCAGCGCGATCACCAATCCCGGCAGGGCGTGCAGCAGATAGGGCAGGCGCTCGGCCCAGATCGCCAGTTGGCCTTTGTAGCGCACCACCAGCAACCCGACCGGCACCGCCAGCACCAGGCACAATCCCGCGCCACCCAGCGACAGCGCCAATGACGACAGCAAGGCTTCGGTGATCGCCGCAATCGGGAATGCCGCTGACGATCCCACGGCAAGCCAGTAAGCCAGCATGCCCAGCGGAATCCCGCTGCCGACAATCGCCAGCATCAGGCAATACAGCTGACCGGCAATCGCCCAAGGCCCGAGTCGCACTTGTTCGGCCCGACGCGCCGCGCCCTGGCCAGTGCGCACATGACGGCCCTTGCCGCGCACGCGCAACTCCAGCCACAACAGCATCAGGCACAGCGCCAGCAATACCGCCGACAGCATTGCCGCGTTGGCATTGCTGAATTCCAGTTCGAATTGCTGATAGATCGCGGTGGTGAAAGTTTGCAGGCCAATGATCGACAGTGCGCCGAACTCCACCAGCATGTGCAATGCAATCAGCAATGAGCCGGCCAGAAGCGAAGGCCAGAGCAGGGGCAGGGTGACGAGGAAAAACACGCCCCAGCGATTCTGTCCCAAGGTGCGAGCCGACTCTTCAAGGGCTGGATCAAGATTGCGCAGCGTGGCGGCCACCGGCAGAAAGATCAGCGGATATTTCGACAGGCTCATCACCAGGATTGCCCCGCCGAGGCCTTCGAACTGCGCACTGAGCGAAACCCAGGTGAAGCTGCTGACGAATGCCGGCACCGCGAACGGCAGGCAAAGAATCACGCCCCACAGTCGTCGGCCCGGCAGATTGCTGCGCTCCAGCAACCAGGCCAGCGACAGACCGATCACGCCGCAAGTTACCGTTACGCCGACCATCAGCGCCAGCGTGTTGCGCAGCAGGCTGAACACATACGGGCGCCACAGCAAGTGCAGCGCCTCGGACCAGCCGGCCTGCCAGGCTTTGAGCCCGACATAGGCCAGCGGCAACAGGCTCATGACCACCAGCAACAACACCGGCAGCACCAGCCAGATTGACGGCCGCTTGCGCCGTGGCACGTAACCCCCGCGTGTAGCGGGGGCGGATAACGATGCGGTCATCAGTTCAGGCCAACTTCGCGTTCCAGCTCCAGCGCTTCTTCGGCATTACCGAGATCGGCCGGCGTGACATCCGGTGCTTCCAGTTCGCTGAATGGCTTGAGGCCGCGATCCGATTCCATGCCTTTGTGCAGCGGGTACTCGGCGGTGGTCTGGGTGATCACACGCTGACCTTCTTCGCTGGCCATGTAGGCGAGGAATTGCTGGGCTTCTTTTGGATGTTTGCTGGATTTCAGCACGGCTGCGCTGGACACGGTGATCAGGCCACCGACATCGCCGCCGGTGAAGTAATGCAGTTTGGAATCAAGCTTGCCTTTCTCTCGCTGCAGGGCGAACCAGTAATAGTTGTTTACCAGCACCGTGGCGACTTCGCCGTTTTCCACAGCCTTGAGGGCGACCATGTTGTTGCTGTAGGTCTTGCCGAATGCGCGCAGGCCGGTCAGCCATTCTTCGGCGGCTTCGCGGCCGTGCTTTTTGATGATTGCCACGGCCTGTTCCTGGAATGCGCCGCTGGTCGGGACGAAGCCGACCTTGCCTTGCCACTGCGGATCGGCGAAATCCAGCACCGATTTCGGCAAATCTTTTTCGTCGATCAGTTTCGGGTTGAAGGCCACCACGCGAACCCGGGCGGTCACTCCGATCCAAGTGCCGTTACCGGCGACGTATTCTTTCGGCAGAACGGCCAGGGTCGCGTCGTCAGCCTTGGCCAGCAGGCCTTGTTCGCCGAGGTTGTTCAGCGGCGGGGATTCTTCGGTGTAGATGACGTCGGCGGGGGAGCGGTCGCCTTCTTCGATGATCTGGCTGGCCAGCTGATTGCTGCTGCCCTTGCGCACGTTGACGTGAATGCCGGTCTTGGCTTCGAAGGCTTTGGCGATCGCGTCGCCGACTTCCTTGTGTTGACCGTTGTAGAGCGTCAGGGAAACCGCGTCGGCAGCCTGGGTGAGGGGGGTGGCGAGTGCCAGGCCGAGCAGGGTGAAGGTCAAGCCGCGGCGCAGGGTATTTCGAAACATCATTCGCAGGGTTCCTCACTGTCGCATTGCAAAAACTTGCAACAATGATAAACGATATTGTTTCTCAAGTGCGCTTTGCGAGGAGAGGTAGTGTTTGCCAGGTGTCGGCTCTCAAGCTTTTCCAAACCCCGGAAACGCAAAAACCCGCTTTCGCGGGTTTTTGTGAGATTCAAGATCGTGACCTTGAATTTGAATTGGTGCCCAGAAGAAGACTCGAACTTCCACGACCGTAAGGTCACCAGCACCTGAAGCTGGCGTGTCTACCAATTTCACCATCTGGGCTTCATCTTCAGCGTTGCCGCTGTTGATGTGGCGCACTATACGGAGCGCCTTTTGATCTGTAAACCCCTGATTTGATTTTAATAAATCAATTTCAGAAAAAGTCCGGGGCGCAGAATGCAAAAAACCCGCTTTCGCGGGTTTTTGTGTGAGTCTTGAAACTGATCTAGTCTCAAACTCGAAATTGGTGCCCAGGAGAAGACTCGAACTTCCACGACCGTAAGGTCACCAGCACCTGAAGCTGGCGTGTCTACCAATTTCACCACCTGGGCATCTCGTCAACGTGTGTACGTCGTCGATGGCGCGCACTATACGGAGCGCCTTTTTAACTGTAAACCCCTGCCAGCAAAAAAAATGATTTTTTTTACCAGCGGTGTTCAAAACGCCCTCCAGGCGTCGATACAAGGCTCCAGACGCGCCTTATATAGTCGGAAATTTCCCGTTTGATGGCGCCTATGCCAAACTAACCCGCATATAGACAAGGTGAAAACTCTCTAATGGCCGATTGGCAGTCCCTCGATCCCGAGGCCGCTCGTGAAGCGGAAAAATATGAAAACCCTATTCCCAGCCGCGAACTGATCCTTCAGCACCTTGCTGATCGGGGTTCGCCTGCTGCCCGCGAGCAACTGGTCGAAGAGTTTGGTCTGACCACAGAAGACCAGATCGAAGCCCTGCGCCGCCGTCTGCGTGCCATGGAGCGCGATGCTCAACTGATCTATACCCGCCGTGGCACCTATGCGCCGGTGGACAAGCTCGACCTGATCCTCGGTCGCATCAGCGGTCATCGCGACGGCTTCGGTTTCCTGGTGCCGGATGACGGCTCCGATGACCTGTTCATGAGTCCGGCGCAAATGCGTCTGGTGTTTGACGGCGACCGTGCTCTGGCCCGTGTTTCCGGCCTGGACCGTCGCGGTCGTCGCGAAGGCGTGATCGTTGAAGTGGTGTCCCGTGCCCACGAGAGCATCGTTGGCCGCTATTTCGAAGAAGGCGGTATCGGTTTCGTCGTTGCGGACAACCCGAAGATTCAGCAGGAAGTGCTGGTCACCCCGGGCCGCAACGCCAACGCCCAGATCGGTCAGTTCGTCGAGGTGAAAATCACCCACTGGCCGACCCCGCGCTTCCAGCCGCAAGGCGATGTGATTGAAGTCGTCGGCAACTACATGGCGCCTGGCATGGAAATCGATGTCGCCCTGCGCACCTACGACATTCCGCACGTTTGGCCTGAAGCCGTTCTGAAGGAAGCCGGCAAGCTCAAGCCGGAAGTCGAAGAGAAAGACAAAGAGAAGCGCGTCGACCTGCGCCATCTGCCGTTCGTCACCATCGACGGCGAAGATGCCCGCGATTTCGACGACGCGGTCTACTGCGAAGCCAAACCCGGCAAACTGCGCCTGTTCTCCGGCGGCTGGAAGTTGTACGTGGCGATTGCCGACGTTTCCAGCTACGTGAAGATCGGTTCGGCTCTGGACAACGAAGCCCAAGTGCGCGGCAACTCGGTGTACTTCCCCGAGCGTGTGGTGCCGATGCTGCCGGAGCAGCTCTCCAACGGCCTGTGCTCGCTGAATCCACATGTTGATCGTCTGGCCATGGTTTGCGAGATGACCATTTCCAAGTCCGGCGAAATGACCGACTACTGCTTCTATGAAGCGGTGATCCACTCCCACGCCCGTCTGACCTACAACAAGGTCAGCGCGATGCTGGAAACGCCGAAAGCGACCGAAGGGCGCAAGTTGCGCGGTGAATACACCGATGTCTTGCCGCACCTCAAGCAGCTCTACGCGCTGTACAAGGTATTGCTGGCTGCCCGTCACGTGCGCGGCGCGATCGATTTCGAAACGCAGGAAACCCGGATCATCTTCGGTTCCGAGCGCAAGATTGCCGAAATCCGTCCGACTACCCGTAACGATGCACACAAGCTGATCGAGGAATGCATGCTGGCGGCCAACGTGGCCACTGCCGAATTCCTGAAGAAGCACGAAATCCCTGCGCTGTACCGCGTCCACGACGGCCCGCCACCGGAGCGTCTGGAAAAACTGCGCGCGTTCCTCGGTGAGCTCGGTCTGTCCCTGCACAAAGGCAAGGATGGCCCGTCGCCGAAGGACTATCAGGCCCTGTTGGCCAGCATCAAGGACCGTCCGGATTTCCACCTGATCCAGACCGTGATGCTGCGCTCCCTGAGTCAGGCGGTGTACAGCGCCCAGAACGAAGGCCACTTCGGCCTGAATTACGAAGCCTATACCCACTTCACCTCGCCGATCCGTCGTTACCCGGACCTGCTCACGCACCGGGCGATCCGCAGCGTGATCCATTCGAAACAGGACACCCCGCACGTTCGCCGTGCCGGTGCGATGACCATTCCGAAGGCGCGCATCTATCCGTACGACGAAGCAGCGCTGGAGCAACTCGGCGAGCAGTGCTCGATGAGCGAGCGCCGTGCCGACGAAGCGACCCGCGACGTAGTGAACTGGCTCAAGTGCGAGTTCATGAAAGACCGCGTGGGCGAATCGTTCCCGGGTGTGATCACTGCCGTGACCGGTTTCGGCCTGTTCGTCGAGCTGACCGATATCTATGTCGAAGGTCTGGTACACGTGACGGCGCTGCCGGGCGACTACTACCACTTCGACCCTGTGCATCACCGCCTGGCGGGCGAGCGCACCGGTCGCAGCTTCCGTCTTGGCGATACCGTTGAAGTGCGGGTCATGCGCGTCGATCTCGACGAGCGCAAGATCGACTTCGAGATGGCTGAAAAAACCATCAGCGCGCCGATCGGCCGCAAGAAGCGTGGCACCGAGACGACCGCTCCTGCAGCCAAGGTTGTGGAAGAAAAGGCTCCGGCAAAAACCGCCAGCCGTCGCCCGGCCAAGGAAAAGGCTGTCGAGGCTTATCGCCCAAGCGATGCCGTGGCGAAAAACGCCGAGCTGCGCAAAAGCCGTGAAATGAAGAAGGCCTTGCTGGCCGACGCCAAAAACGGTGGTAAAGCGGCGTCCGGGGGAAAGACCGGACGGTCGGCGCCTGACAAGGCCTCCGGCGGCAAGCCAGCCAAACCGAGCAAACACCGTAAAGGCCCGCCGAAAGCGGGTTCCGCTCCAGCCAAAAGTGGCGGGGCGCGTAAACCGAAGGCGAAGTCATGAGTCAGTTGGAAAAAATCTACGGCGTTCACGCGGTAGAAGCGTTGCTGCGTCACCACCCGAAACGCGTCAAACAGATCTGGCTGGCTGAAAGCCGCAACGATCCGCGGGTGCAGACGCTGATCGAGCTGGCAAACGAAAACCGGGTCCAGATCGGTCAGGCCGAGCGCCGTGAAATGGATGCCTGGGTCGAAGGCGTGCACCAGGGCGTGGTGGCGGACGTCAGTCCGAGCCAGGTCTGGGGCGAAGCGATGCTCGACGAGTTGCTCGATCGCACCGAAGGCGCGCCGTTGCTGTTGGTGCTAGACGGCGTGACCGACCCGCACAACCTCGGCGCCTGCCTGCGTTCGGCGGATGCTGCCGGTGCGCTGGCGGTCATCGTGCCGAAAGACAAGTCGGCCACTCTGACGCCCGTGGTGCGTAAAGTGGCTTGCGGCGCTGCGGAGGTGATTCCTCTGGTGGCGGTGACCAACCTTGCTCGCACATTGGAAAAACTCCAGCAGCGCGGGTTGTGGATTGTCGGCACGGCAGGTGAGGCCGAGGTCAGCATCTATGACCAGGACCTGACCGGCCCGACCATCCTGATCATGGGCGCCGAAGGCAAAGGCATGCGTCGCCTGACCCGCGAGCATTGCGATTACCTGGTGCATTTGCCGATGGCCGGTAGTGTCAGCAGTCTCAACGTCTCGGTTGCGACCGGCGTGTGCCTGTTCGAAGCCCAGCGCCAGCGCGGTGCCAAGGCCAAGGCGGCTGCCAAAAAAGCTTGAGCCTTACGCAGTCCAAAATGTGGGAGCGAGCCTGCTCGCGAAGCGGAGTTACATTCAGCATCATTGTTGGATGTTAAGCCGTCATCGCGAGCAGGCTCGCTCCCACAGTGTTTTCTGGTGTGGCAGAAAGTGTGACTGTTCAAATAATCACCAATTGCCTTGCACCTCTTCAGTCCCTTCTCTACAATTGCGCCCCTTGCTGTGACGGCAGGCATTCATGTGCCCCGCGCCAGCAAGTCCATAAGTGTCATTCACTCCTTGTCTGACCGTTTTTGAGCGGCAGGCTACAACCCGTAAGGAGCATTCATGCGTCATTACGAAATCATCTTTCTGGTCCACCCTGACCAGAGCGAGCAAGTCGGCGGCATGGTTGAGCGTTACACCAAGCTGATCGAAGAAGACGGCGGCAAAATCCACCGTCTGGAAGACTGGGGCCGTCGTCAACTGGCCTACGCAATCAACAATGTTCACAAGGCTCACTACGTGATGCTGAACGTTGAGTGCACCGGCAAGGCCCTGGCCGAGCTGGAAGACAACTTCCGCTACAACGATGCTGTGATCCGTAACCTGGTCATCCGTCGCGACGAAGCCGTTACCGGCCAGTCCGAGATGCTCAAGGCTGAAGAAAACCGCAGTGAGCGCCGTGAGCGTCGCGAACGTCCTGAGCACGATGGCAGCGCCGATGGCGATGACAGCGATAGCGACAGCGACAACAGCGATAACGCTGACGAGTAATCCACGGACCTTTTAAGGAGCCTATCAAATGGCACGTTTCTTCCGTCGTCGTAAATTCTGCCGCTTCACCGCTGAAGACGTGAAGGAGATCGACTACAAAGATCTCAACACTCTGAAAGCCTACGTATCCGAGACCGGCAAAATCGTTCCAAGCCGCATCACCGGTACCAAAGCTCGTTATCAGCGTCAGCTGGCCACCGCTATCAAGCGCGCCCGCTTCCTGGCCCTGCTGGCCTACACCGACAGCCACGGCCGCTGAGACCGGGCAGTCGACAAGTAGCAAAGGATTGAATGCATGCGTGCCTTAGCTGAGTTCATCATGCGCGGCCGTATGCAGGCCACTCTCGTAGTGGCCGGGTGTGCAACATTGCCGTTGTTGTATTGGTTGGGTGCTGCCGCCGGGAGCCTGGTGCTTCTGCGGCGCGGATTGGCCGACGCCCTGGGCGTCGTGTCACTGGGACTGCTGCCGGCATTGATCTGGTGGTTGTATGCCGATGACCCACGGGCACTTCTGGTGCTGCTGGGGTCTTCGGGGCTTGCGTTGGTGTTGCGCGCAAGCGAGTCTTGGGTCCGCACGCTGCTGGTCAGCGTAGCCATGGGGCTAGTGTTTTCAGTGGTGCTCGGGGCGGCGTTTGCGCCCCAGATCGAGATGCTGGCGCAGGCCTTGGTAAAGGTCATGCCCGCGCTTCTCGGTGATGCCTACCAACAATTGTCGGTAGACGAGCAGGCGCGTTTCGCGTCGCTGATCGCACCGGTCCTGACCGGCCTGATTGCGGCCTTGTTGCAGATCGTCAGCGTGCTGAGCCTGATTGTCGGGCGTTACTGGCAGGCGTTGTTGTACAACCCGGGTGGTTTTGGTCGCGAGTTTCGCGCCATCCGGATCCCGCTGGGACCGGCGATGTTGCTGCTGGCGTTAATGCTTCTGGGCCCGAATCTCGGTGCACAGATGGCCATGTTGACGCCGTTGTGCAGTGTACCGCTGGTGTTCGCCGGGCTGGCCCTGATTCACGGGCTGGTGGCGCAAAGGCGACTGGCCGGTTTCTGGCTGGTGGGGTTGTACGTAACGCTGTTGCTGTTCATGCAGCTGATCTATCCGTTGCTCGTGGTTCTGGCCATTGTCGACAGCCTGATTGATTTTCGCGGTCGGGTGTCGAAAGACACCGATAACGCGAACGGTGAAGGTTAAAAGTTAAGAGGATTTCCACATGCAACTGATCCTTCTGGAAAAAATCGCCAACCTGGGCAACCTGGGCGACAAAGTAAACGTTAAGGCTGGTTACGGCCGTAACTACCTGCTGCCTTTCGGCAAAGCCACCGCTGCGACCGCTGCCAACCTGGCTGCGTTCGAAGAGCGTCGCGCTGAGCTGGAAAAAGCCGCCGCAGACCGTAAAGCTTCGGCTGAAAGCCGTGCTGCCCAACTGGCCGAGCTGGAAGTGACCATCACTGCCACCGCTGGCGACGAAGGCAAGCTGTTCGGTTCGATCGGTACTCACGACATCGCTGACGCACTGACCGCCTCCGGCGTTGAAGTGGCGAAAAGCGAAGTTCGTCTGCCGAACGGCACCATCCGCAACGTGGGTGAATTCGACGTGGCTGTGCACCTGCACGCCGAAGTTGAAGCCACCGTACGCGTTGTCGTGGTAGCAGCTTAAGCAACACCCTGATCGACTGGCGGCTTGTCCGGCAGACGGTTAACATCGGGCACGATCCTGTTTACAGGTCGTGCCCTTTGTCTTTCTGCACTCCCTGCTTTTCCTGATTAAAAAGTGGCCATGAACGAAATCTCCGCTCCCGAGCAATACGATCTGCAAACCGCCGCGCTGAAGGTGCCGCCGCATTCCATCGAGGCCGAACAGGCCGTGCTCGGTGGTCTGATGCTGGACAACAACGCCTGGGAACGCGTGCTCGATCAAGTCTCCGACGGCGATTTCTACCGACATGACCACCGTCTGATTTTCCGTGCGATCGCCAAACTGGCCGATCAGAACCTGCCGATCGATGTCGTGACCCTTGCCGAGCAACTGGACAAGGAAGGTCAGACTTCGCAGGTCGGCGGCCTCGGTTACCTGGGTGAGCTGGCGAAAAACACGCCGTCCGTCGCCAACATCAAGGCCTATGCGCAGATCGTCCGCCAGCGCGCGACGTTGCGTCAGCTGATCGGTATCAGCACCGAAATTGCCGACAGCGCCTTCAACCCCGAAGGTCGCACCGCCGAGGAAATCCTCGACGAAGCCGAGCGGCAGATCTTCGCGATTGCCGAGGCCCGGCCAAAAACCGGCGGCCCGGTGGGTGTGAATGACCTGCTGACCAAGGCCATCGACCGCATCGACACCCTGTTCAACACTGCCGACTCGATCACCGGCCTGTCCACCGGCTACACCGACCTCGACGAGAAGACCAGCGGCCTGCAACCGGCCGACCTGATCATCGTCGCCGGCCGTCCGTCGATGGGTAAGACCACCTTCGCGATGAACCTGGTGGAAAACGCCGTGTTGCGCAGCGACAAAGTGGTGCTGGTGTACTCCCTCGAGATGCCAGGCGAATCGCTGATCATGCGTATGCTGTCGTCCCTCGGCCGTATCGACCAGACCAAGGTACGTTCCGGCCAGTTGGAAGACGACGACTGGCCGCGTCTGACCTCGGCGGTCAATCTGCTCAACGACCGCAAGCTGTTCATCGATGACACCGCCGGCATCAGTCCGTCGGAGATGCGTGCCCGGACCCGGCGGCTGGTGCGCGAGCACGGCGACATCGGCCTGATCATGATCGACTACCTGCAGCTGATGCAGATCCCGGGTTCCAGCGGCGACAACCGGACCAACGAGATTTCCGAGATCTCCCGATCCCTGAAAGCCCTGGCCAAGGAATTCAACTGCCCGGTAGTCGCCCTGTCGCAGCTCAACCGCTCCCTGGAACAACGTCCCAACAAGCGTCCAGTGAACTCCGACTTGCGGGAATCCGGAGCGATCGAGCAGGACGCCGACGTGATCATGTTCGTGTACCGGGACGAGGTGTATCACCCGGAAACCGAGCACAAGGGCATCGCCGAAATCATCATCGGCAAGCAGCGGAACGGCCCGATCGGCTTCATCCGCCTGGCCTTCATCGGCAAGTACACACGTTTCGAAAACCTCGCGCCGGGCAGCTATAACTTCGACGACGACGAATAAGTCTGTCGTCGTCTGAAAGCCCCTGATATTTCCGACCACAGCCGTCGGAATTGGTCATTTTTTGTGCTATATTCCGCGCCCGCGATTTTGCACCTCAACACCGGTCATCGACATGCAAGCAGCCAAGCCGTTATTTGACTATCCAAAATATTGGGCCGAATGTTTCGGGCCAGCGCCGTTCCTGCCGATGAGCAGGGAGGAGATGGATCAGCTTGGCTGGGATTCCTGCGACATCATCATTGTCACGGGTGATGCCTACGTCGATCACCCGTCGTTCGGCATGGCGATCATCGGCCGGCTGCTGGAGTCGCAAGGCTTCCGCGTCGGGATCATCGCGCAGCCGAACTGGCAGTCCAAAGACGACTTCATGAAGCTCGGCGAGCCGAACCTGTTCTTCGGCGTCGCGGCCGGCAACATGGACTCGATGATCAACCGCTACACCGCGGACAAGAAAATCCGTTCCGACGACGCCTACACCCCGGGCGGCATGGCCGGCAAACGTCCGGACCGCGCGAGCCTGGTTTACAGCCAGCGCTGCAAGGAAGCCTACAAGCACGTGCCGATCGTGCTCGGCGGCATCGAAGCCTCCCTGCGCCGCATCGCCCACTACGACTACTGGCAGGATCGCGTGCGCAACTCGATCCTGATCGACGCCAGCGCCGACATCCTGCTGTACGGCAACGCCGAGCGGGCGATTGTCGAAGTCGCCCAGCGTCTGTCCTACGGTCACAAGATCGAAGAAATCACCGATGTACGCGGCACCGCGTTCATCCGTCGCGACACGCCGGCGGGCTGGTACGAAGTCGATTCCACGCGCATCGACCGTCCGGGCAAGATCGACAAGATCATCAACCCGTATGTGAACACCCAGGACACTCAGGCTTGCGCGATCGAGCAGGAGAAAGGCCCGGTTGAAGATCCGGAAGAAGCCAAGGTCGTACAGATCCTGGCCAGCCCGAAAATGACCCGCGACAAGACCGTGATCCGCCTGCCGTCGATGGAAAAGGTGCGTAACGACCCGGTTCTGTACGCTCACGCCAATCGCGTGCTGCACCTGGAAACCAACCCGGGCAATGCCCGTGCGCTGGTGCAGAAGCATGGCGAGGTCGACGTCTGGTTCAACCCGCCGCCGATTCCGATGACCACCGAAGAAATGGACTACGTGTTCGGCATGCCTTACGCACGTGTTCCGCACCCTGCGTACGGCAAGGAAAAAATCCCGGCCTACGACATGATCCGCTTCTCGGTGAACATCATGCGTGGCTGCTTCGGTGGCTGCACCTTCTGCTCGATCACCGAGCACGAAGGCCGGATCATCCAGAACCGTTCCGAAGAGTCGATCATTCGCGAAATCGAAGAGATCCGCGACAAGGTGCCGGGCTTCACCGGCGTCATCTCCGACCTCGGCGGCCCGACCGCGAACATGTACCGCATCGCCTGCAAGAGCCCGGAAATCGAATCCGCGTGCCGCAAGCCGTCCTGCGTGTTCCCGGGCATCTGCCCGAACCTGAACACCGACCACTCGTCGCTGATTCAGCTGTACCGCAGCGCCCGTGCGTTACCGGGTGTGAAGAAGATCCTGATCGCCTCCGGCCTGCGTTACGACCTTGCGGTCGAGTCGCCGGAGTACGTTAAGGAGCTGGTGACCCACCACGTCGGCGGTTACCTGAAGATCGCCCCGGAACACACCGAGGAAGGTCCGCTCAACCAGATGATGAAACCGGGGATCGGCACCTACGATCGCTTCAAGCGCATGTTCGAGAAGTACACCAAGGAGGCGGGGAAAGAGCAGTACCTGATTCCGTACTTCATTGCCGCGCACCCGGGCACCACCGACGAAGACATGATGAACTTGGCCCTGTGGCTCAAGGGTAACGGCTTCCGTGCCGACCAGGTCCAGGCGTTCTATCCGTCGCCGATGGCTACCGCCACCGCGATGTACCACTCGGGCAAGAACCCGCTGCGCAAGGTCACCTACAAGAGCGACGGCGTGACCATCGTCAAGAGCGAGGAGCAGCGCCGTCTGCACAAGGCGTTCCTGCGTTATCACGACCCGAAAGGCTGGCCGATGCTGCGTGAAGCGCTGACCCGCATGGGCCGCGCCGACCTGATCGGGCCGGGCAAGCACCAGTTGATCCCGCTGCACCAGCCGGCCACCGACAGCTACCAGAGTGCCCGTCGCAAGAACTCGACCCCGGCCGGCAGCCACAAGGTCGCGAAAGAGAAGACCACCAAGATCCTCACCCAGCACACCGGTCTGCCTCCACGCGCCAGCGACGGCGGCAATCCTTGGGACAAGCGTGAACAGGCCAAGGCCGCGGCATTCGCCCGTAACCAGCAGGCCGCCAAGGAGCGCAAGGAAGCCGCGAAAGGCAAAGGGCCGAAACCGGCACGCAAGCCGGTCGTACCGCGCTGAAACACACTTGAGCTAAAACAGAACGCCAACCTTCGGGTTGGCGTTTTGCGTTGTGCCTCGCAACATTTGCGTGCAACTGTGCCAAAGCATTTCACCGCATCGCCCGATTTTGGTGCTGTACTGCCCTAAGCATTCCGGGAAAGCGCCCAAGCCTCTGCATGGCATAAGTCTTGCGCGCTTTCGAATACGCTTGGGCTCGCAGGAGGCACGCCGTGTCGATTCATGTCGCATTGCATCACGTCACGCATTACCGCTACGACCGCGCTGTCGAACTCGGCCCGCAGATCGTGCGTCTGCGCCCGGCTGCTCACAGCCGCACGCGGATTCTGTCCTATTCGCTGAAAGTCTCGCCCGAGCAGCACTTCATCAACTGGCAGCAGGACCCCCAGGGCAACTACCTCGCACGGTTGGTGTTCCCCGAGAAAACCGCCGAACTGCGGATCGAGGTCGATCTGCTGGCCGAAATGGCGGTGTTCAACCCGTTCGACTTCTTCCTCGAGCCCTACGCCGAGAAAATCCCCTTCGCCTACGCCGCCGACGAACGCAAGGAGCTGGCGCCGTACCTCGAAACCCTGCCGCTGACGCCTAAATTCAAGGCCTATCTGGATGCCATCGACCGCACGCCGTTGCCGGCCGTGGATTTCCTGGTGGCGCTCAATCAGCGTCTGAGCGAAGACATCAATTACCTGATCCGCATGGAACCGGGTGTGCAAACCCCGGAGCATACCCTCGAACACGCCTCCGGCTCCTGCCGGGATTCGGCGTGGCTGCTGGTGCAACTGCTGCGAAACCTCGGGCTGGCGGCGCGTTTCGTCTCCGGTTACCTGATTCAACTGACCGCCGACGTGAAAAGCCTCGACGGCCCGTCCGGCACCGAAGTGGACTTCACCGACCTGCACGCGTGGTGCGAGGTGTATCTGCCCGGCGCCGGCTGGATCGGCCTTGATGCGACGTCGGGGCTGTTCGCCGGTGAAGGGCATATCCCGCTGGCCTGCAGTCCCGATCCGTCCTCGGCGGCGCCGATCAGTGGTCTGGTGGAGCCTTGCGAGTGTGAATTCAGCCACGAAATGTCCGTGGAGCGGATCTGGGAAGCACCCCGGGTCACCAAGCCCTACACCGATGAGCAATGGCTGGCGATCCAGTCGCTGGGCCGGCAGATCGATGCCGACCTGCTGGAAGGCGATGTGCGCCTGACCATGGGCGGCGAACCGACCTTCGTGTCCATCGACGACCCGGATGGCGCCGAGTGGAACACCGCCGCGCTGGGCCCGGACAAGCGTCGGCTCTCCGCCGAACTGTTCCAGCGCCTGCGCAAACATTACGCGCCCAAGGGGTTGGTGCATTTCGGTCAGGGCAAGTGGTATCCGGGCGAGCAACTGCCGCGCTGGTCGCTGAATTGCTACTGGCGCCGCGACGGCGTGCCGATCTGGCATAACAATGCACTGATCGCCGATGAGCAGCAGGATTACGGCGCCACGGGTGAACTGGCCGGGCGCTTTCTGGCGAGTGTCGCCGAACGCCTGAAACTGCCGACACGCTTCGTTTTCCCGGCCTACGAAGACAATTTCTATTACCTCTGGCGCGAGGGCGCCTTGCCGAGCAACGTCAGCGCCGAAGACTCGCGTCTGGAGGAGCCGCTGGAACGTGCGCGACTGCGCAAGGTGTTCAGTCAGGGGCTGGACAAGGTCATCGGCCAGGTGCTGCCGCTGGCGCGCACCGCCAAGGGCGATCAGTGGCAGAGCGGGCGCTGGTACCTGCGCGATGAGCATTGCCGGTTGGTGCCGGGGGATTCACCGCTGGGCTATCGCCTGCCGTTGGGTTCACAGCCCTGGGTGAAGGCGGCGGAGTACCCGTTCATTCATCCGAACGACCCGAATCAGGATTTCCCCGAGCTGCCCGAAACAGCGCAGCTTAACCAACACGGTGAGCCGGCTCCGGCGTACGATCGTGTGCCGAAAATCGACGAGTCCGCCGACTGGCTGACCCGCACCGCCTTGTGCGCCGAGGCCCGAGAGGGCCGGTTGTACCTGTTCATGCCGCCACTGGAGCGGGTCGAGGATTATCTGGAGCTGGTGGCCGCCATCGAAGCCACCGCCGAGGAGCTGCATTGTCCGGTATTGCTGGAAGGCTACGAGCCGCCGAGCGATCCGCGCCTGAGCAATTTCCGCATCACCCCGGATCCCGGCGTGATCGAGGTCAACGTGCAGCCGTCGGCGACCTGGGACGAGCTGGTCGAGCGCACCGAATTTCTGTACGAAGAGGCGCGCCAGACCCGACTGTCCACCGAGAAATTCATGGTCGACGGGCGACATACCGGAACCGGCGGCGGCAACCATTTCGTCCTCGGCGGCGCGACACCGGGCGATTCACCGTTTCTGCGCCGCCCGGACCTGCTGCGTAGCCTGATCAGCTACTGGCACAACCATCCTTCGCTGTCCTACCTGTTTTCCGGTCTGTTCATCGGCCCGACCTCTCAGGCGCCGCGAGTCGATGAAGCGCGCAACGATGCGTTGTATGAGCTGGAAATCGCTTTCGCGCAGATGCCGGCGCCGGGAGAAGAGTGCGCCCCATGGCTGGTGGATCGGCTGTTGCGCAATCTGCTGATCGACGTTACCGGCAACACCCATCGCGCCGAGTTCTGCATCGACAAGCTGTATTCACCGGATGGCGCCACCGGGCGCCTCGGGTTGCTGGAGTTGCGTGGTTTCGAGATGCCACCCCATGCGCGCATGAGCCTGGCGCAGCAGCTGTTGTTGCGAGCGCTGGTGGCGCGGTTCTGGCGCGAGCCCTATGCGCCGCCGAAACTGGCGCGCTGGGGTACGGAGCTGCACGACCGCTTCATGCTGCCGCACTTCATCGAGCAGGACTTCGCCGACGTCATCGTTGAGCTCAACAGTGCCGGTTATCCGCTGCGTGCCGAATGGTTTGCGGCTCATCTGGAATTCCGCTTTCCCAAAGTCGGCGATTACGCCGTCAACGGCATCGAGCTGGAATTGCGTCAGGCTCTCGAACCCTGGCATGTGCTGGGCGAGGAGGGCGCAGCGGGCGGAACGGTGCGCTACGTCGACTCATCGCTGGAGCGCTTGCAGGTCAAACTCACGGGGCTGCCGCCGCAGCGCTATCTGCTGACCTGCAATGGCATCCCGGTGCCGCTGCAACCGACCGGACGGGTTGGCGAGTTTGTCGCGGGTGTGCGTTTCCGCGCGTGGCAACCGGCCAATTGCCTGCAACCGACGATCCCGGTGCATGCGCCGCTGGTGTTCGACCTGCTCGACACCTGGATGCAACGTTCGCTGGGCGGTTGCCAGTACCACGTCGCCCATCCCGGCGGGCGCAATTACGAAACGCTGCCGGTCAACGCCAACGAAGCGGAGAGCCGGCGCATGGCGCGTTTCTTCCGCATCGGACATACGCCGGGGAAGCTTCCGATACCGAACCTGACAATCTCCGACGAGCTGCCGATGACACTCGATTTACGACGTTTCTAAGTCGTACGCGACGCCCGGATTTTTCGTATATCCGGGCGTCATGTGCCTGCGTTAGTCTGACCGTTCCTTGCCGGCTGCCGAGCTTTCCATGCCTGACCTGCTTGACCGCTACCCGCTGACGGCGGGCACCTATCACGAACTGCTCGACGACAGCGGAGCGGTGCGCCCGCACTGGCGGCGACTGGTCGACCATTTGCAGCGCAGCACCCCGGCGCACCTGGTGCAGCGTCAGGCGTTGCTGACCCGGCAGATTCAGGAAAACGGTGTCACCTACAACGTCTATGCCGACCCCAAGGGCGCGGACCGTCCGTGGGAACTGGATCTGCTGCCCCACGTGATCGCCGCTGACGAGTGGCAACAGCTGTCGGCCGGAATCGCCCAGCGCGCGCGGCTGCTCAATGCGGTGCTGGCGGACCTGTATGGCCCGCAGCAGTTGATCCGCGAAGGCTTGCTGCCGGCGGAGCTGGTGTTCGGTCACAACAACTTCCTCTGGCCCTGTCAGGGCATTGCGCCACCGGACGGGGCCTTTCTGCATCTGTATGCCGTGGATCTGGCGCGCACGCCGGACGGGCGCTGGTGGGTGACGGCGGATCGCACTCAGGCGCCATCGGGTGCCGGGTATGCGCTGGAAAACCGCACCATCGTGTCCCGCGCCTTCCCCGAGTTGTACCGGGATCTGAAGGTGCAGCATCTGGCCGGCTTCTTCCGCACCCTGCAGGAAACTCTGGCCCGTCAGGCCCCGTGCGACGATGACGCGCCGCTGGTGGTGCTGCTCACCCCGGGGCGTTTCAACGAGAGCTATTTCGAACATCTTTATCTGGCGCGCCAGCTCGGTTATCCGCTGGTGGAGGGCGGTGACCTGACGGTGCGTGATGCCACGGTCTACCTGAAAACCCTCAGTGGCCTGCGCCGGGTGCACGCGATCATGCGCCGCCTCGACGACGACTTCTGTGATCCGCTGGAGTTGCGCACGGATTCGGCGCTGGGCGTTCCGGGATTGCTGGAGGCGGTGCGTCAGGGCCGGGTTCTGGTCGCCAATGCACTGGGCAGTGGAGTACTGGAGTCGCCGGGGCTGCTGGGGTTCCTGCCGAAGATCAATCAGTACCTGTTCGGTGAAGATCTGATCCTGCCGTCCATTGCCACGTGGTGGTGCGGCGAAGCGCCGGTGCTGGCCCAGGCCCTGGAAAAATTGCCGGAGCTGCTGATCAAACCGGCGTTCCCTTCGCAAAGCTTTACGCCGGTATTGGGTCGGGATCTGAGCGAAAAACAGCGTGAAAGCCTCGCTGCGCGCATGCAGGCCCGCCCTTATGCGTATGTCGCGCAAGAACTTGCGCAGCTGTCTCAGGCGCCGATCTGGCAGCCCGAGGACGGGCAACTGCAACCCCGGGCAATCGGCATGCGCATGTACGCGGTGGCCAGTCACGACGGTTATCGGGTGCTGCCCGGTGGCCTGACCCGGGTCGCGGCCGAAGCCGATGCCGAAGTGGTGTCGATGCAGCGCGGTGGCGCGAGCAAGGACACCTGGGTGCTGGGGGATCGACCGCCGAGCGGGGAACAGTGGAAAGCCCAGCGCAATATCGGCGTGCCTGATCTGGTGCGGCGCGATCCGTACCTGCCGTCGCGGGTGGTGGAGAATCTGTTCTGGTTCGGCCGTTACTGCGAGCGCTGTGACGACAGCGCGCGGTTGTTGCGGATCATGCTGGCGCGGTACGTCGACGGTGATGATCCACAGGCCTTGCAGGCCGCTGTGGATCTGGGCGAGCGGCTGATGCTGCTGCCGGATGAAGGTGAACTTCCGGAACGCTTGCTCGCGGCACTGCTCGGCGAGGACTGGTCGTTCAGCCTGCGCTCCAACCTGCAGCGCTTGCAGTGGGCGGCTTCGCAGGTGCGCGGCAAGTTGTCCCGGGAAAACTGGCAGGCGCTGGTGGAGTTGCAACGTGAGGCTTCGGAACTTGACACCGACGAACCGGACTTCGGCGAGCTGCTGGATTTTCTAAACCGGCTGGTGATGTCGCTGGCGGCGCTGTCCGGGTTTGCCCTCGACGACATGACCCGTGACGAAGGCTGGCGCTTCCTGATGATCGGCCGGCGCATCGAACGCCTGCAATTTCTCAGCAGCAGCCTTGCGGGTTTTCTGCGCGGCGCCGGGGCGTTCGATCAGGCCGGGCTTGAGTGGTTGCTGGAGCTGGGCAACAGCAGCATCACCTATCGCTCGCGTTATCTGGCAGTGGCGCAGTTGATTCCGGTGCTTGACCTGTTGCTGCTGGATGAGCAGAACCCCCATGCGGTGTTGTTCCAGTTGAAACTTGTGACTCGCACCCTCAAGCGTTTGAATGATGACTTCGGAGTGCCGAGGGAGGCAGGATTGCCGACGCTGGTCGAGCGTCTGGCGCGTTTCGACTTGAGCTGTCTGGAGAATCCTTTGTTCGGCGAACCCAGCGTGCGCGCGGCCCTCGACGGTCTGGCGGATCTGCTGCAGGAGATCGCCGACGCCAGCAGTCAGGTGTCGGATCGTCTGGCCCTGCGCCATTTCGCCCATGTCGATGATGTCAGCCAGCGCACGGTGTCCGTCTGATGAGCGCCCATTACCAGATCCTTCACGACACGTGCTATCGCTACGACAGTCCGGTGTCCCTGGCCCAGCAACTGGCGCACCTGTGGCCGCGCGAATGCGAGTGGCAGCGTTGCACCGAACAGCAATTGCTGATCAGTCCGGAGCCGACCACCCGCCGTGACGAGCAGGATGTGTTCGGCAATCCGCTCACCCGCCTGGCCTTCGAACGGCCGCATGATGAATTGCAGGTCAACGCACGGCTGACGGTGGAAGTGCTGGCGCGACCCGTGGTGGATTTCCAGCAGTCACCGGCCTGGGAGTTGACGCGCAACGTGCTGACTTACAGCAGTCAGCCGTTGTCTGCCTCGTTGCTGGAAGCCTGTCGCTATCGATTCCAGTCGCCCTACGTGCACCTGAAGCGCAGTTTCGTCGAGTTCTCGGAGAGCTGTTTCCCGGCCGGCCGGCCGTTGATGCTGGGTGTGCAGGCCCTGATGCAGAAGATTTTCAGCGAGTTCACCTTCGATGCCGAAGCGACGCAAGTCGCGACGCCGCTGGTGGAAGTGCTGGAGCGCCGACGCGGGGTCTGTCAGGACTTTGCGCATCTGATGCTTGCCTGTGTGCGCTCACGCGGGCTGGCGGCGCGTTACGTCAGCGGTTACCTGCTGACGCAACCGCCACCGGGGCAGCCACGGTTGATCGGCGCCGATGCGTCCCATGCCTGGGTCTCGGTGTTTTGCCCGGTGCTGGGCTGGGTGGATTTCGATCCGACGAACAACGTGCAGCCGGCGCTGGAGCACATCACCCTGGCCTGGGGCCGGGATTTTTCCGATGTCTCGCCGTTGCGCGGGGTGATTCTGGGGGGAGGGAGCCATGATCCGGAGGTGCGGGTCACGGTGATGCCGCTGGAGTAAGTGCGATCCATTGTGGGAGCCAGTCAGCTCCCACAATGGAGTGTGTTCAATTTCGCGATTCAGCTCAGGCGTCAGGTGCCTGGTCTTTCGGTGCCTCAACATCATCATCGGTCGCCACTTCACCGTCAGGATTCAGTGCCGCTTCTTCAGCCATCTGTTTCTTGCGCTGAAGCTTTTCCTCTTTCTTCTGTTCCTTGGCCAGGTCACGTTGACGTTTGGCGAAGGAGTAATTGGGTTTGGCCATGGGCGATCCTCTGGGGTCGAAGGTGAGGTTGAGCGGCGCGTATTCTGCCCTGTATCGGTGCCCGGGGGTTAACCGGGTTTCTGGTCGACCCACTTTGGCGTGACGGTCGGCTGCCATTGATCGAGGGCTTCGAGCAGCGTTTGCGGCGATTCGCTCACTTGCAGCATGTCACGGTGTGGCGCGCGAACGAAGCCTTCGCCGACGATGTGATCGAGAAATGCAGTGAGTTTGCTGTAGAAACCGTTCACCTCGAGCAGGCCGAGCGGCTTGCCGTGGTAGCCGAGCTGGCCCCAGGTCCAGACTTCGAACAGCTCTTCCAGGGTGCCGAGGCCACCGGGCAGGGCGATGAACGCATCGCTGAGTTCGGCCATCCGCGCTTTGCGCGCGTGCATGCCGTCGACCACTTCCAGGCGGGTCAGGCTCTTGTGACCGATTTCCTTGTCCATCAGGCTCTGCGGGATGATGCCGATCACTTCGCCACCGGCCGCCAGCGCAGCGTCGGCGACAATCCCCATCAGGCCGACAGCCCCGCCGCCGTAAACCAGCGTCAGCTTACGCTCGGCAATGGCGGTACCGAGGGCGATGGCGGCTTCGGTGTACGCCGGAGTGGTGCCGGCGTTGGCACCGCAAAATACACAAACGGATGTGAGAGACATGCCTTGCTCCTGTGTCGATCAGTCGCACAGGGTAAAGGCTGGCGGGTCTCGATCCAAGGACTAGACTTCGCGTTTCGGGGTTTCATAGGTGCCGCTGGCACCACAGGCGTAGGCGGCAAGCAGACTGCACAACAGGCTGTTGAAGGACATGACGGATGCTCCAGATTAACGTTGAGCCCTGAAGATACGGCCCGGCCAAACGTCTGGCTGTTAGATTGTTTCGATGAGTGTCATAGCCTGAAAGTTGTATACAATTTTTGACTCAAGTCATAGGAACTTGCGAAGATTTCAGGCAGTCTTCCAACCATTCGTGTTTTTGTTAACCCTGCCTTGGAGATTCACCATGTTTTCCAAAGTTGTTGCGGTATCCCTGCTGGCGCTGGCCAGCAGCCAATTGATGGCTGCCGAGTGCAAAACCACCGTTGATTCCACCGACCAGATGTCCTTCAACACCAAGGCCATCGAAATCGACAAGAGCTGCAAGACCTTCACCGTCGAATTGACCCACTCCGGCAGCCTGCCGAAGAACGTCATGGGCCATAACCTGGTGATCAGCAAAGAAGCCGACATGCAGCCGATCGCCACCGACGGCCTGGCCGCCGGCATCGACAAGAACTACCTGAAGGACGGTGACGAACGCGTGATCGCTCACACCAAGATCATTGGCGCCAAGGAAACCGATTCGTTGACCATCGACGTGTCCAAGCTCAAGGCTGACGAGAAGTACGGCTTCTTCTGCTCGTTCCCGGGCCACATCTCGATGATGAAAGGCACCGTAACCCTGAAGTAAGCAACACAAGGTCAAAAAAAAGCGTCCCGAAGGACGCTTTTTTTATGCCCTGGATTCAAGGCGCAAACGGCATGACCCGCTTGTGATGAGTCTTTTTGTAGGTGTTGACGATGATGTCGAACGCCTCCTGACGCACCGGCTCTCCGTGCAGGAAAGCGTCGATCTCGGCGTAGGTCACGCCGTGTGACGCCTCGTCCGGCTTGCCCGGCGACAGGTCTTCCAGATCCGCCGTCGGCACTTTTTCCACCAGTGATTCCGGTGCGCCGAAGCTGCGGGCGATGGCCCGGACCTGGTTTTTCACCAGACCGCTGAGCGGGGCCAGATCGCAGGCGCCGTCACCGAACTTGGTGAAGAAACCCATCACCGCTTCCGCCGCGTGGTCGGTGCCGATCACCAGACCATGAGCCGCGCCGGCGATCGTGTACTGGGCGACCATGCGCATCCGCGCCTTGGTGTTGCCGAGCACGAAATCCACCGACACCGCGTGCTTGCCTTCGAAGGCTGCGACTTCGCTGGCCAGCGATTTGACCGCCGGGCCGATGTTGACGGTGTGGCGTTCGTCCGGGGCGATGAAGTCCACCGAGGCCTGGGCGTCGTGTTCATCGAACTGCACGTCATACGGCAGGCGCACGGCGATGAACTTGTAGGCCTCGTCACCAGTGCGCTCGCGCAACTCGCGCATCGCACGCTGGGCCAGAAGGCCGGCGGTCAGGGAATCGACCCCGCCGCTGATGCCCAGCACCAGGGTCTTGAGTCCGGAACTGGTCAGGCAATCCTGGATGAAGCTGATGCGGCGGGCGACTTCCGCTTCGAGGGCCTGGTCATCGGCGAACGGCGGCTGAACGTTGAGCTGTTCAGCAATCTCACGCTGTACGGCTTGCATGAATTCACTCCTTGCTGGAAAGGCTGGAAACGGCAGGAACCTGGAAAACGTGTCGCAAATAGGCGACGAAATTCGGGTCTTTGCAGTGGGTCTTGCCCGGCTCGTCGGAGATCTTCGCCACCGGTTGGCCGTTGCAGGCGGTCATTTTAAGCACGATGCTCATCGGTTCGACACCCGGAATGTCACAGGTCAGGTTGGTGCCGATGCCGAAGCTGACATTGATCCGGCCGCGCAACGCACGGAAGATCTCCAGCGACTTGGGCAGGGTCAGGCTGTCGGAGAACACCAGGGTCTTGCTCATCGGGTCGATGCCGAGCTTGTGATAGTGGGCGATGCATTTTTCGCCCCACAGCACCGGGTCCCCGGAATCGTGGCGCAGACCGTCGAACAGCTTGGCGAAGAACAGATCGAAATCGCCGAGGAAGGCATCGGTAGTAATGCAGTCTGTGAGGGCGATCCCCAGCAGGCCGCGGTACTCGCGAACCCAGCAATCGAGGGCGGCGATCTGGCTGTCGATCAGTCGCGGGCCGAGTTGCTGGTGGGCCATGATCCACTCGTGGGCCATGGTGCCCAGCGGTTTCATGTCCAGTTCGCGGGACAGGTGCACGTTGCTGGTGCCGACGAAGCGTCCGGGGAAATCGTGCTTGAGCACGTTCACCACTTCTTCCTGCACGCGGTAGGAAAACCGCCGGCGTGTGCCGAAATCGGCGACCTGCAACTGCGACAACTCTTCGGCCGAGGCATTGGCGGTCAACCAGTCGAACTTGCGATACAGCTGTTCGCGGGCCTGTTCCAGCACCGTTTCACGGTAGCGATAGCGGTTGCGCACTTCGCTGACGATCGCCAGCAGCGGCACTTCGAACAGAATCACATGCAGCCACGGCCCGCGCAGGCGGATGAACAACTCGCCGTTCTCGATACCGGTGTGCAGGTAGCGCAGGTTGAAGCGGAACAGGCCGAGGAAACGCAGGAAGTCAGGTTTGAGGAAGCTGATGCGCTCCAGGAAACTCAACTGATCGGCGCTCAGGCTCAACTCGGCCAGACGCTCGACCTGGAAGCGGATCTCCGCCAGATACGGGCGCAGATCTTCACTGTTACGGCAACGAAACTCCCATTCGACTTCGACGTTGGGGTAGTTGTGCAGCACCGCCTGCATCATCGTCAGTTTGTAGAAGTCGGTGTCGAGCAGGTTCTGCACGATGCGATCGGCAAACACACTCTCGCTCATAACGGGGTCTCCAGGCGGGCCGCGCTCTGGCGCGGTATCAATCAATGGCGCTAGTGGCGCATATCCGGGGTGGGGATTGCCAGCGATTTTTATCCCGGCACAGCGCCTCAGACCGCATCAGGACTGTCGATCTGCTCCAGCATCCACTTCACGAAATCCCGCACCTTGGGCACTTCCGCCGCGTGTTCCGGATAAGCCAGGTAATACGCATCGGTGCTGGGCATTGCATGCTGCCAGGGAATGACCAGTTTGCCGTCGGCCAATTCCTCTTCCACCAGAAACCTCGGCAGCAGGGCGACGCCACAGCCGACCTGGGCGGCGCGGATGCACATATAAAAGGTTTCGAAGCGCGGGCCGTGGTAGCTGTGTTCGGTCTGGTAACCCTGGCTGTCGAACCAGTCGTGCCACGCTTGCGGGCGCGAAGCATTCTGCAGCAGGACCAGATCGGTGAGTTGCGTTGGATCAGTCAACGGAGTGTCCGGCAGGCTGCCCGGCGCGCAGACTGGCACCAATTCTTCGCCGAACAGCTTCAGGCATTCGGTGCCGGGGCGAGAACCCTGGCCGAAATAGAACGCCAGGTCGCTGCGCCCTTGCAGCAAGTCATCGGCCTCCTGCTCGTTGCACAGGTCCAGATGAATCGATGGATGACGCAGACGCCAGCCCTTGAGGCGCGGCACCAGCCAGCGGGCGCCGAAGGTCGAGGGCGTGGAGACCCGCAGGACTTCGGTTTCGCCGCCGTAGGAGCGCAGGTAATGGGTCGACATCTCGACCTGGGTCAGGATTTTTCTGACTTCCACCAGATACAGATCGCCGGCCGGGGTCATCTGCAAACGGCGGCGCACCCGGCGGAACAACAAGTGCTGCAGCAATTCTTCAAGCTGCGCCACCTGCTTGCTGACGGCGCTCTGGGTCAGGTTCAGTTCCTCGGCGGCCCGGGTAAAACTCAGGTGCCGGGTCACGGCCTCGAAGCACTGCAACGCGGTGATCGACGGCAAGTGGCGTTTGTTCAGCATGGGCGATCCTTTTCTTGTCTTTCTGCGCAGCATGAATAAACGGAATGATATCTCGCGTAAAGGTCGTTTGTTGCCCAGCCTTCCTGACGCTACAACTAAAGGTCTGCCCGGTCGTGAAAACGCGCCCGCACACATTCAGTTTTTTGCTTGAGGAGTGACCCATGGTTGCCGCATTGCTTGATCGTCTAGGTGTGAACCCGGCCCTGTACCAGAACGGCAAAGTGCCGGTGCATTCGCCCATCGACGGCAGCCGCATCGGCGCCGTGAACTGGGAAGGCCCGGCCGAAGTCGAGCAGCACATCAGTCGCGCAGATCATGCGTTCGAACAATGGCGCAAGGTGCCGGCCCCGCGTCGCGGCGAGCTGGTGCGTCAGTTCGGTGAAGTGCTGCGTGAATACAAGACCGAACTCGGCGAACTGGTGTCCTGGGAAGCGGGCAAGATCACCCAGGAAGGCCTCGGTGAAGTGCAGGAGATGATCGACATCTGCGATTTCGCCGTCGGTCTGTCCCGCCAGTTGTACGGTTTGACCATCGCCTCCGAGCGTCCGGGCCACCACATGCGTGAAACCTGGCACCCGCTGGGCGTGGTCGGCGTGATCAGTGCGTTCAACTTCCCGGTCGCGGTGTGGGCGTGGAACACCACGCTGGCGCTGGTCTGCGGCAACCCGGTGGTGTGGAAGCCGTCGGAGAAAACCCCGCTGACCGCGCTGGCCTGTCAGGCGCTGTTCGAACGCGTACTGAAGAATTTCAGCGATGCCCCGGCGCACCTGAGCCAGGTGATCATCGGCGGTCGCGATGCCGGCGAAGCGCTGGTGGATGACCCGCGTGTCGCGCTGATCAGTGCCACCGGCAGCACCCGCATGGGCCGCGAAGTGGCGCCGAAAGTCGCCGCGCGCTTCGCCCGCAGCATCCTCGAACTGGGCGGCAACAACGCGATGATCCTCGGCCCGAGCGCCGATCTGGACATGGCCGTGCGCGCCATTCTGTTCAGCGCCGTCGGCACTGCCGGCCAGCGTTGCACCACGTTGCGGCGCCTGATCGCCCATGAATCGGTGAAAGAAGAAATCGTCACCCGCCTGAAAGCTGCGTACTCCAAAGTCCGTATCGGTCACCCGTTGGAAGGCAACCTGATCGGCCCGCTGATCGACAAGCACAGCTTCGAAAACATGCAGGACGCGCTGGAGCAGGCCTTGAGCGAGGGCGGTCGGGTGTTCGGCGGCAAGCGCCAACTGGAAGATCAATTCCCTAACGCCTACTACGTGTCGCCGGCCATCGTTGAAATGCCGGAGCAGAGCGACGTGGTGTGCAGCGAGACCTTCGCACCGATCCTGTACGTGGTCGGCTACAGCGATTTCGAAGAGGCGCTGCGCCTGAACAACGCCGTGCCGCAGGGCCTGTCGTCGTGCATCTTCACCACCGATGTGCGCGAGGCCGAGAAATTCATGTCGGCGGTCGGCAGCGACTGCGGCATCGCCAACGTCAACATCGGCCCGAGCGGTGCGGAAATTGGCGGCGCGTTCGGTGGCGAGAAAGAAACCGGTGGCGGTCGTGAGTCGGGCTCGGATGCATGGCGCGCGTATATGCGTCGGCAGACCAATACCGTGAACTACTCGCTGGAATTGCCGCTGGCGCAGGGCATTACGTTCGATTGAGGATTGAGCGGTAAGTCCCTTGCGGGAGCGAGCCTGCTCGCGATAGCGGTGTGTCAGTCGACACCAATGTTGGCTGAAACGCCGCTTTCGTCGGAGCGCCGCCCGGAGCAGGCTCGCTTCCACATTGTTGAACTGTGTGTTTGTTAGGTTTCTGTTGGAGTCTGGCAATGCCGTTACGCGAAGAATGTCTGTGGGAAAAACTCACGCCGCAACGACCGGATAACACGGCGCTCAGGGGCGAGGTCAAAGTCGATGTCTGCGTGATCGGCGCCGGGTTTACCGGGCTGTCGGCGGCGCTGCATCTGCTGGAGAAAGGCAAAAGTGTCTGCGTGCTCGAAGCCCATCGCGCCGGGCATGGTGGCTCCGGGCGCAACGTCGGGCTGGTCAACGCCGGGATGTGGATTCCGCCGGACGAGATAGAGGCCGGCTTCGGCGAGGCGGTCGGCAGTCAGCTCAACCGCATGCTCGGTGCGGCGCCGGCGCTGGTGTTCAGCCTTGTGGATAAATACAACATCGATTGCCAGTTGCGCCGCGAAGGCACCTTGCACATGGCGCACAACGCCAGGGGTGAGGCGGACCTGCGCAGTCGCGAAGAACAATGGAAACGCCGCGGCGCACCGGTCGAACTGCTGACCGGCAAGGCCTGTGAACAGGCGACCGGCACACAGAAGATTGCCGCCGCACTACTGGACCGGCGTGCCGGTACGCTCAATCCGATGGCGTATGTCACCGGGCTGGCCAACGCTGTAATGCGCCTTGGCGGGCAGATGTTCGATCACTCGCCGGTCGCGCGTCTTGAACGCCAGGGGCCGAAATGGTCGGTGCAGACCGAGCAGGGTTCGGTGCTCGCCGAACAGGTGGTTATCGCTTCCAACGCCTACACCGAAGGCGACTGGACCGAACTCAAGCGCAATTTCTTCCCCGGTTACTACTATCAGGTCGCTTCGGTGCCGCTCACCGAAGACGCCGCTCAGGAAATCCTCCCGGGCGGGCAGGGCTCGTGGGATACCCGCCAGGTGCTGAGCAGCATCCGCCGTGACAAGGATGGTCGTTTGCTGCTGGGCAGTCTCGGCAACGGCAATCAGAAACCGACCTGGTTCCTCAAGGCCTGGGCCGACCGGGTGCAGCAGCATTACTTCCCCAATCTCAAGCTTGTGGAATGGGAATGCACCTGGACCGGGCGCATCGCGTTCACTCCCGATCATTTGATGCGCCTGTTCGAGCCCGCGCCGGGACTGGTGGCCGTCACCGGTTACAACGGCCGTGGCGTAACCACCGGCACTGTGGTCGGCAAGGCCTTCGCCGATTACCTGTGTAACGGAAATCCTCAGGCATTGCCGATTCCCTTCGCCCCGATGCAGCCGCTGGCGGGGGTGGGCTTGCGCAGTTGTCTGTACGAGGCCGGGTTCTCGCTGTATCACGCGGGCCAGTGCCTGCGGATCGTCATCTGAGTGTTGAAATATGTTGCCGGAAGCGGCGCTTTTCGATGTAGCGACTAGCCTGTAATGGTGCGGGTTGTAGCAGTCCCGCACCAGCAGTGTGCAGTTCGGTGACGCGGGCTGTTACAGGCTGGTTGCACGTCGTTTGGCGCCGCGGTTGCAATGATGGCGCGTGCGGGTTGCGCCTGAAAAAATAATTGGTTTCACCTTCCGCGGTTTAGACGGTTGCACGCCCAATGAAAATGGGAACGAAACAGTCGAAATAACAAGAAAGCAGCGACTTTTTGAAGAATAAAAAACCGATGGCACGGCCCTTGCTCTGAGCATTCAAGTGAAGTCGCAGTGCCAACTAAAAAAAACCTTGGAGCACCACCTCATGTCCCAGACGTTTTACAAGAAAGGCTTTCTGGCCCTCGCAGTGGCTACTGCGCTGGGTGTTTCTGCGTTTGCACAAGCTGATGTGAAAATCGGTGTGGCGGGTCCGATGACGGGCGCCAACGCGGCATTTGGCGAGCAATACATGAAAGGGGCACAAGCGGCGGCCGACGCGGTCAACGCGGCGGGCGGCGTCAACGGGGAGAAAATCGTCCTGGTCAAGGGCGATGACGCTTGCGAGCCGAAACAGGCGGTGACGGTCGCCAAGGACCTCACCAACCAGAAAGTCGCCGGTGTGGTCGGCCACTTCTGCTCGTCCTCCACCATTCCTGCGTCCGAGATCTACGATGAAGCCGGCATCATCGCCATCACTCCGGGTTCCACCAACCCGCAAGTGACCGAGCGCGGCCTGAGCGCCATGTTCCGTATGTGCGGCCGTGACGACCAGCAAGGCATCGTCGCCGGCGATTACATCGTCGACGTGCTCAAGGGCAAGAAAGTCGTCGTGCTGCACGACAAGGACACCTACGGTCAGGGCCTGGCCGATGCGACCAAGGCTCAGTTGGAAAAACGCGGCGTGAAGCCAGTGTTGTACGAAGGCCTGACCCGTGGCGAGAAAGACTTCAGCACAATCGTCACCAAGATCCGTGGCGCCGGCGCCGATGTCGTCTACTTCGGTGGCCTGCACCCGGAAGCCGGCCCGCTGGTTCGCCAACTGCGTGAACAAGGCCTGAAAGACGTCAAGTTCATGTCCGATGACGGCATCGTGACCGACGAACTGGTGACCACCGCCGGTGGCCCGCAGTTCGTCGACGGCGTGCTGATGACCTTCGGTGCCGACCCACGCCTGCTGCCAGACAGCAAGACCGTGGTAGATGCATTCCGCAAGGCTGGCACCGAGCCTGAAGGCTACACCCTGTACGCCTATGCATCGGTTCAGGCCCTGGCCGCCGCCTTCAACGGCGCCAAATCGAACAAGGGCGAGGAGGCCGCTGCGTGGCTGAAGAAGAACCCGGTCAAGACCGTCATGGGCGAGAAGACCTGGGATTCCAAAGGCGACCTGAAGGTCTCCGACTACGTGGTCTACCAGTGGGACAAGGACGGCAAATATCACCAGCTGGAAAAACAGAAATAACGGCACCTGATCAACCGGACGCCACATTCCCTGTGGGAGCGGGCTTGCCCGCGATGACGGCCTGACAGTCGACAATTTTGTTGAATGTTCTACCGCTATCGCTGGCAAGCCAGCTCTCACAAGGGGGCTGCGGTTTCCTGTCTGACATTGCTCCGACGTAAATCTGTATTTTTCCTAGAAGAACCGCGCGCCTCAGGGTGTGCAGGTTCTCACTGCGTGAGATTGCGTTATGGATGGTATTTTCCTGCAGCAACTGGTCAACGGCCTGACCCTCGGGTCGGTCTATGGCCTGATCGCCATCGGCTACACAATGGTCTACGGCATCATCGGCATGATCAACTTCGCCCACGGCGAGGTTTACATGATTTCTGCTTACCTGGCGGCAATCAGTCTGGCTCTGCTGGCTTACTTCGGTATTGAATCCTTCCCGCTGCTGATGCTCGGCACCCTGGTATTCACCATCGTGATCACGGCGGTGTATGGCTGGGTCATCGAGCGAGTGGCTTACAAACCCCTGCGCAACTCCACCCGACTGGCACCGTTGATCAGCGCCATCGGCATCTCCCTGATTCTGCAGAACTACGCACAGATCGCCCAAGGCGCCAAACAACAGGGCGTACCCACACTGCTGACCGGTGCATGGCGTGTCGAAGTCGGTACCGGCTTCGTGCAACTGACCTACACCAAAGTCTTCATCCTGGTGGCCGCATTCGTCGGCATGGGCCTGCTGACCTACGTCATCAAGTACACCAAGCTCGGGCGCATGTGCCGTGCGACCCAGCAAGACCGCAAAATGGCTTCGATCCTCGGCATCAACACCGACAGGGTCATTTCCTACGTGTTCATCATCGGTGCGGCCATGGCGGCGTTGGCCGGCGTGCTGATCACCATGAACTACGGCACCTTCGACTTCTATGCCGGCTTCATCATCGGCATCAAGGCATTTACTGCGGCAGTACTGGGCGGGATCGGTTCGCTGCCTGGCGCCATGCTCGGCGGGATCATCCTCGGGATATCCGAGTCGCTGTTCTCGGGTCTGGTCAACTCCGACTACAAAGACGTGTTCAGCTTCTCGCTGCTCGTACTTGTTCTGGTCTTCCGGCCTCAGGGCCTGCTGGGCCGTCCTCTTGTGTCGAAGGTGTAAGCGATGTCTTCAACCACTACAAAATCCATTGATGTCAAAAAAAGCCTGGTTGAGGCGATTCTCGCCGGACTGATCGCCCTGATCGTGTTCGGGCCGATTGTCGGCGTGGTACTCGACGGCTACAGCTTCAACCTCGAACCGACCCGCGTGGCGTGGATCATCGCCATCGTCATGGCCGGCCGTTTTGCCCTCAGCCTGTTCCTGCAAACCCCCAAAGGCCTGCGCATTCTCGACGGATTCGAGAGCACCGGTTCCGGCGTGCATGTGCTGCCCCCGGACTACAAATCGCGCCTGCGCTGGATCATCCCGCTGATGATCGCCATCGCCGTAGCGTTGCCGTTCTTCTCCAACTCCTACCTGCTGGGTGTGGTCATCCTCGGACTGATCTACGTGCTGCTGGGGCTGGGACTGAACATCGTGGTCGGTCTGGCCGGCCTGCTCGACCTGGGTTACGTGGCGTTCTACGCCATCGGCGCCTACGGTCTGGCGCTCGGGTATCAGTACCTCGGGCTGGGCTTCTGGACCGTGCTGCCGCTCGCAGCGATCACCGCTGGCCTTGCCGGTTGCATCCTCGGTTTCCCGGTACTGCGCCTGCACGGCGACTACCTGGCGATCGTGACCCTGGGTTTCGGTGAAATCATTCGTCTGGTGCTCAACAACTGGCTGTCCCTGACCGGCGGCCCGAACGGCATGCCGGCGCCACTGCCGACCTTCTTCGGTCTGGAATTCGGCAAGCGGGCGAAGGATGGCGGGGTGCCGTTCCACGAGTTCTTCGGCATCGCCTACAACCCGGACGTGAAGTACTACTTCATTTATGCGGTGCTGTTCCTGGTGGTGCTGGCGGTGCTGTACATCAAGCATCGTCTGGTGAAGATGCCGGTTGGCCGCGCTTGGGAAGCCTTGCGTGAAGACGAGATCGCCTGCCGCTCGATGGGCCTCAATCACGTACTGGTCAAGCTCTCGGCGTTCACCATCGGTGCGTCCACGGCAGGTCTGGCGGGTGTGTTCTTCGCGACTTATCAAGGCTTCGTCAACCCGACCTCGTTCACCTTCTTCGAATCGGCGCTGATCCTCGCCATCGTGGTGCTCGGCGGCATGGGCTCGACCATCGGTGTGGTGATTGCAGCGTTCGTGCTGACGGTTGCTCCGGAACTGCTGCGCGGCTTCGCCGAATACCGCGTGCTGCTGTTCGGCATCCTGATGGTGTTGATGATGATCTGGCGACCTCGCGGGCTGATCCGCATCAGCCGTACCGGGGTCACTCCACGCAAAGGTGCCATTCACTATGAGAGGACTGCGCCATGAGTGAGGTCGTACTCTCTGTTGAAAAACTGATGATGCACTTCGGTGGCATCAAGGCCTTGAGCGACGTCAGCCTGAAGGTCAAACGCAACTCGATCTTCGCCCTGATCGGCCCCAACGGCGCCGGCAAGACCACGGTGTTCAACTGCCTGACCGGGTTCTACAAGGCTTCCGGCGGCAAGATCGAACTCAACGTGCGCGGCCAGCAGACCAACGTCATCCAGCTGCTGGGCGAGTCGTTCAAACCGACCGACTTCGTCTCGCCGAAAAACTTTGCCAGTCGCCTGTATTACAAGATGTTCGGCGGCACCCACCTGGTGAACCGCGCGGGCCTGGCCCGGACGTTCCAGAACATTCGCCTGTTCAAGGAAATGTCGGTGCTGGAAAACCTGCTGGTGGCCCAGCACATGTGGGTCAACCGCAACATGCTGGCCGGCATCCTCAACACCAAGGGTTACCGCAAGGCCGAAAGCGACGCGCTGGACTGCGCGTTCTACTGGCTGGAAGTGGTGGATCTGGTGGACTGCGCCAACCGTCTGGCCGGTGAACTGTCCTACGGCCAGCAACGCCGTCTGGAAATCGCCCGGGCCATGTGCACGCGGCCGCAGATCATCTGCCTCGACGAACCGGCCGCCGGCCTCAACCCTCAGGAAACCGAAGCGCTGAGCGCGATGATCCGGCTGCTGCGCGACGAGCACGATCTGACCGTGGTGCTGATCGAACACGACATGGGCATGGTAATGAGCATTTCCGATCACATCGTGGTGCTGGACCACGGCATCGTCATCGCCGAGGGCGGTCCGGATGCCATTCGTAACGATCCGAAAGTGATCGCTGCCTACCTGGGCGCCGACGAAGAGGAAGTCGTATGACGCAACCCATCCTCGAACTCAAGGATCTGGACGTGTTCTACGGCCCGATCCAGGCCCTCAAAGGCGTTTCGCTGCAGATCAACGAAGGAGAAACCGTCAGCCTGATCGGCTCCAACGGTGCCGGCAAATCCACGCTGCTGATGTCGATTTTCGGCCAGCCACGGGCGGCGGGCGGGCAGATCCTCTATCAAGGCGTGGACATTACCCACAAGTCATCGCACTACATCGCTTCCAACGGCATCGCGCAGTCGCCGGAAGGGCGGCGGGTGTTCCCCGACATGACCGTCGAGGAAAACCTGCTGATGGGCACCATTCCGATCGGCGACAAGTACGCCAAGGAAGACATGCAGCGTATGTTCGAGCTGTTCCCGCGGCTCGAAGAGCGCCGTAATCAGCGGGCCATGACCATGTCCGGGGGCGAGCAGCAGATGCTCGCGATCGCCCGGGCGCTCATGAGCCGGCCCAAGCTGTTGCTGCTGGACGAGCCGAGCCTCGGTCTGGCGCCGATCGTGGTGAAACAGATCTTCGCCACCCTGCGGGAATTGGCGCAAACCGGCATGACCATTTTCCTCGTCGAGCAGAACGCCAACCACGCGTTGAAACTGTCCGACCGGGCGTACGTGATGGTCAACGGCGAGATCCGCCTGACGGGCACCGGCCAGGAACTGCTGGTGAACGAGGAAGTGCGTAACGCTTACCTTGGCGGTCATTGATCGTTTGACGTTGTCCACAAGCCCCGATGCGTGAGTGTCGGGGCTTTTTTGCGCCTGCTCGTACTCGGAAAACGAGGACTTTCGGGAAATTGTGGAAAACAAAATCGCCAACCTGCCAAAGCGCGACATAAAGCCGCTGCAAATGGCTGTTTTTCCACAGTTTTGACTTGTCCCCGTTTGCTGTGGAGCTGGCTGTGAATAACGTGGGTGTAGCTGGCTGTAAGCCTTTGAATACGTGGCTTGCAGCGCTGTGGTTGTTTTTTGAGCAGTGTGTTTTTGCTGAGAGGAAGGCTTGTTTGTCAACCTTTTTGTGGAGGCGCAAAACAGCGCCGACAGCTGTGGTCAATCCTGTGGATAAGTCTGTGATTAAACTCTGGAAAGACTCGGCTGAGGGCCGTAATTGCTGGCCTCGCGCAATCATGGCCATGACCGGTCGGTCGTGCAAAATGCCCTGCCCGGCACAACTGGTTGTTCAGGGTCAAGCAAAAAACTTTCTGAATCGCTCGCAAAGCCTTGTGTGGCGCGGCTTTGCGCTTTTCCACTTGCCCCCGAAAACTGTGGAAGGGCTTGTGGATAACGTGCGTGCACATGGCTACAGGCCACGGCGCATAGGGTGTAGCGGCCGTTGATCAATTAATGAGCAGGATTCGGTGGTTGCCGGTTAAAGCAGGGCCGGGCATGCTGCCCGCTGATTTTCTATTCCAATGGCCGCCCCGGCGGCCGAAGCAAGGAGAACACGATGTCCAACACCCTGTTTATCACCGGCGCGACCTCCGGTTTTGGTGAAGCCTGTGCCCGTCGTTTTGCCGAGGCCGGCTGGAAACTGGTGCTGACCGGTCGTCGTGAAGAACGCCTCAACGCGCTGTGCGCCGAGCTGTCGAAGCAGACCGAAGTGCATGGTCTGGTGCTGGACGTGCGTGATCGCAAGGCGATGGAGGAGGCGATTGCCAACCTGCCGCCATCGTTCGCCAAGCTGCGCGGCCTGATCAACAACGCCGGCCTGGCGCTGGGCGTGGACCCTGCACCGAAGTGCGACCTCGATGATTGGGACACCATGGTCGACACCAACGTCAAAGGCCTGATGTACAGCACTCGCCTGTTGCTGCCGCGCCTGATCGCCCACGGTCGCGGCGCCGGTATCATCAACCTCGGTTCCATCGCCGGTAACTACCCGTACCCGGGCAGCCACGTTTACGGCGCGACCAAGGCGTTCGTCAAACAGTTCTCGCTGAACCTGCGCTGCGACCTGCAGGGCACTGGCGTGCGCGTCAGCAACATCGAGCCGGGCCTGTGCGAGAGTGAGTTCTCGCTGGTGCGTTTCGCCGGCGATCAGGCGCGTTACGACGCCACCTACGCCGGTGCCGAGCCGATCCAGCCGCAGGACATCGCCGAGACCATCTTCTGGGTGCTGAACGCGCCGGCGCACATCAACATCAACAGCCTGGAACTGATGCCGGTGAGCCAGACCTGGGCCGGTTTTGCCATCGAGCGCAACAAGGCTTGATACGGTTTTGCCCTCTTTGTCAGTGGGCTGGCAAAGAGGGCAAATCGGCCAAAATCTGGCAGTAAGGTAGACTCACTCCTCAACAACCCGCCGCACCCAGCGGTTTTCAAGGTTTTTCGAGGAGTCAAAGTGAGTAACCGAGGTGAGCAGTCGCTGCTCAAACAATCGACCATCCTGATGTTCGCCGTGTCGATCGCCGGGATCGCCACCGGTTTTGTTTCGGGTTCCCAGTCCATCCTGTTCGATGGTTTTTTTTCGTTGATTGCAACGTTCATCAAAGTCCTGATGCTGATCACCGCGAAGCTGATCGCCAAGCAAAGCAACCAGCGTTTCCAGTTCGGTTTCTGGCATCTGGAGCCGATGGTGCTGTTGATCGAGGGCAGTTTTCTGTTGCTGATCGCGATCTACGCGTTTCTCAACGGTGTGTTCGGCATCATCAACGGCGGTCGTGAAATCGAGCTGGGGCTGGTGATCATCTACGCGGCGGTGTTCACCGTTGTCGAGTTCGCCTACTTCTTCTACGTGCGCCACCGTAATCGCAAGTTCAAGTCGAGCCTTATCCAGTTCGACAACATCAGCTGGCTTGTAGACGCGATGCTGTCGGTGGGCCTGTTGATCAGTTTTCTCGCGGCGCTGCTGCTCAAGTCCCAGGGCTATGGCGAGTGGGCGAAATTTGTCGACCCGCTGATTCTCATCGTGCTGGCCCTGACCATGCTGCCGCCGGCCTTCAAGATCCTCGGCCCGGCGCTGCGGGACGTACTCGGTATTGCGCCGGACACGCTGGACGATCAGGTGCGCCAGGTGATGGATGCGGCCAAGGTCGAGCATGGTTTCGACGACTACGTGTCCTACGTGCAGAAGCACGGGCGGGCGCGGTTCATCGAAATTCATGTGGTGTTGCCGGCGAATTACCGGCTGCAGAGCGTCGGTCAGCTGGATGTGCTGCGTGAGGAGATTTCCGCGAAGCTGGGCAAACCGGATGCGGCGCGCTGGCTGACCATCAGCTTCACCGGCGACAGGAAGTGGATTGCCTGATGTTGCGTGGCGAGGGAGTCGCCTCCCTCGCCACGGCTGTCAGCTCAGATAGTCGGCGAGGCCGCGGTAGCAGGTCGCCAAGTGATACGGCGTGGTCGACGGCATGTCCTTGCGGCTGACCTCGCCCTGTTCGTCGCGGCATTCATGCCAGCCACCGGCATGCAGGAAGCGCTGCTGCAACGCCTGCAACTGGCGCAGCACGGCGGCTTCGCTGTCCGGACGCAGCGTCAGCGCGCGCAGGTATTCGGCCTGGGCCCAGATGCGTTGGGTCGAATCCTTCGGACGCCCGCCCATATTCAGATCGAGCATGGCCCGCACCGCGCCGGACGGCTGCACCACGCCGTACTGCTCGGTGAACGCAAAGGCCCGGTCCAGCGCGGCATGCAGTTTCGAGCCGCGCAGCAGGGGCGAGGATTCCAGCAGGAAATACCACTCGAACTGGTGGCCCGGCTCATACCAGTTATCCACAGCACCCAGCGGTTTTTCCATCAGCACACCGGCCTGAGGATCGACGAAACGCTTGTGCATGGCTGTGCATAACTCGCTCAGCGCTTGCTTGACCTGTGCATCTTCGCGCACGGCCAGAGTGGCCAGGAACGCTTCGGCCAAGTGCATCAATGGGTTTTGCAGCGGGCCGGTTTCCAGCGTGATCCAGTCGCGGTCGAGGCAGGCTTCGTAGAGGCCGTCACCGGTGGCGAAACGTCGGCCGATGACTTCCAGCGCGGCATTCAGGGTCGATTCGACCAAGGGCTCGCGGGACTTTTCCCAGTAATGCGCGCAGGCAAACAGGATGAAGGCGTGGGTGTAGAGATCCTTGCGCTTATCCAGCGGTTTGCCCTGCGGATCGATGCTGTAGAACCAGCCGCCGTGCTCGGCATCGTGGAAGTGCCGTTGCAGGGAACGGAACAACGCAGCCGCGCGGACTTCGGCGTTATCCACAACCCCGATCAGGCTTGAGAACAAGTACAGCTGCCGTGCGCAGGCCATCGCCCGGTAGCGCTGTGGTGGCAGCGGCTGATGTGCAGCGTCCAGCGCCTCATAAGGCAACGCCATGTCGGCGTTCCAGCCCGGCCCTTGCCAGAGGGGCACGATCACGTCGAGAAAGTGCTGTTGCACTTCACCGAACAGGGCGGTCAGTTCAGGCAGGGAGGTGGAGCGGGAGGCGTGGGGCATGGGCGGACGTCGTCACGGCAGGGGCGATTGCGCGACATGGTAGCAGAGAGTGGCGATCGATCGTTCCCGCGCCATACGCGGGAACGATCAGAGGTGCAATTCAGCCGGCCAGCAACCACGCGCCCGTCACCGCCGAAGCGGCGCCGGCCAATCGCACCAGCGGCGCGGCCGCCTGAGGCAGAAAACGCACGACCGCATAACCCGCCGCATGCAGCGCAGCCGTTGCGACCACGAAACCGGCGGCATACGCCCATGGACTCGACATGTCCGGCAGCTCCAGGCCATGGGCCACGCCATGGAACAGTGCAAACATCGCCGTCGCCGTTACCGCCATCACCAGCGGCGGACGCACCGCCAGTGCCACCGCCAGGCCCAGCGCCAGCACCGAGGCGGCAATCCCGCTTTCCAGCGCCGGCAGCTCCAGCCCTTCAAAGCCGAGCAAACCGCCGATCAGCATGGTGCCGACAAAGGTGCACGGCAGCGCCAAGCGCGCGGCGCCTTGCTGCTGCGCGGCCCACAGACCGACGGCCACCATCGCCAGCAAATGGTCGAGGCCACCGATCGGGTGGCTGATGCCGGCCACCAGGCCAGAGTCGCCGTGGCCGGGGTGAGCGAAGGCCAGGGCCGGGGTCAGCAGCAGCGCGACGGCGCCGAGAATGCGTTTGAGTGTCATGGATAAGCTTCCTTGTTGATCAGTGAATCAGGCTGCAGTCAGCAGGCCCTGGCGTTCGATGAAGGCGATGATTTCTTCCAGGCCTTGCCCGGTTTTCTGATTGCTGAACACGAACGGCTTGCCGTTGCGCATGCGCTGGGTGTCGCTGTTCATCATCTCCAGCGAGGCGCCGACCAGCGGTGCGAGGTCGATCTTGTTGATCACCAGCAGGTCGGATTTGCAAATGCCGGGCCCGCCCTTGCGTGGGAGTTTGTCGCCGGCCGACACGTCGATCACGTAGATGGTCAGGTCGGACAGTTCCGGGCTGAAGGTCGCGGACAGGTTGTCGCCGCCGGATTCCACCAGAATCAGGTCCAGCCCCGGAAAACGCCGGTTCAGCTGATCCACCGCTTCGAGGTTGATCGAGGCGTCCTCCCGAATCGCGGTGTGCGGGCAGCCACCGGTTTCCACGCCGATGATGCGCTCCGGTGCCAGGGCCTCGTTGCGCACCAGGAAGTCGGCGTCTTCGCGGGTGTAGATGTCGTTGGTGACCACCGCCAGGTTGTAACGCTCGCGCAGGGCCAGGCACAGGGCCAGGGTCAACGCGGTCTTGCCGGAACCGACCGGGCCGCCGATGCCGACGCGCAGGGGTTGTGTGTTCATGTGATTCTCCTGATAAAAGGCCCTAGGAACGGAACAGGCGGCTGTACTGGCGCTCATGGGCCATGCACGCCAGGGACAGACCGAACGCGGCGCTGCCGAGGTGTTCGGGATTGATTCGGGTGGCGTCCTGCTGGGCCTGTTGCAGTAGCGGCAGCAGTTCGCTGGTCAGGCGCTGGGCGGCTTGCTGGCCCAGCGGCAGGGTTTTCATCAGCACCGCGAGCTGGTTTTCCAGCCAGCTCCACAGCCACGCGGCGAGGGCGTCCTGCGGGGTGATCTGCCAGGCGCGCGCGGCCAGAGCCCAGCACAGGGCCAGGTGCGGCTCGGCGCAATGTTCGAGAAAATCCCGCGCTGGCTGATCGAGTTCGGGCAGGCCGTTGAGCAATTGCTGCAACGAGTAGCCCATCTGCCGGCTCTCCAGATGCAGCTCGCGGGTTTCGCGGCTGGCGCGGTGGCTTTCGCAGAGCTTGCGCAATTCATCCCAGTGTTCGTCCGCGGCGGCCTGGCAATGGGCGAGCAGCAGGGGCGCTTCAAACCGCGCGAGGTTGAGCAGCAATTGATCGCTGATCCAGCGGCGGGCGCTGTCCGGGCTGTCGACACGGCCGTTATCCACAGCCATTTCCAGGCCCTGGGAATAGCTGTAGCCGCCAATCGGCAATTGCGGACTGGCCAGGCGCAGCAGCGCCCAGGCCGGGTTCACAAACGGACGCCGAACTGATGGAGTTTCGGCGCGTAGTTGAAGTCTTCGTCACCGTGCCGCGAATGATGATGGCCGCCACCGTAGGCGCCGTGTTCCGGCTGGAACGGGGCTTCGATCGATTCGACCTGCGCACCCAGTTGTTCAAGCATCGCCTTGAGCACGTAATCGTCGAGCAGCCGCAGCCAGCCGTCACCGACTTGCAGCGCGACGTGGCGATTGCCCAAGTGATAGGCCGCGCGGGTCAGTTCAAAGGCGTTGGCGCAGGTGACGTGCAGCAATTGTTCAGGGCGGGCACAGACCCGGACGATCCGGCCATCTTCGGCTTGCAGGCACTCGCCGTCATACAGCGGCGGCCGACCGCGCTCCAGAAACAGCCCGACGTCCTCGCCTTCGGCACTGAAACAGCGCAAGCGGCTTTTGCTCCTGGCTTCAAAGGTCAGGTGCAACTCGGCGGCCCAGACGGGGTGGGGCTCGATTCTGCGATGAATCACCAGCATCGGAAAGCTTCCAGCAGTGGACAATGCTCAGGCTAGAGCAAGGGGCTTGCCAATCGGACAAGACGTAGGAAATCCCTGTCGGAGCCTAGTGGATGTTTCAAGATGTTGCAGGATTGTGGGGCGTTTTGGTGCATGAAGTTTTTTACATGCACCAATTTGCGGCGCAAAAAAAATCGCAGCTCCAGGCTGCGACTTTTTTTGCTTTCTCACTCGGTACTGCCGAGCCCTTGCCAGTGCTTCAACCCGATAAAGATGAAGCGCAACTGCTGGGTGATCTTCGCCTGTGGCGTCAGATGCTCCGGCAGAGCTTCGGCGGGCGGGTCGATGATGTCCGGCAGGGTGGCGAACACCGATTTGACGATCAGGTCGGCCATCACGCTCAGACCCTCGCGATTGAGGTGCTGAAGTTTGGGCATCAGGGCCAAGTCCGCCGCCAGGTCGGAGCTGATGTCCTCACGCAAGCGGCCAATGGCCTGACGCACCGGCAACGATCCGCCGTACTGCTCGCGGGCCAGAAACAGAAATTGCGAACGGTTGGCGCTGACCACGTCGAGGAAGATCCGCACCGACGCATCGATGATCCCGCCCATGACGAATTCGTTGTGGCGCACCAGGCGGATGGTTTCGCGGAAGGTCTGGCCGACTTCGCTGACCAGTACCAGGCCGAGTTCGTCCATGTCGGCGAAATGCCGGTAGAAACCGGTGGGCACGATGCCGGCGGTTTTTGTCACTTCACGCAGGCTCAGGCTGCCGAATCCTCGGCCGCTTTCCATCAAGTGGCGGGCAGCGTCCATCAGGGCGTTGCGGGTCTGTTGTTTCTGTTCGGCGCGGGGCAGCATCGCAAGGGTGTGTTCTTAGGCAAGACAAGCGCCGCACTCTAGCAAATCGGCTTTGTCGGCGTCGAACGGCAGCGGGGGAGATGGAGCAGGGAAATCGCGACTTCTTTATACCGGCTTATGAAAAGTCAAAAGCCCAATCCGGGGATTGGGCTTTTTTTCCAGGCCGCCATGGGCTTAGCTCAAAGCGCTGTTGCGTTCGATTACACGGTCACCACCACCTTCGGCCAGGGTTTGACCTTGTGGGGTTTTGTCGTAACCGTCAGCAGCGAGGGTCTGGCCTTGTGGGGTGCGGTCGCCACCGTCAGATGCCAGGGTTTGACCTTGTGGAGTGCGATCCGAACCGTCTTGCACCAGACCTTTTTCTTCCAGACGATCACGGCCGCCTTCAGCTACGGTTTGACCTTGTGGGGTTTTGTCATAGCCATCTTGAACCAGACCTTTTTCTTCCAGGCGGTTACGACCGTTTTCAGCCAGGGTCTGGCCTTGTGGAGTGCGGTCCGAGCCATCAGCGGCAACAGTCTGGCTGAACACCGAGTGGCTGGTTTTGACTTGCGGAGTGGCTTGATCGGCAGCTGGCAGGGCGAAAGCGGTGCTGGCCAGCATCGAGAGGGTAAGACTGAACAGAAGTTGGCGTTTCATGATGGGTTGCTCCTTGGGAGGGCGATAAAGTGGGTACGAGGGCAATGCTACTCTCGATAAGTCGATATAAAAGTTCATAAACACAATGGTAATAATCAACAGAATTGATTGTTCGCTCGGGAGGCTCTAGCTCGGGCGTTTCAGGCGGGCGGTTTTGCACTGGAGTGGGTATTTTCCACCCACTTGCGCTCCGCAAATGTGCGGGCCCGGTAACGCCAACTCGACCGATCGGTCAGAATGGCGACCGTTTTTCCCCCTCGATGGGGCTTTGGATTAAACCTGCGGGCTGTTTGTCAGTCACAGATTTCATGAGGGCCATCGCGGCCCGTCGTTTCAGCTGCGTCGTGCCAATGGATGCAGTCGTCTTCAGGAGCTTTGTGCAATGACGCGCACGCGTAAAATCTTCGTCTGGACCTTCGCCACCCTCGTGCTGCTTCTGGCGGTGTTGGTTCTGATCATCGTGTTTTTCGACTGGAACCGGATCAAGCCGCCGCTCAACGCCAAAGTCTCGGAAGAATTGCACCGACCGTTCGCCATCAACGGCAACCTGTCGGTGGTCTGGCGGCGTGAGCTCGACGAGGGCGGCTGGCGCGCCTGGGTGCCGTGGCCGCATGTGGTGGCCGAAGACCTGACACTGGGCAATCCCGACTGGTCGAAGCAGCCGCAGATGGTCACCCTCAAACGGGTCGAGCTGCGCATTTCGCCACTGGCCTTGCTGGCGCAACGGGTCGCGATCCCGCGCATCGACCTGACCGAACCCAACGCGCAACTGCAGCGTCTGGCTGACGGCCGCGCCAACTGGACCTTCAAGTTCGATCCCAAGGATCCGAATGCCGAGCCCTCGAACTGGGTGGTCGACATCGGCGCCATTGGCTTCGACAAGGGCCACGTCACTCT
Organism: Pseudomonas sp. lyk4-R2A-10; assembly: GCF_030209075.1. Lineage (NCBI taxonomy): Bacteria > Pseudomonadati > Pseudomonadota > Gammaproteobacteria > Pseudomonadales > Pseudomonadaceae > Pseudomonas > Pseudomonas sp. lyk4-R2A-10. The sequence goes on along the minus strand of NZ_JARVSR010000012.1, from coordinate 93,371 downwards.
GGATGACCAGACCCTCAAGACCAACCTCGATCTGCTGATCGATCCTCTGGGCAAGCCGATTCCGTTCAGCGATATCGTCGGTGACAAAGCCGCGAAAACCGCACAGGACAAGGGCGGCGCACCGCAGGATTACGCCTTCGGCCTGAAAGTCACCGGCCAGTACCACGGCCAGAAACTCGCCGGTCAGGGCAAGATCGGCGGTCTGCTGGCCCTGCAGGACGCGAGCAAACCGTTCCCGTTGCAGGCCCAGGCGAAGATTGGCGATACCAGCGTCGAACTCGCCGGCACATTGACCGATCCGCTGAATCTCGGTGCCCTCGATCTGCGCCTGAAACTGGCGGGTGCCAGCCTCGGCAACCTGTATCCGCTGACCGGCGTGACCCTGCCGGACACCCCGCCGTACGCCACCGACGGTCACTTGATCGCCAAGCTGCATGAGCCGGACGGCGCGCAGTTCCGCTACGAACAGTTCAACGGCAAGATCGGCAGCAGCGACATTCATGGCGATCTGGCCTATGTCGCCAGCCAGCCACGGCCCAAGCTGAGTGGCGCGCTGCTGTCCAATCAACTGTTGTTCGCCGACCTCGCACCGCTGATCGGTGCAGACTCCAATGCCAAGCAGAAGGCCCGTGGCGGCGAAAGCAAACAGCCGGCAGACAAAGTGCTGCCGGTGGAAGAGTTCAAGACCGAGCGCTGGCGCGACATGGACGCCGACGTCGAATTCACCGGCAAGCGCATCGTCCACAGCGAAGAACTGCCGTTCACCGACCTCTATACCCACCTGAAACTCAACGACGGCGAACTGAGCCTGGAGCCACTGCGCTTTGGCGTGGCCGGCGGCAATCTCGATGCGCAGATTCGGCTCAACGGACGTACCGAGCCGCTGGAAGGCCGGGCCAGACTGACCGCGCGCAAGTTCAAGCTCAAACAGCTGTTCCCGACCTTCGAACCGATGAAGACCAGTTTCGGCGAGCTCAACGGCGATGCCGACATCGCCGGTCGCGGCAACTCGGTGGCCAAGTTGCTGGGCGGCGCCAACGGCAACCTGAAGATGCTGATCAACGACGGCGCGATCAGTCGTGAGTTGATGGAGCTGGCAGGCCTCAACGTCGGCAACTACGTGGTCGGCAAGATCTTTGGCGACAAGGAAGTGAAGATCAATTGCGCGGCGGCGGACTTCGATATCAAGACCGGTCTGGCGACGACAAGACTGTTTGTGTTCGATACCGAGAACGCAATCATCTACATCGACGGCACGGCGAACATGGCCACCGAGCAACTGGATCTGACGGTGACGCCGGAATCCAAGGGCTGGCGCCTGATTTCCCTGCGCTCGCCGTTGTATGTACGGGGCAAGTTCATCAAGCCGGATGCGGGGGTGAAAGCGGTGCCGTTGATGTTGCGCGGGGCGGGGATGGTGGCGCTGGGCGTGATCGCTGCGCCGGCGGCGGGGCTGCTGGCGCTGGTGGCGCCGAGTGGTGGCGAGCCGAATCAGTGCGCGCCGTTGCTGGAGCAGATGAAGGCGGGCAAGGCGCCAGCGACTGTCAAACCGACCAAATGATTTTGTAGCGTTTAGAAGAAAGCAATCGCGGGCAAGCCCGCTCCCACAGGTTCAGTGAAATCCTGTGGGAGCGGGCTTGCCCGCGATTGGATCTGGAGGACTCAGAGGTCTTTCAGAATATCCGCCATGTCATCCGCATGCTCTTCCTCCTGAGCCAGGATGTCTTCGAAGATCCGGCGCGTGGTCGGGTCCTTTTCACCGATGTACTGGATGATTTCGCGGTAGCTGTCGATGGCGATCCGCTCGGCCACCAGGTCTTCGTAAACCATTTCCTTCAAGGTGTTGCCGGCCACGTATTGCGCGTGGGACATCTTCGACAGCAGGTCAGGGTTGAATTCAGGCTCGCCACCCAGTTGCACGATGCGCTCGGCGAGACGGTCGGCGTGTTCGGCTTCCTGAGTGGCGTGCTCGAGGAACTCGTCGGCGGCGACGTTGGCTTTCAGGCCGTTGGCCATGAAGTAGTGGCGCTTGTAGCGCAAGACGCAGACCAGTTCCGTGGCCAGCGATTCGTTGAGCAGGCGCAGCACTTCTTCACGGTTGGCGCTGTAGCTTTCGGTCACCGCGCCATTTTCCACGTGCTGGCGGGCGCGCTCGCGCAGGGTTTGAACATCAGACAATTGCAGGTCACTCATTTCAGTCTCCTGGAGGCTAATCCGATTGGCGTCACGTTCTGCTGACGTGATCGTTACCAGGTTGTGAGTGATGAATGCTGCAAAAAGTTTTGTCGGATTCAGCGCGGCACATGCCCGGAAAGCTGTGCCTCTTCGCGCAGCCAGGCAAAAAACGCCTTCACCGGTGGATGCCGCTCGCGACCCGGTACGCAAAGTGCGCTGTAACCGGCGCCATCGACCTGGACCTCGCCCTTGTACGGCACAAGCAGACCGCTGGCGACGCTTTGCGACACCAGGATGTTGCTCGCCAGCACCAGCCCTTGTCCGGCAATGGCCGCTTGCAGGGCGTAATGCTCTTCATCGTATTCGCGGACGGCCGGGTGCTGATTCAGCCAGTTCTCGCCCGACTGCGCGCACCAGGCCTCCCAGCCGTGGGCGTAGAGCTTCGAATTGTGCCAATGCACGCTGATCAGCGCCGGAGTGCGGCGGGCGGCCAGCGCCACCTGTTCCGGCGAGCCGTATACGCCGAACGATTCATCGAACAGGCACAACCCATAGAGGTTCGGGTAATCGTCGAGGCTGTAGCGCAGCACCAGATCGACGCTGGCGTCCTGATGCAGGTCGATGACTTCGCAATGCGTGTCCAGCCGCACATTGATGTTCGGATGCTTCGCATAAAACCGCCCCAGCCGTGGCACCAGCCACAACGCGGCGAACGCGGCGGTGGTCGACAGCGTGAGGCTGCTGCCGCTGCGTTGCGGGCGCAGGGTGTCGACGCTTTGCGCCACCTCCAGAAATGCGCCGTGCAGGCTGCGGAACAGCCGCTCGCCGCCCTCGGTCAGGCGCACCTGACGCGGCAGGCGTTCGAACAGCGCCACGCCGAGCCAATCCTCCAGCGAGCGGATCTGATGGGAAATCGCCGTCGGCGTCACCGCCAGCTCTTCGGCGGCTGCCTTGAAACTCAGCAGACGGGAGGCGGATTCGAACGCGCGCAGGGCGGTCAGCGGCAATGAAGCGAACATGGAAACTCCACGGATGAAATCAATTCATCCCGACTGATTTTTGCTCATTTGAGGCGATGAGGTGATGCCTGCAATCTGGCGCCACACAGTCACTCAAGTCTAGTCCCAAGGAGATTCAGATGAGCAAGATTCTTGCGATCCATGCCAGTCCACGCGGTGAGCGTTCTCATTCGCGGCGTCTGGCAGAAACCTTTCTCAGCGCCTGGCAAGTCCGCCATCCCCAGGCGCAGGTTACCCGCCGTGAAGTCGGGCGGGCGCTGATTCCGGCGGTTAATGAGGCGTTTGTCGCGGCGGCGTTTTACCCGGAGCCCGAAGCACGACCGCTGACGATGCAGGCCGATCTGGCGCTCAGCGATCAACTGGTGGGCGAGCTGTTCGATCACGACCTGCTGCTGATTTCCACGCCGATGTACAACTTCAACGTGCCCAGCGGCCTCAAGGCCTGGGTCGATCAGATCGTCCGGTTGGGCCTGACGTTCGACCACACCCTGGACAACGGCATCGCCCAATACACGCCGCTGCTGCACGGCAAAAAAGCGCTGATCGTCACCAGTCGCGGCGGCTTCGGTTTCGGCCCGGGCGGCGAACTGGAAGCGCTGAACCACGCCGATCCTTGGTTGCGCACCGCGCTTGGCTTCATCGGCATCAACGACGTCACGGTGGTCGCCGCCGAGGGCGAGGAATCCGCCGAGCGCACCTTCGCGGTGTCGGTGGCCGAGGCCGAGCAGCGCTTGCTCGACCTGGCCCGGGCGTTCTAGGTGGCCTGGCTGTTTCTGCTGATCGCCGCCGGGTTCGAGGTCACCTTCGCCATGGGCATGAAGTACGCCGAGGGTTTCACCCGGCTCTGGCCGTCGCTGATCACCGTGGTCGCGGCGGTGGGCGGGGTGTACTTCCTGACCCTGGCGATGCGCGAGTTGCCGGTGAGCATCGCCTATCCGATTTGGACCGCCATCGGTTCATTGGGCACGGTGTTTCTCGGTTTCGCTCTGCTGGGCGAGAGCCTGACGCTGGTGAAGTTGCTGTCGGTGGGGCTGATTGTGGCGGGGGTGGTGGGGCTGAAGTAGGCTGGTCGTGGAGTTGTCATCATCGAGGCGGATGCTTGGCGGGCGTTTTGCACGCCCTGCATCCACTTACCGACCACAAGGATGTTTGCCCATGTCGCAAGATTCGGCCACACGTTATCCACTGGTGCTGGTGCCGGGAATGCTCGGTTTCATCCGTCTGGTGCTGTACCCGTACTGGTACGGGATCATCAAAGCGTTGCGCCGGGGTGGTGCGACGGTGATTGCGGTGCAGGTGTCGCCGCTCAACTCCACCGAAGTGCGCGGCGAGCAGTTGCTGACGCGCATCGATGAAATCCTGCGTGAGACCGGTGCGGCCAAGGTCAATCTGTTCGGCCATAGCCAGGGCTCGCTGACGGCGCGATATGCGGCGGCCAAGCGTCCGGATCTGGTGGCGTCGGTAACGTCGGTGGCCGGGCCCAATCACGGTTCAGAACTGGCGGACTATCTGGCGAAATACTATCCGGCGGACAGCGCCAAGGGTCGCATTCTTGAGGCGTTGTTACGCTCTGTCGGCTGGCTGATGGCGCTGCTGGAAACCGGCTACCACGGGCCGAAACTGCCGGTCGATATCCACGCCTCGCACCATTCCCTGACCACTGAAGGCGTGGCGCTGTTCAACCAGCGTTATCCACAGGGCCTGCCGCAAACCTGGGGCGGGCACGGGCCGGAAGAGGTCAACGGCGTGCGGTATTACTCGTGGTCCGGCACCTTGCAGCCGGGTAAAACAGACCGTGGTGGCAACCTGTTTGACGGCACCAACCGCAGTTGCCGGTTGTTCGCCAAAACCTTCGTGCGTGAGCCGGGGCAGTGCGACGGCATGGTCGGCCGCTACAGCTCGCACCTGGGCACGGTCATCGGCAATGACTACCCGATGGATCACTTCGACATCGTCAACCAGTCGCTGGGACTGGTCGGCAAAGGCGCGGATCCGGTGCGGCTGTTCGTCGAGCACGCCGCGCGGTTGAAAGCCGCCGGGGTCTAGGCGGCGCTCGGAGTGCGGGAGCGACCGAGGACGGTGGTCCAGCGCTCGGAAAGAATCACCCCGCCCAGCGTCAGCAAGCCACCGACCAGGTGATACAACGCCAGTTGTTCCTTCAGCACCACCGCGGCAATCAGCGCGGTGATCAGCGGCAGCAGGTTGAAGAACAGCGTGGTCCGGCTCGGGCCCAGGCGCTGTACGGCCTGCATCCAGGCCAGCGGCGCGAGCATCGAGGCCAGCAGGCACGCGTACAACACCAGCGGAATGTTCTGCAGAGTCAGGCCGGTTTTCGGCGACGCGGCGTACAGCGGAAACAGCACCACCACCGCCACCAGCACCTGCAAATACAGCAACACCAGCGGCGGCAGGCGCAGCTGCCATTTTTTCAGCAGGGTGCTGTAGATCGCATAGGCGAGGGTGGCGATCAGCATCATCGCGTCACCCAGGTTCACCCCGTGTTGCAGCAAAGCGCCGAGGCTGCCGGACGACACCACCACCAGCACACCGGCGAACGACAGCACCGCACCGACCAGCGCACCGGCAGTCAGTCGCTGGCCGAGGCTGATGATCGCCATGGCCAGCGACATCAACGGCATCAGCGACAGGATGATGCCCATGTTGGTGGCGCTGGTCAGGGTCGCGGCGAAGTAGGCCAGGCTCTGATAGACCGCCATGCCGAGCACGCCGAGGATGAAAATCTTGCCCAGGTTCGGGCGAATCTGCGGCCAGTGCGCGATCACTTTCTTGAGCATGAACGGCGTGAACAGCAGGCCGGCGAGCAGCCAGCGATAGAAGCCGATCTCGGCGGGGAAGATCGCACCGACCGCAAGCTTGTTGATCACGGTGTTGCCGGCCCAGATGAAAATCGCCAGCAGGGGAAACGCGTATTGCATGGGAGGAGAAACCAGAACGTTGATGAACGGTGATTATCCCCTGTCTGGATGCAGGCCTATACTGCGAACCGGACAACCCGCCCCTGATTCCGGACAGCATGAACAGTAAACACATCGATCTGCTGGATTTCAGCGAACTGCCGTCAGCGGTGTATTTCCGCTATGCCGACTTCAACGCCCACGAATACGCCGCGCCGCATCGCCATCCGTGGGGCACGCTGGAATACGCGGCCCACGGCGTGCTGCATATGGATGTCGATGGCAGCCGCTTCATGTCGCCGCCGCAATACGCGGTGTGGGTGCCGCCGCAGGTCGAGCACAGTTTCTACAGTCATCAGCCGGTCAATTATCGGGCGGTGTGCCTGGCGCCGGATGTGTGTTCCGATTTGCCGGCGCAGGCCTGCACCCTGGCGATCAGCGACATTCTCAAGGCGATCCTCAAGGACTTCGCCGCCCGCGATGTGAAGATCCCGGCGTTCGAAGCCGACCAGCGCCTGGCCCAGGTGCTGGTGGACCAATTGCGCCAGGCCCCGGTTCATCAATGCTATTTGCCTTACGCCAGCAGCCCCGGTTTGCTGACCATTCTCGAAACCCTGCAGGCCGAACCTGGCAATAATGAACCGCTGGCGCATTGGGCGGCGCAGGTGCATGTCAGCGAGCGCACCCTGGCCCGGCAATTCGTGCGGGAGCTGGGGATGAGTTTCGGCGAGTGGCGTCAGCGCCTGCGGTATCTCGCGGCCATCGAGGCGCTGGAAAGTTCGCGCAGTGTGCAGGAAATCGCCTTCGATCTCGGCTACAGCAGCGGTTCGGCCTTCATCGCCATGTTTGCCCGGCAGGCCGGATGTACCCCGGAACAGTATCGGCGCAGCCATCTTGAGGCTAGGAAGGTGTAACAAGCTTTGACTACACTCCAGCAGAGGCCACCTCCATCGAGGCGGCGCCAAGGAGAAAACTCCATGAAGATGTTGCGTGTCCCTTTGTTGATGATCGGTCTGCTGCTGTGCTCCCAGGGTTTCGCCGCCACGGCGCAACAGAACAAAATGACCACCTGCAACGCCGACGCCACGGCCAAGAGCCTCAAGGGCGACGAGCGCAAAGCCTTCATGAGCACCTGCCTCAAGGCAGCTCCGGCGGCCAACGACGCCAAGGCCCTGACCCCGCAGCAACAGAAAATGAAAACCTGCAACGCCGATGCGGCCACCAAGGCGCTGACGGGTGATGCGCGCAAGACGTTCATGAGTGATTGCCTGAAGAAAAAATAAAGCGGGTTTGAGTGGTGACCGGCAGATGTGTCCGGCTTGGGATCCAGGCCCTCACCCTGACCCTCTCCCAGAGGGAGAGGGGACCGATTCGGGGATGGCTGGTTTTTGCGCCGACCTGAACGTGCGGCGCTGAATCCGGAATCGACCAGGTCTTTCAGGTTACGGGAGTTCTCTAAATCTACTCGGTCAGTTCCCTCTCCCTACGGGCGGTCCGACGTTTCGGGAGGGCTAGGGTGAGGGGTGGTTCTCAAGCCGAGCCCCAAACCTACAAACACCGCATATCCCTAGTGCTCCCCAAGGATCGCTGGCAGACTGCCAATCCTTTTACGCCGTTCGTTTTGAGGCTGTATGCCAACGTTTTCTGAGCGTCATGTTGTGTTCTGGGTCAGTTGCATCATCATTTTCGGCGGTCTGTTGCTGGTGTTGCCATTGCGTTTGCTGCCCAGTCTGCTGGCCGGGTTGCTGGTGTTCGAACTGGTCAACATGCTCACCCCGCAACTGCAGCGGCTGATCGAAGGCCGCCGCGCGCGCTGGCTGGCGGTGGCGCTGCTGGGCACGCTGGTGGTGAGTGTGCTGACGCTGATCTTCGCTGGCGCCATCAGTTTCCTGCTGCATGAGGCGGAAAACCCTGGCGCTTCCCTCGACAAATTCATGGGCGTGGTCGACCGAGCGCGTGGACAGTTGCCGCCGTTCATCGACGCCTACCTGCCGGCCAGCGCTGCCGAATTCCGGGTGGCCATCGGTGAATGGGCGAGCAAGCATTTGTCCGAACTGCAACTGGTGGGCAAGGACGCGGCGCATATGTTCGTGACCTTGCTGATCGGCATGGTGCTGGGCGCGATCATCGCCTTGCAGCGCGTGCCGGACGTCACCAAGCGCAAGCCGCTGGCGGCCGCACTGTTCGATCGTCTGCACCTGCTGGTTCAGGCGTTTCGCAACATTGTGTTCGCGCAGATCAAGATTTCCCTGCTCAACACCTTCTTCACCGGGATCTTCCTGGCGGTGGTCCTGCCGCTGTTCGGGATCAAGCTGCCGCTGACCAAGACCCTGATCGTGCTGACCTTCCTGCTCGGTCTGCTACCGGTGATCGGCAACCTGATGTCGAACACGCTGATCACTATCGTCGGCCTGTCGCTGTCGATCTGGGTAGCGATTGCGGCGTTGGGTTACCTGATCTTTATCCACAAGCTCGAATACTTTCTCAACGCGCGCATCGTCGGCGGGCAGATCAGTGCCAAGTCCTGGGAGTTGCTGCTGGCAATGCTGGTGTTCGAGGCCGCGTTCGGCCTGCCGGGAGTGGTGGCGGGGCCGATTTATTACGCATATTTGAAGAGTGAGCTGAAGCTGGGCGGGATGGTTTAGAAGCCGCAATGATCGTTCCCGCGCGGAGCGTGGGAACGATCAACTGTGTCAGTTTACTGAGCCGTAACGTTTCATGGCCTCAATCGCCAGACCGCTACCAATGCTGCCAAAAATATTCCCTTCCACATGCCGCGCGTTCGGCAGCATCGCCGAGACGCTGTTGCGCAGTGCCGGAATGCCGCTCGAACCACCGGTGAAGAACACCGTATCGACCTGACCCACCGCCACGTTGGCGTCTGCCAGCAACTGGGTGACGCTGCCGCGCACGCGCTCGAGCTGCGACTCGATCGCCGATTCGAACAGCGCCCGGGTCAGTTCCACGCTCAGGCCCGGCTCGATGCGATCCAGCGGCACATGGCGGCTGTCGTTGTGGGTCAGGTGGATCTTGGTTTCTTCCACTTCCATCGCCAGCCAATGGCCGGCGCGCTGTTCGATCAGCTTGAACAGACGGTCGATGCCGCCCGTGTCTTCGATGTCGTAGCGCATGCTGCCCAGGGCCAGGGTCGATTTCTGCGAGTACACCGAGTTGATGGTGTGCCAGGTCGCCAGGTTCATGTGGTGGCTGGTCGGCATGAACGCGCCGCTTTTCATGCGGCTGCCGTAGCCGAACAGCGGCATCAGGCCTTGCAGGCTCAACTGTTTGTCGAAGTCGGTCCCGCCGATGTGCACGCCGCCGGTGGCGAGGATGTCGTCGTGGCGGTTATCCACACCACGACGCTCGGGCGACAGGCGCACCAGCGAGAAGTCCGACGTACCACCGCCGATGTCGACGATCAGCACCAGTTCTTCCTTTTCGATGGTCGACTCGTAGTCGAAGGCCGCGGCAATCGGCTCGTACTGGAACGACACGTCCTTGAAACCGAGTTTGCGCGCCACTTCCACCAGGGTGTCTTCGGCTTCCTGGTCGGCCAGCGGATCGTCGTCGACGAAGAACACCGGACGGCCCAGCACCACTTGCTCGAACTCACGACCAGCGGCGGCTTCAGCGCGGCTCTTGAGCTGGCCGATGAACAGCCCGAGCAGGTCCTTGAACGGCATTGCGGTGCCGAGAACGCTGGTGTCGTGCTTGATCAGCTTGGAACCCAGCAGGCTCTTGAGCGAGCGCATCAGCCGGCCTTCGTAGCCTTCCAGGTACTCGTGCAGCGCCAGACGGCCGTATACCGGACGGCGCTCTTCGATATTGAAAAAGACCACCGATGGCAGGGTGATCTTGTCGTCTTCCAGCGCGATCATCGTTTCCATGCCGGGGCGCAGCCAGCCGACGGTGGAGTTGGACGTGCCGAAGTCGATGCCGCAGGCACGGGCTGGAGAGGCGTCTTTCATGGTCTTTCGGTTCCGGTCAAAAAAACGGCCGCGCAGTGTATGTCAGTGCGCGTCAGATTCGAAGGCCGGTCATCTGCTATTTCACGACTAAGCTTGCTTGAAACTCGGCGGTTTGCCCCAAACTTGCTGGCATGGGCCGGCAGACATACCGGCGGTCGCAAGAACCGCCGTCCACTGCCGATAAACTTCTGCTGCGCCACCCGGTCACAAACTTGAGATCGGTCAACCCGGCACGCGCGAATAGGCGCATGCTGGGATCGGCGCGAAATCGATAACGGATGGTGATTCCTTCGATGGACTTCAAAGACTATTACAAGATACTCGGCGTGGAGCCGACGGCTGACGACAAGGCAATCAAGGCTGCCTATCGCAAGCTGGCGCGCAAATACCACCCCGATGTCAGCAAGGAAAAGGACGCCGAGGCCAAGTTCAAGGACGCCTCGGAAGCCTACGAAGCGCTGAAAAGCGCCGACAAGCGCGCCGAATACGACGAACTGCGTCGTTATGGTCAGCACGGCCAGCCGTTTCAGGGCCCACCGGGGTGGCAGAGCCGTGGCGGCTTTGGCGGCGGCGGTGGCGACACCGGCGACTTCTCGGACTTCTTCAGTTCGATCTTCGGCAATCGCGGCCCCGGTTTCGGTGGCGGCGCTGGCCGGCAATCCCGCAGCGCCGGACGGCGAGGGCAAGACGTGGAACTGGAACTGCCGATCTTTCTGGAAGAGACGCTTTCGAACGAATCGAAAAAGATCAGCTTCCAGGTGCCGCAATACAACGGTTCGGGCCAGCACGTCAGCAACACCAGCAAGAGTCTGAACGTGAAGATCCCGGCGGGCGTGACCGACGGCGAGCGCATCCGCCTCAAGGGTCAGGGCGCACCGGGCATCGGTGGCGGTGCCAATGGCGATCTGTACCTGACCATCCGTTTCGCGCCGCACCCGAAATTCGACGTCGAAGGCGAAAACCTGATCATCACCTTGCCGCTGGCACCGTGGGAGCTGGCGCTGGGCGCCGAAGTCGCCGTGCCGACCCTGACCGGCAAGATCAATCTCAAGGTACCGGCCGGCAGCCAGAACGGCCAGCGCATGCGTGCCAAGGGCCACGGTCTGCAGAACAAGGCGGGCGAACGCGGTTACCTGTTCGTCCAGCTCAAGGCCGTGATGCCGAAAGCCAACGGCGATGACGTCAAGGCGCTGTGGCAGGAACTGGCGAAGAAGGCCGCCTTCAACCCGCGCGAGAACTTCTGATACTGACGACGGAGTAGCCCATCATGAGCAGCCCCCTGATCGTTCAACTGGACATGGCAGAATTCTGTGAGGCGGCCGACCTGTCGGACGTCTACGTGATCGAAATCGTCGAGCACGGCATCCTCGAACCTCAGGGCACGCAGCCCAGGGAATGGCGCTTCACCGACTACGAACTGGCCCTGGCCAAACGCGCCGCCAAGCTGCGGCGCGATCTTGAGCTGGAGTGGGAGGGCGTCGCCCTGGCGCTGGACCTGCTGGAAGAAGTGCAGGAGCTGCGGGCCGAGAACCGGATGCTCAGGCAGCGCCTGGCGCGGCTGGTGGTCGAATAGTTTCTCTGCTTAAACCTGTCGGGGCAGCATCACGCTGAACAGCGTGCCGTTGGCTGCGCTTGAGCTGACTTCGATCGTCCCGCCATGGGCGGTCACCACTTCCTTGACGATGAACAGGCCCAGACCCAGGCTGGTCGACGGCTGGCCGAGTTCTTCGTCGGCGCTGCGTACCAAGGGGTCGAAAATGGTGCCGATGGCCTCTTCGGAAATGGGGGGGCCGTAATTGTGCACGGTCAGAAGCACCTGCCTGGCTTCCCCCTTCAACGTCACGATCACTTCGCGCGGATCAGAGCCATGCTGCAAGGCATTGCCGATCAGGTTCTGCAGCAGTTGATCGATCCGACCAGCGTCCCAGACACCACGGGTGTCACCCTCGGTGTTCAATGTCGGGTCACTGTCCGGATTGCCGGCGCACGCTTCGGCAATGGCTGCTCGCGCCGCGTCGGCCAGATCCATTGGCGCCGGTTCGATCGGCAGGCTTCTGCCCAGGCGGCTGCGTACCAGTTCCAGCAGGTCGCTGACCATGGCCGCCATGTGCCGCGCGCCCTGTTTGATGTTCAGCGCACAAGTCAGCGCATCGCCTTCCAGCGTGGTTTTGCGCATCAGCAACTCGGTGGACATGCTCACCGCTTGCAGGGGCGCGCGCAGGTCATGGCCGAGAATGGCGAGAAAAATGTCCCGTGAGCGGTTGACCTGTTCGGCATAGGCGGCGGTCGATTCGGCCAGGGCTTCGTCGATGGCTTCGTTGAAGCGGATCATGTCCTGGAAGCAGGTGGTGTCCGGTAATTCGATATGCTCGACCCAGCGTCGGATCACCACGGCGCGCAGGTGGCGAAACTCCGAGGTCATCTGTACCAGATCGAAACCGACGGTGTGGCGCAGCTCGCCATGGCTGGCTCCGGCTTCATCCAGGCTCGGGCTTTTCTCCGGGCCTTCGCCCTTGGCCTTGGCGACCTGTTCGTCGCGGCTTTGCGGTTTGCTCATGTCGCGAGCGGCGGCCCGCAGGATGGCGCTGGCGTGATCGCGCAGACCGGCCGAGTCCAGATGGTCGGCGGGCGGGGTAATGGTAGCGGCAAACTTTTCCCATTCATCGACGATTGCGTCGATATTGGCCAGGATGAACTCGGAAAGACGCATGGGCAGTTCCTGAATAAAGGCGACAGCGAATCGAATATTAGTCCCTTTGGCGAGAAATACACGACCCATTGCCCAGTGGTTTTCCAGCATCACGAAAAAGGCCCCGAGACCGTGCGTCAGGCAGGTGCTCGGGGCCTTTTTTGCGTTTGTCGGTTGTCAGAACAGGAAGTAACGCTGCGCCATCGGCAGGGTTTCGGCCGGTTCACACCAGAGCAGCACGCCATCGGCCTTGACCTGATAGGTCTGCGGGTCGACGTCGATGTTCGGCAGATAGTCGTTGTGGATCAGGTCGGTTTTCTGCACGTCGCGGCAACCTTTGACCACCGCGATTTTCTTCTTCAGGCCCAATGCTTCGGGCAATCCCGACGCCTGCGCCGCCTGACTGATGAAGGTCAGGCTGGTGGCGTGCAGCGAGCCGCCGTAACTGGCGAACATCGGGCGGTAGTGCACCGGTTGCGGGGTCGGGATCGACGCGTTGGCGTCGCCCATCAGGCTCGCGGCGATGGCGCCGCCCTTGAGGATCAGCGTCGGTTTCACGCCGAAGAATGCCGGGCGCCACAGCACCAGATCGGCCCACTTGCCGACTTCCACCGAACCCACTTCATGGCTGATGCCGTGGGTGATCGCCGGGTTGATCGTGTACTTGGCGATGTAGCGTTTGGCGCGGAAGTTGTCGTTGCCTTCGCCGTCCTGCGCGAGCGGGCCGCGCTGCTTTTTCATTTTGTCGGCGGTCTGCCAGGTGCGCGTGATGACTTCGCCGACGCGGCCCATGGCCTGGCTGTCGGAGCTGATCATCGAGAACGCGCCGAGGTCGTGGAGGATGTCTTCGGCGGCAATCGTTTCGCGGCGGATGCGGCTTTCGGCGAACGCCACGTCTTCGGCAATGCTCGGGTCGAGGTGGTGGCAGACCATCAGCATGTCGAGGTGTTCGTCGATGGTGTTGCGGGTGAACGGCCGGGTCGGGTTGGTCGAACTCGGCAGTACGTTGGCGAAACCGCAGGCCTTGATGATGTCCGGCGCGTGGCCGCCACCGGCACCTTCGGTGTGATAGGTGTGGATGGTCCGGCCCTTGAACGCGCCGAGGGTGGTTTCGACGAAACCGGACTCGTTGAGGGTGTCGGTATGGATTGCCACTTGCACGTCGTACTGGTCGGCGACGCTCAGGCAGTTGTCGATGCTCGCCGGGGTGGTGCCCCAGTCTTCGTGCAGCTTGAGGCCGATGGCGCCGGCCTTGACCTGTTCGATCAACGGCTCCGGCAGGCTGGCGTTGCCCTTGCCGGTGAGGCCGATGTTCATCGGGAACGCGTCGGCGGCCTGGAGCATCCGCGCCAGGTGCCACGGCCCCGAAGTGCAGGTCGTTGCATTGGTGCCGGTGGCCGGACCGGTGCCACCACCGATCATGGTGGTGACGCCGCTCATCAGCGCCTCTTCGATCTGCTGCGGGCAAATGAAGTGGATGTGGGTGTCGATGCCGCCGGCGGTGAGGATCATGCCTTCGCCGGCGATCACTTCGCTGCTGGCGCCGATGGCGATGGTCACGCCGGGCTGCACGTCCGGATTGCCGGCCTTGCCGATCGCGGCGATGCGTCCGTCCTTGAGGCCGACGTCGGCTTTGACGATGCCCCAGTGGTCGATGATCAGCGCGTTGGTGATGACGGTGTCGACCACTTCGGCCGCCAGCAACTGGCTCTGGCCCTGGCCGTCGCGGATCACTTTGCCGCCGCCGAATTTCACTTCTTCGCCGTAGGTGGTGAAGTCCTGTTCGACCTCGATCCACAGCTCGGTGTCGGCCAGGCGCACCTTGTCGCCGACGGTGGGGCCGAACATGTCGGCGTAGGCTTGTCTGGAAATCTTCATCTGGCGTCCTTCAGGAAAATAGCGGTGAGCCATCGAGCGTCTCCCTGACCCTCCCGAAACGTCGGACCGCCCGGAGGGAGAGGGGACTGATCGCGGTGGGGCAGTTATCGGTGGTTGGCTCCCTCTCCCCTGGGAGAGGGCTGGGGTGAGGGGCTGCGGTACACGCGGACTCAGAGGTCACCCATGACCCGCCCGGCAAACCCGAACACCCGCCGGTGCCCGGCGTAATCCACCAGTTCTACCTCGCGGCTCTGGCCCGGTTCGAAGCGTACTGCGGTGCCCGCCGGAATGTTCAGGCGCATGCCACGGCTGGCGGCGCGGTCGAAGGTCAGGGCGTCGTTGGTTTCGAAGAAGTGATAATGCGAGCCGACCTGGATCGGTCGGTCGCCGCTGTTCGCCACTTTCAGGCTGACGGTACGGCGACCGACGTTGAGTTCGATCTCGCCGGGCTGGATCCGGTATTCGCCGGGAATCATCAGTTCGCTCCTTGCAGGACTTTGTAATAGAGGGCCGTCGGGCGATAGGTGCCGTTCGGGTCGCAGGCGTAGTCGGGGATTTCCCCGGCGCGGGTGTAACCCAGGGCCTTGTAGAAATCTTCGGCGGGGGAGCCGGCCTCGGTGTCGAGGTAAAGCATGCCGCGCTTGTACTGGCGGGCCGTCAGCTCCAGCGCTTCCATCAATTGCTGACCGAGGCCGCGCCGCCGGGCGTGTTCGCGAACCAGCAGTTTCTGCACTTCGGCGCGGTTCAGGCCGTTGGCCTTCTGGCACAGGCCCAGTTGCACGCTGGCCTGCACCTGTTCGTCCTTGACCACCACCCACAGCAAGACGTTGCCCTTGTTCAGGTTGTCCTGCACTTCATCGAAATAGGCGCGAGCCTGGGTGGCATCCAGATCAGCCATGAAGCCGACGCTGGCGCCATAACCCACGGCGTCCAGCAGCAGCTCGATCAGGCCCTGACGATAGTGCGCAAAACTTTCCGCATTGACGCGTCGCAGTTGGGCGGGGTTCATCGGTGTCACTCCTTGTTGGCGGGCGGCGGCTCCGCGCCAGGATTGAGGGTCAGTTGCATGAACGTCAGGTCGAGCCAGCGGCCGAACTTGGTGCCGACCTGGGGCATCTGCCCGGTGGTGATGAAACCGGCGCGCTCGTGCAGGCGGATCGATGCGGCGTTGCCGCTTTCGATGGCGGCGACCATGACGTGCTTGTCGCAGGTTTTCGCGCGTTCGATCAGCGCGGTCATCAGTTGCGGGCCGAGGCCGTTACCGCGCTGGTCGCTGCGCACGTAGACCGAGTGCTCGACGGTGTGGCGGAAACCGTCGAACGGCCGCCAGTCGCCGAACGAAGCGTAGCCGAGGGTGGTGTTGTCGGCGTTGACGATCACCAGGATCGGATAGCCCTGGGCCTGGCGTGCGCTGAACCACGCCTGACGGTTGCCGAGGTCGACGGCGGATTCGTTCCAGATTGCCGTGGTGTTGAGCACCGCGTCGTTGTAGATGTCGCGGATCGCCGGCAGGTCAGCGTGCAGGGCATCGCGGATGGTGTAGGTCATGGCACGGCCTCAGACGATCGGTTGGTGGACGGTGACCAGTTTGGTGCCGTCGGGAAACGTCGCTTCGACCTGGATCTCCGGGATCATTTCCGGGATGCCTTCCATCACCTGCTCGCGGGTCAGCAGGGTGGTGCCGTAGTGCATCAGCTCGGCCACGGTCTGGCCGTCACGGGCGCCTTCGAGCAGCGCCGCCGAGATGTAGGCCATGGCTTCGGGGTAGTTGAGCTTCACGCCACGGGCCAGTCGCCGCTCGGCCACGAGGCCGGCGGTGAAGATCAGCAGCTTGTCTTTTTCGCGTGGGGTCAGGTCCATCGTTTGAAATCCATTTGGGCAGATTTGTGTGGTTCTTGTGGTGAGTGGGGGGGCAGTCAGACCCAGCCCTCACCCTAGCCCTCTCCCGGAGGGAGAGGGGACTGATCTCGGTCGTTTTCAATGGCCAGTTCAGTCAGTTGAATTCTTGTGTCTGAAACATTTCCAGCGGTCACCTCGGTCAGGCTCCCTCTCCCTCCGGGAGAGGGCGGGGGGTGAGGGATGGTTTTCAGGTGCTCCATATTCTTGGCGGCACTGCCTCGCGTCCCATCAATTTCGGCCGCAGCAACCGCCACAATTCAATAAGCCACGCTCGCGCCAGCAACGCCTCACTGGCCAGGCAACGGGCAACCAGAAGACCGGGCAATTGCGTCAAATCCCCGCGCACTTCATGCCCCAGCGAGCGGCAGCGCTCCAGCAGTTCGGCATCGATTTCGCCGGTCACCAGCAACGTCGCAAACACCGGACTGCCATCCAGTCCGATCGGCGAATCAAGCAAACCATCGTTGCCGACAATGCGCTGGCGCTCATGCCACAACAACCGGCCATCACGGCGAATATCCAGATGTGCCTGGAAATGCCCGAGGTCGAAACGCTCGCCACTGGCCGGCCGCCCGAGGGCTACCACGTCCCAGTAGAACAGCCGCGCATCGCCTTCAAGCTCAATCGATGTCGTGAGTTCAGCCTGGGCGGCGCTGTAGACGATGGTTTCCTGGGGCAGCCATTCCAGTGTCGCGCCATCAGCGACATGCAGGTTCAGTGACTGATAAGCGGGCCCCGCCGCGCGATACCACTTGGCCGCGCCGGGGCTGGTGATCTGTGCCCAGGCGCCTTGTGCGACGCGGGCGCTGATGTCGAGCCGGTCACCGCCGGCAATCCCGCCCGGCGGGTGGACAATGATGTGCTGGCAGACCTCGGGCCCTTCGGCGTACAGATGCTTTTGCACCCGCAGCGGACCGAGGTGGCGACGACGGGTAGGGCGCGTGCAATCGCCGAAGCGGGCATAGGCCAGCTCAAGCTCGGCATGCCAGCTCGGGGTAAACAGGGCAGTCGCAACAGGTAAGTTCATGTTTTCTGATTATCGTTAGGACGCTACAGGTTAGATAGTAACCAGTCCGCGTACACCCTCGCTTTCCATATTTTCTCCACGGCCCTGCTGCACGATCTCGCCCCGGGACATCACCAGGTACTGATCGGCCAGTTCGGCGGCGAAATCGTAGAACTGCTCCACCAGCAGAATCGCCATGTCGCCACGGGCCGCGAGCTTCTTGATCACCGCGCCGATTTCCTTGATCACCGACGGCTGGATGCCTTCGGTGGGTTCGTCGAGGATCAGCAGACGCGGACGGCTGGCCAGTGCACGACCGATGGCCAGCTGTTGTTGCTGTCCGCCGGACAGGTCGCCGCCGCGCCGCTGTTTCATTTGCAGCAGCACCGGGAACAGCTCGTAAATGAACGCGGGAACCTCTTTGGCTTCGCTGCCGGGGAAACGCGACAGGCCCATCAGCAGGTTTTCTTCCACGGTCAGTCGGCCGAAGATCTCCCGGCCCTGGGGCACGTAGGCGATTCCGGCGTGCACCCGTTGATGCGGCTTGTACGTGGTGATCGGTTGGCCTTCCCAGTTCACCGCGCCTTCCTTGGCCGGCAACAGGCCCATCAGGCATTTGAGCAGCGTGGTCTTGCCCACGCCGTTACGGCCGAGCAGGCAGGTCACTTCGCCGACCTTCACGTCGAAGCTCAGACCACGCAGGATGTGGCTACCGCCGTAGTACTGGTGCAGCTTGTCGACTTGCAGCATGTTCAAACTCTCCCCGGTGATCGTTCCCACGCTCTGCGTGGGAATGAATCCCGTGACGCTCCGCGTCACATAACGGCGGACGCGGAGCGTCCATGGCGGCATTCCCACGCAGAGCGTGGGAACGATCCGATTCCTCTTCAGCGACCGAGGTAAACCTCGATCACGCGCTCGTTGTCCTGCACCTGTTCCAGCGACCCCTCGGCCAGCACGCTACCCTGATGCAACACCGTGACGTGGTCGGCAATCGAGCCGACGAAGCCCATGTCGTGTTCCACCACCATCAGCGAATGCTTGCCCGCGAGCGACTTGAACAGCTCGGCGGTGAACTCGGTTTCGGCGTCGGTCATGCCCGCCACCGGTTCATCGAGCAGCAGCAATTGCGGGTCCTGCATCAGCAACATGCCGATTTCCAGAAACTGTTTCTGTCCGTGGGACAGCAGCCCGGCCGGGCGATTGACCGAGGTGGTCAGGCGAATCGTGTCGAGCACTTCGCTGATCCGGTCTTTCTGCTCGCCGCTCAACTTCGCCCGCAGGCTGGCCCACACCGACTTGTCGGTTTTCTGCGCCAGCTCCAGGTTCTCGAACACGCTCAGCGCTTCGAACACCGTCGGTTTCTGGAACTTGCGACCGATGCCGGCCTGGGCGATCTGCACTTCGCTCATCTGCGTCAGGTCGAGGGTTTCACCGAACCACGCCTTGCCGTGGCTCGGCCGGGTCTTGCCGGTGATGACGTCCATCAGCGTGGTCTTGCCCGCGCCGTTGGGGCCGATGATGCAGCGCAGTTCGCCGACGCCGATGTACAGGTTCAGATTGTTCAGCGCCCGGAAGCCGTCGAAGCTGACGCTGATGTCTTCCAGGGTCAGGATTGTGCCGTGGCGGGTGTCGAGGCCCGGACCGACGCGTTGCCCGAGGCCGATCGAGTCGCGGCTGGTGCCTTCGTCCTTGTTCGGTTCCACCGGGAAAAACGCCGGTTCCAGCATGAATTCAGCGCTCGCCGTGACTCTCATGATTCACCTCGTTTCTTCAGCAGACCGATCACGCCCTTGGGCAGGTACAACGTCACGACGATGAACAGCGCGCCGAGGAAGAACAGCCAGTATTCGGGGAACGCCACGGTGAACCAGCTCTTCATGCCGTTGACCACGCCGGCGCCGAGCAGCGGGCCGATCAGCGTGCCGCGCCCGCCAAGGGCCACCCACACGGCGGCTTCGATCGAGTTGGTCGGCGACATTTCACTCGGGTTGATGATCCCCACCTGCGGCACATACAACGCACCGGCCAGACCACACAACACCGCGCTCAACACCCAGACGAACAGCTTGAAACCACGTGGGTCGTAGCCGCAGAACATCAGGCGGTTTTCCGCGTCACGCAGCGCGGTCAGCACCCGGCCGAACTTGCTGCGGGCCAGACGCCAGCCGATGAACAGGCTCGCCACCAGCAGCAACACCGTTGCCAGAAACAGCACCGCGCGAGTGCCGGGTTCGGTGATGCCGAATCCGAGGATCGTGCGGAAATTGGTGAAGCCGTTGTTGCCGCCGAAGCCGGTCTCGTTGCGGAAAAACAGCAGCATCCCGGCGAAGGTCAGGGCCTGGGTCATGATCGAGAAATACACGCCCTTGATCCGCGAACGGAAGGCGAAGAAACCGAACACCAGTGCCAGCAACCCCGGGGCCAACACCACCAGGCACATCGCCCAGAGGAAGTTGCCGGTGCCGCTCCAGTACCACGGCAATTCCGTCCAAGACAGAAAGGTCATGAACGCCGGCAAGCCATCACCGGCGGCCTGACGCATCAGGTACATGCCCATCGCATAACCGCCGAGGGCGAAGAACAGACCGTGGCCCAGCGACAAGAGACCGGCGTAACCCCAGACCAGATCCAGCGCCAGGGCAACGATGGCGTAGCAGAGAATCTTGCCGACCAGCGTCAGGGTGTAAGCCGAAACATGCAGCGAGCTGTCCGCCGGCAACAGCGACAGCAGCGGCAGGGCGATCAGCAAGGCGAGCACCACCGCGCCGATGGCGAGGGTGACTTTCGGGCCGGCCTTTTGTGTGGCCGTGACTAGTAGAGGCTGGTTCATCAGTCGATCACCCGTCCTTTCAGTGCGAAGAGGCCTTGCGGACGTTTCTGGATGAACAGAATGATCAGCGCGAGGATCAGGATCTTGCCGAGCACCGCACCGATCTGCGGTTCGAGAATCTTGTTGGCGATGCCCAGGCCGAACGCGGCGAACACACTGCCGGCCAGTTGGCCGACGCCGCCGAGCACCACCACCAGGAACGAGTCGATGATGTAGCTCTGGCCGAGGTCCGGGCCGACGTTGCCGATCTGGCTCAGGGCCACGCCACCGAGCCCGGCGATGCCCGAACCGAGGCCGAAGGCGAGCATGTCGACGCGCCCGGTGGGCACGCCGCAGCAGGCGGCCATGTTGCGGTTCTGGGTGACGGCGCGCACGTTCAGACCGAGGCGGGTCTTGTTCAGCAGCAGCCAGGTCAGCACCACCACAAACAGCGCAAACGCGATGATCACGATGCGGTTGTACGGCAGCACCAGATTCGGCAACACCTGAATCCCGCCGGACAGCCACGCCGGGTTCGCCACTTCAACGTTCTGCGCACCGAACACCAGACGCACCAGTTGAATCAGCATCAGGCTGATGCCCCAGGTGGCGAGCAGGGTTTCCAGTGGGCGGCCGTAGAGGTGACGAATCACCGTGCGCTCCAGGGCCATGCCGATGGCGGCGGTGACGAAGAACGCCACCGGCAGGGCGATCAGCGGATAGAACTCGATGGCTTGCGGGGCGTAGCGCTGGAACATCAACTGCACGACGTAGGTCGAGTAGGCGCCGAGCATCAGCATCTCGCCGTGGGCCATGTTGATCACGCCGAGCAGGCCGAAAGTGATCGCCAGGCCGAGTGCCGCGAGCAGCAGAATCGAACCGAGGGACATGCCGCTGAACGCCTGACCGAG
Source organism: Pseudomonas sp. lyk4-R2A-10 (assembly GCF_030209075.1). Taxonomy (NCBI): domain Bacteria; kingdom Pseudomonadati; phylum Pseudomonadota; class Gammaproteobacteria; order Pseudomonadales; family Pseudomonadaceae; genus Pseudomonas; species Pseudomonas sp. lyk4-R2A-10. The sequence continues at coordinate 72,099 of NZ_JARVSR010000012.1, read as the reverse complement.
CAGTTCGCCGATCAGCAGTTTGCGCTTGACCTGGGCGAGGCTGGTTTCGGCGGCGGTGCGCACGTTGGTATCGGTTTCGACACCGGGTTCGAGCAGGCCTTCGAGGCGGGTACGGGCCAGCGGGTCGCCGGTTTCACCGAGCAGACGCACGGCCGCGAGGCGTACTGCCGGGTCAGTGTCGACCAGTTGCAGATTGGCCAGCGCCAGGCTCAGGGCGGCGTGGACGCTTTCGTCTTGTTCGCCAGCCAGTTGCCGGTCGAGGAATTTCAGCTGCGCCGGTTTGGCGCCTTTCTGCAATTGCTGCGCGGCGGTCAGACGGGTTTTGGCGTCGGCGGCGAGCAATTGGTGGCTGGCCAGCGCGGTGTCGATCAGACCCCGCAGGCGGTTGTTCAGGCGCAGGGTCTTGGGTTGGCCGTCGACGGTCAGTTCGCCTTGTTGCAGGGCGTTGATCAGTTCGACACGCGCCGGATCGGGCTGCGCGGCCCAGGCTTCCAGCAGTTTGGCCTGTTGCGTGGGGTTGGCGGCGACGAAGTCTTCGGCGTCGCTGGCGTGGGTCATCATGGGCAGCAGGAGCAAGATGGCCAGGATAACGCGGTAAAAGGCAGTGGGCATGGGTGGTGCTTCCTGTGTTGCGGTGGCCGATGGAGCGGTGTCCGACTGCGAAATCCAGCCCTCACCCTAGCCCTCTCCCGGAGGGAGAGGGGACTGACCGAGTTGTCTGTTCATCAAGCATCGACCTGAAAAAACAGAGTCGAACTCAGGCTTTGAAAACGATGGAGATCTGCTCCCTTTCCCCCTCTCCCTGAGGGAGAGGGCTGGGGTGAGGGGGGAAGGTCTCAAGTCCGCCTCAAGGTCTGAATCCGCCTCAGTTGCTCTTCACCGCATACTCCGGCTTCTTGTCATTACCCGGAATGAACGGACTCCACGGTTGCGCCCGAATCGGCCCCTCGGTCTGCCACACCACGTTGAACTGACCGTCGCTCTGGATCTCGCCGATCATCACCGGTTTGTGCAGGTGGTGATTGGTCTTGTCCATGGTCAGGGTGTAACCGGACGGCGCGGCGAAGGTCTGGCCGCCGAGGGCTTCGCGGACCTTGTCGACGTCGGTGGATTTGGCTTTCTCCGCCGCCTGCGCCCACATGTGAATGCCGACGTAAGTGGCCTCCATCGGGTCGTTGGTCACGGCCTTGTCGGCGCCCGGCAGGTTGTGTTTCTTCGCGTAGGCTTTCCAGTCATCGACGAACTTCTTGTTCACCGGGTTCTCCACCGACTCGAAGTAGTTCCATGCCGCGAGGTTGCCCACCAGCGGCTTGGTGTCGATGCCGCGCAGTTCTTCTTCGCCCACCGAGAACGCCACCACCGGTACGTCGGTGGCTTTCAGGCCCTGGTTGGCCAGCTCTTTGTAGAACGGCACGTTGGAGTCGCCGTTGACGGTGGAGATCACCGCGGTCTTGCCGCCGGCCGAGAATTTTTTGATGTTGGCGACGATGGTTTGATAGTCGCTGTGGCCGAACGGGGTGTAGACCTCTTCGATGTCTTTGTCCGCGACGCCTTTGGAATGCAGGAACGAACGCAGAATCTTGTTGGTGGTGCGCGGGTAGACGTAGTCGGTGCCGAGCAGGAAGTAGCGCTTGGCGCTGCCGCCTTCTTCGCTCATCAGGTACTCAACCGCAGGGATCGCTTGCTGGTTCGGCGCGGCGCCGGTGTAGAACACGTTCGGCGACATCTCTTCGCCTTCGTATTGCACCGGGTAGAACAGCAGGCCGTTGAGTTCTTCGAACACCGGCAGCACCGATTTGCGCGATACCGAGGTCCAGCAGCCGAACACCACCGCGACCTTGTCCTGAGTCAGCAACTGGCGGCCCTTTTCCGCGAACAGCGGCCAGTTCGACGCCGGGTCGACCACCACCGGTTCCAGCATCTTGCCGTTCACCCCGCCCTTGGCGTTGATCTCGTCGATGGTCATCAACGCCATGTCCTTGAGCGACGTTTCGGAGATCGCCATGGTGCCGGACAACGAATGCAGAATCCCGACCTTGATGGTCTCGGCGGCCTGTACGGTCCAGGTCATGCCCATCGCGGCAATGGATGCCGTGAGTGTGAAAGCCTTGATCAAACTGCGACGCTTCATTGTGCGATCTCCATGAACGTTAAAGTTTTTTATGGTTGGCAGATGCGAACGACTGAAGGCTGTTTTGCAAGGGCTGTGCCCGGTCGGGTTTGAGCAGGGAAATGTCGGTTTAGAGCGGTCGCGCGCGGAGGCGGCGCACCATGAGGGGACGTGTTGCATGCAAAGGTGCAACGGGGTGCGCCAGGTTGGGGCGCACCCGGAGGATTCAGCGGCGGCGCATCAGGCCGATGAAGAACAGGCCGCCAAGGGCTGCGGTAGCGACGCCGATGGGCAGGTCTTCGGGGGCGATCAGCGTCCGCGCCGCGACGTCGACCCAGACGAGGAAAACGCTGCCGAGCAACACGCACACCGGCAGCAGACGCCGATGCTCGGCACCGATCAGGCGCCGGGCAATGTGCGGCACCATCAGCCCGACAAAGCCGATGGAGCCGCTGATCGACACCAGCACTCCGGTCATCAACGAAGCAATCACGAACACCCGCAGACGCACCGCCCGGGCATTCAGGCCAAGGGTGACGGCGGTCTGTTCGCCGGCCATCAAGGCGTTCAGCGGACGGGCCATGCCGATCAGCAGAATCAATCCGAGCAGGACGCTCAACGCCGGCACCGCCAACAATTCCCAGCGGGCCAGTCCGAGGCCACCGAGCATCCAGAACATCACCGCCGAACTGGCCCGGTGATCGCCCATGAACAGCAGCAGATTGGCGATCGCCATCATTACGAACGACACCGCCACGCCACACAGCAGCAGACGATCACTGTCCAGCCGGCCCTGACGGTTGGCGATGCCCAGCACCAGAAACATGCTCAACAACGCGCCGATGAACGCGGCAATCGGCAAGGTCAGCAGGCCGACGATTTCACCGACGTGCAGTACCACGATCACCGCGCCGAGGGTTGCGCCGGAAGTGACGCCGAGCAGGTGCGGATCGGCCAGCGGATTACGCGTGACTGCTTGCAGCACCGCGCCGATCAACGCCAGCCCGGCGCCCACCAATGCACCGAGCAGCATGCGCGGCACACGGATCAGCCAGACGATGTGTTCCTGGCCGGCGCTCCAGTCCGGCACGCCGAGGCCGAACAGTTTGTGCAGCAGAATCCGCCACACAACGTCCACCGGCACCCGCGCCGGGCCGAAGCCCAGCGACACCACGCACGACACCAGCAGCACGGCACCGAGGGCGATCAGCAGCAGCGCATAGCGACGATCGATCATTCGCCGTGGAAACCTTTGGCCAGGGTTTCAACCGCCAGCACGTTGTCGATCCCCGGCGTGGCCTGCACGTAAGGGATGACGATGAAGCGCTGGTTCTTGATCGCGTCCACCGATTGCAGCGCCTTGTTCTTCAGCAGGAATTCAATCTTCTGCTCGGCGGTGATTTCGCTGTAGTCGACGATCACGATCACCTGCGGATTGCGCTCGACCACGGTTTCCCAATTGACCCGGGTCCAGCTCGCTTCGACGTCATCGAGAACGTTGCGCCCGCCGGCGGCGTCGATCAGCGCTTGCGGCATGCCGAGGCGGCCGGAGGTCATGGCGCGGTCTTCGCCGCTGTCGTACAGGAATACCCGTGGTTTTTCGGCAGGCAGGTCTTTGCGAATTTCCGCGACCTGACTTTGCATGTCTGCGATCAATGCGTTGGCACGGTCCTGCACGTCGAAAATCTTTCCGAGGTTGCGCAGGTCGTTGTAAGTGTCGTCCAGCGTGGCGGCCGGGCGTTTCATCACGAAGGCGCAGGACTCGGTCAGCTCATAGACGTTGATGCCCAGCGGTTGCAGGGTCTGCGGGGTGAGATCGCCACCGACGCGCATGCCGTAATCCCAGCCGGCGAAGAAGAAATCGACGTTGGCGTTGAGCAGGGTTTCTACCGACGGGTACTTGGCCGCCAGTTCCGGCAAACCGTCGAGCAGCGACTGCATTTCAGGCGTCACCGATTTCCAGCCACTGACGCCGCTGTAGCCGGCCATCTTCGATTTGAGGCCGAGGACGAGCATCATCTGGGTCATGTTGATGTCGTGACTGACCGCGTGTTTCGGCGCTTGCTTGAAGGTCACTTCGCGATTGCAGCTGTGGATCGTCAGCGGGTACTTCGTGGCCTCGGCAAAGGCTTGGGTGGTGCCCAGCAACAGGGCGAGGCAAAGCAGGGAGCGCACAGTCATGGTCGGGTTATCCAGGTGATTCGCGGGTAGCCGTGGAGGGGGTGGGAATCGATCAATGCTTCGACGCCGAACACGTCGCGCAGCAGTTCTACGGTGAGCACTTCCTGCGGCGTGCCGCTGGCGACGATCCGGCCGTGGTTGATCACATACAAACGGTCGCAGAACGCGGCAGCCAGGTTCAGGTCGTGGATGCTCGCCAACGTGCCGATCTGCAAGCGCTTGACCAGTTGCAGCAGCTCCAGCTGATAGCGCGGGTCGAGGTGGTTGGTCGGCTCGTCGAGGATCAGCAGTTGCGGTTGCTGGGTCAGGGCGCGGGCGAGGATCACTCGCTGTTTTTCTCCACCGGACAGCGTGGCGAACGCGTGGTCTTCGAAGCCGTCGAGGCCCACGGATTTGAGGGCCTGGGTAGCGAGATTGCGGTCTTCCAGCGTGTCGCCATCGAACAGGCCTTTGTGCGGCGTGCGGCCCATGGCGACCACTTCTTCGACGGTCAGGCCGAAGGCGTCGGGGAACTCCTGCAGCACCACAGCGATGCGTTGCGCGCACCAGCGCGAGGATTGTTTCCACACGTTGTGGTGATCGAGCCTGACCTCACCGTGTTCCGGCTGACTGAAGCGATAGGCGCAGCGCAACAGGCTGGTCTTGCCGCTGCCGTTGGGCCCGATCAGCCCGACGAACTCACCGGCGGCCACTTGCAACGAGGCGTCACGCAGCTGGAACTGGTGATGGCAATGGCCGTGGCCCAGAGGTGTCCAGGCGAGATCGGTGAGGGACAGTGAGCTCATTTCGTTCCTGTTCTAGAAGGTGTAGTCAGCGGTGACAAAGAACGAACGAGGCTCACCCAGAATCCACTGCTGGCCCTCATTGTATTGGCTTTGCGCGTACGTCCGGTCAAACAGATTGTTCACCTGCAAGCCCAGCGTGGTGTTGCGCAGGGCTTTCCACGACAGCGTTGCATCGACCACGGTGTAGCTCGGCAGCTCGTTGCGGTTGGCCATGTCGGCGTAGCGCGCATCGACATAACGCACGCCGGCACCGGCTTTCAGGTCATCGGTCAGCGCCTTGCTCAGCCACAGATTGGCAGTGCGGCGTGGCACGTCCACCGGGCGATTGCCGTTGCGCGACACGGGCACGCCACCGACCACTTCTTCGAAATCGTCGTACTTGGCCTTCACGATTGCAGCGTTGGCTTGCAGTTGCCAGGCGTTCTGCAGTTGCAGGTCGAGGCTGGCCTCCACACCGTTCGACGATTGCTGGCCGACCTGCTGCTTGAGCGTCGGGTTGCCCGGGTCGTCAGTCAGCAGCTTCTTCTTCACGATGCGATACGCCGCCAGGGTGAACTCACCACGCTGATCCCAGAACAACTGCTTCAGGCCGATCTCGGTTTGCCGCGCGGTCGACAGGTCATATTGCTGCTGGCTCGGGCTCAGGGAAATCAAACCGCCGATGCCATCGGTGCTGGTGGCGACCTGGCCGTAGAACGAGGTGTCCTGGGTCAGCGCGAACACCAGACCGGCCTTCCAGTTGTTGCCGGTCAGGGTCTTGTCGCTCTGGCTGCCGTCGACCAGGTTGTTGCGATCCACGTGTACGTAGTCGCGGCGCACACCGGTCACCAGCGACCAGCGTTCGCTCAGTTGCGTGCGGTTTTCGGCGAACACCGACATCTGTTTGGTGGTGCTGTCGAACTGATCGCGATACGGATCGGCGCTCTCGAAATAGCCGGTCTGCGGGTGATAGCGATCCAGCGGCTGGCCGTTCGGCAATACGTCGTTGAACGGCGAGTTGCTGTCGAGCTGGAAGCGGATGCGGTTGTAATCAACGCCGGTCACGGTCTGGCTGTCGAGGCCGAACAGCGAGTGCTTGAAGGTGAAGGTCTGGCGGTCGCCGACCTGTTCCTGTTGGTGGCCGATACCGAAGTAGCCGCTGCGGCTGAGCTGCTGACTTTCAACGTCGAAGTTGTAGTTCTCGGCGTTCTGCCAGCGGCGCTGGGCCTTGAGGTAGTACAGCTCGTTGTTGGCGCTGACTGCATCGTTGATCTGCCAGTCGCTGGTCAGGCGCGTCCATTGATCGTTGTAGTGCTGTTTGTCGTCGCGCACGTTGTAGTTCTTGTTGCGCAGGCTGTCCTTCAACTGGCCGTTGATCAGTGGCGTACCGAAGTAGTTCTGCGGGCGCTGATCGCCGTAATCGTGAGCGAGGGTGAAACTCAGATCGTCGGTGGCCTGCCAGCGCAGGGCGGCGCTGATGAAGTCGCTGGACGAATCACCGCGATCGACCCAGCCGTTGCTGCGCAGGCGATTGAGGTTGAGGCGATAGCTCAGGGTGTCGGTCAGCGAGCCGCCGCTGTCGAACGCCTGCTGCTGGCGGTCGAACGAGCCGTAACCGACGCGCACGTGGTTTTCGATTTCGCCTTCGAACGGCTTTTTCGGGATCACGTTGACCACCGCGCCGGTCGCGCCTTCGCCGTACAGCACCGAGGCCGGGCCGCGCAGGACATCGACGCGTTCTACCGACCAGGTGTCGACCGGGAACGTCACGGTGCCCATGCCGGTGTACAGGCGGTTGCCGTCATACAACTGCATCACCGAGCTCTGCCCGGTAAAACCCCGGGCCTGCAACGAGGTGCCGCCATCGCCCGGCGTGCCGGTGCTGCTGATGCCGGTGCTGCGCGACACCGCGTCCTGCACGCTGCGGTCGCCACGGGCGCGGACTTGTTCGCCGCTCAGGCTTTCGACACTGGCCGGGGTTTCCATGGCGCTGAGGTTCAGACGCGAGCCGGCGCTGGTTGGCGTGCTCAGGCTGACGGTCTGGTCGTCATTGGCCAGGGCGGTGATGGTGCCGGTGGGCAGCGTCAGCGGGGCGTTGTCGGCGTGGGCGCTGTGGTTCAGGGCGAACAGACAGAGGCTGGACAAGAGGTACTTGTTCATCGGGACGGTGAATCACTTCTTCAAAAGAAAAGCCCGCAGCCTCATGACAGTGCATGGCTGCGGGCAGAGCAGCAAATTTGCGTTATACAGTAACACTAAAAATTGCCGGAGATTAAGCCCCGGCAGTTTAAAGATCTGTCTGGATCGCGCATCTCGCGAGATTCACGATGAAGTTGAGGCAGATTCAGTTTGCCGGGCCAGACGCGACAACAGCAGCCGATCCAGCAACCACACCACCACCAGCGAAGCCCCCACCAGCGGAAACACCACCGCCAGAACCAGCATGATCGCCACCCCGGTTTTCCACTTCGGCAGATCGTGGCGCAGCGGCGGCACGCCGAACTTGCCCTGTGGTCGACGCTTCCACCAGATCACCACGCCGCTGACGGCGCTGAGCAAAATCATCAGGCAGATCAGCAGCACGATGATCTGGTTGAAAGTGCCGAACATCTTGCCTTCGTGGAGCATCACGCCGATCTCGGTGGCCCGGGCAACCGCGCCGTACTGCTCGAAGCGCACATCGGCGAGAACCTTGCCGGTGTACTGATCGATGTGCAGGGTCGCGTCGTTGCGTGGGTCGTCGGCGAACACGGCGATGGTGAACACGCCGGCGGCGGTGGTCGGCATTGTGATGCTGTAGCCCGGCTCGACCTTGCGCTCAACGGCGATGTTTTGCACGTCCTGCAGGCGGATGGTCGGTGCAGCGGGGCCGTGTTGCATACCGCCGTGGGCCATGTGTTCGGCGTGGTCGCCGGACATCGGCATCGGGGTGTTTTCCATCGCCCACGGCACGGTCTGGCGCGCGGCGTTATTGAGGCTGCCGGCCTCGACATCGGAAGTCGGCACGTTGTCCCACATCGCCGCCGGGAACACGTTCCACACCTGCGCGTACTGCTTGCCCCAGAAACCGGTCCAGGTCATGCCGCTGAGCAGCATCACCAGCAGCAACGCGGCGCCCCAGAATCCGGTAACGGCATGCAGGTCACGCCACAGCACGCGGCCGCGACTGCTCAGGCGTGGCCACAGAATCCCCGCTGCCTGACCTCGCGGCCACCACAGGAAAACCCCGGACACCACCAGCACCACGCCCCAGCCGGCGGCCATTTCGATCAGTCGGTCACCGACGGTGCCGATCATCAACTCGCCGTGAATCGCCCGGGCGATGGCTTGCAGGTTCTGCCTGGCATCCTGCTCGCCAAGGATGTCGCCGTGGTACGGATCGACGAACACGTTCAGCTCATGGCCGGCATTGGCCACGACAAACTGCGCGCTGCGCTCGGCATTCACCGGCGGCAGGTACTGGGTGACCTGGCCCTGTGGATAAGCGCTTTTGACCTTTTGCAGCAAGTCATCGGCCGGCACCGTGTGATGCCCGGCGGGGACGTTCAGCAGGCTGCTGTACATCAGCGAATCGAGCTGCGGCTTGAACAGGTAAATGATGCCGGTCAGGGCCAGCATCACCATGAATGGGGCGACGAACAATCCGGCATAAAAATGCCAACGCCAGGCCAGGTTGTAGAAATTCGGTTTGGGCTGTTTCATCACGTGTGCTCCGCTTGGCTTGGATCTTCTCGTTGTCTGTTGCCGCCCGCTCCCTGAAGGGAGCGAGCGCCCTTCAGGGTTAGAAACTCATGTCCACCTTGGTCCAGAGCGTGCGCCCCGGTTCATTGATCGCTTGCGGGTCGTTGGCCGGGTAGCCGAACCCGGCGTTGCCCGCCAGGTTCAGGTGTTCGGCGTAAGCCTTGCCGAACAGGTTGTCGACGCCGGTACTGACCTTCCAGTGTTTGTTGATCCGGTAGGCGCCGTTGAGCGAGAACACGCCGAAGCCCGAACTCTTGTCGTAATCCTTGCCGACCACGTTGCCCTTGTTCTGGTCGATACGGTTTTGCGCGGCAACCACCCTCCACAGTGCGCCGGCGCTCCAGTTGTCTTCGCTGTAGGTCAGGCCGAAGCGGGCATCCAGCGGCGGCATCTGCGGCAGTGCCTTTCCGTCGCTGCTGTTTTTGCCCCAGGCGTAGGCCAAGGTCGCATCGGCTTTCCAGTTGTCGGTGAGTTTGTAGGCGGCACCGAGTTCACCGCCCATGATCCGCGCGTCGATGTTCTCGGCGCGGGAAGTGCTCATGCCCATCATCGTCGGGGTGTAATCGAACAGGATGTAGTCGCGCACCACGCCGATGTAGCCCGAGGCCCAGGCTTCGAGATTGGCGTCCTTGTAGTTCACGCCGAAGTCCAGCTGAGTGGTCTTCTCCGGTTTGATCGAATCGAACGCATTGACCGAACCCGCCGGGCCGGACTTGGGCGAAAACAGCTCCCAGTAATCCGGAAAACGTTGCGCGTGGCCGAGGCCGGCGTAGAGCGTGGTCGGGCTGTCGGCGAGGTCATGCTCGTAACGGATGAAGCCGCTCGGCAGGGTGTCGGCACGGGTATCGCCGGCAGTCGGATTCGGCCGGGACATCATTCCCGAGCCGGTGCTCTGCCGATAATCCTTGGCCAAGGCGCGGTCGACCCGGGCGCCGGTGATCAGCCGGTCGCGGTCGGCGGCGTACCAGGTCATTTCGCTGAACACACCGTAGTTATGGAAGTCGGCGTCCTTGGTGTACGGCTGATCCTTGTAGGTATCGATGCCCATGCCGCTGCGCTGCCGGTGTTCGTTGGTCTGCGCATCGAGGCCGGTGATCAGCTGGATATCGGCCCAGCGCCAGGTGGCCTTGATCCGGGCGCCGAGGGTGCGGCGGTCGACGTTGGACGCCATGGGACCTGCCATCATCCCGGTGCCGGACGGCGTGCGCAGGGTGTAGTTATCCATCACGTGGTCGGCGTAGTTGTAGTAGACCTGCGCTTCGAGCTTCTCCAGCACATCGGTGATGTTGGATTTCTCGACGCGCAGGCCGAGGCTTTCGCGCAGGAATTGCGAGCCGTCCATGCCGCGTCCGGCGTAGCGCGCTTCGCCGTCGCCCTTGCCGGCAGTGAGTTCGATCAGGGTGTCGGCATCCGGGGTCCAGCCCAGCGCCACGTCGCCGTTCCACTTGTCATAGCGCGAGGCAACGATGTCGTTGTTGCCGTCGCGGTAGTCGTCGGAATGCGCGGTGTTGCCGATCACCCGCACATAGCCCAGCGAGCCGCCGGCCGCCGCATCAACGACCTTGTCGAAGCGCCCGTGGGAGCCGGCCAGCACGCTGGCGTTCACCCGGGTGCCGAGTTCGCCGAAGCTTTCTGGCTCGCGGTCGAACAGGATCGTGCCGGCCGACGCGCCCGGTCCGTAGAGCACGGTTTGCGGGCCTTTGATCACGGTGAGTTTGTCGTAGGTTTCGGGCGAGATGTACGAGGTCGGCGCGTCCATCCGGCCGGGGCAGGCGCCGAGCATCATGCTGCCGTTGGTGAGGATGTTCAGGCGCGAACCGAACATCCCGCGCAGCACCGGATCACCGTTGGTGCCGCCGTTGCGCACCAGGGCGAAGCCTGGAATGGTCTTCAGGTAGTCGCCGCCGTCGCTGGCGGGCACCGGTTGGCGCGGGTCTTTCGGGTTGGTGACGATGGTCAGCGGCGAGCTCGGAGCGATGGCGGTAATCACCGTCGGGCTCAGTTCGTCAGCATGGCCGGCGTGTTCGTCGGCGTGGACCAGCGGGGACAGCAGGACGCCGCAAAGGACGGCGGTAGCGTGTCTGAAGCGAACGCGGGATTCGTTCAGGGCAAAGGACGCCGGGGCAGAACCCGGGCGTGGGACAGCAGAAAACCTGGACATGACAATTTCCATCGAACAGTCGTAAACGACACGGCCGGCAGCCTGAGGCTGTCTTCTCAACCGTGTGCAATCAGAGGTGGGTGTTTACGCTGCGATGGGCGGGGCGCGGGTGCGGGCGCCGGGGAAGAAAGTCTGCCGGGCATGGCCCAGGCGCGGGGAGGGTGGGGTGAAGGTGTTGACCAGTGGAATGCTGAAAGTGGCGAAGCTGCCACCGCCGGTCAGCGCCGGGCAGTTGAACAGCAGGCTGCAATAGCCGCACTTTTCCCACAGCACGTGGTGTGCGGATTGCGGCGGACAGTGTTCCGCGGAGGGCTGTGCACCGTGCCCGGAATGATCCATGCCCGGCATGTCCATCGACATGTCCATGCTCATCGGCATGGAGGTCGAGGCGTGCTGATCCATCGGCATCGACTGGGAAATCAGCGGGCCGATGAAGATCATCAACATGGCGAACAGGGCGATCCAGCTGCCGCGGGTCAGGTGTTCAGTCTGACGGCGTTGCAGGGAGGGCCTGGCGCTCAGGGGGCGCATGGGCGGGGTCTGCCGGAACGGTTACTGGGCGTGCGCGTGGGCTTGCGTGGCTTCCGGCGGCTTCTTCTGCACGGCGACTTCGACGGTCACGTCACCGGCCTTTTCAAAGTGCATCGTCAGGGGAAAGCGCTTGCCGTCGGTCAGCAGACTGCGGTCGGTCGGATTCATCAGCATCACGTGATAGGCCATCGGCGCGAAGGTCACGTTTCCACCGGCCGGGATGGCCACGTTCGACACCTGTTGCATCTTCATCAGATCACCCTGCATCACGTGCTCGTGCAGTTCGGCCGTCGGGGCGATCGGCGAATCGACGCTGAGCAGGCGGTCAGCCGTCTTGCCGGCGTTGTGAATGATGAAATACGCGGCAACCGTCGGCGCATTCGGCGGCAGTTCCTGCGACCACGGGTGGGCGATTTCCAGCTCGCCGGCCTTGTATTCGTGGGCATGGGCGAAGCACGCAGGCAGCAACAGCGCAGCGATGACGATGAGTTTGTTCAACATGGCAGTTCTCCAGAACGATTTGAAACGCAGGTCAAATGCGGGAACAAATCAAACCAGAGGAGAGGCGCGGGGATTGAGGCTCGGCCATTGCTGGCGCGGTGTCGGGGTTTGCAGCAAGGCGGGCGCCACGCTGCGGTTGCTTTCGTATCGGGCGAAATACAGCTGCGGCGAATGCCCCGGCAACGCCACCACCGGCGCCGATCCGGAACAGCACCAGCAATGCTGCATGGTCGAATGATGGTCACCACTCTGCGGCGCTTTCTGATCGAGGCTGCCGATGTCGATCGCCACCATCTTCGTCCCGCTGCCGGTGCAGAAACTGCTCCACAGCAACTGCTCGGCCGGCGTCTGCGCCGCCTGCGCCATCGCTCCCGTCAACGGCATGGCGAGCATGTTGAACAGCACTGCGAAGCAGGCGATCCAGGCAAATGCGAGCCGGTGTCGGTTCATGGGACAGATCCGTAGGGTGGGCGATCAGGCGCGGCTATTTAGCCTGATCAGGGCCGATAAGTAAAAAAGCGTCGTGCGGTTTGGTGTCGCAGCGCTACATGCAATTGTGCGAGTAGCATGCTTGCCAGTTCCGTCTCGCCGTTATGAAAGAGTGTAGCGGCTTCGATTCGCAATGCCTGTGCGAAATCCGGATCAGATTGAATTCTCAATCGGATGGTCTGCTTATAGTCTCGGAGCGCCACGCGGTTGAATCGTCCATCGCCTGAGTCCAGTTCCGAACATGCCTTGACGTAGTGCACCAGTTCAGCAGGCGTGTGGAGAAAGTCCTTGATGTCGAAGCGGGTGAATTTTCCGGTCATTGGAACGTGCTCACAAATTCGATGAAACGCTAAACGTAAGCCTGGGCCGCTCGTGCAGATAGTCAGCGATTCTTTAAGTTCTTGTGGGCAGTGTCCTAGCACTCAGTAGGACTTGAGCTTTTTGTTTTTCACGGTCGGACTCCGGCCGCGAGGGCAGCGATGGCGTCAGCAACCGTCCAAAACTCCCGATCAACCCTCGCCAACTCCGGCCGCTTCAACACCATCACCGGCACCCCAAGCTCTCGCGCCACTTCCAGCTTGGGCTCGGTTGCGGTGCTGCCGCTGTTCTTGCTGATCAGCACGTCGATCTGCCGGCGTTCGAACAGCGCTCGCTCGTCCTCCAGCAGAAACGGTCCACGGGCGCCGATGACTTCGCAGCGTTCGTTGCCGGGGTAGACGTCGAGGGCGCGCAGGGTCCAGAACTGGTGCGCGGGGATTTCATCGAGGTGTTGCAGCGGTTCGCGGCCGAGGGTGAACAGGGGGCGGCGGAAGGGTTCGAGGGCGGTGATCAGTTCGGCCCAGTCGGCGACTTCGCGCCAGTCATCGCCCGGTTGCGGTTGCCAGGCCGGGCGGCGCAGGGCCCAGCAGGGGATGCCGGTGAGTTGCGCGGCGGTGGCGGCGTTCTGGCTGATCTGTGCGGCGTAGGGATGGGTCGCGTCGAGTAAAAGCGTGATGCCTTTAGCGCGAATGAACTGCGCCAGACCTTCGGCGCCACCGTAGCCGCCGACGCGCACCTGACAGGTCAGATCGGTCGGCACCCGGCCGACGCCGGCCAGGCTGTAAATGTGTTCCGGCCCCAACGTGCGCGCGATGGCCAGCGCTTCAGTCACACCGCCCAGCAACAAGATTCGCTTCATACAAAGGCTCCCGCATGGCCGACGATGCCGCCCTGACGATCTATCGCAAACACTTCGACCTGGACCTGCGCCGGTACCACGCTGCGTGCGAACTCCAGAGCATGGCGACAGACCTCATCACCGAGGGCAACGCCAGCCGCACTGGCGATCGCCAACGCCTGCTGACTGGTGTTCGCCCCACGAATGGCTTGTTGCAAGGTGTCGTCGGCGCCAATCGCCGCCGCCCATTCGGCCAGTTGCGGCAGGTCGATGCTCGAATGACGCGAATGCAGGTCCATGTGCCCGGCCGCCAGTTTGCTGATTTTGCCGAAGCCGCCGCACAGGCTGAGTTTATCCACAGGTACTTTGCGCAGGTGCTTGAGCACCGCGCCGACGAAGTCGCCCATTTCGATCAGGGCAATTTCCGGCAGGTTGTAGACCCGGCGCATGGTGTCTTCGCTGGCGTTGCCGGTGCAGGCGGCGATGTGCAGGAAGCCGTTGGTTTTCGCCACGTCGATGCCTTGGTGGATCGAAGCGATGTACGCCGCGCAGGAAAACGGCCGGACGATGCCGCTGGTACCGAGGATCGACAGCCCGCCGAGGATGCCCAGGCGTGGGTTCATGGTCTTCAGCGCCAGGGCTTCGCCGCCCTCGACGTTGACCGTCACCTCGAAGCCGCCGCGATAGCCGGTTTCTTCGGCGAGCAGCGTCAGGTGATCGCTGATCATCTTGCGCGGCACCGGGTTGATCGCCGGTTCGCCGACGGGCAGCACCAAACCCGGACGGGTCACGGTGCCGACGCCTTTGCCGGCGATGAAGCGGATTCCCGGCTCGGCCATCAGCTGCACGCGGGAATAGAGCAATGCGCCGTGAGTCACGTCCGGGTCGTCACCGGCATCCTTGATGGTTCCAGCCTCGGCGCCGTCCTTGGTCAGCCGACAGAACTCCAGGCGCATCTGCACCTGCTTGCCCTTGGGCAAGACGATCTGCACGGCGTCCGCCACCACTCCACCGAGCAACAGGCGCGCGGCGGCGAGGCTGGTGGCCGTGGCGCAGCTGCCGGTAGTCAGGCCGCTGCGCAGGGGCGCGGGTTGTTCGGCGGTTTCGTCACGCATCGAGGGGTTTGACCAGATCGAGCAGGGTGATCGGCAACGCCTGGCGCCAGGTGTCGAATTCGCCCAGCGGCTGTGCCTGGGCGATGTGGATGCGGGTCAGTTCGCCGCCGTGGCGTTCGCGCCAGCTCATCAAGGTCATTTCGCTTTGCAGGGTCACAGCGTTGGCGACCAGTCGGCCACCGGGTTTGAGTTGTGCCCAGCAGGTTTCCAGCACGCCTTCGCGGGTCACGCCGCCGCCGATGAAAATCGCGTCCGGTCGCTCCAGCCCGGCGAGAGCTTGCGGGGCGCTGCCACGAATCAGTTGCAGGCCGGGCACACCCAGCGCATCGCGGTTGTGTTCGATCAGCTGCTGGCGACCATCGTCAGCCTCGATGGCCAGTGCGCGACAGCTCGGGTGCGCGCGCATCCACTCGATGCCGATCGAGCCGCTGCCCGCGCCGACGTCCCAGAGCAATTCGCCCGGTGTCGGGGCGAGGCGGGCGAGGGTGATCGCGCGCACGTCGCGCTTGGTCAGTTGGCCGTCGTGCCGGAAGGCCGAGTCCGGCAGGCCGGCGAGGCGCGACAGGCGCGGTGTCTGCGGATCGGCGAGGCACTCGAGGGCGATCACGTTGAGGTCGGCAATGAGCGGATCGTTCCAGTCGTTGGCGCTGCCGTCGATCCGGCGTTCGGCGCTGCCGCCCAGATGTTCCAGCACGCTCAGGCGACTGGCGCCGAATCCGCGTTCACGCAGCAACGTGGCAACCGCCGCCGGGCTCTGGCCGTCATTGCTCAGCAGCAACAGGCGCACGCCGCCAAACAGTTGTGCATTGAGAGCCGCCAGCGGGCGAGCCACCAGCGACAGCACGCTGACGTCCTGCAACGGCCAGCCCAGTCGGGCCGCCGCCAGCGAGCAGGACGACGGGGCCGGCAGGACCAGCATCTCGGCCTCCGGAACCTGACGCGCCAGACTCGCGCCAACGCCGTAGAACATCGGATCACCACTGGCCAGCACACACACGGCTTCACCGCGACGCTCGAGCACCGGGGCCAGGGAAAACGGGCTCGGCCACAACTGGCGCTCGCCACGGATGCACACCGGCAACAGATCCAGCTGACGCTGACCGCCGATGATCCGCGAAGCGTCCATCAAGGCGCGCCGGGCATTCTTGCCCAGGCCTTTGAAGCCGTCTTCACCGATTCCTACTACTGTCAGCCAGGGTGACATCTGTAGCCCCTCAAAAAAGTGTCCGCAAACGCGCCGTTCCGACGGGCAGACTTTTCATGCCGTCGGACAAAGCAGGCATAATACCGCGCCTTCGCCCGCGAAGCGCCTTTCCCACAGAGCTGTCAGCCCTTGAACGAACGTCCGATGTCCAACGCCATACGCCCCTCGGCCTGTCCGGGGTTGCTGCGTATCGTCCAGGCGCTGGATGGTGGCATCTGCCGGATCAAGCTCGATGGAGGTTCGATCACGGCCGATCAGGCCGATGCGGTGGCCAATGCCGCCGAGCGGTTTGCCGGCGGGGCGATCGAGGCGACAAACCGGGGCAATCTGCAGATTCGCGGGATCGGCGACCAGTCCGCCGCGCTGATCGACAGCCTGCTGGCCGCCGGTCTCGGGCCGCGAACCGCCGCCGGCGACGACGTGCGCAACCTGATGCTCAGCCCCGCCGCCGGCATTGACCGACAGATGCGCTTCGATACCCGTCCATTGGCCGGGCAGATCCTCGAGACCCTGCAAAGCCATCCGCGCTTCCACGAGCTGAGCGCCAAGTTCGCCGTGCAACTGGATGGCGGTGAAGCGCTGGCGATGCTCAAACATCCCCATGATCTGTGGTTGTCGGCATTCGAAAGCGGTGAAAACACGCTGTTGGCGTTTGGCCTGGCGGGTTGCCCGACGGAGCGACCGTTGGCCGCCGTGGCGCTTGTGGACGGACATGCGCTGGTGGTCGCGGTGCTGGAGTTGTTCCTTGATCTCGCCCGACCGGAGCAGACGCGGATGCGCCATCTGCTGGATGAATGCCCGGCGCCGCTGTTCCTGGAAAAACTCGGTCAGCGGATCAGCCTGAAAGCCGCTGGTGATTGGCAGCGGGCAGCCGGACCGGAAGGGTTGCACCTCGGCATTCACCCTCAGCCATCGGCCGGTCAGGTCTATGTCGGTGCCGCACCGCCGCTCGGCCGCCTCGGTCCGGACATGCTGCGTGGCGCTGCGCAACTGGCCATAACCTTCGGCGACGGCAGCCTGCGCTTCACCCCTTGGCAGAGTCTGTTGCTGCCCAATGTGCGGGAAACCGATGCGGTTCAAGTGCTCGACGAATTGGGCAAGCTGAACCTGCTGACCCATGTCGAAGAGCCTTTAACGCACCTGATCGCCTGCACCGGCGCCAACGGCTGCGGCAAAGGCCTGGCCGACACCAAACACGATGCCCGCCTGCTGGCTACGCTGTTGCCACATGCCGTGGATGTGCACCTGTCCGGCTGCCCGCGTTCCTGCGCCGCCGCACATCGGGCTGCGGTGACTCTGCTGGCGGTCGGCCCCGGTCACTACGATCTCTATTTTCGCGATGCAGCGCTGCCGGGTTTCGGCGCGCTGCACGCTCACAACCTTACTATCGAAGCGGCCGCGACCTTGCTCGCCGCCCGCTCACGGAGCCCCCTTGATGCTTGATTACATCCGCGACGGTCAGGAGATCTATCGCAACTCCTTCGCGATCATTCGCAGCGAGGCCAACCTGGCTCGTATCCCGGCCGACCTGGAAAAACTCGCGGTGCGGGTGATTCACGCCTGCGGCATGGTCGAGGCCATCGACGGGCTGCAGTTCTCCGAAGGCGCCGGCAAGGCCGGGCGCGATGCGCTGGCCGCTGGCGCGCCGATCCTCTGTGATGCGCGGATGGTTTCCGAAGGTGTGACCCGCGCGCGCCTGCCGGCCAACAACCAAGTGATCTGCACCTTGCGCGACGACAGTGTGCCGGAACTGGCGCGCGAGCTGGGCAACACTCGCTCGGCAGCTGCGCTGGAACTGTGGCGTCCGCATCTGGAAGGCAGCGTGGTGGTGATCGGCAACGCGCCGACGGCGCTGTTCTATCTGCTGGAAATGCTCGACGCCGGCGCCCCGAAACCGGCGCTGATCCTCGGCTTCCCGGTGGGCTTTGTCGGCGCTGCCGAATCCAAGGCCGAGCTGGCCGCCAACAGCCGTGGCGTGCCGTTCGTGATCATGCAGGGCCGCCTCGGCGGCAGCGCCATGGCCGCCGCTGCGGTCAATGCCCTCGCCACGGAGATCGAATGATGCAGGCTCAAGGACGTTTGATTGGCCTGGGCGTCGGCCCCGGTGATCCGGAACTGATTACCGTCAAGGCCCTGCGCCTGCTGCGCGAATCGCCGGTGGTGGCGTACTTTGTGGCCAAGGGCAAGAAGGGTAACGCGTTCGGCATCATCGAAGCGCACCTGCAGGACGCGCAGAATCTGCTGCCGCTGGTGTACCCGGTGACCACCGAAGTACTGCCGGCACCGCTGTCCTACGAACAGGTGATCAGCGACTTCTACGATGACGCCGCCGAGGAAGTGGCCGCGCATCTGGATGCCGGTCGCGATGTGGCCGTGATCTGCGAAGGTGATCCGTTCTTCTACGGCTCCTACATGTACCTGCATGACCGCCTCGCCGGCCGCTATGAAGCCGAAGTGGTGCCGGGCGTCTGCTCGATGCTCGGCGGCGCGTCGGTGCTCGGCGCGCCGCTGGTGTATCGCAATCAGAGCCTGTCGGTGCTGTCCGGCGTGCTGCCTCACGAAGAACTCAAGCGCCGTCTGGCCGATGCCGATGCGGCGGTGATCATGAAACTGGGGCGCAATTTCCCGAAAGTGCGCGACGTGTTGGCAGAGCTGGGTCTGGCCGAACGTGCGCTGTACGTCGAGCGCGCGACCATGGCCAACCAGAAGATCGTGTCGCTGGATGAGGTCGAGCCGATGTCATCGCCGTACTTCTCGCTGATCATTGTTCCCGGCGAACGGTGGCAAGGCTGATGACCCATTCCACACCGGCCATCGTCATTCTCGGCCAGGGCGCGCTGGCCACGGCCCGTCGCCTTCAGCAGGTCTATCCGGCTGCAAAGATTCACGGCCTCAATGGACGCGTCGAAGGCGCCGACCTGACTTACAGCGACTTCGGCGCGACCCTGCGCGAGTTGTATCAACAGGACACGCCGATCATTGCCCTGTGCGCGGCCGGCATTGTCATTCGCACCCTGGCGCCGCTGTTGCTGGAGAAAGGTGTCGAGCCACCGGTGCTCGCCGTGGCTGAAGACGGCAGCGCCGTGGTGCCGCTGCTCGGCGGCTTGGGCGGGGTGAATGTCATGGCCCGCGAGATCGCAGCTGCGCTTGAAGTGGCAGCGGCGATCACCACCAGCGGTGAGTTGCGTTTCGGCACCTGCCTGCTCAACCCGCCCGGCGGTTATGCCCTTGGCGATCTGGAGCAGGGCAAGCGTTTTGTCTCCGATCTGCTCGCCGGCCACAGCGTGCGCATCGACGGCGCTGCGCCGTGGCTTGAGCAGGCGCAACTGCCGGAAGATCCACAGGCACAGCGCTCGATTCATGTGGGTAGCGCCGCTCGCGCGGCGAATACCAGTGAGTTACTGATTTATCCGCGCAGCGTGGCGGTGGCGGTGGGTTCGTCAGTGACTGACGTGCCGGGCACCCTTCGCGATGCATTGCAGCAGGCCGGTGTGGCGATTCAATCGCTGGCCTGTCTGGTGGCGGCCGATGCTCAGATGGCCAGTCCGGCATTGCGTGAAGCAGCGCTTGAACTGGCAGTGCCGCTGCGCTTTGTCGTGCCGGCGAATGACATCGGTGAGTTGGTTCGCGATGCAGTCCCCGGCGCTCGAATCATCACAACATCCCGAGACATTGCCATCGCCGTGGCCGAACAGCCGCTGGATGTTTCGCAGATCGGTCGTCCGCGCGGCCGTCTGGCCGTCATCGGCCTCGGCCCGGGCGCGGCAGAGCTGATGGTGCCTGCGGTGAAAGCCGAACTGGCTCGCGCCACCGACGTTCTCGGTTACGAAACCTACGTGCGCATGGCCGGCCCCTTCCGCGACGATCAGGTGCAGCATTGCACCGACAATCGCGAAGAAATGCAGCGTGCCCGTCACGCCTTCAGACTGGCCGCTCAGGGACGTTCGGTGATTGTGGTTTCGTCGGGCGATCCGGGCGTGTTCGCCATGGCGGCAGCGGTGCTCGAAGCGTTGCACGAGTCGACGGACCCGGCGTGGCACAGCGTCGATCTGGAAATCCTGCCGGGTGTTTCGGCGTCGCTCGCCACCGCCGCTCAGGCCGGTGCACCGCTGGGCCATGACTTCTGCGTGATGTCGCTGTCGGACAACCTCAAGCCGTGGTCGATCATCGAAAAGCGTCTGGATCTGGCCGCCGAGGCGGATCTGGCGCTGGCCTTCTACAACCCGATCTCTCGTTCGCGACCGTGGCAGTTGGGCCGAGCCCTGGAAATCGTTGCGCAACACCGTACATCGCAGACACCGGTGGTGCTCGGGCGTGACATCGGCCGGCCGGGGCAGACGTTGCGGGTGACGACGCTCGGCGCGTTGACCCCGGATCAAGTGGACATGCGCACTATGGTGTTGATCGGTTCGTCCACCACCTGCACGTTCCCCCGCGCCGAAGGCGGGAAGTGGGTCTACACGCCACGTTGGTACGGTAGCAAGCCAGCGGGCTGAGCCTCTCGCTCCGACGTATCAGGAAGCTGGAGCAGTACTAAATAAAACAGGGCGCGAACAGGAGTTCGCGACCCTGTTTTTTTGGGGACAAGGAAAGTTTCTATTTCGACCGTGTTCAATATTTAAATTGAATGTCTTTGGATGTTTCCATTGACATTGTTTGAATGGTTTCGTGTTTGTCTGGGTCGGTTGTTTTTTTCTATATTGGTTTCGCGCTTTTGGTTGGCGTGTATTTGGGTTTTTAACATGCGTTTTATATCGCTCTGGAGACTTTCTCCTGGCGAGGCATTCATGTGTGCGTTTGTTTTTTTTGAACGAGTTGTTACTTAAAGAGTATTTAAAAATGCAAGGTGCTGAAAATTCAAAAGTTGAGAAAGGCTTTGTAAAGTTCGTCGACTTGTTCAAGCTGGCCGACCTGGAGCGGGCATTATTGCCGCATAAAGGAACTGAGCAGTACGACGCAGTGATTCGTTATTACTTCGCCTGCATCGGTCTGCTCGATTCGCCACGCCTGCTGCAGCCGCTGACATTGTTCAAGCAGGCTCTGGGAGAGCTGGGAAACCATCGAGTGCGCCGTGAAGCGGAAAATGCACCGGCCCCGAGCCCGGACAGCGAGGCGGCCCTCAGCCTTGCGCAAGTAAGCGACCGGGTCGAGGGTTTTGAGGCGCGTCTGCGCTACGGCGTTGAACTGATGAAGACTCCTGCCACCCAAGTGCCGAAAATCCTGCACTTTGTATGGCTCGGTGGCGGGCTGGGTGATATTCAGCGTGATTACATCAATGTCTGGAAAAAGGTACTTGCCGGGCAGGGTTATAAAATCAATGTCTGGTATGACAATGATGCTTTGCTCGCATATCGAACCAACCAGCTTGTTGTAGAAGCTGCCAAAGCCGATGCCATGCAGCACGGTGGTGTCGACAGTGCGACCGAGCGGGAATTGGGTGAGCTCTATGTCGCGCGTGTCATTGCGCTAAAACAGCAGATGTACCAATACATTAATGATGCGGTCGCCAAGGGCGAGTCGGCCGATGCAGCGCGAATGCAGTTACTGGTTCGAGGATACGGGCAGGACGCACAGGAACTACGGCGTCTGAAAACAACTAACCGTGACAGTATCCAGGCGCTTGTCGACGGTGATGTGCAGGTGCGCGATCTGGCTGGCGCCGAGAAGCCTTTGCA
Organism: Pseudomonas sp. lyk4-R2A-10; assembly: GCF_030209075.1. Classification (NCBI taxonomy): domain Bacteria; kingdom Pseudomonadati; phylum Pseudomonadota; class Gammaproteobacteria; order Pseudomonadales; family Pseudomonadaceae; genus Pseudomonas; species Pseudomonas sp. lyk4-R2A-10. Next base: position 50,471 of record NZ_JARVSR010000012.1, on the reverse strand, counting down.
GCTGCAGGCCCTTTACCAGCGTGAAATGCGTTTGCGCGGCAATTTCGCCGCAGCGTCGGATGTTGTAAGAGCCGAGGTGTTGCACCTGGAGGGTGGCAGTTACACCGATGTGGATAATTTGCCGCCACTGTTGAAGTCGGTTGGGGGGGTCGATATCAGTGGCTTCAGTGACGATGCCCGATTGGGTCTGTTGCAATTGTTGCTCAACGAAAACCCGGAATGGATGCCGGGGCGGCAAGCGCTGAAAAGCCGCTATGTGGACAGAACCGACCAGATTCCCGAAGCGCATCGGCAGGCACTGCAAGCGTTTGCCAAAGGCAAACCGCTGCTAGCCCAGGTTTTTCAACCACCTCAGGATTTGCTTGTCCGCCCCTACGCTTTGCGAGCGGTGGCGGTGAGATCGACGATCAGTAACGGGTACATGATGGCGCACCCGGGCTCGGCGGTGCTGGAGTCTGTACTCAAGCGTCTTGAGTTCAACCTCGGACTGGTGGATGCCACCGCTCGACTGGCTGTGCAGAGGGGGGTCAAACCCGAGGATTCCGAGGCAATGCAATCACTGGCGCTCGAAGAGCTCGAGCGCACCTACGGGTCTATCAATGACCTGCCGGACATGGAGTCGGTCTTTGCGACCTACCTGGCCGATGCGGCCGCCAGTTACTACAACGATGGCATTCGCCCGCAGAGTGAAGGGACGATTTATCTGACCGGTCCAGTGGGGATAAAGGATGGCACGAGTGATTTCGAGAAGGCCCGTTTAACGCCTCGGGGGGCGCAGGTGTCACGCGAGGAAATGGCGATCGAACCCTTGCTCGTCGTCAATCGAGCCACCGAGGAAGAGTTGGATCACTCGTGGAAAGATAACGAAACCGACTTCGACAAGTGGGTGGAATCCGAAAAGCAGCGCTGGCGCGACGGTCAATTCAAGACCCGCTACGCCGGCAATATTGACGAACTGCTCAAGCACTCCACCGTTGAATTCGAACTTGGCTGGCCCTTGATCGAGGGGCGCCATGTGATCAATACCGAACTGTTGCAACGCATGGCTGACCATCTTGGCGAGCCCTTCACCCGAGCAATGATGAGCGGCCATGATGGCCCGGTCACGTTTGCCGATAGGATACCGCTTGATTTCAATGATCGTCAGTTGATCCGCAATCAGGACACCAGGCGGCGCCCGCCCGCGTCACGGAGTCATGAGGTGACACGAAGTCTTGCGCTGGATGAAATTCTCACAGGTCTGGGTACAGGCGCATGGCAACTGGCGCACCTCAGCCCGCTGCAGCGTCTGACGCTCGGGGCATTGCTCGGTGCAGAGTCACTGGATGAGCAGAGTTTTGCCGCACTGGGCGGCGCGCTGGACAACCTGATCAACAGCCTCAGCGAACGCGGGACTTCCGGGCGTTACGCTGCGATCGAGCAGCATCTCTACCAGCGGCGCCCAGCCGAGTTCGTTGCCGGGCTGAAAAGTGTCGCCGACGTGTTGCCGACGAGTTCGAGCAATGCGCTGAGCCTGAAGAAAACAGCATTGTCCACCGCGGTGACCCTGCATGACTGGGGACGTCAGGTCGCGCTGATTCAGTATGTCGCCACCCAGGAACACCGTCAGCAAGTTCAGGAACGGGTGGAGCAGGTGCTCAACCAATTCGAGGCCGGTACCGTCAAGATGGTACCGCAGGATCTGTTGCTGCACGGGGCGGGTGACACGGTCGCCGGTCGCTGCTTCCCTCTCGTGCTGGCGATGAGTGCGGCCCTGACGCAAGGTGAAGCGGCCAGCCGACGCTTGCGCGAAAGGTTCTTCCTCGCGGTACTTGAGCCGGATCAGGCTGACTCCCAGGCGTTTTTGCAGGCTGTGGAGGAAATGCACGGGGTCAAGGCCGGCGACGTGGGTACCGTTCTGGGGCGGCTGGATCTGGAGACAGTCGCCGCAACGCTGGAGGCATCAGTCGGTACCCGAACCCTGATGCTCAACTCCGACAATCACTCGATGCTGGTAGCCAGAACCGAGAGCGGCACCAACGTTACGTATCACTTTTACGATCCAAACTTTGGTGTGTTCGAATTCGACAGTTCCGTCTCGTTTAAAGTGGCGCTGGGAAAATTCTTCCGGTTGGGGATGGCCAGACATTACGCTGCCTACGGTGAGGCCGACCATCCGCGGTTCGATTTGATCGACATAAAGGGCCAGCAGGTCTCGGAGCAGATGCTGTCGACAGGCGTCAAAGTGGCACACTTGTTCACGGAGGACACCTTGCCGAACGTACCGTTGCGCAAGGTTCGCCAGCGGCTGAACAGTGCGCACGGTCGAGCCTTGATGGAAAATCCGCGCCTGGGCCGCGCGTTGTTTGATGCCGACCATCACTGGTGGGCCGAGCAGATTGCCAGCGCGACGTCGCGCTTGCAGGAAGGGCATGACTCGGTGTCGCCGCTGGTGCCATTGTTCAGCTCGCTGGAGTTCACACACGAGGGCCCGTACCGGCTTGGCATGCTGGACCCGAATACGGGTGAGCTCGTGGCGACGGTGACCAGCATCGACGGGCGCCTGTTGCGTATCAGGAACTATCTGTCCGAGCTGTTCTCGACCCTCGGACGCAAGCCGGTCAAGGCGGGTGCAACGCAGCAAGCCACAGAAGCGGCGGCTGTTCACACCCTCAATGCCGGATTCGCAGTTCAGGCATTGATGAATGCCCTGCGTGGACGCGAAGGCGACGACCGGACCATGACCACTGCCGTGCGCTGGCATGCGTATGTCAACTATGCACAACTGGCACATGGCACTCTGTTCGACGCGGCGGGACTGATCGCGCTGGTAAAGGAGGCACTGCGCGATGAAAAAATCATTGCCCGGACCAGTGCGCGGGTCGTCGGCGAAGCGCTGGCGCCATTGACAGGTAAAACCATCGGGGCGGTGGCTGGACATGTGGCCAATGAGGGCGTGGGGGCTGTGCTGGGGCTGGCCAACGTCGGGTTCGATATTTATCAGTTGGCGACGGCGCAGAACGATCTCGAAACCGTGACCTACGCCACCCAGCTGACATTCGATGCCACCAGCCTCGCCCTGACCGGTGCCGGAATGGGCGCGGGGCTTGCCGGGGCCGGAACGGCGGCAGCAGTGCTGGGTGGCGCGGGCGTGATTATCGGCGGGCTGGCGGTGGGCGTGACTGCATTGGCACAGGCGTACGCGATCATTGCGGAGGAGGCGAAAGCGGTCGGTCTGTTTTTCAACGAGCTCGAACAGGCTCACCGCGGCCAGGCCTACCACTACAAACCCACGCAGGATGTCTGGCTGCCGCGCGCGTCTCTGATAGTCACTGACATTGACATGGACACTGGAGAGGTGTCGCTGGAGAGCACCAAACTCTACCCGCTGCGCGATCATTTCGGTGTGCCGGAATTCGAGGCGGACTACGCGCGTGCAATCAACCTCAGCAAGGAACTGGGTTATCCCGACCGCATGCGTTTCGTTCCCCCGGCCGACCAGGCGATCGTGTTGCCGTGTACGCCCCAGGCCTGCTATCGCTACGAATACCAGACATTGCCTTTCTCCTCGCAACGCCATGACACGGGCTTCGATATCGCCCGGCGTCTGGAGAAGAGGAAGCCGGATGGCAAATGGCTGTTCCTGCATTCGTTCTACTCGTTCCCCAGCCACTACATCGTCAATCGGCTGTGGCCGGATTACCGTGCGACCCAAATCAGCGTCAAGCTCGATGCGCGGGAGCGCAAACTGGTGGTGCCGAATATCCCGCCGGCGTGGCAGGACAAACTTTCCTATCGACTGCAAGGTGGCGCAAGCCTCTGCACCTTGGTGCTCAGTCCCGGTGCCAATGTCGAACTGGTGTCAGCGGGCACACAGAACAATCGCTGGATTCTGGTAGCACCCTGGGCGAGTGAAAGCGACATTCAATTCGGCAAGACCGGCGCGTTCAGTGTGAAGGACTGTCAGTTCAAAATGTCGGGAACCGGACCGTCCGAGGTGTTTCTGGTCATCGACGGTGGCCGCCTGCTGAAGGTCGAGGGCAGTCAGCAACGCCGGTTGGTGGTGGTACAGGAACAGGCGCCGAAGGGCATCGACGGTCAGGTGTTGCAGGATCATCTGCTGGCGTTGGCCAGGGACCATCGATTGGCGCTGCCCTATACGCGGATCAACAACTATCCGATCCCCTTTGAAAAAGCCGAAGCGCCGCGTTACACCACCGGTTGGTATGACGCCGCAGAGGATCGTGTTCTGCACATCCGTAACGACTACGATCTCTCGGAAGAGGATCTGATGTTGTCCGCCGTAGCCGGCGAGTTTGCGTATTTCCATGAAAAAGACGGTTTCGACATCTTGCAGGTCGATGCGAGCACCGGACTGCTCAGCCATCGCTATCGCCTGCTGGTCAGGAAGCAGGGGACCGGTACGATTCGCAGTGTGGAAGCCGACGGCCATGGGGTTCTCCACGTCGTGCAGGAATATGTCCAGCCGGACGCAACGGTTGAGCGCTTCAATTACCTGATTCACGACGGACAGATGTGGCTGAGTTCGGTGAACCGCGGTCTTGAATTGCAATTCGAGGCGTTGCTCGATGACCGTCATGCCCTGACTGACTGGGTGCCTGTGCTGGGGGACAGGTTTTTGTTCCCGCCGGTTCTCGGCGAGCGGGAATACACGACGGTCGACTGGCAGTTCGCGCCTTACGTTTCCATCTGCTGGAAAATGGATGAGACACTGCGCGACATGGCGTGGATTCGTTCCCGGGACAACCTGATCATCCGTCCGGTGCCACGTCGTCATCATCTGCGCGGCTGGCGTGACTCTGTGCAGAATCTGAATGATCTGATGTTGCTCACCGTTGCTGGTGACAACGATGTATTCGTCATCTACGACCGACTCTTCCAGAAGTTGTGCCGGGTGGAGCGCACCGTGGTGCAGGGCGAGAATCGCTGGTCGCATCGTTGGGTCCAGCCTGATCGGCTCAAGGAGGTAATCGCCGAGCAGAACAGTTATCTGGCGAAGACCGAAGACGGGCTGGTCTTCGAGATGGGGGCCGATGGCAACGCGCAGTTTGCCGGAGTCGGCGAGCGCTGGCTCAAGGGCCGTGCACAATGGTGGCTGGCGCTGGAATCTCTGGCCCTTCAGCACGAGGCTGAGCAGTTCTCCATCGTTGGCATTGCAAATGTCGCCGCCGATGCAGGTGTCCACGGTTGGTTCGTGGGCAACCGCCTGTTGTTGAGTGAGGTGGGTAGCGCCGATGTGCGTCTGCTGGGACTGACTCCCGATAATCAGTCGGCCTGGTTGTTCGATCCGGCGGCGGGAGCGGTCTGGCGGCAGGCGTTCGTTGATCCGCAGCGACTCGGCCCGGCATTCGGAAGTGGCTCGCAGTTGCGTCAGGCTGACGCCGTGCCCAAGCCGGAACGGGAATGGGAGCGGCAGAGTTTCACCGATGTCTGGATTGAGGGCGCCGGTCTCATGGGAACGACCCGCGATGGCGTGGTGTTTGAATTGCATTATCAGGAACAGCCGATGATTGTCGCGGTGGCGCCTGACTGGGTGGCGGCGCAGGGCGAGTCCGTGACCGAGAGTCTGCATGCCCTTCTGGCGACGGAAGCGCATCGTCCGTTCATTTCCGTTGCGTCCCGAGACCCCATCGAGCAGTGGTACATCGTCGACAGCGGGCGATTGGTCCGCGTCGCCGCTGCGGATTTGCCCAAGGACTTCCAGTTGCTGGGAACCCGTCGATACGCCGACGTCTTGCTGCACGAGCCTGAGGCGCGTTTAGTCCAGGGCTTCCCGAGCAAGCATCGGATCGGCCCTCTGGATTACGTCCGGCGCGTCGGCGAGGTGCTCGTGATCCAGGGACGGATGGATGCGAACGACCTCATGCCGTTGATCCCCGACGACGTGCTCATGTTGGTGGTGCGCATGGGCCGTGGCTCGATGAAATGTCATCTGACGCCGGCGCTGGCGCGCAAGCTTGATTCTCTGGTGGTCGATTGCCGTTTCCCTTTGGGCGGCACGCCTTTGGTTCCGGGCCGATTGATCTGGTCGCCGGATTCGCCACAGAAGCTTGAGGCAAGTCTGGTCGGGGATCATTTGATCGTGGTGGATCCGGACAGCGAGCACAATCTGATCTGGCGCAATGCGTGTGCGAGTGATACCAGTCTGCGTGGCGATGCGATGCTCGAGGTTCAGGGCTTGCGACGTTGCAAGGTATCGTCGCTCGTGCGTTGGTTGATGGAGCGCAGAGGTGGGAGCAATAGTGTGAAACTTAAAGAACTGTTGGATGAGGCGAAGGGTAAAGTCACTGCCGACTCTACGCTTTAACGTCGAGGACTTGCGTCTGCCGATTCGTGAACACTGACAAAAAAGACCGCCGATACGAACATCGGCGGTCTTTTTGTTTGTGCGCGCAACAGGCTGTTTGCCAATGCCGAAACTTAATTTGTGGTGCGGAAAGTTTATTGTTTTTTTTGTTTTCAGGTCGGCAGGCGAGAGTTTTTTGGTAGTTAGTGTGTTGTTCTTCGAGTTGGTGTTTTTTAATGTTTCGATTGTAATGTTTGGAATTTCCATGGTTTTGCCATGTTTGTGTTGTTTGGGTAGTTTTGAACCGGACTTCAATGGATGGTTGGTTAAAGGTGGTTTTTATGGAATATGTCCCAGGGGATGTTGCAGAATTGTCCTGGTTTTCTTCAGTGTCCGAATTTAAGACAATAAAGGCAGCGTTCGCCGAGTATTCGGCGAGTGCCGAATACTCGGCGCTGGAACGTTATTTTCAATCTGTCGTTGCAACTGCGCCGATCGCCGAAAAGCAGTTGCCGGTCAAACTCTTTCTGGAAACCTTCGAATCGTTGGCCGGGCGAATGGAAGGGCCCGCCTCGTCGGTCATCGAACGGGCGCGTGTCGGTATTAAAAGTTACGCATCGCGGCTTTCCGCAACCGTTTCCATGCTTTCGGGTGTCGCTCGTCCCGTGCCGAAAATCATGCACTTCGTCTGGGTAGGCGGCAGTGAAGTCGGCAACATCCAGCGCGACTACATGAATATCTGGCGCGCCTTGCTGGGCCCGGAGGATTACCGATTCAATCTCTGGTACGACAGCGATGCGCTGCTGGCTTTCGAGATGAACCGCGTCATTCTCGACAGCGCCAGGGCGCATGCGATGGAGTCCGGGGGAGATCAAGTCAGCAAACCTTCGCAGCTGTCGCAAATGATTGAAGACCGCGCGCGTATCCTGAAACTCCAGATGTCGGATTACATCAACCAGCCACAATGGGCCGGACGCAGGGATGACGCCCGCATCCAGTTGATGGTCAGCGCTTATGGCAAGGACCGGACGGTGCTGGAGGCGTTCCGCCAGAAGTGTCTGGATTCGCATCTGGCGATGGCAAGTGACGATCTGCATCTGCGTGACGTTGGCCATGAGTTTGCCGGACATTTTCTGCAGGATGTCTATCAGCGGGAAGTCGGCATGCGCGGAAATTTCGCGGCAGCCAGCGATGTCGTCAGGTTGCAGGCCGGGTTTCTGGAGGGCGGCCGCTACAGTGACATGGACTATTTGCCTCCGTTTGCCGACGGGCTGGGCGGGGTGGACATCAGCAAGTTCAGCGCAGATGCGAAGGTCGGCGTTCTACAACTTCTACTCAACGAAGATGCCGCGTTGATGCCCGGTCGAGATCGGTCCCGATACACAGACAGAACCGACAAAATTCCTGCGGAGCATAAAGATAAACTGCTCGCGTTCGCCCGCGAGAAGCCGGGTCTTTCCAGAATATTCGTTGCCCCGAAGGACCGCTCGGTACCGCAGGACGCTGTTCGCCTGGGGGTCGCGCGAGGCATTGCATCCAACAACGAAATGAACGCGCATTTTCTGGCCCACCCGCGCAGCGCAATGACCATGGCCTACATGCAAGCGATCCGTTTGAATTATGACTGTTTGTATGAAGTCGAACGTCGTCTGGACGCAGCGGGCATCGTGGCGACGGATGATAGCCGTGTTATCAGCGTCATTCAGAACGTCGTCAATGAAAAACAGGCTGAAGGAAGATTTCCAGGTTCAAAAAATCACTATTCATCGGCGAGTCTCATTGAAGCCATTGCTACGTATTATCAAGACGGAATTCGTATCGGCGCACGAGGAACTATCACGCTGACCGGGCCGGGTGGGGCGGTGGCGGGAGTGGCAAAGTATATAGAAGATAAATTATTGCCCGATCATGTTGATGATGTCCGTAATCATCTCAAGTTGGTAAGTGGTTATAACGTCTATACCGAAGAGGAAATGATCTCTGGCTGGACCGTCAATGATGATCCAGAACAATGGCTGACGAAAGAACACAACAAGTGGAAGGGTGGAAAGCTCCTGTCACGTTATGGCGCCAACCTGACGGAGTTGCTCAATGAGCACCATATGACACTCAAGCAGGGCTGGCCGGTTATTGAAGGTAAACCGGTGTTCTTGACCGATGTATTGCAGAAGCTGATGAATGATCTGGGCGAGCCCTTGATCAATGCCATGCGAGACAAACTCAGTGGTGAAATCGATGTCGGCAGGCGCGTCGACCTGGGTTTCGATGTTCGACAGCAAATCCTTGCGCAGCCTGACAGCGCCCTGCCTGTTTCCAACGGGGAACAGGTCGCCGGCAATCTCAATGATTTCCTGACCCGGCTTGCCCACGGATCGGTTGCACTGGATCAATTGAGTCCTTTGCAGAGGGCTGTCATCGGGGGATTGTTCCGCGCACCGAACGTGGATGCCCAAGGTTTTGCCGAGGCCTGGGAAAAAGTCCAGGAGGTCGCCCTGGGAACCGCCGATGAGAGTTTTTTCAAACGCTACAACGCTATCGAAAAGGTCCTCCACGAGAGCAAGGCTCCCGCGTTTGAAGCAGGCCTTGCCCATGGGGGTACACTTGGCGTGGAGACAGCGGGCGAACTGAAAGTGCGTGCATTGGCCGAGCCGCTGACCCTGTACCAGTGGGGGCAGCGCATTGCACAGATCAACAGCACCGCGCGCCGCGACTATCAGACGAAAATCCTTGAAAGTGCCGCGCGGGTTCGGGAGCGGTTTTACAACGCGGGGGCCATTTCGGCGCGACAGTTTCCCCAGGATCTGTTGAGACTGGGCACCGACGATCCCGGCCGCCGCTGCTTTCCCTTGGCATTGCTGATGGCCGCTGCGCTGGGACTCGGGGACGAGGCCCAGCGTGCGCTGGTTGGCCGGATTGCCAATGCCAGTCTTGACCCCACTGACGCCGAGTCCCGAGCCATGTTTGCCGCGCTGGATGATTTGTCGGGCGTTGCAACGACCGAGATCGGGCGCTCGAACGGGGTACTTGGGCTTGACGTGATTGTCCGCAATCTTGAGATGAAACCCGGATCTGCTGTCTACCTGCTCGACACCGGCAAGCATGCATTGCTGGTAGCCAGGATTCAGATTGACGGTAAACCGGCCTATCGCTTTTTCGACCCGAATTTTGCAATTTACGGATTCTCCCGGGCAGATCAACTCCAGCAAGCCATTCAAGGTCACCTCGCCAGTGACGGTGATTTGGCAGCGCTCTATGGTCTGGCCGGTTCGACCGACTCCGTGTTCACGGTGATCGAACTGGATACGAAGGCGATTGCCGACAAGGTATTGCCTTCGAAACTGTCCGTGAACGACCTTCTGAAGAGCGAACGGGTTACCGTCGGCCGAACGGTTTCGGTATGGGATGAACAGGCGTCGGCACGCATGCGCTCGCTTTCTGAAAACCTGCGGATGGGAGAGGGCCTGGCGCAACTTGATGCGCGCTACCAGGCAGGCGAGTTCGAAGAAGCAACCCGGCGTTTGCGCAGTGACAATAAACTTGGGGAGCACTATCTGCCATTGCTTGAGACGGTGAAGGAAACATCGAAAACGCACTACACGCTGACCCTGGTTGACGCTCGCAATCCCCAGGTCTCGGTCGAGGTCAGTACCGTCGACTCACGCTTCATCAAACTCGCAAGGCACATCAAGCGTCTGGCAAAAAACCTTGCGGGTCCGGCGCGAGGTCCGGCGGATTCTGACGGCGGCAGCCGCTTGAGTTTTGCCTTCGCTATCCAGGCCATCATCAATGAGATGCGCAGTCGAGAGTATCAACGTCAAGGGGGGCAGATTCCTGCATTGACCACCGCTTTGCAGGTCCAGGCATACGTGAGCTATGCGCAACTGAGTTTCGGTGTCGCGACAGATGCACTGCAGATGGTCAGTCTGGTGCGACAAGTGGCGGCGAGTGAACGGGCTCTTGCCGCGGGTCACGCTTCACTGTCCTCGCGTCTGCTGGGTCGCGCCGCGTCGGGAGTGGGCCTCGGGTTCTCGGCGGTCAACATCGGTTTCGACATCCATGGCCTGACCGTGGCCACCAATGATGAGCAACGCTCGCGATTCGCCACTCAGCTTGCCTTCAATGTGGCGGCGTTGGGTCTGGATATAGCTGCGCTGGCTGTCGGCGGTACGGTGGGGGCAGCCGCCGCTGTGCTGTCGGTTCCTTTGTTGGGCATCGGTATCGGTGCAGCGGCCATTGCCAGCAACCTGGGACAAATCAGCGACAAGGCCAGAGCGGTCGGACGGCACTTGTTTCTGATCAATGAAGCCTACACAGAGTCGGGGCACAACATAGAGGAGGGTGTCCTGAGGTTCGAACCTGAAGCCGTCATTACAGCGCTGGATCTACGGCGGGGCAGCGTGGAGTTCGATAGCCAGAAGTTCTTTCCGACGATCTTTCAGACTGTAGGGCTTCCCTCCTTCGATGCAAGAGACCAGGAACAGCACCGGGCGATCAATATTCGCGAAGCGCTGCGCCTCCCATCAACTCTGAGAATCGACAGGCAGAATAAGGTCAATGCAGTTGTATTGCCCTGCACGCCAACCTGTTACTACGGATATGAATACCAATTGGGCTCGTCCGGTTTTGCTCCCGACGAGGATGTGTCAGAACGCCTGACGGCTTATCAGCGTTTCTGGGATTACGGGGACTATCCATTACCGGTTGCGCAAGACAGCAGCAGACTGCGTACGTCCTATCCCAATATCATCGACGGGTGGAAGAAACGCCTGGAGTTCGATGAGCGGGGCGAGCAACGGTTCCAGTTCTTTTCCACGGCCCCGTTCCCTCATGTCCTCTACAAACTGCATCCGTTCAACAAGCCGACCACTGTCCGCATCAGCCTGAATGAACACTGCCGCCAGTTGGTCGTACCTCAATTGCCGGCCGAATGGAACAACCTGATTTCCTATGAGATCACCGCCCATTCTGGACAAGTGCAGCTGACGCTCAGTCCGGGTGTGGTATCGGTTGTCCTCAATTCGCCGCCTCTGGTTGACGGACCTTCCGTCGTGGCGTTTTCGCCTCGTGCCACAGCCGACTGGGTAATTTCCGCGCCTTGGGCCGGTGAGGAACAGGTCCGGTTCGAGGACGCTGTACTTATCGTCGACGGCATCCGGATCGATGGCTTTGAAGGTTTTATACGGCTCAAGGGCGGCGAACTGTTTCAGGTCGATCGCAGCAAAAACAATGCGTTGCTGCTGGTTCGCATGGATCTGGAAAGCGACAGGGTTTGGCAAACAAGTAAATCCGCTGTTGGCATCACAATCGATCCGCCGGACGTGGATCGGATTTCCGATACCGTTCTGGCAAGGCTCAGGAGCCTGCGCCGGGCGAATCGACTGGCGTCGTCACACATTCCAGTATCCGGTTTCCATGTGCCTTTGACCGTCTCGAACAGGCCTGTCTCGACCACCGGGTACTACGACGCCGGGCGGGATCGCATGCTGTATCCGCGCAATCTGCCGGACGCAGTGAACACAGGCATCGTTCTTGGGGCTGTCGTCGCAGAGCATGCGTGGTTCTACCATCCCGACCACCCGACGATATGGCGTGTCGATGCCCTTTCCGGAACGGTCAATCATCGCTATCGCCTGATGAATCCTGCGCAGGGTTCAAGAATCAAGGGTTTCGAAGGCACAGTCGGCGGAGATCTGCGTGTCGTTCAGGAAATCACCGGGTCGGGTGAGACCGACTATTCGCTGGAATATCTGATTCGCGGACAAAAGCTGACATTCACCCACTTCCATGCCAGTAGTCACTCTGAAGATTTACTTCAAAGGACACTGGAGTACTGGAAACAACCTTTGAGTCAGTTCATGCGATCCAGGCCGTATGCCGATGACTCCAGCGAAATGTCCGCGTCGCTGAGCTCCTGGAAATCCGCGCCGTTTATTGGGTTGCGCTGTATTGACCACGGTGAGTTTGCGTACTCTGGATGGCTTCGGCCGCATGACAACCAATTCATCCTCAATGATTTCGATGTCACGCAGCGGACGATGTTGATGTGGGACCGGGTCGATAATCAGGACGCGATTATTTATGACAAGGAAGATGAAACGCTCATTCGAGTTGCGCTGAGCCGGATCGAAGACAGGGAGACCCTGGACGACGTTATCGAAAACGATGTCGTCGAGATGACTTCCACCGCAGGTCGTTACATTGCCACCAAAAAGGACGGGCGTCTGTTCGAAGTCGACAGGGACGGCGAACTGCGGTTCATCGGTGTCGGTCAGCGCTGGTTCGAACTGAATCCGCAATGGATCGATGCATTGGCGAAGCTGGCTCAAGCGTATAAGGCCGCGCCGTTTGCGGTCATTGGTCTGACTCGTACTTCCAGTCCCGGATTCCTGGCGGCTTGGTGCATCGCCGGGCAGTTGTTGCTGGTGGACGGCGGCTCTGGCGGGGAACTGACGTTGCTCGCCATGACGCCGGAAGGAAAGGCAGCCTGGGTGTTCGACAAGGAGGCGGGCAAGCTCTATCGCCAGGCATTTGTCGATTTCGCAGCCGTTCGGGTCGCCTTTGCCGAAGGCTCGAAGCTGTTGAACCGGGAGCATTTGCCGAAGGTGGAGCCCGTCTGGGATCAGTGGCAGGTTGCGGAGGTCGAGGTTCATGGTCAAGGATTGCTGGCGCAGACTCGGGACGGTGTGAACCTGGCGTTGATCGAGGGCCGGCCGGCCAGAATCCTCGGTGTCGAAAATCGCTGGTCCGCCCTTGATCATTCAACCGACGTCCAGCTGCGCGGCCGTTTGCAAAAGCTGGTCTCGGCATTTCCTCATGCCGCCTTCATGCCGGTCGGAGAGAAGGATGGTCGCTATCGGTACTATGTCCCCGAGTCCGATCAGCTGTTTGACGTTCGCAAACCGTCAGACGGGCAATGGCCGGCGTTTCTGGGCATTAAAAGTGGATCTGTGCCGCTGACGTTCGACTCCGCGGATAACGTTGTCTTCACTCAGCGCTTTGATCCGGCCCCTTCAATCTCGGTCTGGATGCAGGATTGCCTGGCGAAACGGGATGAAGAGGTCATGTTCATTGCATCTCGCGGTGACTTTCCGGGTTCGCAGGCAGTAGTGCCGCAGGGCGTTGAAAGGCTGTTGCTGACATTCGGCTCGCCGCAACAGGTCTGTCGCCTGAACGACGAGGACTGGCAGCGTATGGACTGCATCGTGCTCGAATGCCAGCCTTCCCCGGTCATTCAGCCTTCAAAACTGCCCGTCCTGATCCTTGAGATGTCTGCGAACGAACATCTGTTGCTGACGGTGCAGGACGGACAACTGGTGTTGATCGATCCGGACAACGCTCACAGTCTGATAGTGCGCGATGTGTACGCCTCGGAAGGCGGGCCGGTCATTGCGATGGAGATCCATGTCAGGACCGGAACGAGTAACCACCGGTTCAGTCTTGAACGGTTGCTGCTCACGGTCATGGCTGATCAGGTCGACAAAGGATACGTGGAAATGAAGGCGTTGATCGCAACGAGCGAATCGTTCACCCGCTGATTCGATGGCCACCAAAAAAGGCCGCTGATGTCTGCATCGGCGGCCTTGTGTATTTCTGCTTCACGGCACCAGATAACCTTTCACACCGGTAAAGATGATTTGCGCAGCCAGGGCGCAGACAAACAGTCCCATCAGGCGGCTGACGATCTGCAGACCCTGATCGCCGAGAATCCGTTCGATGCGGTTCGACAGGTACAACACCACGCCCACCGTGAAGCTGGCGAGGGCGATGCTCATGATCGCAAAGAGCTTGTCGTCCCAGTGCGGCTGGCTGACGCCCATCACCAATAGCGCACCGATGGTGCCGGGGCCGACGGTCAGCGGAATGGTCAGCGGAACAATCGTCACGTCCTGCTGCACGTTGTCGGTCTGCACGGCGGACTTGCCCTGCGCCATGCCCAGCGCCGAAATGAACAGTACGCTGCCGGCACCGATGCGGAAGGCATCCACAGTGATGCCGAACACATCGAAGATTACCCGCCCGAACAGGTACAGCAATACGCTCGAGACCAGGGTGGCGACAGCCACTTTCCAGGCCAGGCGGCGTTGTTCCTTGCGCGAGTAACCGCGGGTCAGGCTGATGAAGCAGGACAACACGAAGAACGGGCTGTAGAGCACCAGCATCTTCAGGTAAACACTGAATAACACGTGGAGCATGGCGCGGGCTCGCTGGCGGGGAAAGTCGGGGGAGTCTAACAGGCGCTATCGTGTCTGTCGGCTCACGACGGTTGCGTCGTCGCACGGTTCTGCTGATCACGCTGGGCTACCCAGTGTTCGATCAGCTCTCGCAGTTGCGACAGCTCCACCGGTTTGGCCATGTGCCCGTCCATCCCGGCCTGGCGCGCGCGTTCCTTGTGCTCGGCGAGGATGTGCGCGGTCAGCGCCACGATCGGCGTGCGGATGCGCTGGTTGCCGACTTCCCAGGCCCGCAGTTGCTGGGTGGCGGAGAAGCCGTCGAGGATCGGCATTTCGCAGTCCATCAACACCAGGTCGTAGCGCTGGGCTTTCATCGCCTGCAAGGCTTCTTCGCCATTGCTGGCGGTGTCGGGCTGCAGGTTGAGTTTGCCGAGCATGCCCCGGATCACCTTGGTCGAAATGGTGTTGTCTTCGGCCACCAGAATACGGAAATCACTCGGCACCTTGACCGGCGCGGCGGGGCTCGCAACCTGTGGCTGGAACACCACCTGGCCACGATTGCGCTGGTTCAGTTCATCGGCGAGCGTGGTCTTGAGGGTGTAGCCGGCCACCGGTTTGGCCAGGATGCGCTTGATCCCTGAGTTGCGCGCGATGATCTTGCTCGGCGCATTGCTGATGCCGGTGAGCATGATCAGCAGGATGTCGTGGTTCAGGCTCGGGTCTTCCTTGATCTTGGCCGCCAGTTGCATGCCGGTCATGCCGGGCATGTTCTGGTCCAGCAGGACCACGTCGAAGTAATCACGCAAATGCGCCTTGGTGCGCAGCAGGGCCAGCGCTTCCTTGCCCGACGGCACGGCGCTGACGTTCAGGCCCCAGGCGCTGCATTGCTGCACCAGCACCTTGCGGCAGGTGTCGTTGTCGTCCACCACCAGCACGCGCGCGCCTTGCAGCGGGCTGTCGAGATCCGAGGTCGGATGCTCCAGGCGATCTGGGTCCAGCGGCAGAGTCAGCCACAGCGTGCTGCCCTGGCTGGCGCCGCTCTTGATGCCGAACTCGCCCTGCATCAGGCGGATCAATTGGCGGGCGATCACCAGACCGAGGTTGCCGCCCAGGCGGTTGGCCGACAGGAAGTGCTTGCTGTGCAACTCGGCGTGCATCAGCGCGTCGCGCTCTTCCTGATCCATCGGCTGGCCGCTGTCCTGCACGGCAATGCGCAGGCGTGGGCCGGCGCTGCGTTCGTCGAGGGCGACCACCACCAGCACTTCGCCTTCTTCGGTTTTCTTCAGGGCGTTTTCCAGCAGGCTCAGCAGCGTCTGACGCAGGCGCGTCGGGTCGCCACTGATGACCCGTGGCACTTGCGGCTGGATGAAACTGATGAGCTCGACGTTCTGCTGTTCGGCCTTGGCGCGGTAGATGCTCAGGCAATCGTCGATCAGCGCGTTGAGATCGAACTGTACATCGTCGAGTTCGATCTGCCCGGACTCGAGCCGCGAGATGTCGAGTATCTCGTTGATCAGGGTCAGCAGTTCGTTGCCGGCGCTGTGGATGGTCTGCACGTAGTCGCGTTGTTTGACCGACAGTGGCGTGCCGAGCAGCAGTTCGGTCATGCCCAGTACGCCGTTCATCGGCGTGCGGATTTCGTGGCTGATCTTGGCCAGGAACTCGGCCTTGGCGTTGATTTCGGCGTTGCTCGCTGCGAGGTCGCGGCTGATGCTGAAACGGCTTTCGGTGATGCTGCGTTGACGCTCGCCGAGGGCGATGCTCATCAACAGGCCGCTGATGCAGATGAAACCCATCAGGGTCATGATCAGGCCCTGCGGCGCCACCAGGGTCAGCCCCAGCAAGGCCGGGAGGATGATCAGCGTGCCGATGTTGAACACCACCATTGCGGCAACGAACAGCCGGGCAGGGCGGTAGCCTTTCTGCCAGTGGTAGAAACCCACCAGCAGCATGCTCAGGCCGGCCAGGGCCACCAGCGCGTAGGTGATGATGTTCAGCGGCAGGGTGTTGACGAACAACAGCAACAGGCTGCAGATCACGATGAACAGGATGTCGCCGATCAGCAGCTTGTTCAGCGGATGCGGGCCGAGCGGGGCGAAGAAACGGTAGGCGAACATCAGGCCGGCGGGCGCGGTCAGCAGCAGGGCCAGATAGGCGCCGGGAGTCTGGATCGCGTGCCAGTTCGGCAACCACGGGCCGGCGAGGTTGAGCAACAGCAACAGGCTCAGGCTCAACAGACCTTCACACACCGCGAGCCACAGGCTGCTGCGCGAGCGGGTGTAGGCATAGCGGATCAGGTTGTGCAGGATCAACATCGCCAGACAGCCGAACAGCAGGCCGTAGATCAGCGTCTGGTTGTGATTGGCCGCGGCCATCACCGCCGCTTGCAGGGTGATGTACGGGCGCAGCTGGTGGTCTGAGACCAGTCGCAGGTAGACATCGAGGGGCTTGTCACTCTGGGGCAACGGCAGCATGAAATCGCTGCTGGGCAGCGGTCGCTCCGCCTGGGGCTGAGCGGTGCCGGTGTCGCGTTGTTCGATCAGTCGATCACCGTCGAGTACATACAGATTGAGGTGCGACAGGTCGGGGGCGAAGATCCGCAGCACTTGTTCGTGCTTGCCGGGCGCCAGTCTGAAACGCAGCCACAAGGCGCCATCGGGTTCGGCCGCGGTCAGGCGGTCAAGCTCGATGGGGCTGAATTGATTGGTGTAGCGGGCGGAGCGGATGTCGCTCAGCTGGAGGTTGCCCTGATCGTCAAGCAATACCGACCAGCCACTGCCTTGCGCGGCCTGGGCCGGGAGCATGCAGAGCAAGGTCAACAGCGTGACGGTGAAGCCTATGGCAATCCTGAGCCAGCGCACGGCGAAATCCCTTCGTAGGTTGATGCCAGAATATAACGATGCGCAGCGTCGGAACAGTCCGGCAGGGGCGATGGGCCCCTGCCGGAAACACAGCGTAGCTTATTACTGAGACTCACCGCGTTCACGGGCAATGGCGCGGTAGCCAATGTCGGTGCGGTAGAAGCAGCCTTCCCAGTCGATGGCCTTGGCCAGTTTGTAGGCCTGCTCCTGGGCGGCGCCGACGCTGGCGCCCATGGCGGTGGCGCAAAGCACCCGACCACCGGCCGTCACGACGTTGCCGTCCTTGAGCGCAGTACCGGCGTGGAAGACCTTGCCTTCCAGTGCGGCGGCTGCGTCCAGACCGTTGATCGGCGCGCCCTTGGCATAGTCGCCCGGATAACCGCCGGCGGCCAGCACGATGCCGACGCTCGGGCGTGGATCCCACTGCGCTTCAACCTTGTCCAGCGCCTGAGCCAGCGCGGCTTCGACCAGCAGTACCAGGCTTGATTGCAGACGCAGCATCACCGGTTGGGTTTCCGGGTCGCCGAAGCGGCAGTTGAACTCGATGACCTTCGGATTGCCGGCCTTGTCGATCATCAGACCGGCGTACAGGAAACCGGTGTAGACATTGCCTTCGTCGGCCATGCCGCGCACGGTCGGCCAGATCACCTGGTCCATCACACGCTGGTGCACGTCGGCGGTGACCACCGGTGCGGGGGAGTAAGCACCCATGCCGCCGGTGTTCGGGCCGCTGTCGCCGTCGCCGACGCGTTTGTGGTCCTGGCTGGTGGCCATCGGCAGGACGTTCTTGCCGTCGACCATGACGATGAAGCTGGCTTCTTCGCCGTCGAGGAATTCTTCGATGACAACGCGCGAACCAGCGTCGCCAAAGGCATTGCCGGCGAGCATGTCGCGCACGGCGTCTTCGGCTTCGGCCAGGGTCATGGCAACAATCACGCCTTTACCGGCGGCCAGGCCGTCGGCCTTGATCACGATCGGTGCGCCTTTTTCACGCAGATAAGCCAGGGCCGGCTCGATCTCGGTGAAGTTCTGGTAGTCGGCGGTCGGGATCTTGTGGCGTGCCAGGAAATCCTTGGTGAAGGCTTTCGAGCCTTCCAGCTGCGCGGCGCCAGCGGTCGGACCGAAGCAGTCCAGGCCACGGGAGCGGAACAGGTCGACGACGCCGGCCACCAATGGCACTTCCGGACCGACGATGGTCAGGGAAACGTTTTTCTCGGCGAAGTCAGCGAGCTGCTCGAGGGCCAGCACGTCGATGGCGACGTTTTCGCACTTGGCTTCAATCGCGGTGCCGGCGTTGCCCGGTGCGACGAAAACTTTCTGCACACGCGGATCCTGAGCCACTTTCCAGGCCAGGGCGTGTTCGCGGCCACCGCTGCCAATGATCAAAACATTCATTTCAAAAACCTCGGATGACGCTAATTCTGTTGAGCGCCGTTGGGGCGCTTTTCTGTGGGAGCTGGCTTGCCAGCGATGGCATCACTGCGGTCTATCTGAAGAACCAAGGTGTCTGCATCGCGGGCAAGCCCGCTCCCACAGGGAATCGGTTTATCAGTGACGGAAATGGCGCATGCCGGTGAAGACCATCGCGATGCCGGCTTCATCAGCAGCAGCAATCACTTCAGCATCACGCATCGAGCCGCCTGGCTGGATCACCGCCGTGATACCGACCTTGGCCGCATTGTCCAGGCCGTCGCGGAACGGGAAGAACGCATCGGATGCCATCACCGAACCGGCCACTTGCAGACCGGCGTGCTCAGCCTTGATCGCGGCGATACGCGCCGAGTTCACGCGGCTCATCTGGCCGGCGCCGACACCGATGGTCTGGCGGTTCTTGGCGTAGACGATGGCGTTGGATTTGACGAACTTGGCCACTTTCCAGGCGAAGATCAGGTCGTGGACTTCCTGCTCGGTCGGTGCGCGCTTGGTCACCACTTTCAGGTCGTCGGCACCGATCATGCCGATGTCGCGGCTCTGTACCAGCAGACCGCCGTTGACGCGCTTGTAGTCCCAGGCCGGAACGCGATCCGCCGACCACTCGCCGCAGGCCAGCAGGCGCACGTTGGCCTTGGCGGCGACAATGGCGCGGGCTTCTTCGCTGACACTTGGGGCGATGATCACTTCAACGAACTGACGCTCGACGATCGCCTTGGCGGTCTCGGCATCCAGTTCACGGTTGAAGGCGATGATGCCGCCGAACGCGGATTCGGTGTCGGTGGCGTAGGCCAGTTCGTAGGCCTGACGGATGCCACCTTCGGCGTCCGGGCTCACGGCCACGCCGCACGGGTTGGCGTGCTTGACGATCACGCAGGCCGGTTTGACGAAGCTCTTCACGCATTCCAGCGCGGCGTCGGTGTCGGCCACGTTGTTGTACGACAGTTCCTTGCCTTGCAACTGGGTGGCGGTGGCGATGCCGACTTCGGCAGGCTTGGCCTCAACGTAGAACGCCGCGCTCTGGTGCGGGTTCTCGCCGTAGCGCATTTCCTGGGCCTTGATGAACTGGCTGTTGAAGGTGCGCGGGAATTCGCTGCGACCTTCGGTGCTCAGGGTTTCGGCGGCCTGGTTCACGGTGCCCATGTAGTTGGCGATCATGCCGTCGTAGGCGGCGGTGTGTTCGAACGCCTTGAGCATCAGGTCGAAACGCTGAGCGTAGGTCAGGCCACCGGCCTTGAGGTTTTCCAGGACGTCGGCGTAATCGCTGGCATTCACCACGATGGCCACGTCTTTGTGGTTTTTCGCCGCCGAACGGACCATGGTCGGACCGCCGATGTCGATGTTCTCGATGGCGGTCGGCAGGTCGCAGCCTGGCTTGCTGATGGTGGCTTCGAACGGGTACAGGTTGACGGCTACCAGATCGATCGGCTTGATGCCGTGCTCGTTCATGATGGCGTCGTCGATACCGCGACGACCGAGGATCCCGCCGTGGATTTTCGGGTGCAGGGTTTTCACCCGACCGTCCATCATCTCTGCGAAACCGGTGTAATCCGCGACTTCCACTGCGGCCACGCCGTTGTCCTGCAGCAGTTTGAAGGTCCCGCCGGTGGAAAGGATTTCCACGCCCAGGGCTTCCAGCTCCCTGGCGAATTCGAGGATCCCGGTCTTGTCGGAAACACTGATCAAGGCGCGGCGGATCGGCAGGCGGGTAGTCTGGTCGGTCATCTCAATTTCCATCAAAAGCAAGGGAAGTCAGCAAAAAAGGCGACCGGTTTTACGCGGGCGCCTTTCTGGTTTGATTGAATGCTTACAGCAGATCGTACTGCTTGAGTTTCTTGCGCAGCGTGCCGCGGTTCAGTCCGAGCAGCTCGCTGGCCTTGGTCTGGTTGCCCTTGACGTAGTTCATCACGCTTTCGAGCAGGGGAGCCTCGACTTCGGAGAGCACCAGGTTGTACACGTCCGTGACGGACGCGCCCTCAAGGTGGGCGAAATAATTGTGCAGCGCCTTCTCGACACTCCCGCGAAGGGTCTGGCCTTCTTCGCTCGGGGTATTGAGGTGCTGTTTCAAATTCACGTTGTCGCTCACGGGTGTTGTTCCACTCACTAAAGTCTCGGTCATCATCGTCATGCGGCCACCCCTTCTCCGTCCCCTGTCAGGCTCTTGTAACGTTCGGCGAAGAACTCCCGAACGTTGGCGCATTGTGTTTCCGTACCATCCAAACGATTGAAGTGGGCGCGAAATTCCCTGGCGCCCGGCAAGGTTGCGAGATACCAGCCCACATGCTTGCGGGCAATTCGCACACCCATCACGTCCCCATAGAAGGCGTGAAGGGCGGCCAGATGCTCAAGCAGAATGCGTTCCACCTCGATCAGCTCCGGCGCCGGCAGTTTTTCGCCGGTACGCAGGAAGTGTTCGATCTCGCGAAAAATCCATGGCCGCCCCTGGGCAGCCCGGCCGATCAACAGGCCATCGGCACCGGTCGCGTCGAGCACGTAGCGGGCCTTTTCCGGCGATACGATGTCGCCGTTGGCAAAGACCGGAATCGACACCGCCTGCTTGATCGCGGCGATGGTGTCGTACTCGGCTTCACCGGTGTACAGGTCGGCGCGGGTGCGGCCATGCACCGCCAGCGCCGTGATCCCGGCCTGCTCGGCGATCTTCGCCACGGTCAGGCCGTTCTTGTTGTCGCGATCCCATCCGGTGCGGATCTTCAGGGTCACCGGCACATCAACCGCCGCCACAACGGCGTTCAGGATCTCGGTAACCAGTGCCTCATCCTTCAACAACGCGGAGCCGGCGGCCTTGTTGCAGACCTTCTTCGCCGGGCAACCCATGTTGATATCAATAATCTGTGCGCCCAGTTCGACGTTCGCCCGGGCCGCATCCGCCAGCATCTGCGCATCGCCACCGGCGATCTGCACCGAGCGCGGCTCGGGATCGCCTTCGTGGATCATGCGCATGCGCGACTTGCGGGTGTTCCACAGGCTCATGTCACTGGTGACCATTTCCGAGACTACAAGCCCTGCGCCCAGACGCTTGCACAACTGACGAAAGGGCTGGTCGGTGACACCCGCCATCGGGGCGAGGATCAAGCCGTTCTGCAATGTATATGGGCCGATGCGTACCGCCGACATAGGACTTCCCTGAAGTGGGGCCGGATCATGAGAGTTCGAAAAAGGGTTGGCATGATACCCGCTCTCGATGACTGGATAAAGGCTGAATTGAACAAAATCTGAACAGTTATTCTGTTATTACCGCCGGTTTGGTCGTGCGCTGCGCAGTCAGAAAACTGCCGTCAATCCGGGAGCGGCGCAGCGTTTCACTCGGGCGAGTGGAAACTCAGGCTGTAGTTCACGGCTTTCGGGCCTGGATCGAGGATGTCCAGGGCGATGTGGATCGGCGTCTGCGGCGGCATTTCCGCCATGCCTTCGAGGTCGCCGTTGAGGTATTCGCCGGGCTTGAAGCGACGACTGGCGATCAGGTGACCGTTGAGGTCGGCGAAGCGCAGCTCCAGCAGCGGAAACGGCTGCGAGAACGGCGCGCGGTTATAGATGATTGCGTCCACCACCAGCGCACCGCTGAATTCCGGGTGGCTGCGCACCACCAGGTTGCTGCTCTTGATCTTGGCGATATCCACCTTGGACGGCACCGTGCAGCCGACTTGCGGACACAGTTGCTGGAACCATGGCCGGTATTGATCCTGGCGGGCCAGTTCATCGAAGTGATAGGCGATGTATTGTCCACCCAGACCGGCAGCGGCGAGTACGATCAGCAACAGCCAGAGCAGACGACGGCCCCAGGGCGAGCGGCGTTTCTGCCAGTCCAGTTGCAGCGGGTCGTCGGTCAGGTCCTGCAAGGCTTCGGCGCGAACGCTGGATTCGACGCGTTCGCGTTTTTTGCGTGCAGGTTCGATCAGTGGCAGTTCGTCGTCGACGTCGTCGCTGGCCGACAGGCGTTCGCGACGGGCATTCGGGTCGATCGGATCGTGCAGGCGCAGTTGCGGGATCGGCGGTTCGTCGTCGAGATCCACCGGTTCCAGCGACAGCGAGGGTTCGGTGCGCTCTGATCGAATCGGCTCGGGCTCGATGGCTTCGGGTTCTTCTTCGACTTCGGGTGCGCGTTCATCCGCCGGCTCGCTGAACAGGCTGTCCGGCCATTTCGTGTCTTCCGGTTCGTGGCTGTCACGGCGAGCGCTCAGGGCGTCTTCGCGCGGGCGGCCGAACTCGGTGGTCGGCTGGATTTCCCGTTGTTCGAGGCGGGCCAGTTCTTCGTCCAGATCCAGACTGTCCAGATCCAGCTCGGTGGCGCTCCATTGCTTCTGGCTGACGGCGCGCGGCTCGGGCGTTTCGACGATGGCCGGTGGCTCGGCAGGCGCAGGCTCGCTGATCGGCGGTGGCTCGCTGATTAACGGCGCCACCGGCGTGACAGCTTCCTTGCCAGCGTGTTGCTCCAGCAATTGCTTGGCGGCATTGAACACTTGCAGACAGGAGCCGCAACGAACCACTCCGCGGGCCACGCTCAACTGAGCGTGGCTGACGCGGAAACTGGTTTGGCAATGCGGGCACTGGGTGACGAAGCTGTCGGTCATGCGGCGATCCGGATTGAGCAGGCGGTCATTCTAGCGCCGACGGCCGGTGATGCGCACCCAGCCATCACGATTGGCGATCGGGTCGAGATCGAAGTCCTGCGCGTAGGCAGCGGCGACTTCGTCACCTTGTTCGGCGAGGATCCCGGACAGTGCCAGACGCCCGCCGGACTTGACCAGGCCGGACAGTTGCGGCGCCAGGGAAACCAGCGGGCCGGCCAGAATGTTGGCGACCAGTACGTCGGCTTTGACCTGCGGCAGTTCTTCCGGCAGGTACAGCGGGAACAGTTCGTCAGCGATATTGTTGCGCCCGGCGTTGTCGCGGGACGCTTCCAGCGCCTGCACATCGATGTCGGTGCCCACGGCTTCTTTCGCGCCGAGCAGCAGGGCGGCAATCGCCAGAATCCCCGAGCCGCAGCCAAAGTCCAGCACGTTGCAGTCTTTCAGGTCCTGGCCGTCCAGCCATTCCAGGCACAGGGCGGTGGTCGGGTGGGTGCCGGTGCCGAACGCCAGGCCCGGGTCCAGCAGCAGGTTGACCGCGTCCGGCTCCGGGGCGGCGTGCCAGCTCGGCACGATCCACAGACGCTGGCCGAAACGCATCGGCTGGAAACCATCCATCCAGCTGCGTTCCCAGTCCTGGTCTTCGATGACTTCGCTGTGGTGCTCGGGCAGCGGGCTGCCGGTCAGCAGTTCCAGATGGGCCAGTACCGGGGCGGCTTCGGTGCCGCCCTCGAACAGGGCCAGCAGGTGGGTGTGCGCCCACAGCGGGGTGGTATTGAGTTCCGGTTCGAAGATCGGCTGATCTTCGGCGTCCATGAAGGTCACCGAAACGGCGCCCACTTCAAGAAAAGCGTCTTCGTAGGTTTCGGCTTGTTCTGGGCTGATGGCGAGACGGACTTGCAGCCAAGGCATGGCGGGCACCTGTGAAAAAGATTGATTGCAGCCTAGCGGCCTGCGACAAGCGCGCAAGTTTACGCGAGCGCGACGGTTTTGTGGGAGCGGGGAATGTGTGAGCAGATGAAACCTTCGGAAACAACAAAGCCGCCCGAAGGCGGCCTTGTCAGGTGCGGGCTGAAGCTTAGTGCTTCTCGCCAGCCAGCTTGTGCTCGAGGTAGTGAATGTTCACGCCCCCTTTGCAGAAGCCTTCGTCGCGGGTCAGATCACGGTGCAGCGGGATGTTGGTCTTGATCCCGTCGACCACGATTTCGTCCAGGGCATTGCGCATGCGGGCCATGGCTTCGTCGCGGGTCGCGCCGTAAGTGATCAGCTTGCCGATCAGCGAGTCGTAGTTCGGCGGAACGGCATAACCGCTGTACAGGTGCGAATCGACGCGAACGCCGTTGCCGCCTGGTGCGTGGAAATGCTTGACCGTGCCCGGGCTCGGCATGAAGGTTTTCGGGTCTTCGGCGTTGATCCGGCATTCCAGCGAGTGACCGCGGATCACCACATCATCCTGGGTATACGACAGCTTGTTGCCAGCGGCGATGCTGAGCATCTCCTTGACGATGTCGATACCGGTGACCATTTCCGAAACCGGGTGCTCCACCTGAACACGGGTGTTCATTTCGATGAAGTAGAAACGACCGTTCTCGTACAGGAACTCGAAGGTGCCGGCGCCACGGTAGCCGATGTCGATGCACGCCTTGACGCAGCGGGCCAGGACTTCCTTGCGCGCGTTCTCATCGATGCCCGGTGCCGGTGCTTCTTCGAGAACTTTCTGGTGACGGCGTTGCAGCGAGCAATCGCGGTCGCCCAGATGGATGGCGTTGCCCTGGCCGTCGGACAGAACCTGCACTTCGACGTGACGCGGGTTGGTCAGGAATTTTTCCAGATAGACCATCGGGTTGCCGAACGCCGCGCCAGCTTCGGAGCGGGTCAGTTTCGCCGAGGCGATCAGGTCTTCTTCCTTGTGCACCACGCGCATGCCGCGACCACCACCGCCGCCGGCGGCCTTGATGATCACCGGATAGCCGACTTCACGACCGATGCGCAGTGCCGTTTCCTCGTCTTCCGGCAGCGGGCCGTCGGAACCTGGAACGGTTGGCACGCCCGCTTCGATCATCGCGTGCTTGGCCGATACCTTGTCGCCCATCAGGCGAATGGTTTCGGCTTTCGGGCCGATGAAAGCGAAGCCGGAGTTCTCGACCTGCTCGGCGAAATCAGCGTTTTCCGCGAGGAAGCCGTAGCCCGGGTGAATGGCGGTAGCGCCAGTCACTTCGGCGGCAGCGATGATAGCCGGGATGTGCAGGTAGGACTGAGCGGCGGACGCCGGGCCGATGCAGACGGATTCGTCTGCCAGACCCAGGTGCATCAGCTCTTTGTCGGCCTTGGAGTAAACGGCGACGGTCTTGATGCCCATCTCTTTGCAGGCACGCAGAATCCGCAGGGCGATCTCACCGCGGTTAGCGATCAGAACTTTTTCCAACTTCGCAGTCATCAAAGGCTCTCCGCAGTTCAAACGATGGTGAACAGCGGTTGGTCGTACTCAACCGGCTGGCCGTCTTCGACGAGGATGGACTCGATCACACCGCTGGTTTCAGCTTCGATGTGGTTCATCATCTTCATGGCTTCGACGATGCACAGGGTGTCGCCTTTCTTCACGGTCTGGCCGACTTCAACGAAGGACGGCGAGGTGGGCGAAGATTTGCGATAGAAGGTGCCGACCATCGGCGAACGGGCAACGGTGCCGTTCAGCGCTGGAGCAGCAGCGGCAGCCGGAGCAGCTGCAGCAGCAACCGGAGCGGCAGCGGCGGCAGGTGCAGCGGCCGGAGCCTGCATCGGAGCCGGAGCGTAGTACTGCTGCGCCGGGGTCTTGCTGTGACGGCTGATGCGTACGGACTCTTCGCCTTCCTTGATCTCGAGCTCGTCGATGCCGGACTCTTCCAGCAATTCGATCAGTTTCTTAACTTTACGGATATCCATGAATCATCAACTCCCAAGGGTCGGTCAGGGGCGTTTAGCTTGGTGTTCAAGCTGCTCTAGTGCAGCCTCCAGGGCCAGTCGGTAACCGCTGGCGCCAAGGCCGCAGATCACTCCTACCGCTACATCGGAGAAGTAAGAGTGATGGCGGAAAGGTTCGCGTTTGTGCACGTTGGACAAATGCACTTCGATGAATGGGATGCTCACTCCCAGCAGCGCGTCACGTAATGCGACACTTGTGTGTGTAAATGCTGCCGGGTTGATCAGAATGAAGTCCACGCCCTCGCCGCGTGCGGCGTGGATGCGATCGATCAATTCGTACTCGGCATTGCTTTGCAGATACAGCAGATGATGGCCGGCTTCACGGGCGCGGCGTTCCAGATCCTGATTGATCTGCGCCAGGGTGGTCGACCCGTAGGTCCCGGGTTCCCGGGTGCCGAGCAGGTTCAGGTTGGGGCCGTGCAGCACCAGTAGCGTTGCCATCTGCGTGTTCCTTGTTATGGGTGAGCCTTCGTCAGAACCCGGCGACTATGCCGCAAAGACTTTGTGACTGTCCAGTTCTCTGCAATAGCCAGCACGATGTCCGATGTTTGCGCAAAATATGTGACTGACTGATTAAATCCGGTCATTCGCTTTGGCAACGCGTTCGGCGAAGTCGCCGGCGTTGATCTCGCCGATCACCCGAACATCGCGACGTTCCACCCCGTCCTTGCCGAAGAACATCAGCGCCGGTGGGCCGAACAGGCTGTAGCGGTCGAGCAGGGTGCGCTGTTCGGCATTGCTGGCGGTGATGTCGAAGCGGATCAGCCGGTAACCCTTGAGCCGATCGACGACCGTGGCGTCATTGAGCACTTCGTGTTCGATGACTTTGCAGCTGATGCACCAGTCGGCATACCAGTCGAGCAGCAGTGGGGTGCCGGCGGTTTTCGCCTCGAGCAGCACCCGATCCAGTTCCGCCGGGGTGCTGACGGTCTGCCACGAACCGCTGTTCTGCGCGGTCGAGCCACTGTCGGCAAGGCGTGTCGGGGCTATCGGGTTCAACGGGTCGGTCTGCCCGCTGAACGCGCCGTACCAGCAGGCCAGCGCGTAAAACAGCAGGAACATGCCGAGCAACTGGCCGAGGCGTTTGCGCGGCGGTTTGTAGACGAATTCCAGAGCGCCGAGGAACAGGCCGACACCGCCGGCCAACAAGCCGATCAGCAGCAACGTGATCTGCCCCGGCAGTACCCGGCTGAGCAGGCCGATCGCCAGACCGAGCAGCAATACGCCGATGCCGTTCTTCACGTACATCATCCACGGCCCGCTTTTCGGCAGCCACGCCGCGCCGCCGGTGGCCACCAGCAACAGCGGCGCGCCCATGCCCAGGCCGAGCATGAACAGCTTCAGGCCACCGCCCAGCGCATCGCCGCTGGCGCTTATATAAAGCAGTGCGCCGGCCAGCGGTGCGGAAACGCACGGCGAGACCAGCAGACTCGACACCACGCCCAACACTGCCGCGCCCCACAGCGAGCCGCCTTCGGTGCGCCCGGCAATCCGGTCGAGTCGGCTGCTGATGAAGTGCGGCAGTTTCAGCTCGAACACGCCGAACATCGCCAGTGCGAACACCGCAAAGAACATCGCGAACGGCACCAGTACCCAAGCCGATTGCAGCCGTGCCTGCAGATTCAGTTGCGCGCCGAACAGCCCCATCAATGCGCCGAGCAGCGCGAAACACGCGGCCATCGGCAGCACATAAGCCAGCGACAGATTGAAGCCACGCAAACCGCCGACCTGCCCACGCAACACCACACCGGACAGGATCGGCAGCATCGGCAATACACAAGGCGTGAAGGTCAGGCCCAGGCCCGCCAGGAAAAACAGCGCCAGATCACGCCAGTCCCAACCCGCCACCGGAGCGGACGCGTCATTTGCCGCCGCGTTGCCCTCGATGCTCAGGCGTTCGGTTTCCGGTGGATAGCACAAACCCTTGTCGGCACAACCCTGATAGGTGACGGCCAGCGTGAACGACCGGGAATCATTGCGCGGCAGTTCTACATCGAGAATGCCGTGGTAGACCTCGACGTCGCCGAAATACTCGTCGTGCTTCTGTTCGCCTTGGGGCAGTTGTGCGGCGCCAAGTTTTACCTCGGCCGGCTCGGCGCGAAACTGGAAACGGTGGCGGTAGAGGTAATAGCCTTCGGTGGCGACGAAGCGCAGTTTGACCGATTGCGGCGTGCTCTCGACCAGGCTCAGTTGAAAGGCTTCGCGCACCGGCAGGAAATCGGCACTGTTGTTGACCGAGCCCAGTGTGGCGCTGGGTTTGCTGTCGAACAGACCGGCGGCGCCGGCCGGCAGGGCGAAGATGAAAAACAGCAGGCAGAGCAGACGGCGCATGACAATCTCGCGAATCAAAGGTGCGGGAATGATAGCGGACTTGGCCCTGCGCTGTGTGTCACACGCGGAACGCCTGCACGGCAGTGTGCAGCTGACCGCCCAGCAACAGCAGGTTCTCGCCTTGCTCGCGGCCCTGGCCGATGCGCAGCAGATTGTCCCCGCCCAATTGGTGAATCCGTTCGCTGTGATCGCGGATCTCGCTGACCGCACCGCTCTGTTGCGCGGTGATGTCGGCGATGCGGATCGCGGTGTCGGAGATGGTCTGGATCGCGCCGACAATCTTGTCCAGTGCCCCGTCCGCCGATTGCGCCTGATTGGCCGTGGCCTCGGCATGTTCGACCTGCGCGCGCATGCCCTCGACCGATTGCCGGGCGGCGGTTTGCAGGCCGGCGATCAGGGTCTGGATTTCGGCGGTGGCGCCGGCTGTGCGTTGTGCCAGCGAGCGCACTTCCTCGGCCACCACGGCAAACCCGCGGCCCATTTCCCCGGCGCGGGCGGCTTCGATCGCCGCGTTGAGCGCCAGCAGGTTGGTCTGGTCGGCAATCGAGCGGATCACCGTCAGCACGCCGCCGATGGTTGCCGACTCTTCGGCCAGGTGTTCGATCATCTGCGCATTGCCTTGCACTTCGCCGACCAGTGCGTGCAGACCGGTGAGGCTCTGGCCGATCACTTGTTGCCCGTGTTCGACGGCCAGCCCGGCATGGCGGCTGGCGTCGGCGGCCTGCCGTGCATCGCCGGCCACTTGCTGGATGGTCGCTTCCAGTTCGCCGAGGGAATCACGGATCAGCGCGGTATCGCCGGCCTGATGTTCGGCGCCGCTGTGCAAGTCATTGCTCAGCTCGGCGAGGGTGCGGCTGCTGCCGGCCACTTGCTCGGCATTGCCGCGAATCGTCCCGACGAGATCCACCAGATAGGCGCGCAGGCGATTGAGCGAGGCTTCGATGTCGTGCAGTTCGCGGTTGGTCTTGCCCAGATGAATGTCGCGGCTGAAATCGCCTTCGGCCCAGGTCGACAGCGCCGGCGCGAGGTTGGTCAGGGTGCGGGCCAGGCGTCGCTGCAGGGTGTCGATCAGCAGCGCGATCAGCAGAATCAGGCCGATCATCACGCCTTGCATCAGCCGCACTTCGCCCTGGATCTGCCCGTGCTGGGCGCGCACCACGGGTTCGAGACCGGCGATGGCTTGTTGCACGGCGGCGATTTTCTGGTGAGTCGCGGTGCTCAGATCGGTGCGTTTCTGGATCTGCTCGCGGGTGCGCGCCAGTTCCGCCGGGTATCGACCGAGCAAACTGTTGAGTTCGCGTTTGAGGCCGACCCCGGCATCTTCGGCGGCGGCTTTTGCTGTGCTTTCGATGCCCATCATCGCGGCGAAGTCGTCGCTGCCGGACTCACTGCTGGCGACCACGCCGAGCAAGGGCAGGGCATCGATTGTCTGGGCCTGGGCGCGGATGTTGCTGACTTCGCGCTCGACATCGGCGGCCAGTTCACTGCGTCCGCTGCTGACCAGTTTGTCTCGGGCCAGCGACAGTTTGCCCAGATGTTGAGAGGCAATCAGCAGGGGCGTCAGGTAAGTCGCATTGCCGCCGGCGTAGGTGCTGAGTTGATCGAGACTGGCGCTCAATTCGCGCTCGGCCTGCAGCAGCAGGGCCTGCGGATCGCCGGCCAGTTTGCCGGCGGCCAGCAGGTCGGTCTTGCTGAACCCATCGAGGTCGGCGAGGCTCGGGCGCAAGGTGTCGGCCAGCGCGGGCGGCAGCTCACCGAGTTCTTTCTGCAAATCATCGATGGCCTGACTGGCGCTGCTCAGGCGCAGGGCGTCGCCGCTGGCGAGGTAATCCTCGACGTTGCGTGCCACGACATTCTGAAATTGCTGCGACAGCCCCAGGTAACGCTCCATCAACAGATACGGGCGCTCCAGGGCTTTTTGCGACCACCACAGCGTGGCGCCGAGGGCCACGCAGACGGCGACCAGCAACAGAGTATTGAGATTGGTGAGCAACTTCAGGCGCATGACGGCTACCAACGGCAGAATGGTAAGCGCCTGAATTTATTGCGGTTCTGTTACACGGTTATGACCGATTGGGTCGAATCCGATGAAAAAGTGGCACTTTGCTTTGAGTCGCGAGCGGTCTGCACCCGATTGCGTCCTTCGCCCTTGGCGCGATACAGCGCCTCGTCGGCCTGGCTGGCCATCATCAGGCTGTCGGAGTCGTCGTGCATCTCCACCACGCCGGCGCTGAAGGTGCACCACAGATCCTGCGGCTGGGCCGGGTAGTGGATCTCGGCAAAGCGCTGGCGGATTTCGTCGAGCACTTTGTGCGCCGCTTCTATATCGGTGTCCGGCATGACGATGGCGAATTCTTCACCGCCGTAACGGCCGATGAAGTCGGTCTTGCGCAGACGCTGCTTGAGGAACAGCGCCAGGCTCTTGATGACCCGGTCGCCCATGGGGTGGCCGTGGCTATCATTGACCCGTTTGAAGTGGTCGATGTCGAGCATGGCAAAGCTCAACGGCTTGTTTTCACGGCGGGCGCGGAACGAGCAGTCTTCGAGCAATTGCAGAATGTGCGTGTGGTTGTACAGGCCGGTGAGGCTGTCGCGGACCATCCGTGCTTTCAGGTTGCGCGCGCGGGCGGCGCGGTTGCGCACGGTGGTGATCAGGTGGCGCGGCTTGATCGGTTTGGTCAGGAAGTCGTCGCCACCTTCGCTCATGGCGTCGAGCTGCTTGTCCAGGTCGTCTTCGGCCGACAGGTAAATGATCGGCACGCTGACGTAGCGGTCGTTGTGGCGGATGACCTTGGCCAGCTCGGTGCCGGTGCAGGCTGGCATGTACATGTCGAGGATGATCAGGTCTGGCTGGAAGTCCGCCAGCTCGGCCATCGCTTGAATCGGTTCGATCAGGGTGCGGGTGACGATCCCGGCGCTGTTGAGCAGGCGTTCGGTGTGCAGGGCCTGGGCGCGGGAGTCGTCGATGATCAGCACTTTATAGGGTTCGTACTGGGCGACGCAGGTCAGGACTTCGATCTTCTCCAGCAGGCTCGACGCTTCGAGGGTGCCGGTGAGGAATTCCTGGCCACCGGCGCGCACTGCCGCTAGGCGGGTCGGGGTGTCGGTTTCGTGCAGGCTGAAGAACAGCAGCGGCAGTGGTTCTTCCAGACCTTGCTGGGCTTCGGCAGCGAGTTTCAGGCCGACGCCGGCGCCGCTGAAATCCACGTCCATGACGATCGCGGCCGGCAGGCGCTCGACCATCGACGAGCGAAACGCCGACACGCTGTCCAGCGCCTGGGCGCTCAGACCGAAAAACTCCAGCTGCTTGGCCAGCCGCTCGGCGCGGTCGTGATCCTGCAGCATCACGTAGATCGGTTTGCGCAGGGGCGGCAGGAAGGTCTGATCAAGCTGATCGCCATGGCGCAGGCCGGTGCGCGACAAGCGCTGCATCAGGCGGTTGAGATCGGTGATCAGGCCGCTGCTCAGGCGTCCGCGATTGGCGTCCACCGCTTCCAGCGACTGGCTGATGTGGCGGGCCAGCTGCGTATGTTCGGGCTGTTCGAAACGCTCGGCAAAACGCAGCAGGCGCAAATTGGCCTCGCTCAGTTCGGCGAGATCGGCAGTGGACCACTCACTGCGTTGCAGGCGCTGCCATATCTCAAGAATTTGACGTGCCTGATGAATTACCCGCTGGGCAAAGTGGTGCTTGAGGCGCTCACGGCTGGGGTCTTCTGGCTCGGTCATATCCTGACTACTAGTTAGGGTGCATGCTGAGATCGACTGGTGGCTCTATGCTAGCACCTCTTTTCCCTTACATGAGTGTCGTACGTCAATAATCTGCGGTACGACATCATTCAGTTTCTGACTGGTGGGTTTCAATTTGAACCTGATCGTCGGGGAAGTCCCCATCTACCGGGCATTTGCCGATCTGCACACCGGTGAATTTGTCGCAGGCCGAGAAAGGTGGGGCGGGGTATTTGTGTTGTCCCGTTGCGGGTATCGGGGGCGGATTGGCGATGGTTCCGGTATCGGGGAATCCCTTAGGTTGGTCTGTCCGGACCTTGTGGCGGTCGGCGAGACAGCGCCTGTCAATATTGACGGGTGCCGGGTCGAGGCACGTTGTTGTATGGTTGTGGTCGAACCGTTGAACCCAAGATTGAAAGGATATCGCCATGCTGGACTGGAAGAACCGCGCGGGCAGCGCGCCTGAACGTGCCGCCGAGCCCAAGTCGGCCGCCCGCAGCTATGTCGGCGGGCTGTTGTTCAGCCGGGCGCTGGCCACGCTGGTTGCCATTTATCTGTTGGTGACTATTGCCCTTGGCTGGTATTGGAGTCAGGAACCGGCGCTGTTTCCCGTCGCGCAGAACGCTCAGGTTGCCGCCGAGAAGGAAGGCAAGCAGATGGTGGTCGGCTACACCACCGTCGAAACCCTGAAAACCGTTGCCGGTACTTTGCTCGACAAGCCGGGCGGCTACATTTCCAACGACCGTTTCCCGCCGGGCCTGTGGATGGACAACATGCCGAGCTGGGAATACGGCGTGCTGGTGCAGGTACGCGACCTGACCCGCGCCCTGCGCAAGGACTTCGCCCGTTCGCAGTCGCAATCGGCTGAAGACGCCGACCTGGCCAAGGCCGAGCCGCGCTTCAACTTCGACAACAAGAGCTGGGTCCTGCCGTCCAGCGAGTCGGAATATCAGGAAGGCATCAATTCCCTGAGCCGTTATCAGGCGCGTCTGTCCGATCCGACCCAGAAAAACGCGCTGTTCTACGCCCGCGCCGACAACCTGAACAACTGGCTGGGCGATGTCGGCACCCGTCTCGGTTCGCTGTCGCAACGCCTGTCGGCCAGCGTTGGCCGGGTCAAGCTCAACACCGCGCTGAAAACCGAAGTGCCGGCGGTGGGTGAAGTGCCGCAGGTCGACGAGGAGGTCGTCGAGACTCCGTGGATGCAGATCGACAACGTGTTCTACGAAGCCCGTGGCCAGGCCTGGGCGCTGTCGCACCTGCTGCGCGCGATCGAAGTCGATTTCGCCGACGTGCTGGCGAAGAAGAACGCGACCGTCAGCGTGCGTCAGATCATTCGTGAGCTGGAGGCGTCGCAGGAGCCGATCTGGAGCCCGATGATCCTCAATGGCAGTGGCTTCGGTGTGTTGGCCAACCACTCGCTGGTCATGGCCAACTACATTTCCCGGGCCAACGCCGCCGTGATCGATTTGCGTCAACTGCTCAATCAGGGCTGAGTCATGGACGAGAGCGCCAGAGAGGCGGCCCACCGCGCTGCCTCGGATGCTGAACAGATCGCCTGGGTCGACGAGCAGGACAACCTGCTCGGCGCCCTGGTACGTTCCGACCTGCGCGAGCGCGGGCTGATCGGCCGTGGCACCTACATCATGCTGTTCAACTCCGCCGGTGAACTCTGCGTGCATCGGCGCACGTTGAGCAAAGCCATCTATCCCGGTTACTGGGACGTGGCAGCAGGCGGCATGGTGCAGGCGCACGAGACCTACGCCGAGTCGGCGGCCCGTGAACTGGAAGAAGAGCTGGGCGTGAGTGGCGTAGAGCTGACGGCCCACGACCATTTCTACTTCGAAGACACCGGCAATCGTCTGTGGTGTTCGGCGTTTTCGGCGGTGTGGGACGGGCCGCTGATCCTGCAGCCTGAAGAAGTGCTCGAAGCGCGCTTCATTCCGGTCGAGCAGGTCATGCAGGAAATCCGGCAAAAGCCTTACTGCCCGGACTCTCTGGCAGCCTTGAAACGTTATCTGAAGGCTCAGCAAAGCAACGTCGCAAAGAACACATAAATTGGCGCCGATTGGCACTTAGCAATCGGTGTTTTTGCCGTTACACTGCGCGACCTTTTCAAGCTGCACCGGCCCGCTTTTATTGAAGAACCGGTGCAGTAGCGCTGCCCCTGCCTGAGTGGGGCTTCGCGGTCGATAGCCTTGCCCAAGGCTGCGATCAGTCTTTGTCCTCCCGAGAGGATTGCCGGTGGCCAAAAAAGCCGCATCCTTCGCCGCCCTGGGCGGCCTGGTATTTTCCACCGACGCAGGTCGTCATTGCCCGGAATGCAGCAAGCCGGTGGACGCCTGTATCTGCAAGCAAACCGTGATCCCGGCCGGCGACGGCATTGCCCGCGTACGCCGCGAGAGCAAGGGCCGTGGCGGCAAGACGGTGACCACCATCACCGGCGTGCCCCTGGCCGAGGACGCACTCAAGGAGCTGGCGACAACGTTGAAGAAACGTTGCGGCACCGGCGGTGCGTTGAAAGACGGGATCATCGAGATCCAGGGCGATCATGTCGAGCTGCTCCTGGCCGAGTTGGTCAAGCACGGTTTCAAAGCGAAGAAGTCCGGCGGCTAGCAGCCTCTGTGAAACCCACCGGCGGCTTGATTCAGCTCCAGGGTTCCTGGGTCTGACGTCGTTTCCATGGTTTTCACAGAGCCTGTTCATGACCGGTTTCTAAACTCAACGCTGTCAGCGCGGTCTACCGCCGCGCTGACGAACCGTCATTTTCATTCTTTAGACTGCGCCGGCCTGAGATCAGGCGACGCACTATGACTTCTTTATAGGGGACTTCGATGTCCGTACGACGCACACGCAAAGACGATGGCAGCCAATGGACAGTTGCGGACAGCCGCAGTGTTTACGGGATTCGCCATTGGGGGGCCGGGTATTTCGCGATCAATGACGCCGGTCGCGTCGAAGTTCGTCCGAACGGCCCGAGCAGCTCGCCTATCGATCTGTTCGAACAAGTCGACCAGTTGCGCAAGAGTGGCTTGTCCCTGCCGCTGCTGGTGCGTTTCCCCGACATCCTGCAAGACCGCGTCCGTCAGCTGACCGGCGCTTTCGATGCGAACATCGAGCGTCTGGAATACCAGAGCAAATACACCGCGCTGTACCCGATCAAGGTCAACCAGCAGGAAGCGGTGATCGAGAACATCATCGCCACCCAGAACGTTTCCATCGGTCTGGAAGCCGGCTCCAAGCCTGAGCTGCTGGCGGTGCTGGCGCTGGCGCCGAAGGGCGGCACCATCGTCTGTAACGGGTACAAGGACCGCGAGTTCATCCGTCTGGCGCTGATGGGCCAGAAGCTCGGCCACAACGTGTTCATCGTGATCGAGAAAGAATCCGAAGTCGGTCTGGTGATCGAAGAGGCCGCCTCGCTGAAGGTCAAGCCACAGGTCGGCCTGCGCGTGCGTCTGTCGTCCCTGGCGTCGTCGAAGTGGGCAGACACCGGTGGCGAGAAATCCAAGTTCGGTCTGTCGGCGGCGCAACTGTTGTCGGTAGTCGAGCGCTTCCGCGCGGCGGGCCTGGATCAGGGCATCCGCCTGCTGCACTTCCACATGGGTTCGCAGATCGCCAACCTCGCTGACTACCAGCATGGCTTCAAGGAGGCGATCCGTTACTACGGCGAGCTGCGCAATCTGGGCCTGCCAGTCGATCACATCGACGTCGGCGGTGGTCTGGGTGTGGACTACGACGGTACCCACTCGCGCAACGCCAGTTCGATCAACTACGACATGGACGACTACGCCGGTGTCGTGGTCGGCATGCTCAAGGAATTCTGCGACGCGCAGGCCCTGCCGCATCCGCACATCTTCTCCGAAAGCGGCCGTTCGCTGACCGCGCACCACGCGATGCTGGTGGTGCAGGTGACCGACGTCGAGAAACACAACGACGACGTGCCGCAGATCGAGAACAAGGAAGCGCTGCCGGAAACCGTGCAGTGGCTGGTTGACCTGCTCGGCCCGACCGACATCGAAATGGTCACCGAAACCTACTGGCGTGCCACTCACTACATGAGCGACGTAGCTGCCCAGTACGCCGACGGCAAACTGACCCTGGCCGAGAAAGCCCTGGCCGAGCAGTGCTACTTCGCCGTATGCCGTCGCCTGCACAACTCGTTGAAAGCACGTCAGCGTTCGCACCGTCAGGTGCTGGACGAACTCAACGACAAGCTGGCCGACAAGTACATCTGCAACTTCTCGGTGTTCCAGAGCCTGCCGGACACCTGGGCGATCGATCAGGTACTGCCGATCATCCCGCTGCACCGTCTCGACGAAGAACCGCTGCGTCGCGCCGTCCTGCAAGACCTGACCTGCGACTCCGACGGCAAGATCAACCAGTACGTCGACGAGCAGAGCATCGAGACCAGCCTGCCGGTGCACGCGCTGAACGAAGGTGAAGACTACCTGCTGGGCGTGTTCCTGGTCGGTGCCTACCAGGAAATCCTGGGCGACATGCACAACCTGTTCGGTGACACCGACTCGGTGAACATCTACCAGAACGCCGATGGCAGCGTGTACCACGCCGGTATTGAAACCCACGACACCATCGAAGACATGCTGCGTTATGTGCACCTGTCGCCGGAAGAACTGATGACTCACTACCGCGACAAGTGCGCCAGTGCCCGCATCAGCGCCAGCGAGCGCACCCAGTTCCTCGATGCATTGCGCCTGGGTCTGACCCGCTCCTCCTACCTGTCTTCCTGAGGCCAGGTTCCGCTTTCATCTGGTTGTCTGAAATTGTTCCGCTAACCGCGGACGTTTCAGATAACCGGGTGAGACGCTTCTTTTTCTCTTCGCGAAACGGCTTGTTCCAAGGCGAGCAAAGTGACGTCGTCTGCTTTTCGCGTAGGTCATTTCCGAATTTGTAGTTCGGCCCTCTACTCGGCCATGGGTCTCGGCGAGAATCCCCGCCCGCCCCCCTGTAGAGAATCCCCCCATGTTCGATCCAGCTGACGAGCCGTCGTTTCGTCTCGATGTAGCGGGCCTGTCCGACTCGCTTGAAGTCCTGGCATTCACGGGTTGCGAAGCCATCAGCGAGCCTTTTTCATTCGAGATCGACGTGCTGGCAGATGATCCGCATCTGGATCTTGCCGGCCTCATGTATCGTTCGGCGCGCCTGTGTTTCGGGTCTTGCGGCAATAGTGTTCACGGGCAGTTGCACAGTCTTGTCCAGCATGAACAGGGGCGCGGTGCGCGGTTGTTTCGGGCGCGGCTCGAGCCGCGGTTGAGCTGCCTGGGCCTGCGTTACAGCCAGCGCATCTTCAGTGATCTTTCGATACCGCAGATTCTTGATCAGGTGCTCAGGGAGCACGGTATCAGTGGCAACTGGCGCCGATTCGACCTGCAAGGCGCGTATCCGCCCCGGACATTCTGCACCCAATACGGCGAGTCGGATCTACAACTGGTGCAGCGGTTGTGCAGACAGGCACGCATTCACTATCACTTCGAACATGGGATTCGGAGACATTGCCTGGTGTTCGGGGACGATCCGACCCGGCTGCCACGCGCCGGGAGCCTGCGGTCCGATGTCGAGGATGGGGAACCGTCGCCGACAGTGCGCCGCTGGCAATCGGGCGAACATTCGCGCCTGCACGCAGAAGGCTCGCGGCGGACACGTACGGCGCAGGGGGAGTCCGATTCGCCAACCCTGCGCAGTGGTCACTGGTTGACGATTTCCGGCCAGCTCCTGGCAGACGCCAATCCGCACTGGCTGGTGAGCCGAATCGAGCATCGGGCCGATCAGTCGCTCGAGCCGCCCTACAGCAACCGGATTTATGCCGTTGACCAGTTGGCGCTACCCCGATCATCCGTCGGATACCGGGGGGCGCGCATGTGCAGTCCGCAACGTGCGTGGGTGGTGGCGGTCGAGGAGGCACAACCTGATGCCGTGCGGCCGGTGGCTGTCCAGTTCGACTGGCTTTATCAGGGTGAAGGGGCCCGCCCCAGCCACTGCTGGCTGCCGCTGGCTCCGGCGTTGGCCGATACGCCGATGGCCTCATTGAAGGACGGGGTGGAGGTGGTGGTGAGCTTTCTGGAAGGTGACCCTGAGCAGCCCGTGATCAGCGGCGTCTTGCAGGTCCCGGCACTCACCGAAGCGATCGCGGATGACGCACCGTCACCACTGCCCGAGCGTCTGGCGAGTGCGGGCTTGCCTCAGTGGTTGAAGGCGGCCGAGCCTTTGTTGTTGCTGTGCCTGATACCGGGGGGCGGCAGTTATCGCCATTGCTCGGCGTCACTGTGCAGCTGTCGATTGGTCGCCGGGCTCAAAACGAGCGACGGAAGATGAGCGTCGCGGCCCCCGGACAGCGCGCTCAATGGTTGTTGCTGGACATCGCACAAGCGCCGCAGGCAGTGCAGACGTTACGTCAGGGATTCGCCGGTGTGCACAGCCTGAAGCTGTTTGACGGTACGGAGTTTCAGCCGGTCAGTGAACAAGGCCCTTGGCTGATCGACCTGCGTGACAGCCCGGCGCTGTCGGCGCTTTGCCACACCGATCCCATGACCTGGCAAGGGCTGCTGCTGGGCAGCGAAGCCTCGGCGCAGGTATTGCGCGAACACTTGCAGCGGATGCTGACCGTGTCCGTCGGCCTGAATCACCGGGCACTGCTCAATTTCTACAATCGCCAGACCGCCAGCTACTTTTTCGACGCCTGCGATGCCCGGCAATTGAGCTGCTGGCTCGGGCCGATCGGATGGCTGCGCTGGTTCGGCGGGAACTGGGCCGATCTGGCTGGCGGCAGTCAGGGCTGGCAGCAACTTCGCAATCCGGGGCTGGCCGTGGAGCCGCTGCGGATCGAACAAAGCCTGACCCGCCGACAGCGCGAACGTCTGCACCGTTGCCTGCTGGATCAGCATGTCTGGCGCTGGAGTCAGGCGACAGGAAGCGACTATCGGCTGATGTCAGCCTTTCAGGAGCAAGGCCTGGCGCTGGGGTTCAGCGAGCAGACGCTGCTGGACGACTGGTTGTGGCTGCGTTTGCAGCATCCGCGTGCCGAGCTGACACCGCTGCCGCAAGGTTTGACCCCACGGCAGCGGCTCGAACTGTTGCGTCGGCGCTGGCTGAACGACCCGTCGTGAGGCGCCGCTTCAGTGAGCGGCACCGCTGAACCAGCCATCGGTGCGCCGCAGCCACCACGCCAGCCCCCCGAGCGTCAGGCTGCGCAGCACCATGAACAGCAGGAATGAAATCCACAGGCCGTGATTGCCCAGACCTTGCAGCGCCCAGGCGACCGGCAGCAGCAGGATCACGGTCGCCAGCATGCCGTTGCGCATTTCCCGGGCGCGGGTGGCACCGATGAACAAGCCGTCGAGCAAGTAGCTCCAGACTGCGATCAACGGCAGCACGGCCAGATAGGGCAGGTAGATGAACGCGGTCTCGCGCACGCTCTGGATGTCGGTCTGCATTTCGATGAACAAGTGGCCGGCCAACAGAAACAGCGCGGCAAAGCCCAGGCTCGCCAGCAACGACCAGCCACCGGCAACCACCAGCGAGCGGCGCAGGGCCAGACGATCCCGGGCGCCGATGGCGTGGCCGCACAAGGCTTCGACGGCGTGGGCCAGTCCGTCCAGCGCGTGGGCGGTCAACAGCAGGCCGTTGAGCAACAGCGCGTTCGCCGCGACGGTGGCATCGCCCAGTCGCGCGCCCTGCACGGTGATCAGGAAAAACACCGATTGCAGGGCCAGGCTGCGGATGAAAATGTCGCGGTTGACCGCCAGCAGCGGGCGCCAGCTCTGCCAGAGTTTCAGGGCGGCCCAGGCGATGTGGCCGGGATAGGCGCGCAAAGCCTTGCGAGTCATCCACAGACCGAGCAGGGCGCCGCTCCATTCGGCGATCACCGAGGCGCGCGCCGAACCGACCACGCCCCAGTCCAGGCCAATCACGAACCACAGGTTGAGCACGATGTTGATCAGGTTGGTGCTCAGCAGAATAGCCAGCGGCGCCCGGGCATTCTGGGTGCCGAGGAACCAGCCGACCAGCGCATAACTGGCCAGCGCTGCCGGCAATCCGAACAGGCGGGTGTGGAAGAAGTCGCGGGTCAGCTGATCCAGCTCCGCCGACGGTTGCATGAAGTGCAGCGCGACCCCGCTCAGCGGTACGCCCAGCGTTCCAAGCAGCAGCGCCAGCCCCATCGCCAGCAGCAGGCCCTGAAGCAGAATCTGCCG
Source organism: Pseudomonas sp. lyk4-R2A-10 (assembly GCF_030209075.1). Classification (NCBI taxonomy): domain Bacteria; kingdom Pseudomonadati; phylum Pseudomonadota; class Gammaproteobacteria; order Pseudomonadales; family Pseudomonadaceae; genus Pseudomonas; species Pseudomonas sp. lyk4-R2A-10. The sequence continues at coordinate 9,911 of NZ_JARVSR010000012.1, read as the reverse complement.
CAAGGCTGCACCATCGCTGCGACCCGCAGCCTGGGCGGCGAAGCCGGTGGTGCCCATGCGCAGGAATCCCATGGCCCAGGCCAGAAAGGTGTACAGGCTGGCACCCACGGCCACCGCGCCCAGTTGATGGGCATGGGGCAGGTGGCCGATGACGGTGCTGTCGACCAGCGCCACCAGTGGCACGGAAATGTTGGAGAGGATCATGGGGGCGGCGAGGGCCCAGACCCGGCGATGGGTCGGGCGGTCGCGCCAGTCGGTGATCAGGTTGGACATGCGGGCTCCTTGAGGAGCGGCATTGTAGCGGGCGGCGTCAGTGAATGATCCAGCTCAGCAGCCACAATCCCAGCAGCAACCAGATGATCCCGGCAATGATCGAGGCATTCATGAACGCGCGGATCGCCGACCACAGCAGCATCAGGCCGACGATCAGCGCGATGATGCTGATGATCGACGTGTCCATGCCCAGCGCCTTCGACAGCCCGTCGACAAAGTTGCCGCCCGCGTTGCCGAGCAGATTGAACAGGCCGCTGAGGCCGTCGACGATGAAGCGGATGATCGAGCCGAGCGCCTGGCCCAGCCATTCGAAAAAGCTTTCTACCTGCATGTCTGTTTCCTGATGAAAGAGCTGAGCCTTGGGCCGCAGCGGGTGCGGTCGAGTTCCCTGCAAGCATAGAGGGTTTTAACGGGCGGCTGGCGCTTGCCTTCGCTCGACATCCCCCCGAAGCTATACGCCTTCAGGAGAGCCCGATGAACCTTGTTGAACTGACCGAACGCCTGCACGCCATTCGCGACCGCAATGACTGGCGGCAATTTCACAGCCCGAAAAACCTGGCCATGGCCGCCAGCGTGGAGATGTCCGAACTGGTGGAAATCTTTCAGTGGCTGACCGAAGACCAGTCCCGCGAGTTGCCGGCGGACAAACTCGCCCACGCCGGGCAGGAAGTCGGCGACATCGTTCTGTATCTGTTGCTGCTGTGCAGCGAGCTGGGCCTGGACATGAATGAAGTGGTGCGCAGCAAACTCGCCGACAGCGAACGGCGGTTCAGCTGATGAGCGACCGTCATTTCGATCAGTTGGCGACCCGCTTCGCCGAAAAAATCTACGGTGGCGCCAAGGGCGCGATCCGCCTCGCTGTGCTGCAGGCCGACCTCGCCGAAGCCTTGCCGGATCGTCCGTTGCGGGTGCTCGACATCGGTGGCGGCCTGGGCCACATGTCGTTGTGGCTGGCTGAACGCGGGCACCAGGTGACGTTCACCGAGCCGGCCGAACCGATGCTCGAAGGCGCACGCCAGCGCTTTGCCGAAGCCGGGCAAACCGCGACGTTCATTCAGGCGCCCTGGCAGGAACTGCTCGGCCAGCTCACCGAACCCTTCGATCTGGTGCTGTGCCATGCGGTGCTGGAGTGGCTGGCCGAACCCCACGCGATTCTGCCGGTGCTGCATCAGTTGACCAAGCCCGGCGGCTGGCTGTCGCTGGCGTTCTACAACCGCGATGCACTGATTTACCGGAACCTGCTCAAAGGCCATTTCAAGAAAATGCGCAAGAACGACATGGCCGGTGAAAAGCAGAGCCTGACCCCGCAGCAGCCACTCGATCCACGGGAACTGGCGACGCAACTCGCCGGGTTGTGGCAGGTCGAAACTCAGAGCGGGGTGCGGGTTTTCCACGATTACATGCCGGTGGAATTCCAGGCCCGCGCCGAGTTGATTGATTTGCTCGAGATGGAACTCGCCCACCGTCGTCACCCAGGCTTCGCCGGGCTTGGGCGCTACTTGCACTGGATCTGCCGGCCGATCTGATCGGAGCGAGATATGAAAGGTCATTCAGGGTTACTGCTGATCTGTCTGGGGTTGGCCGCTTGCCAGGGCAGCAACCCCTACGTAGCGCAGTCGCGACCGTTGCCGCCGGCCCCTCCGCAGGCAGCGACCACTTTCGACCGCAGCGCTTATCCTGCGCCGCCACGGGATTACGGGCGCTATCGCAGTTGGGCGTGGCTCAACGGTCAGTTGCCGCCGGGTACGGCCTGGGCGGATTCGGCGCAAGTGGCCGAAGCCGTCAGCAGTGCGCTGGATCAGCGCGGCTTGCGCCCGCTGCATGACAATCGCCCGGCCGACCTGCTGGTCAGCGCCAACCTGAGCCTGGAAACCCGCCTGCGTCAGGTGCAGGACGATTACGGTTACTACGGCGGCTACGGCGGATATGACCGTTACGGCCGCGGTTACGGGATGTACAACACGGTGCCGATCGTGCGTACCTACCAGGAACAGGTCGTGGTGGTGCGAGTCGATCTGTTCGACGCCGGCAGTGGTCAGCCGGTCTGGAGCGCCAGCGCCGAAACCGGCACGCAAGGCAAGCAAAGTGATCGCACCGACGCGATTCGGGAGGCTGTCGAGAAGGCCATGTCGGCGTATCCTCCCAGTTAGCTTCTGGCAAATGAGAAGCTCCCTCAGGTTCATGTCTTCCACCGGAGAAAAACCATGTTCCGCCGTCTCGCTTTATTGGCTGTGGCCGCGCTGCTCAGTGCCTGCGCCGCCAACCAGGTCAACCATGACTTCGACGCCAGCCGCGACTTTGCCGCTTACCGCAGCTGGAGCTGGAAAGACCCCGCCCTGCAATACCGCCCCGACGATCCAAGGATCAAGAGCGACCTGACCGAACAGCGCATCCGTCAGGCCGTCGCCGACCAACTGGATCAGCGTGGCCTGCGCCCGGCCGCTTCGGGCGCCCGAGGCGATCTGTTTGTGCAGACCTACCTGATCGTCGAGGACCGTCAGCAACAGGTGACCACCAACTACGGCGGCGGTTGGGGCGGCCCGTGGAACGGTTACTGGGGCGCCCCGATGTACAACGAAACCCGCAACATCACCTATAAAGTAGCGACCATTCAGGTCGATCTGCTCGACGGCAAGGACGGCAAACTGGTGTGGCGTGGCAGCGACGAGCAGATGCTCAGCCGCACGCCGAACCCGGCGGATCGCAGCAATGCCATCCGCGAAACGGTGGCGCGGATCCTGTCCAACTATCCACCGCGTTAATCTGTTGAAAAAGTACGGGAGCCAAATGGCTCCCGTTTTTTATGGGCGGGTAAAACTGGCGTCTTGCCAGCAGTGTTGCCTGCGCGTGTCTACACTCATACCCATCCATGGAGGTTGCGCCCGGCCGTGCGCCGGCAAAGGAGTGCGCCATGTCCCGCCATTCGCCGTTCATCGATCCTGCCCGACAACGCGGGGCCATTGGCCTGATGGCGGCGCTGACCCTGGGCATGGCGCTGGTGTTCATCCTGGTGGTGGTCGACAGCGGTCGCTTGTACCTCGAGCGTCGTCATCTGCAACAGATCGCCGACGTCGCCGCCCTTGAAGCCGCGACCCGTGGCGGCAACTGCGGCGCCGGGGCCACGGCCAACGCTTATGCGCAGGCCAGCGTCGTGCGGAACAATTTCCCGATTCCCAGTGCCGGTCGCACCTTGGCCGTCGCCTGTGGCACGCTGAACCTGGACGCCAGCAATCTGCGGGTGTTTGCCGTCAATGCCGCCAGCACCGAAGCGATCCGTGTCGTCGTCAGTCATACCGTGCCTCAGAGCTTTGCCGGTGCCATCGGCGGACTCTTCGGCGGCGCGGGCCGCAATGCAACCATCAATCTCAGCGCCACGGCAGTCGCGGCGGTGCCGCCACCATTGGCATCCCTGACCATCCGCAGCACCGCATTGAGCGTCGATACGGGGCGGTCAGCCGTGCTCAATGCGTTGTTCGGTGGCTTGCTGGGCGGCAACCTCTCGCTCAGTGCCGCGAGCTGGAATGGCCTGGTCAACACCAATATCAATCTGCTCGGTTATCTGGACCGGTTGAAGGTCGATATCGGTCTCAGTGCGGGCGGCTACAGTGAAGTGCTCGGCAACACCATCGCCGTCAGTCAACTGGTCCAGACCGCGATCAACGTCCTCGACCCCAACGGCACCCTGAGTGCCACGGCAACCATCCTCGGCTTGCAGGCGATCAAGGCAGCGGCCGGCGCGACCCAAGTGGTGCTGGGCAACCTGCTGAAGGTACAGGCTGGCACCCAGGCCACGGCACTGGCGGTGGACGTGCGGGCGTTCGATCTGATTCAGGGCTTCGTGCAACTGGCCAACAAGCAGAACGGCCTGGTGGCCAACCAGACGATCAACCTTGGCGTGGCACAAATTACCGCGAGCGTGCAGGTGCTGGAGCCGCCGCAATTGTCGGCTATCGGTAACCCTCGGCTGGCAGCCGCCAACCCCTTGGGGCCGAACCGGATTTATGTGAAGACCGCGCAGGTGCGAACTCTGTTATCGGTCAATCTGCCTTTGCTGGATACGATTCTGTCGCTGGTCAACGCCGTGGCCGATCTCGCCGGGCCGCTGACCAATACGTTGAATGCCTTGCTCAGCCTGAATCTGGTGGGGGTGATCGATTCGCTGACGTGCGCGCTCGGTGCGCCCTGCCAGACACCGTCGATCGAGGTGCTGCCCGGGCCGATTCGTCTCGACGTGGCGCTGGATGTGGCGGCGGCCAACAGCTACGTCACTGCATTCAGTTGCCTGACGCCGACCAACAAGACCCTGACCACCAACACCACGACTTCAGTCGCCAACCTGAAAATCGGCCGGATGGATCCGGCAGCGGTTTTCGGCAGTAACGTCACGCCGCCGGCCGTGGTGGTGCAGCCGTTGAAGGTGATCGATATCGGTGTGAAGACCTGTCGGCGTTTTCTGGTGCTGCCGGTCAGCTGCGATCCACGCGTCCCTGCCGTCGGCGGCGGCCTCGACATCTCAGCCGATACCACCGTCGGCCAGAACGCCAACATCCCCCATGTCTACTCCGCACCGCCGGCTGCCAGTCTGCCGGAGATCAACCAGCCGCCGTTCTATTACAGCTACAGCACCGGCAACGTGGTCAGCAGCCTGAGCGACACCCTGAACAACCTCAACCTCAACATGCATGGCCCGACGGGCAGTCTGGTCAGTGGATTGGGGGCGATTCTGAGCTCCGTGAAGACCTTGCTGGTCACCACCATCAATACGGTGCTCAGTCCGCTGCTCGACACCCTCATCAACACGCTGTTGATGGCCCTGGGGATCAACCTCAATCAGGTCGATGTCGGCGCCAATCTCAGTTGTCAGTCGGGGCGGGCGACGCTGGTGATCTGATCGTCGAGGGCGATCGGCAATTCGATGCAGAACCGGGCGCCGTCGTCGCCGTTGCGCACGCTCAGGCGTCCGCCCATGTTCTCGACGATGCCGTAACTCACCGACAAGCCCAGGCCAGTGCCGACGCCCACCGGTTTGGTGGTGAAGAACGGCTCGAAAATCCGCTCCAGCAAACGCGGATCGATGCCGCCGCCGTTGTCCTCGACCCACAGCCGCACCACGTGTTCGTCGTGTTCGGCATGCACGGCAATCCACGGCTGGAAGTCGCGATTGGATTCACGCTTGCTCAACAGCGCGTCCCGGGCGTTGACCATCAGGTTGATCAACACCTGTTCCAATTGATCGACGTACCCGCGCACCTGCAGCTGGAAGTTCGCCTCGCCGATTCGTAGCTCGACGCCTTTGCCGCGCAGACCTTCGGACAGCAACGACAAGGTGCCTTCGATGGCGTCGAGCGGATTGAACGGGTGCTGTTCGATTTCCGAGCGCCGGCCGAACACCCGCATGTGATCGACCACCCGCGCCGCACGCTGGACCTGAGTGTCGATGCGGTTGAGCTTGTCGGTCAGGTAGTCGATCTGCACATCGCCGTTGCCCAGACGTTTGAGCACGTTGACGATGGCCATGCGCATCACGTTCAGCGGCTGATTGATCTCGTGGGCCAGCCCCGTGGCCATCTCGCCGAGGGTGGCCATTTTCGCGCTTTGGGTCAGTTGTTGCTGCGAACGCCGGACCTCGGTGTTGTCACGGCCCACCGCTTGCACTTCAAGCAGACGGCCCTGCTCGTCGAACACTCCGCGATCCGACCAGATCCACCACGCATGTTCGCGCCCCGGCAGGCGCAGGTTGATTTCGGCACTGCTCACCGGCGCGTCCGGAGTCAGTTGCGCCAGACGCTGGACGAAGGCCTCGCGTTGTTCGTCCGACATCCAGCTGCCCAGATTCACCCCCGGCAGTTGTTCCGGGGCGCACTCCAGATACATCGCCAGTGGCCGGTTGCCGAAGGTCAGGGTCAGGTCGGGGCGATAGCGGCAGATCATGGCCGGCGAATCTTCCACGAGGATGCGATAGCGTTCTTCGCTGGTCTTGATCCGCTCGGCGGCGAGGGTCGCGTCGGTAACGTCCAGCCACAGCCCGACAGCCTCCACTGGCAGACCGAGATCGTCGCGCAACAGTTTGGCTTCGTCGAGCAGCCAGTGGGTGTTGCCCTGGGTGTCGAGCATCCGGTAGCGCGTGCTCACCGAACCTTCGCGCAACAACTGCCGGGTGCGTTCGAAATACGCCGCGCGATCGTCGGGATGGACATGATTCACCAGCGCACCGTCGGCGCAGTCGGCAAGGCTCCAGCCCAGCAATGGTTGCAGGCTGGCGCTGAAAAACGTCGGCTGCAGCGCGCCCTCGACATAGCGCTGCACGTAGATCACCGCTGGCGCGCTGGCGATCAGGTTGTCCAGTCGCGCATGGGCAGCGGCGGCCTGCTGTTGCTGGTTCTTGATGTCGCTGATGTCGAGCATGAAGCCTACGAGACGCCGCTCGGCGCCGATGCCCAGTGACTGGCCCTGCAAGCGGAACCACTGCGGTTGCGCCTGATCAACGGGTTGCAGGCGCACGCACAGCTCCAGCGCCTGACCTTCGTCCTGCAAGGCTTGCAGGCGGCTGCGCAGTTCTTCGCGGTCGGCCGGGTGCACCCGGGCGAACCAGGCCTGAATCGGCAGGCGCCCGGCGCTCAAGCCGAGGCTGACGGCCAGCGCATCGGCGAGCAGCACTTCGGCGCTGTCGCTGAACACCTCCCACCAACCGGTGCCGAGCAGGCTTTGCAGGATTTCCAGACGTTCCAGCTGCAAGTGGTGACGATGTTCACGCAGGCGTTCCAGCAGCGGCGCGGCGACGGCGGCGGCCAGTTGCAGCCAGTCGTGATCGCTCAACTCGGCGGTGTGTGGCTGCGCGCTGAAACAGCCGAAGAGCAACCATGCCGCCACGCCATGGGCGTCGCGGTAAGGCACGGCAAACCCTTCGGCGGGGCCGAACACGCTGCTCAGGCGGGGATGCTCGGCGGGCAGCACGCGTTGCGGTGCGGCGCCGTTAAGGCTGTCGAGTCCGGTACCCAGGCGCTGCGCCATATCCCACAGTCGCGGGGCGTCGGGTGCGCTGTAATGCTGATGAATCTGCCAGCCCTCGGTCTCTTCATCCAGCAGCGCTACGGCCAGGCAAGGCACCTGAAAACGCTGGCTCAGGCACTGCAACTGTTCGCCCAGCACCTGTGGCAGACGCGCCAGGCCGCAGAGCCGCAAGTGGTCGCGGATGTGTGCGGCGAGCCACTGGCATTGCTCGCGGCTGTGCGCCTGACGTCTTTCGCTCAGCAGGTCGCCGATATCCAGCAGTTGCAGAACCCAGCCATCCCCCTGCGGCTGTACCCAGCCGCGCAAGTGCAGCGGCGGACCGGCGAGGCTGAAAAAATCCAGATCGAGCAACTGTCCCTGCCAGTCGGCGGGCACGCCTTCGACCGCAAGCGCGCTGTGCGGCAGCAGGTAATCGAGCAGATGCGGCGTGCGAGCGGCGGACAGTTGTTGCGCCAGCACATGGCGCAGTGGCCCGGTCAGGTGGATGACCTGGCCTTCGCCATCCAGATGCAGCTGCAAACCGACGCCGGGCACCACGGGGTCGTCCATGACCGCTGGCGGTGTGGACGTTTGACGATTGAGCAGGCGGTCGAACAGCTTGTCACCGGAACTCAAAATTGCAGGCTCGAGCTGGCGGTCAGGTTGGCCGGTAGATTGGGTACCGCCCCGATACCGGGCAAGACCAGAAACGGTAACGCCTGATTGAGCTTGTTGGTCGGGTAGTTGATGGTCACGGTCAGCAGGCCGCCCACGTAGGTGATCGTGGCGTCGGTGGCCGCGTTGAAGTTCAGTGCTGACGGTAGCCACGCCAGGCGTCGCGTCAGTTCGGCGCGTGCCACGTTCTGGATCGCGGTCGCGTAGTTGGCGGTCGCCGGATCCAGTGCCACGCCACGCCGCACTGCTTCGGACGTCGACTGGGTAAAGGCCTGCATCAGCAACATCGGCAGGCTGTAGCTCACAATCCCGTAAAACACGGCAAAGAAGATGACGAAGACCAAGGCGAATTCGATGGCGGCGGCGCCTTTTTGCTTGCGGGGGAGGCCGGTTTTCATGAGTGCGTCTACCCTGACAGTCACTACGTAGTATCAGCATAGAATCATTCAGCCAAAACGGACGATTTTTACCGGATGCACAGCTTTGTCCTACTGATCTGGCTGACACTCTGCGCCGCGCAGGATGCCCGCGAACGCCACATCGGCAACGGCCTGACCCTCGGCGTCGGCGCGCTGGCGCTGGTCTGGTTGCTGGTCACCGGCAGCACCTGGCTCGGGGCGGATGCGGCGCAGGGCGGCTGGGCGGTGTTGCTGGCGCTGGCGCTCACGCTGCCGGGTTACCTGCTGGGGCGAATGGGCGGCGGCGATGTGAAACTAATGACAGCCCTGGCCCTCGCGACAGACGGTCAGCACCTGCTCGGCGCGTTTATCGGCGCTGCTCTCTGCAGTGCGATGTGGGTGCTGCTGGTGCCAAAAGTCTGGCTGCATGCCAGTCAAGGGGTTAGAGAACGTCTTCGATATTTCAGTCCTGAAATGTCAAAAAAGCTGCCATTTGCGCCGTTTGTGCTGGTTGGAACAATCCTGACTTTTTATTGGATCCATTAGTCGCCACTCGCCACTACTGCTATGTACATAGTCGGAAAGTGCGTCTACTTTCAAATGAGCGGTTATACAGCCATAGGCTGGCGGTACAGGAATGGTCAGCTTTGGCCCGGGCATGGAGTGGCACGTGAACAAGCTTACGTCGGCGGTAAAAGTCCTTGTGGTCGATGATCAGGCGCTGATCGTTGAAGAACTCTGTGAGTTTCTTGAGAGCAGCGGTTATCGCTGCGTGCCCTGTGAGTCCAGCAGCGAGGCGGTCACGCGTTTCAGTGAAGACCCGGCCATCGGCCTGGTGTTGTGCGACCTGCACATGCCGGACATGGACGGCATCGAGCTGGTGCAGGCGCTGCAGGGGGTGTCCGGCAAGAGCCGGGCGTTCGAAGCAATCATGCTTACCGGCCGCGCCGACAAGCAGGATGTGATCAAGGCGTTGCGCGCGGGGATTGCCGATTACTACCAGAAACCGGTGGATCTGGATGAGTTGCTGGAGGGGTTGCGGCGTCAGGAAACGGTGCTGCAGGAGCGGCAGAAGACCCTGCAACTGGGGCACCTGAATCAGAAGCTGCAGGATCTTTCTTCGTCGATCGATGATTTGTATCAGGATCTGGACAAGGTTCGGCGCGGGCCTGCGCCGGCTGCCCAGACCGTGGCAGAGGGTGACAGTGCAGAGATACCGGCGATTTTCGAGCAGTTGTCGCCGCGCCAGCTCGATGTGGCCCGGCTGGTGGGCAAGGGGCAGACCAATTATCAGATTGCCTGTGAGTTGGGGATTACCGAGAACACGGTGAAGTTGTATGTGTCGCAGGTTTTGCGGTTGACGCATATGCATAATCGGACGCAGCTGGCGTTGGCTCTGGCGCCGGGGAGTTCTTCTGCTGTTCGGCGGGGGGTTACGGCGCATTGACCTTGGCGGCCTTTGGGCCGGCCAGGCCTTGGGTTTGTTTTGGGTGAATATCCGTTTCTTTGGGTGTTGCGGCTGGCGGTTCCGCCCTTACGGCGGGTCACTTTTGGCAAACGCCCCAAAAGTAACCA